>NZ_JBYSYI010000004.1:0-246990 GCF_058783105.1 Achromobacter sp. FW305-C-30-7 | reverse complement strand
ATACGCCCCCCCCCCCCCCCCCCCCCCCCCCCCCCCCCCCCCCCCCCCCCCCCCCCCGGGACGAGTTGCTAGCCGCGCGCCGCCTTGGGCTGCAGACGCGGCTCGGCCTGCGCGGGCTTGCCGCTCAAGAGGCCCAGGATCACCTGCATCACGATGGCCAGCGCGCCCAGCAGGAACACCACGTCGCCGAAGGTGCGGCCCCAGCGCAGGTTCTTCAGCAGTTCCTGCTGCATGAAGGCTTCGCTGCGGGCGTACCACATGCCCTCGCTGATGCTGGCATGGAACTGGATCAGGCCCACCGGCAGCAGGCTGGTGAAGATCATCAGCGCCAGGCCCAGGTTCATGCCCCAGAACGCCAGCTTCATCAGGCCGGGGCTCAGCGCGTACTGCGGACGGATGTAGCGCAGCACCAGCAGGGTGAAGCCCAGCGCCAGGAAGCCGTACACACCGAACAGGGCCGCGTGCGCATGGACCGGCGTCGTGTTCAGGCCCTGGATGTAGTACAGCGACACCGGCGGGTTGATCATGAAGCCGAAGACGCCCGCGCCCAGCATGTTCCAGAAGGCCACGGCCACGAAGCACATCAGCGGCCACTTCAGGTTGTCCATCCAGGCCGCGCGGGTCTTCAAGCGCCAGTTCTCCCAGGCCTCGTGCCCCAGCACGATGAGCGGCACCACTTCCAGCGCCGAAAAGCTGGCGCCGATGGCCATCACCGGCGTGGTGGTGCCGGCGAAGTACAGGTGATGGAAGGTGCCGGGTATGCCGCCCAGCATGAAGAGCGAAGCCGAGGCCAGGCTGGCTGTGGTCGCCATGCGGCGCGACACCAGGCCCAGCGTGGAGAAGATGAAGGCCAGCGCCGTGGTCGCGAAGACTTCGAAGAAACCTTCCACCCACAGATGCACGATCCACCAGCGCCAGTACTCCATCACCGTCAGGTGGGTGCGCTCGCCGTAGAAAAAGCCGGCGCCGTAGAACAGGCCGATGGCGCCGACCGAGGCGGTCAACAGCGCCAGCAGGTTCTTGTCGCCGCCCGGCGTGCGCAGCGCGGGCACGATGCCACGCAGCATCAGCACCAGCCAGAAGCAGATGCCCGCGAACTTGCCGATCTGCCACAGGCGGCCCAGGTCCACGTATTCATAGCCCTGGTGGCCCAGCCAGAAGTTCAGGTCCGGCGGCATGATCTGCGCAATCGCCAGGTAGTTGCCGGTGAACGATCCGACCACCACCAGCACCAGCGCCCAGAACAGAATGTCCACGCCCACCTTCTGGAACTTCGGGTCGCGCCCGCCGTTGATCAGCGGCGCCAGGAACAAACCGGCGGCCAGGAAGCCGGTGGCGATCCAGAACAGCGCGCTCTGGATATGCCAGGTGCGCACCAGCGAATACGGGAACCACTGCGACACGTCGATGCCGTAGAACTTCTGCCCTTCGACGGTGTAGTGCGCAGTGAAGCCGCCCAGCAGCACCTGGAAGCCGAACAGCGCCACCACCAGGAACAGGTACTTGCCCAGGGCGCGCTGCGAAGGCGTCAGGGGGAAGGTGGTCAGCGGATCCTTGGCCGGCGCCGGCGGCTCGTCCTCTTCCTTGCCGCGCAGGAAGGCCCAGGCCCAGACCAGGAAGCCGATGCCCGCCAGCAGCACCACCACGCTGATGATGGACCACATGACGTTCTCGGCGCTAGGCACGTTGTCGATCAGGGGTTCATGCGGCCAGTTGTTGGTGTAGGTGACGTTCTTGCCTTCGCGCTCGGTCGCCGCCGCCCACGCCGTCCAGAAGAAGAAGTGCGTGAGCTGGGTGCGGCGCGCGGCGTCGGGCAAGGTGTTTTCCTTCATCGCGAAATTCTCGCGGCTGCGGTGCAGCGCGGGCGCGTCGGAAAACAGCTGGTCGTAGTAGGCCGCGGTCTGCGCCATGGCACGAGCGCGCCGCGGGCTCACCGTCAGCGTATCGGTCGCGGCATCACTGCGGTTGGCGCGGTACTCGGCCTTCAGGTCGGCGCGCAGCGCGGCCTGGGCGCGCGCGTCCAGCTGCGCATAGTCCTGGCCGTGCTGTTCGCGCGCGGCCAGGTCCAGCCAGGCCGTCAGCTCGCGGTGCAGCCAGTCGGCCGTCCAGTCCGGCGCCTGGTAGGCGCCATGCCCCCAGACGGAGCCGAGCTGCATGCCGCCGACCGATTGCCAGGCCGTCTGGCCGTCCAGGATGTCGTCGCGGCCGAACAGCGGTTTGCCGTCGGCCGTCACGACCTGGCCGGGTATCGGCGGCGCCTGGCGATAGACCTCGCCGCCGTAGAAGCCCAGCAATGCGAACGTGACCGCCAATACGGCGATCAAGGTGAACCATAATTTCCGATACGGACCCATGATGGGAACGCCCTCCAGTGTTGCGGTTTTGGGGTACGTACCCTTATGCGAATTTCGTGCCAGGAAAATTCCCATTCAAATCATGGCGTTGCATTTCAGTGGGTGGATTTGACCGCCGCAATCAAGGGTATAAATAACTGCAACAGGGTTATTTGGACCCTTCTTGATGCTCTGCGGACAGCCTCGCCCTCTTACAATCAGCCGCTGCATTCCCACCTCTTTCAAAGGAATCGACCGCATGGCCAGGGGCAAACCCGATGCGTGGAGCCTCTTCCTGACCGCGCATGCGCTGGTGGTGGAAGAAATCGAAAAGCGCCTGTCCGCCGCCGGCCTGCCGCCGCTGGCCTGGTATGACGCGCTGTGGGCGCTGGAGCGCGCCCCCGAGGGCACGGCCAGGATGTTCGAGATCGCCGAGCGCATGGTGATCGCGCGCTACAACCTGACCCGCCTGATGGACCGCCTCGAGGCCGAGGGCCTGGTCGAACGTTTCCGCTCGGACGAGGACCGCCGCGCCACCTACGCCCGCCTTACGCCCAAGGGGCGCGCGCTGCGCCGCGAGATGTGGCAGGTCTACGGTCCCGCTGTCGACGAGCTGTTCCTGTCGCGGCTGCCGCAGGCGCAGCAGGACGCCATGGCGGCAAGCTTTCTCGACATCGCCCGCCACGTGCGCGCATCCAGCAAGGAGTCCGCCGAATGAATGGCACGCCCCTGCACATCGGCATCGTCGCCTGCTCCGCCGAAGGCGCCGCGCTTTGCTATCGCACCCTGTGCGCGGAAGGCGCCGAACGCCTGGGGCCGCACGCGCACCCGGAGATTTCGCTGCACACGCATTCGCTGGCGGACTACGTCGCCTGCCTGGACCGGACCGACCTGGCCGGCGTGGGCGCGCTGATGCTGTCCTCGGCCGGCAAGTTGGCGCGCGCCGGCGCGGATTTCCTGATCTGTCCGGACAACACCATCCACCAAGCGCTGGCGCATGTGCTGCCGCAATCGCCCCTGCCCTGGCTGCATATCGCCGAGGAAGTCGCGGCCGAGGCCCAGGCGCGCGGCTATCGCCGCATCGGTATCCTGGGCACGCGCTGGCTGGTGGACAGCAGCGTCTATCCGGATCAGCTGGAAGCGCGCGGCTTGCAATGGCTGCGGCCGTCCGAAGAAGACCGCGACACCCTGGCCCGCGTCATCATGGACGAGCTGGTGCTTGGCGTGTTCAAGCCGGAATCCGTGGCCCGGCTGCAAGCCGTGATCGAACGCCTGCGCCACGCCGGCTGCGATGCCGTGGTGCTGGGCTGCACCGAATTGCCGCTGGTGCTGAACGATGGCAACGCCGCCCTGCCCACGCTGGATTCGACCCGCATCCTGGCGCGCGCGGCACTGGCCCGCGCCTTGCGCGGCGCCTGATCCAGCGCCCTCAGAGCTGGTCCAGGCCGTACTGGCGCAGACGGTCCAGGTCCAGCACCTTGATCTGGTTGTAGGCCAGCGCCAGAATGCCCTGGTCCGCCAGCGTCTGTAGCGCCTGGTTGACCCGCTGGCGCGACAGGCCCGTCAGATAGCCTAGTTCTTCCTGCGAAATCGCCAGCGTCAGATCGGTGGACGGATACAGCTGCGGATTGAACAGCTGCGCCAGCGACTGCGCCACGCGCGCGTCCGCATCCAGCAAACGGTGGTTCTGGATCGAGGCGATGAACTCGCCCATGCGGTTGTTCAACTGGCCGATGACGAAATGCGAAAACGGCAGGCTGGCCGACAACAGCGCATGGAAGGTGGCCGTAGGCACCTGCAACACCAGCGACGGCTGGATCGCCACTACGTCGTACTTGCGCAGTTCGCGCTTGATCACACTGCCCTCGCCAAACCAGCCGCCCGGCGGCACGCCCGAAAACGTACAGCTGCGGCCCGACTCGTTGTAGATGGCCAGCTTCAACAGGCCCGAATGCACCCCCAGCCAATAGTCCGAGGGCGCGTTGCGCCGCGCGATCCAGGCGCCGTTGGCCACGTGTTCGGCGCGCGACGTCGCGAGCACCAGGTCCTGGTGGCGGGCCTCCAGTGCAGCGAACCAGGCGCACGCCTCGAACAGGCTGGCCAGTTCCGCAGCGGAAACGATGTTTGAAACGTCGGACATGGGAATAACTGTGTAAAACTTGGGAAAGCCAGGTTGGCCGCCGGTCTGTCATGCAGGTGACAGACAGTATTTTCGGCGGCCCCGTAAGCTAGGGCAAGCGACGGGGATCAAACGCCCCGCAGATGGATAAGGGACGCCTGCGCGTCCCAACTGGAGACAAGCATGAGCGGTATGTTCGACCGCGGCCTCGAGCGCCGCGACGCCAACTACGAAGCCCTGACCCCGGTGGACTTCATCGCCCGCGCGGCGCAGGTCTACGGCCAGCGGCTGGCCATCGTCCACGGCAAGGTGCGGCGCAACTGGGCCCAGACCTACGAGCGCGCCCAGCGCCTGGCCGGCGCGCTGGCGCAAGCCGGCATCAAGCGCGGCGACACCGTGGCCGTGATGCTGCCCAACATTCCCGCCATGGTCGAAGCCCATTTCGGCGTGCCCATGCTGGGCGCGGTGCTCAATACCCTGAACACCCGCCTGGACACGCCCAGCGTGCTGTTCATGCTGGGCCACGGCGAAGCGCAGGCGCTGATCGTGGACACCGAGTACGCCGAGGTCGCCCAGCGCGCACGGGCCGAGTTCCCGCATCTCAAACTCATCTCGGTGCATGACCTGGACAGCGCAGCCGCCGAACTGCCCGGCGCGGTCGATTACGAAGCCTTCCTGGCAGGCGCCCCCGCCCGCTACGACTGGAAGCCGCCTGCCGACGAATGGGACGCCATCGCGCTGAACTACACCTCCGGCACCACCGGCGATCCCAAGGGCGTGGTCTACCACTACCGCGGCGCCTACCTCAACGCCATCAGCAACATCCTCGAATGGGACATGCCCAAGCATCCGGTCTATCTGTGGACGCTGCCGCTGTTCCACTGCAACGGCTGGTGTTTCGCCTGGACCGTGGCCGCGCGCGCCGGCGTCAACGTGTGCCTGCGCAAGTTCGATCCGCAGACCGTGTTCGACCTGATCCGCGATGAAGGCGTCACCCACTATTGCGGCGCGCCCATCGTGCAGAGCGCGCTGGCCAATGCGCCGGCCGAGATGCGCGCCGGCATCGACCACACCGTGCGCACCATGGTGGCGGGCGCCGCGCCCGCGCCCGCCGTCATCGCCAAGATGCGCGACATCGGCTTTGAACTGACCCATGTTTACGGCCTGACCGAAGTCTACGGACCCGCAGCCGTGTGCGCCCGCCAGGAAGCCTGGGACGCGCTGGACGAGGAAGAACGCGCGCTGCGCAATGCGCGCCAGGGCGTGCGCTACCACCTGCAGGCCGGCGTGTCCGTGCGCAATCCCGACACCATGGAAGAGGTGCCGGCCGACGAGCAGACCGTGGGCGAGGTCATGTTCCGCGGCAACATCTGCATGAAGGGCTACCTGAAGAACGAACGCGCCACCGATCAGGCCTTTGCCGGCGGCTGGTTCCGCACCGGCGACCTGGGCGTGATGACGGCCGACGGCTATGTCCGGATCAAGGACCGCAGCAAGGACATCATCATTTCCGGCGGCGAAAACATCTCCAGCATCGAAGTGGAAGACGCGCTCTACCGCCATCCCGCCGTGGCGGCGGTGGCAGTCGTGGCAATGCCCGATCCCAAGTGGGGCGAAACCCCTTGCGCCTTCGTCGAGCTCAAGCCCGGCTGCAGCGCCACCGCCGAAGAGATCATCGCGCACTGCAAGCTGCTGCTGCCCGGCTTCAAGGTGCCGCGCGCGGTGCGCTTCGGCGAACTGCCCAAGACCTCCACCGGCAAGATCCAGAAATTCGAACTGCGCGCCGCCGTCGGCGCGACCCAGGCCATCGACGTGGCCGGCCCCGGCAAGGCCGGCTGAATCCCTCGTCCCCATCCCATCCAGGAGCTCCGACGCCATGACGTACCAAGCCCCCGTCAAAGACATGCTGTTCGTGCTGAACCATCTTGCCGGCCTGCCGCAAGTCGCCGCGCTGCCCGGTTTCGAGGAAGCCACGCCCGACACCACTCAGGCCGTGCTGGAGGAATCCGCCCGCTACACCGCCGACGTGCTGGCCCCGCTGAACCACCCCGCCGACCGCGAACCCAGTTCCTGGCGCGATGGCGCCGTCACCACCTCGCCGGGCTTCAAGCAGGCGTTCAACCTGTACGCCGAAGCCGGCTGGCAGGGCATGACGCATCCGGTGGAATACGGCGGCCAGGGCCTGCCGGGCCTGATCGGCTCGCCCTGCTCCGAAATGCTGAACGCCGCCAATCTGTCGTTCGCGCTATGCCCGCTGCTGACCAACGGCGCGATCGAGGCGCTGCTGACTGCCGGTTCGCCCGAACTGAAGCAGCGCTTCATCGAGCCCATGATTTCCGGACGCTGGACCGGCACCATGAACCTGACCGAGCCGCAGGCGGGCTCGGACCTGGCCATGGTGCGCTCGCGCGCGCAGCCCGTGGGCGACGGCACCTACCGCATCTCCGGCACCAAGATCTTCATCACCTACGGCGAGCACGACCTGGCCGAGAACATCCTGCACCTGGTGCTGGCGCGCCTGCCCGACGCGCCCGAAGGCGTCAAAGGCATTTCGCTGTTCCTTGTGCCCAAGTTCCTGGTGAACGAAGACGGCACGCTGGGCGCGCGCAACGACGTCCATTGCGTGTCGATCGAACACAAGCTGGGCATCAAGGCCAGCCCCACCTGCACGCTGCAATTCGGCGACGCGGGCGGCGCGCTGGGCTATCTGGTGGGCCAGGAGAACCGCGGCCTGGACGCCATGTTCATCATGATGAATGCCGCCCGCTACGCAGTCGGCGTACAGGGCGTGGCCGTCGCCGACCGCGCCCACCAGCACGCACTGGCCTATGCCGCCGAGCGCGTGCAGAGCCGTCCGGTGGACGGTTCGTCCAAGGACGCGGTGCCCATCATCCAGCACCCGGACGTGCGCCGCATGCTGGGCACGATGCGCGCGCTGACCGAGGCCGGCCGCGCGCTGGCCTACTACACCGCGGGCCACGCCGACCAGGCGCACGCCAACCCCGACGCCGAGGCCCGCAAGCGCCACCTGGCGGTGCAGGAATACCTGGTGCCCATCGTCAAGGGCTGGTGCACCGAGATGTCCATCGACGTGGCCAGCCTGGGCGTGCAGGTACACGGCGGCATGGGCTTCATCGAGGAAACCGGGGCGGCGCAGTACTACCGCGACGCGCGCATCCTGACGATCTACGAAGGCACCACGGCGATCCAGGCCAATGACCTGGTGGGCCGCAAGACCCTGCGCGACGGCGGCGCCGTAGCCCGCGCCCTGCTGGCGGAAGTCTCCAAGACCGAAGCGGCGCTGGAGGCCCGCAGCGAAGCCGCCGCGCGCCTGATGCTGACACCTTTGCGCCAGGCCCGCGCGGCCCTGGCCGACGCCATCGACTTCGTGCTGGCCAACGCCGCCAGCCGCCCCAACGCCGTGTTTGCCGCCGCCGTGCCGTATCTGCTGCTGGCGGGCACCACCCTGGCCGGATGGCAGATGGCGCGCGCGCTGCTGGCCAGCCTGGACCTGCGCCAGGAAGACCCTGCTTTCCACGACGCCAAGATCGCGACCGCGCAATGCTATGCGCTGCATAAGCTGAGCCAGGCGCCGGGGCTTGCGGCGGTGGTGCTGGGATCTGGGGAGTATGAAGTGCAGCCGTAGCTGTTTGTGGTGCATTACGGGCCCTTCATGCGTGAGGGTCTCGTCTGAGCTCTCGTTGGGGATTGGCTTCGGAGTCGCGTTCCAGTGCTTCGTAGGCCGCTCGCCGGCGCGGGCGCCTGAGTGGCGGGCGCCCACGATTGCGGTCCGGAGCGTTCGCTCCGGACTGCCCCTTCGTCATCCTCGTTGCCGCCTGCGGCGGCTGCCTTCGGATTCCCTCGGGCGCATCGAGGTTGCCCGCCACTCAGGCGCCCGCGCCGACGAGCTACTTGAATCTTCGCTTGGAGCGCTGCTGCAGCCGTGGTCAGGGACGATGCTTGGGCTGCCCGTCATTATCGGCCGCGCGGGCGGCCGATAATGACATACGTGATCTCTTGAATTTCTATTGTGTTCGCTTACGCGAATGCGATGACTGATTTGTTATTGCTCCCCAGCTCATGGGGGAATAGGCGGTGATGGGTGGCGCGCGGCGCGTAGCCGCTTGCGCATGCAGACCCGGACGCGCGCCACCCATCCGGCACCCGCGTTGAAATGACGATTGCTGGCCAACCCGTGCGCTTCGCCATCAACCCGAACGCAGCGCCCACCAAATTCAAACCTGGCTCTCGCCAGCCGCGCGCGTCACCACGAGAACGCCCTCGTCACCCGCGCGCAGCGCCATCGCGCGACGCAAGACGCCGCGTAAGCCCCAAGAGGCCGCCCGCGCGGCCGGCCTGGGGCGGGCCCCGCAAGACACGCCAACACCCCACCGACCGTGGCCAAAACGCCAAGCACACCACCCGCCCCAGCGGCCGTGAAGATTCAACCAGCCGAGCCTGTCGCGTCGTGGGCTCGCGATGCGCGGGGCGTCGATAAGCCCGAGGGAATCTGAAGGAGTCGCCGAAGGCGAGGACGAAGATGACGAAGGGGGGGGCCGCCGAGGCAAGTCCGGAGCGAAGGCTCCGGACCGCAATCGCAGCCCCGCGCATCGCGAGCCCACGACGCGACAGGCGTCTAAAGAACCCCACGACAAGCATCCTAAGAACCAACAGCCAAACGCTCACCACGCGGCAACGTCACCGCCCAGAACGCCAGCGCCACAACACTGATACCCGCCCCCAACAAGCACACCCCCAGCCAGCCCGCCTGAGCATAAACCGCAGTCGAAGCGATAGACCCCAACCCGCTCCCCACCGCGTAGAACATCATGTAGCCGCCGACCAATCGACTATGCGCCTGCGGATTCACGCTGAAGATCATGGTCTGGTTAGTCACGTGCAGCGCCTGCAGAGCGATATCCAGGACCAGCACGCCCAACGCCAGCAGCCACAGACTCTGATCCAGAAAGGCAATCGGCACCCAGGCCAGGCATAGCAGCGCCAACCCCACGGCCGTGGTCCGCTCGCCCTGCCCGCTGTCCGCCAGCCGGCCGGCGCGCGCCGCCATCAGCACGCCCGCCACACCCACCAGCCCGAACGCGCCCACCGCGCTGTGCGTGAGGGAATGCGGCGGCGCGCTCAGGGGCAGCACCAGCGCGGTCCAGAAGGCGCTGAAGGCGGCGAACATCAGCAGCGCGATCATGCCGCGCACGCGCAGCACGCGCTCGGTGGCCAGCAGGCCGTAGAGCGAGCGCAGCAAGGCCCAATAGCCCATCTCCACCGCAGGCAGCCGGCGTTGCGGCAGACGCCGTGCCAACACCAAGGCCAGCACGGCGGCCAGCGCCGCCGACACTACGTAGACCGCGCGCCAGCCCCACAGGTCCGCCACGGCCCCGGCCAGCGTGCGCGCCAGCAGCAGGCCGATCACTACCCCGCCCTGCGCCGCGCCGACCACGCGGCCGCGCTCGCCCGGCGCGGCCAGCGCCGCGGACAGGGCCAGAAGACCCTGCGTCATCGCGGTCCCCAAGAGGCCCAGCGCCACCATGCCCATCAGCAACCAGGGCGTACCGGCCGACAGCGCCACCGCCACCAAGGACAGCACCAGCAATGCCAGTTGCCCCAGCATCAGGCGCCGCCGGTCCAGCAGGTCGCCCAGCGGCACCACCAACAGCAGCGCCAGCGCGCAGCCCAGCTGCGTGGCCGTGACCACGATGCCCACTGCGCCTTCGGCGATACCGAACTCGCGGCCGATGGCATCCAGCAGGGGCTGGGCGTAATACACATTCGCCACGCTCAGGGCGCAGGCGACCGCCAGCAGCATCACCAGGGATCTGGGCATCGGGCCGGGGGATGCGGGGTCGGCGGGTTCTGGTCGAGCAGGCATGTCTTACTCCAATTTGGTTGCGTTATAAAACCAGAATAGTAGGTTTGAAGGTTTTATAATGCAACCGAAATTTCGACAAAGCAGCCGTTGCCACCCATTGCCGTCATTCCCCTCAGCGAGGATCCGATATGGTCAAACGCACTAGTCTCGAAGGCGCCGCCTGCCCGGTGGCACGCTCCCTGGACGCGATCGGCGACTGGTGGTCGCTGCTGATCGTGCGCGACGCCTTCGATGGATTGCGGCGTTTCGGCGAGCTGCAGAAAAGCCTGGGCGTGGCCAAGAACATCCTCAGCGACCGCCTGCGCACGCTGGTGGCGCATGGCATCCTGGAAGTGGCGCCGGCCTCGGATGGCAGCGCCTACCAGGAATACGTGCTGACGGACAAAGGCCGGGCGCTCTTCCCGGTGATCGTGGGCTTGCGCCAATGGGGCGAAGAGCACTACTACGGCGCCGCCGAACCCCACTCGACGCTGATAGACCGCAAGCGCGGCCAACCGGTGCGCAAGCTGGAAATCCGGGCGCAGGACGGCCGCCTGCTCGGCCCGGACGACGCGGTGGTGCAGAAGACCGCTCTGGCGGGCTAGGTCCGGCCTACGTAGCTCTCGCTGCGGACGGCCACTGCCCGGTCGCCAGCGCGATCGGCGAATAGGAATCGAAGCGCCAACGCAAGGCCAGCGCCCCGGGCCGGCGGACTACCCGGCGCGCATGCACCCGCCACAGCCGTTCGGCGCCATCGAACTGCGCGATCTCCGGGCTGTCCAGCACCACTTCGGCCGCGCCGGTCAGTTGCAGCACGTCGCCGCGCTCGAAATCGATGAACAGCAGCCCGGCGCGCGGGTTGAGCACCATGTTGCCCAAGGTGTTGAAGAAGCGGTTGCCGGAAAAATCGGGAATGGTCAGCACGTCGCCATCCACCCGCACGAATCCCGGTTTGCCGCCGCGATGCGAGACATCGACCCTGCGGCCGCCCTCGTCCGCATAGGTCGCCACGAAAAACGTGTCGGACCGGGCGATCAGCGCCCGCGCCGCGTCGTCCAGCCCGCTGCGCTCTTGCGGCGTGCCGGGAAAACGCAAGGCGGGCGACCGCGAAAACTGGAACTCGCGCGCCTGGATGTACTGCGGGCAGTTGCCGAAGGACTGCGTCACCGCCACCTCGAAACGCTTGCCGTCCCAGGCCGCGATGCGGCCGTTGGCACGGTTGCGCCGGCGCGTGTGCAGCTCGATGCCCAGCAGGCCCAGCTGCCGGTCCGGCCCCAGGCCGGCCAGCAGCGGGTCGTCGGCGTCCGGCACCGCGGACACACGCAGGCTGCGCGGATCGGGCGAGGTCACGAAACCCGGCAGGCCTTCCAGCACGCCGGCCCAGGGATCGCCCTGCCCGTCCACCGCGCCCACCACCACAAAGGGCAATTGCTCGAAAAAGATGCGGTGCTGGTCCGGCATGTAGTCGCGGATGACTTTGGGTCCCGCCACTGCCATGCGTTCGGCGACGCCCGCCTGTTGTTGCAGCAGGCGTTCGCCCGCATGCCACGGTGACGGCGGGACGGCGACAGGTTCTGCGATGGCCATGGCATTCTCCTTGCGCGGCGCGCGCCCTCAGGCAGCCAGCAGGCCCACGGGCGACTTGGGCATGGGCACGAAGCGCGGCAGGCTTTCGATGCGGCGCAGCCAGGCGCGCACGTGAGGATAGGCTTCCAGCGACACATTACCTTCCGGCGCGTGCGCCACGTAGGCATAACAAGCCACATCCGCGATGGTGGGCGCCGCCCCCGCCAGGAAATCGCGCGCCGTCAGTTCGCCGTCCATGACCTGCAGCAAGGCATGCGCGCGGGCCAACGTGCTGTCCACGTCATGGGACGCGCCGAACAGCACCACCAGGCGCGCCGCGTTCGGACCGTTCACCAGTTGCCCCGAGGCCACCGACAACCAGCGCTGCACCGCTGCCGCGCCGGCGGGATCCTCCGGCAGCCAGGCCTGGCCGTTGTAGCGCTTGGCCAGATAGACCAGGATCGCGGTGGAATCGGCCACCACGACGCCGTTGTCGTCGATGACCGGCACCTGGCCAAAGGAATTAAGGGCCAGGAATGCGGGGCGCTTGTGCTCGCCGCCGCGCAGGTCCACATCCACCTTGCGGTGCGGCACCTCCAGCAGGGACAGCATCAGGGCGACGCGATGGGCGTGACCGGACAGGGGGAAGCTGTAGAACGTCAGCGCAGGGGTCTGGGCGGTTTGCATGAGTGGGCTCCAAGTCGGATACAGGTTCCATCTTGGACCGGCGCCGGCCGCGCGTGAACGGCCAGCGTCTGCAAGACACTCTTGCTTGGGATGAAAGAAACGGGGCGTGGCCCTGTCCCTCCATGCGCTCCTGCGGGCGCAGCCGCGGGCTGGGGCGCTACGCGGGCAGCGCCGCCAGGTCGCGGCGCAAGGCCTCGACGCAGAATTCGACGAAGCTGCGCACCTTGGCGGAGCTCTTGCGGCCTTCCGGATACACCAGGTGCACGGGCAGCGGCGGCAGCTCGAAGTCGCGCAGCACCACCTCCAGGGCGCCGCTGGCCAGGTGCCGCGCCACCTGGTACGACACCACCTGCGTCAGGCCCCAGCCCTCGCACGCCGCCAGCACCGCGGCCTGGAACGAGGTGACCGTCAGCTGCGAATCGACGCGCAGGTTCCTGGGCTGGCCGTCCTGCTGGAAGCGCCATTGCGGCGTGCGCCCCTCCATGGCCGCGGTGACCGTACAAAAACGCGCCAGCGACTCCAGGTCCTGCGGCACGCCATGTTCGCGCAGGAAGGCGGGCGCGGCGCAGACCACGCGACGCACCTGCCCCACCGGCACCGCCGTCAGCGTGGAATCCGGCAAGGCGCCGATGCGCACCGCCACGTCCACGCGCTCGTCCAGCAGGTTCACCACGCGGTCCACCAGCAGCGTGCGCACCGAGACCTCGCGGTGCACGCGCAGATAGCCCAGCACGGCCGGCATCACGTGCAATTCGCCGAAGAACGCGGGCGCGGTGATGCTGAGCGCGCCGCGCGGCGCGGCCATGGCGCCGGCGACGGCATCGTCGGCCTGCTCCACCTCATCGAGGATGCGGCGGCAGTCGTCGGCATAGCGCTGGCCGGCCTCGGTCAAACGCAGGCTGCGCGTGGTGCGCACCAGCAGCAAGGCGCCCAGCCGCCGCTCCAGCGCCGAAACGCTGCGCGTGACGGTGGGCGCCGACATTTCCAGGCGCCGCGCCGCCGCGGCGAAACTCTGCGCCTCGGCCACCGCCAGGAACACGCTCATTTCATGGAATCGATTCACGCCTGGCGGCCTCCGCGCTGATTGTCGGGAGAGAGTAGAAGCGCACGCAGGGGCGCGTCAATCCTCTCTCCGGCCTTGCGCACAAGCGTGCAAGGCCGCCGGATTCAGGCCAGCCTGCGCGCGCGCTCCCCGATGAAGCCCAGCAATTCCAGCGCGCGACGCGCCGCCCGCGCCGCGCCGTCCATGTCGCCTCGCACGTACAGCGGACGAAGCTCCTCGATCTCCTCCAGCGCCTCGATCAGTTCCGGCGCCGCAAGTCGGTACTTGCGCAGGACGCTGACCATGCACATGGAAGCGTGCACCATGTCCTCGGACGCCTCGCTGACGCCCGCTTGGTGCAAGGCGAAGTTGATCCAATGCGTGCCCGCCAGCATGGCCGCCTCGATCCGGATCTCCCAGTCCTCGTCGCCCAACCGGGCCAGCGAGGCTTCGATGCGCTCCGCCTTGTCGCGGTGAAGTTCCGCAATCATGGGCGCACCTCCGGACGGACCAGAGTCCGGTAAACGGAGATGGCCTGCGACATCGCGTCCTGGCAATCATCGACGATGGCCTGGGTCGGCTTGCGGTCGCCGCGCAGGCAGGGGTCGCGATGTTCCTCCAATGCGTGCAAGGCGGCCTCCAGGCGCTGGACAGGCTGCGGCAGGTCACCGGCAATGGCGGGCCAGCCCACGTGGCTTACGTCGCCGGGGCCACGCAGTTCCCTGCGCCAGCCGCCGTCCGCCTGCGGCACCACATGCACGCCAGGAATGGTGGAAAAAGCGCGGTCCTCGCTGGTGAGGCCTGCGGCGTGCAGCGATGCGTTCCAGATATTGGTGCCCGCGGTAAGACAGGTCCAGTACCAGAGCTCGAAATCCCGCAAGGGATCGAGCCGTTCGCGCAGCCGCAACAGACGGCCTATCTTGTCTGCATGGGAGGATATCTGCATGGCGCTTTACTCGGCCTTGATGTTTCCGTCCACCACGATCTTGCGCCAGGCGGCAAGGTCTTGCGTGATGGTCTGGGCGAACGCCTGGCGGCTGACGGCAGCGGATGGCGGCACGTTGGCCTGGCGCAGCGCATCCAGGAACGCCGGCTGTTCCAGTTCATGATTGATGGCCGCATGCAGGCGCTCCAGCACCTCGGGCGGCGTGTTCCTGGGCGCAAAAACACCCTGCCAGCCCGCAGCGGTAAAGGGATAGCCCTGTTCCGACAACACCTGCACGTCCGGCAGCCTGGGACTGCGCACGGTGCCCGTGAGCGCGATACCGCGCAGCTTGCCCTGCTCGATGAAACCCAGGGGAGACACCACGTCGACCCAGCCCACGGGAATCTCGCCCGACACGATGTTCGTCAGCAGCGCGGGCGTGGTCTTGTAGGGTACGTGGTTGATGCTCAGCCCCGCGCGCTGCTTGATCCACTCCATGGTCAGGTGTCCGTTGGACCCCATGCCCCAACTGCCGTAGGACTGGTACTTGCCTGGCTCGCGGCGCAACAGATCCACCAGCTCGGGCAAGGTCCTGGCCGGCACCGAAGCATGCGCCACCAGCAGCACGCCTCCCACGGAAGACAGCGCAACGGGTTCCAGGTCGCGCAGGGTCTGCACTGGCAAGGCCGGATTCAGCGCTTCGGCCATCACCATCGACGAAGCCGTGCTGTGCAGGATGGTGTAGCCGTCGGGCACGGCATTCTTGACCGCGGACGAGCCAATCAAGCCGTTCGCGCCCGGGCGGTTCTCTATGACGAAAGGCTGGCCCAGCGTGTCGTTCAGCCGTGCGTACAGCTGCCGGGCCAGCGTGTCCAACACTCCGCCCGCGCCGCCCGGCACGATTACCTTGACGGGTCGCGCCGGCCAATCGCCGCCGCCCTGCGCCAACACCAGACGGCTCGCCAGCGACGCCGCCGCGCCCAGCAAGAGTTCCCTACGGGTCAATGAGATCGTCATGTTTTCATCCTGGATCATGGTGCGGACGCGCGCGGCCCGGCGGAAAGCGTCAGACGGGCTTGCGCAGGAAACCTTGGTTGCCGCCGTTGCGGTTGGGCGCGAAGCCGTTGGCCTGCAGCGTTTCTTCGGCCGTTTCGTAGAAGACGCCGATCTTCATGATCTCGCGCGCCTGCTGCGCCGTAGCGATGGGGCGGCCGAACTCGCCGGCGATGCGCACCAGCTGCCTGATCTGCTCGACGGAACTCATCTTTCCCGTGCGGGACTGGTTCCAGAGCACGTCCTCGATGCCGCAGCGCACGTGCAGGCCAAGGGCGATGCCTATCATGTTGACAGGCAGCACGTTGAGGACGGAGCTTTCTACCGTGACCACGGCGCCGTCGGGTACCGCGCGCAACATGTTGGCCAGGTTGTAGATATTGGCCTGGTCCATGCCGCCGCTGATGGCCACCCAGTTCATCACCAGCGGCCCTTTGTAGACACCGCGGCGGATCATGCGTTCTATGGTTTCGAAGCTGTTGATGTTGTAGCACTGGAACTCGCTCTGGATGCCGGCTGCGGTCAGGCGCCGGATATGCTCCTCGACCCAGCTGGGATTCGCGGGCACGACCATGTCCTTGTAGGTGGAGTACAGGTGGGGAAAGCCGCGAGACACGCCCCGGAAATCATCCTCGCCTGCGTGTTCAGTGACGTTCATCTGCGAGGTGTTGACGGTGACCGTCACCTGGTCGGGCCTGGGCGTCAGTTCGGCCAGCATGTGCCGGGTGTCGTCGCTCAGCCATTTGGCGGCCTGCCCCTCTTCCGGCGCGAAGCTGATGGAGCCGCCCACCTGAATGACCATCTCGGGCACGGCCTCGCGCACCCCGGCGATCAGCTCGTTGAACTTGGAGAGGCGCTTGCTGCCTTTGCCGTCGGCCTCGCGCACATGCAGATGCAGCACGGTGGCGCCGGCTTCATAGCAATCCACCGCCTTCTGGATCTGATCCTGCATGGATACCGGAATATCCTCCGGAAAGTCCGAGGGTATCCAGCCCGGCGCATAGGGCGCGGCGGTGATGATCAGGGGCTGCTGGTTTTCGGGATACAGGTGGCCGTCTAGAAAGTTCATGGCGAGGGTGCTCCGACTGGGTGGGTGAAGACTGCGTGGATCGCGCTACATGAGGGAAGCGCGGGAATACCGGCGCGCGTGGTCCACGGGCGTGCCGGCGCGTGCCGGCCGCCCCTAAAGGCGCGGCGCTGAAAGCAATGGAAGGCGGGTCAGTTGGCCCGGATGTCGAACTTCTTGACGATGGCGGCGTTGCGCTGCGAGGTCTGCCTGTTTTCAGCCAGCAGCGCGGCACTGTCGATGTTCACGTCGGGCTCCAGCCCCACGTCCGCCAGCTTCTGCTGCACCGCCGGCACGGCCGCCGCCTTGCTGATGACGGCCTGGAGCCTGACCAGGACATCGGACGGCAGCTTGCTCGAACCATAAAAACAAACCTGCCCCTGGAACTGGATCTCCGGATAGCCCAGTTCGGTCATCGTCGGCACCTCGGGCAGATCCCTGTAGCGGTTTTTCCCGGCGACCGCATAGGGGCGCAGCCGGCCGCTCCTGATCAGGGGCAAGGATGTGACCATGCCGTCGAACATGATGTCGACCTGGCCGCCTATGACGTCCTGCAGCGCCTGCGGCGACCCCGTGTAGGCGACGTGCTGCATGTCCAGCCCGGCCTGGCTGCTGAAGATCAGGCCCGAATACTGCGACACCGTGCCTGTTCCGTAGCTGGCGAAAGACGACTTGCCTTTGCGCGCCTTCAGATGCGCAACCAGGCTCTGGAAATCCTTGGCCGGATAGTCGGCGGCGCTGACGAGCGCATAGCTGGTGTACGCAACCCGGGCGATGGTCACGATGTCCTTGAGCGGGTCGTATGGCACCTTCATCACCTGCGGCGCTTCGACCAGCATATTGCTCGGCCCCAGCGCGATCGTGTTGCCGTCGGGGTCGGCCTTCAGCATGGCGCTGAGGCCGATCGATCCGGTCGCGCCGGGCCGGTTCTCGATGATGACCGGCCGGCCGGTGTCGGCCGACACCTGCTGCCCGATCACGCGGGCGGCGATGTCCACGGTGCCGCCTGCCGGACCCGGCACGATGACGCGCAAGGGCTTGCCGTCCGCAGCCCAGACGCTGAACGCCAGCGACCATCCGGCCAACGCCAAGGCCGAACGCGCGTATTGATGCAGTTTCATCTTTGTCTCCTGGCTCTTTGCCGGACTGATGCGCGGGTTCCCTTTCCTGGAAAGCGCAATGTCTGGTCTATGGCCACAAGTATCCATCGCTCTGCGCGCGCTTACTTGCTATTCTGGGACATAAACTTGTCAATTTGGGACAGCATTCAGGCCGGCCTGGCCGGACCCGCCCTGCTCCACGCTGAGGGACTGCATCCGAATTGGTCGCGGAACCAATGGCTGAAGCTGCTGGGCCTGGAGAAGCCCAGCAATTCCGCCACCTCGCCCAGCGGCAGATCGCTCTCGCGCAAATGGTGCTGGACCAGGTCCCGGCGCACCTCGTCCAGCACGCGGCTGAAAGACAGGCCTTCCGCTCCGAGGCGGCGATGCAGCGTGCGGCGGTCGACGTGCAGAAAGCGCGCCACCTCCGGCGCGGAGCAGGCGCCGCCAGGCAGCAGCGCCAGGATGATCCGCCGGCAGGTCTCCTGCGCGCTTTCGCCGCGGCCGGTCATGGCCGCTTCCAGGTATTTGCGGGCCAGGCCGGCGGCCACCTGATCGCCCTGCTCCCGCGGCCTGGACAGATCGGCGGACGAGCACACCAGCCCGTTGAATTCCTGGTTGAATTTGACGTTGCGCCTGAAAAAGGCGCGATGCGCGGTAACGTCCTCAGGTGGCCGGTGCGAGAAGCAGACCTCCAGCGGCTGCCACTGCTGCCCGATCAGCTCGCTCAATATGCAGAACATGGTGCCCACCGCCAACTCCACCGACTGCCGCATCTGCAATCCGGGCGTGGGCAGCAGGTCTTCGCGGATGATCACCAGCCCGCCGGTGTCTTCAACCCGGATGATGAGCGACGCGTTCACCAGCTTCAGGTAGCGGCACAGCGTATCGAGCGCCTGCCTCGGCGTCGCTTCCTCCCGCAGCACCAGGCTGATGGGGCCGAGCGCCGATAACTTGCGCCGCGCCGCCAGGCGCAGCGCGAAGTCTTCGATGCGCGTCGCGCGGGCCGTGATTTCCAGCAGCTCGCGTGCCGCGTCGCGCGGGATCAGCATTTCCGGGTCTTGCAGGAATCTGGCCTCCAGCCCCACGCTGCGCATGAAGGCATGGGGATCCCGGCCCAGCGACTCGACCAGCTCGACGTAGCCGTTCAAACTGCCGCTGCGCATCAGTTGGGAGACCTGCCTCATGCCCGTGCCTCGAATTCCTTGCGCAGCCACCCCAAGAACGCCTTGACCGGCGGATGGCGTTCGCGGCCCGGCGCGCACAGCGCGGTATAGGCCGCCCCCGCCACCCTGATCTCGGGCCGGTACGCCACCAGCGTGCCCGCCGCCACGCTGTCCGACACCATGACGGAACTGGCCAGCACCAGCCCCTGGCCGGCGATCGCGGCCTGCAGCGCGTAGTGCTCTTCCTCGTAGGCATGCAGCGCCGCCGGCGTGCGCCAGGAAGGCAGGCCGGCGGCCTCGCACCAGTCCTGCCAGCCCTGATCGTACAGTTGCGAATCGCGCCAGCGCACCGTGACCAGCGACGGCGCGCGCTTGCCCGGCCGCGCAACCAGCGCGGGCGCGCCATAGACGCCGAACCATTCCTGCAGCGTACAGGCTGCGTGCAGCCCGGGCCAGCGCGCGCGGCTGTAGCGGATGGCCAGGTCCATGCTGGCGTCGCGCAGCAGGTCCACGGGTTCGGGGCTGGTGTTCAGGTTCAGCTGGTATTGCGGGAACGCGGCATGGAAGCGCCCCAGCCTCGGCACCAGCCACAAGGCCGCGAACGAATGCGTGGTCGACAGGGTCAGCGCGCCCGAGGCCGGCGCGGCGCGCAAGGCGTCCAGGGTCTGCGCCACATCGAGCAAGGCGCCATGCACGCCCGCGAAGAGGCGCGCGCCCTTCTCCGTCAGGCGCACGCCGCGCGGCACGCGTTCGAACAGGGCGTAGCCCACGTGGCGTTCCAGCGCCTTGACCTGATGGGACACGGCCGTGGCCGTGACGGCCAGTTCGGCCGCGGCCAGCTTGAAGCTGAGCAGCCGGGCGGCCGCCTCGAAGGTGCGCAGCGCCGTCACCGGTAGCGTGGCGAACATGGGATCCCGGGCCTTATGGATGAAATCAATTCATCTTACTCAAGGATTCATCATTTGTCGCCCATCAGGCAGGAATACTAAATTTCCACCACTGCATGGCAGCAACCATGTCCACACAAGGAATCAAACATGAATTCAGATCATCCCACCAAGCGCCTGCTGATCCTGGTCGGCAGCCCGCGGCGCGACGGCAACAGCGCGGCCCTGGGCGCGGCCGCGCTGCAGGGCGCCGAGACGGCGGGCACCTCGGCCACGCTGCTGTTCCTGGACGACTACATTCAGTCCTTCCTGCCGGACCTGCGGCACGCCACCGCGCCCGCCGACCGCTATGCCGAGCTGTTCCTGGAGCACTTCCTGCCGGCCGACGGCGTCCTGATCTGCACCCCGATCTACTGGTACGGCATGTCGGCGCAGACCAAGGCTTTCTTCGACCGTTCGTTCAGCCATTACGCCGGCCAAGGCCCCGAACCGGAACGGGTCAAGCAGCGCATGGTCGGCAAGCGCCTGGGCCTGGCGGTGGCGTCCGAGGAAACCTACCCGGGCGCAGCCCTGGGCATCGTGCACCAGATCCAGGAATACGCGCGCTACACCCATTCGGATTTCGTCGGCTATGTGCATGGCGCCGGCAACCTGCGCGGCGAGGTCGCGGCGGACCCGCGTCGGCCGCTGCAAGCGGCGGCGGAGCTGGGCGCTGCATTCTTTACCCACAAGTACTCGGACTACCGGGTCGAAACGCCGCGCGCCCGCAATGTCTGGGAAGCCGCCCCCGCCCTGCGCAGCACGCCGGGCGTGCTGCCGTAGACCTGCTTGAAGACGCGGGTCAGATGGGCCTGGTCGGCGAAGCCCACGGCTTGCGCCGCATCCGCCAGCGCCAGACCGTCGCGCAGCAGGACACGCGCACGCGCCACCCGCCAATTGCGCAGCCAGGCCAGCGGCGGCAGGCCATAGCGCCGCGCGAATTGTTTGACCAGGGTGGTGCGGTGGCGGTCCTGGGCCGCCGCCAGGGCTTCCAGGTCCGGCGCGCACGCCGGGTCCGAGGCCATGCGCTCGCGCAGCAGCGCGCACACGTCGGACGCGTCGTCGGCAGGAACCGCCGCGGTCTGCGCATGCGCCGCCAGCAGCCCGAACAGGGCCGCGGAAATACGTTCGCGGCGCTCCGAGTCGGCGATGGCGTCGGGGGTGAGCGCGTCCAACCATGTCTGGCATAGCGCTGGATCGCGGATGACGGGGCCGGGCAGCGCAGCGCCGCCGGCAAACAGCGCGAGTTCGTGGTTTCGGAACCAGGCCGCATCGATATAAGCCATGCGATACGCCAGCGGCGCGTCCGAGGTGCCGCCCGTGTGGACCTGCCCGGGCGCGATCGCCACCAGATCGCCCTCGCCCGCGAGCTGCGCCTCGCCATGCACGGTAAAGGCGCAGCGCCCCTGCGCGATGGCGCCGATGGACCAGGCATCGTGGAAATGCGGCGCATAGCGGTAGGCGCGCAGGTCCGCGATCAGCACGTCGCCGGGCAGGCCGGCGCCGCAATGCCAGATGTGTTGGGAAACCGCCATAGATGCGTATGCGTGAGTCGCCTAGCCGAAGTAGCTCTGGTCCGAAGTCAGCGTGCGGGCCAGCAGCCACGCGTTGCGCGGGTTTTCTCCCACGCGGCGCACGGCATAAGGCCACCAGTCGCCGCCGAAGGGCAGATAGACCCTGACGTTATAGCCCAAACGACGCAGCGCGAGTTGCCAGTCCGGACGCACGCCGTAGAGCATTTCGAATTCGAAGGCATCTGGCGGCCAGCCGCGTTCCCGCGCCAGTTCCATGATGGCGCCAGCCAGGCGGTCGTCATGCGTGCCGAAGACCGGTTGGAAACCCGACTCCAGCGCCTCGCGCGACAGCATGATGGTGGCTGCGTCCAGGTAGGCCTGGTCGATGCGCGCGCGGCCGGCGTGGTCCAGTTCGCGCTCCGGAAACGCGCCCTTGACCAGCCGCAGCGAGGTACGCTGGCGGATCGCCCAGACCAGGTCCAGCGGCGTGCGCCGCCGCTGCGCCTGCAGGGTCAGGCCTGCCGGGATGCCGGCCGCCAGCAATTCGCGATGCAAGGCGCAGGTGCGGTCGCAGATGGAGGAATCCTCCATGTCCAACACCATCCAGTCGCGCCCCAGGCCGACCCCGCGGCGCGCCGCCAGGCCGATGCGCCGGGCATTGTCCCGGCCCAGCGCATCGTCGCGCATATAGCCGATGGCCGTGGGATCGACGGATACGTGCACGTCCAGCCCGGCATGCGCCAGCGCCCGGCAGGCACCCACGGCCTGCGCCACGTTGTGCTCGATGGAGTCGGGATCGTCGACGTATTCGCCCAGGTAGAAGAGCGATGCGCGAATCCCGTGCGCCTCGCGCAGCCTGGCGGCCGTGCGGACCGCGGCGTCCACGTCGGCGCCGCCGACGAAACGGGCCGCCAGCGACGTGCGGGCCGCCATGGCCCGCATCGCCCGCCCCACGCCCGGGCTGCGCGCCAGCGCGATGGCGGTTCTCTGGAACATGCTCATGGGCTCTCTCCCTGCAAAGAGAGCCACTGTGCCGGGACGGCGGGTGTGCGTCTTGAACGCCAGTGAAAAGTTCCTAGTCCAGCGCCAGCGCGCGGGCGCGGCCGAACAGCGGACGCTGCACCGTCTGCGCCAGCAGCACGCCGGCCAGCGTCACCGCGCCGCCCAGCAGGTGGTACAGGTGCAATTGCTCGCGCAACAGGACGAAGGCGGCCAGCGCGGTGAACAGCGGCAACAGGTTGATAAAGATGCTGCAGCGGTTGGGCCCCAGGCGATGCACCCCTTCGATCCACAGATAGGACAGCAGCACCGACGAGAAGATGCCGGCGTACAGGATCAGCGGAATCGTGTTCATGTCCAGCGCAGCCTGCGCCGCCGGCACGCGCAGATACAGCGGCAGCATATAGAGCAGCGCGAAGATCGATTGCACGAAAGTGGATTGCCAGGCCGGCAGCGGCACCTTCCAATGGCGCAGCAGCACGCCGTACAGCGCATAGGACAAAGCCGCCAGCAGCATCAGGCCGTCGCCGACGTGGATGCCGTGCTGGAACACGCTCAGCATGTCGCCCTGCCCCACCAGGTACAGCAGGCCCAGGAACGACAGCGCGCCGCCGGCCGCCATGCCCAGGGTCAGCGGATCGCGCAGGATCACCACGCTGAGCAGCATGCTCAGCAAGGGGATCAGCGCCGTCAGGATCGCCATGTTGGTGGCGGTGGTGGTTTCGGCGGCGCGGTAGGACAGCGCCTGGAACAGCGCCGAAGACAGGGCGCCGTACAGCGCCAGCTTGGGCCAGTGGCGCAGGATGGTCTTGCGGTTGCGCCAGGCCGGGCCGGCGGTGAACAGGCCCATCAGGAACAGGGCCAGCACCAGCCGGTAGAAGGTAATGGCGGTGGGCGAGATGGCGCTGGCGGCCATCTTGGAGACAATGACGTTGCCCGCCCAGAACAGAATGGCGAACAACGGAAACAGGTAGGACATGATGGTTGCGCTCGGAGGATAAGGGATGGTCTCCGGCCGCTTGCGGCGCCCCTGGAGGCTGCGCAAGCGGCGGAGTATCGCTATCCTATTGAGCGCGATCCGGTCCGTCTGCCGATGAAAAGGCAGCGGCTATCGCAAAACGGACATTGCCCGTGTCAGGGACGGAATGGCGCGGGATCCAGCGGCAGCTCCAGCCCGCCCATCTGGGCCGTCAACAGCGCGGCGCTGCCGCAGGCCAGGGTAAAGCCCAGCGCACCCTGCCCGATGTTGAGCCACAGGTTGTCGGCCGCAGGGCTGCGCCCGATCAGCGGCTTGCCGGTAGGGGTGGCCGGACGCAGCCCTGCCCAGGGCTCGGCTTGGCGCAGGTCCAGCGCCGGGAAAGCCTCGTGCACCTGGCGCTTGAGCAGCCCGATGCGCGCCGTGTCGATGCCGGCGTCGGCGCTGCCGATGTCGACCATGGCCGCGATCCGCAGCACGCCGCCCACGCGGGCGTAGACGATGCGCCGCTCATAGTCGGTCACGCTGATGCGCGGCGCCACCGACTCGTCGTCCTCATCCAGCGGCACGCTCAGGCTGTAGCCCTTCAGCGGATACAGCGGCACGTCGTGGCCCAGGGGCTTGAGCAGCGCGCGCGTGCCGACGCCGGTGGCCAGCACGATGGCATCGGCGCCGATGTCGCCGTCGCGCGTGTTCACCGCCACGATGCGGCGGCCCTCGCGCTGCAGTCCCGACACCGGATTGGACATGGCGCATTGCACATTGGCCATGGACTGCAGGCGGTCGAACAGCGCTTCGGTGAACTGGCGGCAGTCGCCCGCCTCTTCGCTGGGGGTATAGATGGCGCCCGCCAGGCTGCCGCCCATGCCGGCCAGCGCCGGCTCCAGGGCCAGGGTCTGCGCCGCGTCCAGCACCTGCTGGTCGGCGCCGTGGGCGGCCTGATAGGCCACCAGTTCGCGCGCCTTGTCCAGCAAGGCCGCGCTGCGGTAGGCAATCAGCTTGCCGTTCTTCAGATGGCCGAACGCCAGGTCTTCCTGCTCCAGCAGGGAATGCATCACGTCACGGCTGAGATAGGACAGGCTCGCCAGTTGGGCCGTGGAAGCCTTGGCCACCGAGGCCCGGCACGCCAGCGCGAACTGCAGGCACCAGCGCCATTGATGGGGATCCAGCCTGGGCCGGAAACGCAACGGGGAATCCTCGCGCAGCAGCCAGCCCGGCACGCTGGGCAGCACGCCCGGACCGGCCAAAGGCGCCACATAGCTATAGCTGAGCTGGCCGCCATTGGCGTAGCTGGAGACCTCGGCCGGACGCGCCTGGCTGTCCACCAGCACCACGTCATGGCCCTGGCGCGCCAGGAAATAGGCCGACGCGACACCCACGACGCCAGCGCCGATTACGCAAACCCGCATACTCATAGATCCAGAAAGACAGGGGAAACGCTCTATTCTGGGATGCGCCGCGCCCGTCCGGCAAATGCCAAACTCCGCAGGGTCCATAACAAAACATCATGCCCCCGCCTCAGGCGGCGCGGTGCAGCTTGATGATGGCCGCGGCCGTGGGGTCGCGCACCAGGTCGGCCAGGGTGTAGCCGTTGAGCGCCTCGTAGAAGGCCTGCAGGGTCTGCGCCAGCACGCCGGACAAGCGGCATGAGCCGTCCAGCGCACAGGGAGGCTCGCGGCAGTCGATCAGCGGCCCCTGCTGCTCCAGCTGCCGGATCAGATCGCCCAGCCGGTAATCGCCGGCGGACCTCGACAGCCGCAACCCGCCGCCCTTGCCGCGCGAGGTGCTGACCCACCCTTGCTGCGCCATGAAGTGCGCCACCTTCACCAGATGATTGCGCGACACGCTGAAGCGGTCGGCGATCTCCGGGATGGTGACGGCGGCGGGCCGGTCGCGGCATTGCGTCAGGTACATCAGGACGCGCAGGCCGAAATCGGTGAATCGGGTCAGTTGCATGGCTGGGAGGAAAGGGATGGGCGCTGGCGGCCCGAGAGCTCAGGCCGCCAGAATACACCGCTCAGGCGGGCGCACCGCCGGTGCCGAAGGCTTCGGCGTGGATGCGGTCTGCCGGCACGCCCAGGCCGGTCAGGGCCTCGCGCTGCGCGCGCATGAAGGCCGCCGGGCCACACAGGTAGTAGTCCGCGCCGGGCACGATGACCTCGTCGCGGATAGCGTTCAGGTCCACCCGGCCGGCGTAGTCGTAATCGCGCCCAGGCTGGTCGCCGTGGCCGACTTCCTCATAGAACACCGCCTTGCGCACATTGGCGCGTTCGGCGGCGATGTCGTTGACGTGGTCGCGCAAGGCGTGGACCGAGTGGTTGCGGCAGCCGTGCACAAAGCGGATCTGGCGTTCGTCGTTCAGGCCCACCAGATGGTTCAGGATGGAAACCATGGGCGTCAAGCCCACGCCGCCGCTCAGCAACACCACCGGCGCATTGCCTTCCTCGCGCAAATAGAAATCGCCCTGGGGCGGCGCCACGTCCAGCACCCCGCCCTCTTCCAGGCGGTCATGCAGGGCGTTGGACACGCGGCCGGCCGGCGTATCGGCACCGCCCGCTTCGCGCTTGACCGAGATGCGCAGGCGGTCCTGCCCCGGCGCGTCGGACAGGCTGTACTGGCGCGGCTGCATCAGGCCCAGCTCGGGCACGAACACGCGCACCGACACGTACTGGCCGGGACGGTAGGCCGGCACCTCGCCGCCATCGGCCGGCGCCAGGTAGAAAGACGTGATCTCGGCGCTTTCGCGCTGCTTGCCCACCACGCGGAAGGCGCGCCAGCCCGTCCACCCGCCCGGCTTGGCGGCCGATTCCGCGTACAGGCGCGCCTCTTCGGCGATCAGCAGGTCGGCCAGTTGGCCGTAGGCCGCGGCCCAGGCAGCGATCAGTTCGTCCGTGGCCGCCTCGCCCAGCACTTCGCTGATCGAGGCCAGCAGATGCTTGCCCACGATCTGGTAATGCTCGGGCCGTATGCCCAGGCTGACGTGCTTGTGCACGATGCGCGTCACCACGGGCATCAGCACCGAGGGATCGTCGATGTGCTCGGCATAGGCCGTGACCGCGCCGGCCAGCGCGTGCTGCTGCTCGCCGCCCGCCTGATGGGCCTGGTTGAAGACCTGCTTGAGCTCGGGGTTGTGCTTGAACATGCGGGCATAGAAATGCTTGGTCAGCGCGACGCCGTGCGTCTTGAGAACGGGGGCCGTGCCTTTGACCAGGGCGCGGATTTGGGGGCTCAACATCTACTGCTCCTTTGTGGCGCGATCGGAATCGCCATTAAATATGTATTTATAATACATCTTTAAATGCCCGCAGAAAAACGCCGCTGAGTTCATTCCTGTCCGGCGCCCCACTCGCCCAGGATGGCAAGCGTTGGTAACACGCAAGCCGCTTCGGCCCGCCATTGGGGACGTAATGCGCTGTCAGCC
The DNA here is from genome assembly GCF_058783105.1 of Achromobacter sp. FW305-C-30-7. Lineage (NCBI taxonomy): Bacteria > Pseudomonadati > Pseudomonadota > Betaproteobacteria > Burkholderiales > Alcaligenaceae > Achromobacter > Achromobacter sp. FW305-C-30-7. The sequence continues at coordinate 220,234 of NZ_JBYSYI010000004.1, read as the reverse complement.
TGGGCGCGCCATACCGCGGACGCGATCCAGTCATCCCCCAGGCGATAGGAACAAGCGCGCCACCGTCCAGGCGGCGCGCGCAGGCGCCATCCCGTCTTGTCATCGGGCGCCAGGCCCACCGACGCCATGTCCGCAGGGAAATCCAGGCCGGCCGCCTTGATGAAGGCTTCCTTCAGAGTCCACAAGAGATAGAAGCGCTCTAGCTGCGCCGCGCCCTGCAGGCCGGCCAGCGCCTCGCGTTCGACGGGTGTGCAAACCCATTCGGCCAGGCGCAACACCGCGCGCGGCCGGATGCGCTCCAGGTCGGCGCCTAGCGCCCATCCCCGGGGCGCCGCCGCGCAGACCGCATGGCCGCCGCTATGGCTGAGCGAGGTGGCCGCGTCCGGAGCGGCCTGCCTGACGCTTTGCAGCAACGCCCTGCTGACCCGCCAATCGCTCTGCGCCTTCGAACTGCGCAGCGCCGGGGCGCGCACCGCATCCTCGGCCGACAGCTCCTGGCTGCGGTAGCTGGCGGCGGCGCCTTGGTCTGCCCACCAGATGAAAAGTTCCTGAACGTTCACGGGAGTAAGTAACAAATAGCAAGCTGGAGTGTAAGAAATACGGGAAATATTGTGTATTATGTAACGTTTTAAATCAAAATGGCCTGACATCGCCATAGTAGAATCGCGCGCTATGTTGACGTTTTCGATCGCGCAATGGCAGGGTTGGGCGCAAGGAATCGATAGCCCCAGCGACTGGTTGGAATGGGCCGAACATCCGTTCTGCCCGATCGGAAATCAGAACCCGCCTCGCCTGGACTTCCTGCCCCCCTTGCAACGCCGCCGCTTGAGCCCTCTGGCTCGCGGCGTGTTCGACTGCGCGTGGCCGATAGCCGAGGGGCGGCCCGCCATGCCGCTGGTGTTTGCCTCCCGCCATGGCGAAACCACGCGCAACTTCGGCCTGCTGCAGGCGCTGGCGGCGGACGAACCTTTGTCGCCCACGGCCTTCGGCCTGTCCGTGCACAACGCCATCGCCGCGCAGTGGTCGATCATACGCCGCGAAACCACCGAATCCGTGGCCTTGTCGGCGGAAGACGATGGCCTGGAACATGCCTTCATCGAAGCGTCCATGCTGTTCGATGCAGGCCACCAGGACGTGCTTGTGGTGTTGGCCGAGGAACGTCCGCCCGCGCCTTACACCTCCTGGGTGGATGACGCGCCTTACTCTTATGCGCTCGCCTTGCACCTGCGCCCCGGCGCGGACTGGACGCTGACCCTGGCCCCGCAAACCCCGGTTGCCGCCGACGCGGCGCAGGCCTGGCCCAATCCCCTGAACCTGCTGCGCCACCTCTTGCTGCGCACGCCCGACTGGCGACACGCCAACCGCTCCCGACTATGGACCTGGACACGCACTGCATGACGAGCGCCACGCCTGCCCGGCAGGACTTCTGGCTCTGGCGCCTGTTCGCCACAGGCATGGCCTTCACTCTCTTCGGGATCGGCGGCGTGCTGTTGCGCGTGCTGGTGTTCCCGCCGCAGCGTCTGCTGCCCGGCGACAAGGCGGACCGCCAACGCCGAGCGCGCGGCGCGCTGAACCGCACCTTCCGCATGTTCATCCGCTTCATGGTCCGCACTGGCATCCTGACCGTGGAATTCAAGGGCGCCGAACGCCTCGGCCAGCCCGGCCAGATGATCCTGGCCAACCACCCTTCGCTGCTGGACGTGGTGTTCCTGGTCGGCCACGTCAAGAACGCCAACTGCATCGTCAAGCACGGCCTGGCGACCAATCCGTTCACCCGCGGCCCGGTGGCCAATGCCGGGTACATCACCAATGACGAAAGCTTCGACATGTTCGACCGCGCGGCAGACGCGCTGCGCGCAGGCGAAACCCTGATTGTCTTTCCCGAAGGCACGCGCACGCCGCGCGACGCCATGCCGCGCTTCCATCGCGGCGCCTGCGCCATCGCGCTGCGCGGCGCGCGCGTGGTGACGCCCGTGGTCATCAGCATGAATCCCCGCAGCCTGACCAAGGGCGAACCCTGGTATCGGATCCCGCCCTGCCGCATGCGCTACGTGATCCGCGTGGGAGAGGACATCGACCCCGCCACCTGGAGCGGCGCGCATCCGCTGCCGATCGCAGGGCGCAAGATGAATGATTACCTGCACGCCTATTTCGAAGCCGAGCTGGCGCATGCCGCGCCCGCCGGCGCACTCATGAACGAACAACCGCCCCAGGCGGTGGAAGTGGAGTCCTAGCCGGATGAACCAACTGGAATTTGAACTGAAGACCCTCGTCATCGAATCGCTGGGCCTGGAAGACATCGCGCCCGACGATATCGACAGCGACGCCCACCTGTTCGGCGACGGGCTCGGGCTGGATTCGGTGGACGCCCTGGAGCTGGGCCTTGCGCTGCAGAAGCGCTACGGCATCACCATCGATCCCGAAACGCGCAACATGCGCGAGCATTTCGCCAGCATCGCCAAGCTGGCCGAGTTTGTCAGCGCGCAACGCCGCGCCTAATGGATACGGAGTCCAGGATGCATACCCGCGACGAAATCTTCAATACGCTGCGCGGCGCGCTGGTCGAACTGTTCGAGATCGAACCGGAACGCATCACGCCCGAGGCGAACCTGTACACGGATCTGGAGATCGACAGCATCGACGCCATCGACCTCATCGACCACGTACGCCGCCAGACTGGCCGCAAGCTCGACGCCAATGACTTCCGCACGGTGCGCACCGTCGAAGACGTGGTGCAAGCCATGTGCCAGAAGCAGGATCCCGCCGCATGAAACGCGGCGTGGCGGCAGCCCTGGCCGTGGCCGGCATCGCCTATCCCTTCGCCGTCCATGCGGCGCTGGGACGGGTGAGCGCCGCGTGGCTGGCCCTGCCGCTGGCGCTGCTGTGGCTGGCCCGCGGCCTGACCGCGGATGCCGCCCGGCCGGGCGCGCGCCTGCTGCCCGCCGTGGCGGTGGCGTTCTGCCTGATCCTGGCCATCTCGAATTCGCAAGCCTCGCTGCGCTGGTATCCCGTACTGGTCAACGGCATGATGCTGGCGATCTTCGGCGCCAGCCTGCAACGCGGGCGCCCCGTGATCGAACAATTGGCCCGGCTGCGCCACCCCGACCTGCCGCCCGAGGGCGTGCGCTACACCCGCAACGTCACCCGCGTGTGGTGCGCCTTCTTTGTCCTGAACGGCAGCGTGGCCGCGGCGCTGGCGGCCTGGGGGCCCTGGAGCTGGTGGACCGCCTACAACGGCGCCGTGAGCTATGTGCTCATGGGCTTGCTGATGGCGGGCGAATGGCTGCTGCGCCCGGCGGCCGCCAAGGCGGCGTAAAGCATGGCCTGGACCGATCTCGCGCAGTTGCTGCTGCCCGTCCCGCCCGACCTGGCCGGCGCCCTGGTCGCCGATGAGCCGCCCCTGACGCGCGAGGCATTCGCGCGCGCCAGCCTGCAGGCCGCCGGCGCCTTGCAGGCGCGGTCGCTGCGGCGCGTCGCGCTCTGGTTCGAAGACGCGGCCCAGATGGCCATCGCGCTATTCGCCTGCTGGCGCGCCGGCGTGGTCGCCATCCTGCCGGGCGACGCCCAGGCGCAGACCTGCGCCACGCTCGACGCCACGGTGGACGCCTGGCTGAGCGACGCAGAACTGCCGCTGCCGGCGCAACGGCTATGCCGCCTGGCCGACCTGCAAGACGGCGCGCCGCTGGCGCCCGCCGCGCTGGACCCGGCGCTGACGCTGGTGCTGTGCACCTCCGGCTCCAGCGGCACGCCCAAGCATATCGCCAAGCACTGGCGGCAATTGATGGAAGAAGTCCGTGCGCTGCAGCAGCAATGGCCCGATGCGCACGGTCCCGTGCTGGGCAGCGTATCGGCGCAGCACATGTACGGCCTGCCCTTCAGAGTGCTGTGGCCGTTGTGCGCAGGACGCCAGCTGGACCGGCTGCAACGTCTCTATCCCGAAGAGCTGCAGCAGGCCAGCCTGCGCCATCCAGCCTGCACCTGGATCGCCAGCCCCGCGCTGCTGCGCCGCCTGGGGCAACGGCTGGACTGGGCCCGGCTGCGCGGCCGGCTGACCCGCATCCACTCCTCCGGCGGCGAACTGCCCGCCGAGGCCTCCGACCATATCGCGCAGCATCTGGGCCTGCGCCCCAGCGAGATCTACGGCAGCTCCGAAACCGGGGCCGTCGCCTGGCGCGAAGGCAACAGCTCCTGGCGGCCGCTGCCTGGCGTGGCCGTGGATCTCAACGACGAAGGCGCGCTGCGCGTGCAATCGCCCTGGGTCAACCCGGCCGAGGCGCAGACCGCCGATGGCGCGGAACTCGCCGATGGCGGCTTCCGCCTGCTTGGGCGCCTCGACCGCATCGTGAAGATCGAGGAAAAACGCATTTCCCTGCCCATGCTGGAGCAAGCGCTGACGCGCCATCCCTATGTGGCGGAGGCGCGCCTGGGCGCACTGGCCGGGGCCGCGCGCCTGGCGGCCCTGGTGGCCCTGTCGGCCGGCGGCCTGCATGCCTTGCGCAACCAGGGCCGCAAGGCGGTGGTGGACGCCTTGCGCGCGCACCTGAGCGCAGGCTTCGAATCGCTGGCCATCCCGCGCACTTGGCGCTTCTTTGCACAGCTGCCCGCCAACGCCCAGGGCAAGCTGCCGCGCAGCGTATTCGAGGCGGCAGCCGGCCCCAGGCCGCTCGCGCCCGTAGCGGTGGCGCTGCCGCCCCCGGCGGACCACGAACGCCGCTACACGCTGGAAATCCCCTGCGACCTGGCCCATTTCAGCGGCCATTTCCCCACCGCCCCCGTGGTGCCCGGGGTTGTCCAGATCGGCTGGGCCATGTCACTGGCGCAACGCGACCTCCATCCCGAGTTGCGCTTCGCGGGCATGGAAGCCCTGAAATTCCAACGGCTGCTGCGCCCGGGCGACGTGGCGGTGCTGGCGCTGAAATGGGACGCCTCGAAGCAGAAGCTGTATTTCGCCTTCACGCTCAACGACGCGCCCTGCTCTTCCGGCCGCATTCTGCAGGCGGGCAGCCATGACCCCGCATAAGCTGTGCGCGCTCATTCCCGTGTACAACCACGGCGCCACGGTAACCGCGGTGCACGCGCAACTCGCCGCGCAGGGCCTGCCCTGCGTGCTGGTGGACGACGGCTCCGCGCCGGCTTGCGCGGCCACGCTGGATGCGCTGGCGGCCCAACCGCATACGCATCTGCTGCGGCGCGCGGTCAACGGCGGCAAGGGCGCGGCGGTGCAGGACGGACTGCGCGCGGCGGCCGCGCTGGGCTATACCCATGTCTTGCAGGTGGACGCCGACGGCCAGCACGCCCTGGCGGACGCGGCCGCCTTCGCGGCAGCCTCCCGCGCCCAGCCCCGCGCCCTCATCTGCGGCGCGCCGGTCTATGGCGACGACGTGCCGCGCAGCCGCCTCTACGGCCGATGGCTGACGCGCGTGTGGGTCTGGATCAATACGCTTTCGCTCGACATCCCCGACGCCATGTGCGGCTTTCGCGTCTACCCGCTGGCCCGGGTGCTGCCGGTGATCGACGGCGCACAAGTGGGCCGGCGCATGGACTTCGACATCGCCGTCCTGGTGCGACTGCATTGGCGCGGCGTGGCGATGGTGTGGCTGCCGACGCGCGTGGCCTATCCGGAAGGCGGCATCTCGCACTTCAAGGGCCTGCGCGACAACCTGCTGATCAGCCGCATGCATGCGCGCCTCTTCTTTGGCATGCTGGCGCGCTCGCCGGCCCTGCTGTGGCGGCGGCTTGCGGGAGGCCCGCAGCCATGAGCGCCGCCGACCAGCATTGGGCCGGCCAGCCCGAACGCGGCAGCGCCGCGCTGATGCGCCTGACCGCCTGGGCGGCACGCACTTTGGGACGCAGACTGGTCGCGCCCGTGGTCTGGATGGTCGTGCTGTATTTCTATGTCTCCGGCGGCCGCGCCCGGCGCTCGATCGCGGCCTACCAGCGCCGGCTGGCGCAATCCGGGGAGCTGGCCGAGCCGCTGCCGCGCCGCATGCCCGTCTATCGCCAGTACCTCGCGTTCGCCAACGCCATCCTGGACAAGCTGGACGTCTGGCAGGGCAAGATCACCATGGCCAACCTGGACATCTCCGACCCCGACGGCCTGCACGCGCAGATGGGCAGGAACCGCGGCCAGATCCTGGTCGGCTCGCACCTGGGCAACATCGAGGTCTGCCGCGCGCTGGCGGAACAAAGCGGCACCTTGCATCTCAACGTGCTGGTCCATGACAAGCACGCGGCCCATTTCAGCCGCCTGCTGCATGACGCAGGCGGCGGGCTGCGCATGATCCAGGTCAGCGAGCTGGATGCTCCCGCCATGCTGGATCTGGCACAGCGCCTGGACCGCGGCGAATGGCTGGCCATTGCCGGCGACCGCGTGCCGCTGCAAGGCGACCGCTGCACGCCCGTTGATTTCCTGGGCGCCACCGCCCTGCTCCCGCAAGGCCCCTGGCTGCTGGCCGGGCTGCTGCGCTGCCCGGTCAATCTGCTGTTCTGCACGCGCCACGGCGCGCGCTACCGCGTGGCGATGGAACGCCTGTCCGACGGCATCGAATGGACGCGCGCCACGCGCCAGGCCCGGATCGCCGAAGTGGCCCAGCGCTATGCCTGCCGGCTTGCCGCGCACTGCCGCCAGGCGCCGCTGCAATGGTTCAACTTTTATCCCTTCTGGAAAGACGATGCGTAAACGAGGCGCCATCGGCGCTGAAGTCGAAATCCGCGTGCCCTTCTTCGACGTCGATTCGCTCCACGTCGTCTGGCACGGCCACTATGTGAAGTACCTGGAACAGGCCCGCTGCGAACTGCTGGACCAGTTGGGACACAACTACGACGCCATGCGCGCCAGCGGCTACGCCTGGCCGGTGATCGACCTGCATCTGCGCTATGCGCAACCCGCGCAGTTCGGCCAGCGCCTGCGGGTGCGCGCCGAACTGGTGGAATGGGAACACCGCCTGAAGATCAACTATCTGATCCTGGACGCCGCCAGCGGCCAGCGCCTGACGCGCGCCACCTCCGAACAGGTGGCGGTCTGCATCCAGACCCGCGAAATGCAGCTGGCCTCGCCCGCCGCGCTGGTCGACGCCGTGAAGCGCAAGCTGCAATCGATGGAGACGCCCGCATGAAGCGCTGCCTGGTTTTCGCGCGCCGCCTGTGCGCCCTGCTGGCCCTGGCGCTGCTGCCCTTTGCCGCCCGGGCCTTCGACCTGGCCGATCTGCAGCGGCAGTTGAGCGCCACGCCCGTGGTGCGCGGCCACTTCGTGCAGCAGAAGTTCCTGCGCTCGCTGCCGCAACCGCTGACCAGCCGCGGCGACTTCACGCTGGCGGCGGGCAAGGGCCTGCTATGGCTGCTGCGCACGCCGATCGCACAGGACTTGCGCATCAACGCCAACGGCATCTTCCGGCGCGACGAAGCCGGCAAATGGCAGGCCCTGCCGCAGCATTCCGGCGCCGGCCGCGAGAACCGGCTGTTCCTGTCGGTGCTGGCGGGGGACACCGCCGGCCTGCGCGAGAACTTCGACCTGACGCTCACCGGCCAGGCGGACGCATGGCAACTGCTGTTGACGCCGCGCTCGGTCCTGCTGCGCCAGATCTTCGACAACATCCAGATCAACGGCGGCGCGCTGGTAGACCGCATCGAACTGCGCGAGACGCAGGGCGACCGCAGCGTGCTGCAGATGAAGGATGCGCAAGCCGCGCAGGTCCTGAGCGCCGAGGAGCAACGTGCGTTCGCCGATTGAGCGCTGGCTGCCGCGGCTGTTCAAGCTGGGGCTGCTGCTGATCCTCTGCGCCGGCGCGTGGCAAAGCCGCCACGGCTGGCCGGTGTCGGCCAACCTGATGGAACTGGTGCCGCAAGCCGGCGCCGACGCCACGCGCCAGCTGGCCGAGGCCCGCATCCAGGAGCCCTTGTCGCGCCAGCTCATCGCGCTGGTCGCCGCGACTTCCGGCGCGGACTCCGCCACGCCCGCGCGCCTGCTGGCGCAGCGTTGGACGGACAGCGGCCTGTACTCCTCCGTGCAGGTGGAACTGCAGGTCGACGTGGCCGCGCTGCGCGCGCAATTGCTATCGGGCCGCCTGGCCATGCTGCCCGCAGCGGACCGGCGCCAGCTTGAGACCGACCCCGCCGCCTACGCCCAGCGCCGCGCGCGCGAACTGTCGGACCCGTTTTCGTCCTCCGGACTGGTGCCGGTGGACCAGGACTGGCTGGGCCTCACGCGCCGCGCCGAGCAGGCGCTGCGCCCCGGCGGCGCCGTGCAGTACGACATGGGCACAGGCACCCTGCAGGCCGAGCACGGCGGCAGGCGTTGGGTGCTGGTGCGCGCCGAAACCCGCGGCGACGCCTTCGACGCCGCTGCCCCCCAGCAGATCGCCGCTCAACTCGAACTGGACCGCCAGGCCCTGAGCGCGGCCGGCGCCGAACTGCTGGTAGCGGGCGGCCCCTTGTACGCGGCCGCGGGCCGGGCGCAAGCGGTCGCAGAGAGCAGCTGGATCGGCACCGTGGCCACCATCGGCATCGTGCTGGTCCTGCTTTTGGCGCTGCGGCGCGTGCGCGCGCTGCTGGCCTTCGTGCCGGTCGCCGTCGGACTGTTGACGGGCGCGGTGGCCTGCGTGGCCGTGTTCGGCTCCATCCACGTCCTGACCCTGGTGATCGGCGCCAGCCTGATCGGCGTCGCGGTGGATTTCCCCATGCACTGGCTGGGCAAGAGCTACGGCATGGCCGACTGGCAGGCCTGGCCCGCGCTGCGGCGCGTCCTGCCCGGGCTCACCATCAGCTTGGCCGCCAGCCTGGTCGGCTACGTCGCGCTGGCGTTCACCCCGTTTCCGGCGCTGACGCAGACCGCGGTGTTCTCGGCCGCCGGCCTGTTGGGCGCGTACGCCTGCACCGTGTGCCAGTTGCCGGCCTGGATGGACGGCTGGCGGCCCCGCCCCTGGCAGCCGCTGCTGCGCTTTGCCGAGGCCGCGCTGCGCGCGCGCGCACGTGTGGCCGGACGCCGCGCCATGCTCTGGCTGGGCGCCCTGGCCTTGTTCGCCGCCACCGCCGGCGGCATCGGCCGGCTGAGCATCCAGGACGATCTGCGGCAGTGGCTGAGCCTGCCCGCGCCCTTGCTGCAACAGGCCCGCCAGATCGGCGAAATCACCGGTTTCATGCCGACCAGCCAATTCTTCCTGGTGCGCGCGCCCGATGCCGACGAACTGCTGCGCAGGCAGGCGCTGGTGTCGCAGGCGCTGGATGCCCTGGTTGCACGCGGCGATCTCGCTGCCTACAACGCCTTGAGCCAGCTGGTCTCGCCAGCCGCCGGGCAACAGGCGCTGGGTTCGAAGCTGGCCGCGCTGGCCGCGCAACCGGAAGTCTGGAAGCCGGTCACCGACCTCGGCATCCCCTACGAAGCCTTGCGCCAGGAGCTCCAGTCCATGGCCGCACTGCCGCCGCAGACAATCGACGAAGCGCTGCAAGGTCCGCTGGCGGAACGCTGGCGACCGCTGTGGCTGGGCATGCGCGATGGGCAAGCCGCTGGCATGGTGACATTGCTGGGCCTGCGCGACGCGTCCGCGCTGGAGGCCATCGCCCGCGCCGCGCCGGACGTCACGCTGGTGGACCGCAGCGGCGAATTGAACCGCATGTTCGCGGCGACGCGGGTCGAAGCCGCCGAACTCAAGCTGTTGTCCTACGTGGTCGCGGCCGCCCTGCTGCTGCTGACCCTGGGACGCGCCGCCGCCTGGCGCATCCTGGCCGTCCCGCTGGCGGCCACCGCATGCAGCCTGGCCGCGCTGGGCTACCTGGGCCAGCCGCTCACCCTGTTCAGCCTGTTCGGCCTGTTGCTGGTTTCCGCCATCGGCGTGGACTACGCCATCTTCATGTACGAGCGAGTCGCGGGCGCGGCCGCCAGCCTGGTCGGCATCCTGCTGGGCGCCGCCACCACCTTGCTGTCCTTCGGCCTGCTCGCCATCAGCCAGACCCCCGCCATCGCCAATTTCGGACTGGCGGTGGCCCTGGGCGTGGCCTTCTCGCTGCTCTGGGCGCCCTGGATCAACCCGCCGCGCGAGACCGCGCCGCATCCTGCTTTCAATAACTAAATGGACATACCTGGCATGGAACATCGGGAAGTTGTAGTCATCGGCGCAGGCCCCGCGGGCGCGGTCGCCGCCGCCCTGTTGAAACGACAAGGACATGATGTCCTGATGCTGGAACGCCAGCAGTTCCCGCGCTTTTCCATCGGCGAAAGCCTGCTGGCCCATTGCCTGGAATTCGTGGAAGAAGCAGGCATGCTGCCGGCGGTGCAAGCCGCCGGCTTCCAGGTCAAGAACGGCGCGGCCTTCGCCTGCGGCGACCGCTACACGCACTTCGATTTCCGCGACAAGTTCAGCGCCGGCCCCGGCACCACGTTCCAGGTGCAGCGCGCGCACTTCGACAAAGTGCTGGCGGACGATGCCGCCCGCCAAGGCGTGGAGGTGCGCTACTTGCAGGAAGTGACGGCAGCCGATTTCGGCGGCGACGGCCCCTTGCTGGACGTGCGCCGCGCCGACGGCACACCCTATCAGGTGAAGAGCCGGTTCGTCCTCGACGCCAGCGGCTACGGCCGCGTGCTGGCGCGCCTGCTGGACCTGGAGCGCCCCTCGTCGATGCCGCCACGCAAGGCCATCTTTACCCATATCGAAGACCGCATCGACGATCCCGGCTTCGACCGCGAGAAGATCCTGATCAGCGTGCACCCGGAAGAACGCGGCATCTGGTACTGGCTGATCCCCTTCTCCAATGGCCGCTGCTCGTTCGGCGTCGTCGGCGGCGAGAACCTCTTCGGCGGCCCCGGCCAGGACCTGATGGCCACGCTGCGCGAGATGGCCGATGCCGCGCCCAACCTCAAGCGCGTCTTGCAGAACGCGGTCTGGGATACGCCCGCCAATACCATTGGCGGCTATTCGGCCAGCGTGCGGCAACTGCACGGCCCCGGCTACGCGCTGCTGGGCAACGCGGCGGAATTTCTGGACCCGGTCTTTTCCTCCGGCGTCACCATCGCCCTGCGCTCGTCCAAGCTGGCGGCCGACGCCTTGCATCGGCAACTGAGCGGCGACCAGGTCGACTGGCAGGCCGACTTCGCCGATCCGCTGATGGTGGGCGTGGAAACCTTCCGCGCCTATGTCCAGGGCTGGTACAGCGGCGAATTCCAGGACGTGGTCTTCTACGAGAACGCGCAGCCCGAGATCCGCCGCATGATCAGTTCCATCCTGGCGGGCTATGCCTGGGACCAGAACAACCCCTTCGTCGCCAACCCGCAACGCCGCCTGCGCATGCTGAGCGAGCTTTGCCGCGGCGCCGAAACGCAGCCGCTGCCCGCCTGATCCCGACCATGGCCGCCGCCCGCAGCTTCCTCCTCTCCGCCGCGCGCGCCTTGGCCGCGGCCGCGGCGCTCGCCCTGCTGGCGGGCTGCGCGGGCGCGCCGCCCGTGCCGGCGCGCGACGCGGACTTTTCGCTACCGCGGCAGTTGCACGTGGTGCAGTCCGCCGCCGGCCAGCCCGCCCTGGACACGCTGCTGGTGGTGCAGCGCGAAGGCGCCGCCTTGCGCTGGTCGCTGTTCGACCCCATGGGCGTACCGCAGGCGCGGCAGATGCTGGAACACGGGCAATGGCGCAATGACGGCTTCCTGCGGCCCAACGCCCAGGCGCGCGATCTGTTCGCCGCCCTGATCTTCGCGTGGACGCCCGAAGCGGAGCTGGACGCGGCCTACGGCGCCGGCCACTGGCGCGCCAGCCGGCAGGACGGCGGCGCGGCCCAACGCGAGCTGCTGGAAGGCGGCCGCTCGCGCTGGAGCGTGCGCTGGCCGCAAGCCGCGCAAGCCGGCACATTCACCATCACCACCTCCGACAGGGTCACCTGGCGGATCTCGCCCTTGAAGGAGCAGCCATGAACAGCTGGTTGGGTACGCCCGGCGTGGTGTGCGCGCTGGGCGCCGGCATCGACGCCGTGGCCCGCGCCGCATTCGCCGGCGACACTTCGGGCATGCGCCCGCAATCGGACTGGGTTCATGGCCGCACGCTGATGCTGGGCGGCCATGCGGGCGCGCTGCCGCCCATCCCCGAGACGCTGCCCGCCCATCATCGCAGCCGCAACAATCAATTGCTGCTGGCCGCCGCGCTCCAGATCGAACCGCAATTGCGCGGCGCCGTGGCCCGCCATGGCGCCGCCCGCGTCGCCGTGGTGCTGGGCACCAGCACCTCCGGCGTCAATGACAACGCGCCCGCCTTCCGCCAACTGGCGGCGCAGGGCGCGTGGCCGGACAGCTACGACTACCGCCGCCAGGCCCTGTCGTCGCCCGCCGCGTTCTTCGCGGATTGGCTGGGCATCGCCGGACCGGCCTACACGCTATCCACGGCCTGCACCTCCAGCGCCCGCGCCCTGCTGTCAGCGCGCCGGCTATTGGCCTCGGGCCTGTGCGACGCGGTGGTCTGCGGCGGCGCCGATACCTTGTGCCGCCTGACCATCAACGGCTTCGCCACGCTGGAAGCCATCGACGACACGCTGTGCCTGCCGTTCTCGGCCAACCGCCGCGGCATCAATATCGGCGAAGCCGGCGTCCTGTTCCTGATGGAGCGCGAACCCGCCGACGACTGCTCGGTGGCGCTGCTGGGCGGCGGCGCCAGCTCCGACGCCTGGCACATGTCCGCACCCGAGCCCAGCGGCGCCGGCGCGCGGGCAGCCATGCAGGCCGCCCTGCAATCCGCCGGCGTGGACGCGGGCAACATAGGCTGGGTCAATCTACACGGGACCGGCACCACGCACAACGACGCCATGGAAAGCCAGGCCATGCATGCCGTCTTTCCGCAGGGCGTGCCCTGCGCCTCGACCAAGGCGCTCACCGGCCACGCGCTGGGCGCGGCCGGCGCGCTGGAAGCGGCATTGGCCTGGGCCACCCTGTCCGCCGGCAATGCCGGCGGCCTGCTGATGCCCCACGTCTGGGACGGCCAGGCCGATCCGGCGCTGCCGGCGCTGGATTTCAGCACCGCGCAACACCGCTACGCGCAAGGCCGGCCGCGCCTGGCCATGAGCAATTCCTTCGCCTTCGGCGGCAACAACGCCAGCCTGGTCCTGGGAGCGCAGCCATGACGTCCTGGCCCGTCTCCAGCCTGCTGCCGCACGCCGGCGACATGATCCTGATCGACGAGGTCTGCAGCCATGACGCCGACAGCCTCACCGCGCACGCCGTAATCAAACCCGGCCCCTACTCGCTGCCCGACGGCTCGCTGCCGCCATGGCTCGGCATAGAGCTGATGGCGCAAGCCGTGGGCGCCTGGGCCGGCTGCCAGGCGCGCCAGGCCGGAGAGCCCGTCAAACTGGGCTTTCTGCTCGGCACGCGGCGCTACGAATGCCATGCCGACGCGCTGCCCGCCGGCGCCCGCCTGACCATCCACGCGCGCCGCGGGCTGGTCGACGCCAGCGGCATGAGCGTCTTCGAATGCGAACTGCGCGACAACGCGCGCCTGCTGGCCGAGGCCAGGCTGAACGTCTATCAGCCCAAGGACCCCACCGCTTTTATCCAGGAAGAATCACCCGAATGAGCGCTGCCCCCATCCTCGTAACCGGCTCGAGCCGCGGCATCGGCCGCGCCATCGCGCTGGCCCTGGCCGACGCCGGCCACGACCTGGTGCTGCACTGCCGCCAGCAACTCGACCAGGCGCACGCCGTACAGGCCGAAGTCCAGGCGCGCGGACGCCAGGCGCGCGTGCTGCAATTCGACGTGGCCGACCGCCAGCAATGCGCTGCCGCGCTGCAGGCCGACATCGACGCGCACGGCGCCTATTACGGCGTGGTGCTGAACGCCGGCCTGACCCGCGACGGCGCGTTTCCCGCTCTGACCGGCGATGACTGGGACCAGGTGCTGCGCACCAACCTGGACGGCTTCTACAACGTGCTCAGCCCGCTCGCCATGCCCATGATCCGCCGCCGCGCAGCCGGCCGCGTGGTCTGCATGGCGTCCGTGTCCGGCCTGGTGGGCAACCGCGGCCAGGTCAACTACAGCGCGTCCAAGGCCGGCCTGATCGGCGCCGCCAAGGCCCTGGCGGTGGAACTGGCCAAGCGCCAGATCACCGTCAACTGCGTGGCGCCGGGGCTGATCGACACCGACATGATCGACGAGCACGTGCCGGTCGAGGAAATCCTGAAGGCCGTGCCGGCGCAACGCATGGGGCGCCCCGAGGAAGTGGCCGCCGCCGTCGTGTTCCTGATGTCTCCTGGCGCCGCCTACATCACGCGCCAGGTCATCGCCGTCAACGGAGGGCTGTGCTGATGAAGCGCGTCGTCATCACCGGCATGGCCGGCATCAGCGCGCTCGGCAACGACTGGGCCAGCGTGCAGCAGGCGTTCCAGGCGGGCCGCAGCGCGATCCGCGTCATGCCCGACTGGTCGCGCTACGCCGAACTCAATACCCGCCTGGCAGGCCCCATCGACGCCTTCCGGACGCCCGCGCACTGGACCCGCAAGCAGCTGCGCAGCATGGGCCGGGTTTCCCAGCTGGCGGTGCGGGCGGCCGAGCTGGCGCTGGATGACGCGGCGCTGCTGGGCGATCCGCGCATCGCCGACGGCCGCATGGGCGTGGCCTGCGGCTCCTCGGTGGGCAGCACGGCGGAAATCCGCGCCTTCGGCAACATGCTGCTCAATGGGGTGACGGACGACCTGAACGCCAACTCCTATGTCCGCATGATGCCCCACACCACCGCGGCCAACGTCGGCATCTTCTTCGAGCTGAAGGGCCGCATCATTCCGACGTCCAGCGCCTGCACCTCGGGCAGCCAGGGCATAGGCTATGCCTACGAGGCCATCCGCTACGGCCGCCAGGAGCTGATGCTGGCGGGCGGCGCGGAAGAACTCTGCGCCAGCGAAGCCCTGGTGTTCGACGCGCTTTATGCGACCAGCCAGAAGAACGACACGCCCGAGCTCACGCCCCGCCCCTACGACCGCGACCGCGACGGCCTGGTGATCGGCGAAGGCGGCGGCATGCTGGTGCTGGAATCGCTGGACCATGCGCTGGCGCGCGGCGCGCGCATCCACGCGGAGATCGTCGGCTTCGGCAGCAATTCGGACGGCACCCACATCACGCGGCCCGAGGCCAGCACCATGCGCATCGCCATGGAAATGGCGCTGGCCGACGCCAACCTGCCACCGCAAGCCATCGGCTACGTCAACGGCCACGGCACCGCGACCGAACAGGGCGACATCGCCGAAACCCAGGCCACCCACGGCCTGTTCGGCAGCCGCATGCCGATCAGCTCGCAAAAGAGCTATTTGGGCCACACCCTGGGCGCCTGCGGCGTGCTGGAGTCCTGGTTCAGCATCGAAATGCTCAATCGCGACTGGTATGCGCCCACGCTCAACCTGCGCAACGTCGACCCGCGCTGCGGCGAACTCGACTACCTGACCGAAGGCCGCGGCATGAGCAACGAATATGTCATGAACAACAACTTCGCCTTCGGCGGCATCAACACGTCGTTGATTTTCCGCCGCTGGCGCTGATGTCCGCATCAGCCGCGTTTTCCCCTCAAATGAATGGAATGCCTGCCATGAACGTCTCTTACAAGCTGTCCGCCGCCCTGTTCCTGTCGTTGGCCTGCGCCGCGCCGGCCCTCGCCGCGGACCGTACCGTCCATCTGCCGATGCAGGCCGCGGTCGAAGCCGCCCAGGCCGCTGGCAAGATCGACGGCAGCGTCAAGTTCTACCTGGCCGGCACCGGCCCCAAGGGCGCGGTGCTGGAAGCGGGCGTCATCACCAACCGCAAGACCAACGCCTTCGCCAAGAAGGACGAGGACGCCTGCCTGTGGGTGGCCCAATCCGCCATCATCGCGCTGCACGAAGCGGCCAAGAAGGCCGGCGCGAACGCGGTGACCAATATCGTCAGCTACTACCGCAAGAACGAATACAGCAGCAAGACCGACTACGAATGCCATGCCGGCGCCATGGTGGCCGGCGTCGCCCTGCGCGGCGACCTGGCCAAGGTGAAGTAAGGGGCGGCACGGCCACTGCCAGATCGCCGGCCGCCGGTTTACACTGCTTGTTTGACGCAACACCACAAAGGTTTACCCATGAGCACTGCTACGCTCAAGACCCGCCTCTCCGATGCCGTCAAGGACGCGATGCGCGCCAAGGCCGCCGAACGCCTGACCACGCTGCGCTTCCTGCTGGCGGCCGTCAAGCAGAAGGAAGTGGACGAACGCCGCGACCTGAACGACGCCGAGATCACCGCCATCATCGAAAAGCAGGTCAAGCAGCGCCGCGAGTCCATCGCCGCGTTCGAACAGGCCGGCCGCACCGAAACCGCCGAACAGGAAAAGGCCGAACTGCTGGTGCTGCAGGAGTTCCTGCCGCAAGCCGCCACGCCCGAGGAAGTCGCGGCCGCCATCGACGCCGCGCTGGCCGAAGTGGCCGCCCAAGGCGTGACCGGCGCACCCGCCATGGGCAAGGTCATGGCCCTGCTCAAGCAGGCCCTGGCCGGCCGCGCCGACATGACGGCGCTGTCCCAGCAAGTGAAGGCCCGCCTGGCCTGACCCGCCGGAATTCCGGCCGGACCTGGCTCCGGCCGGATCCGCGGCCCGCTCGGCCTGCCGGCCAGGCGCGGACGCCAGCCAGTCGCTCCGCTCAGAACGCGCCCCCGAACAGATCGGGCTGGCGCGTTTGCTCTTGCGGGTCGGCGAAGTTGCTCATTCCCACCCCCGCCAGCCG
This sequence comes from Achromobacter sp. FW305-C-30-7, assembly GCF_058783105.1. Taxonomy (NCBI): domain Bacteria; kingdom Pseudomonadati; phylum Pseudomonadota; class Betaproteobacteria; order Burkholderiales; family Alcaligenaceae; genus Achromobacter; species Achromobacter sp. FW305-C-30-7. The sequence continues at coordinate 203,539 of NZ_JBYSYI010000004.1, read as the reverse complement.
GTACAGCGTGTCCGGCGGCAGGTCCACGCGCTCGCACAGCAGCCGGGCGACGGCGGCCAGCTCCGCCGCCGATCCGGGCGGACCCGGGCTGGTCTGGCTGCGCGTCAGGATGCGGAAACGGTCCGTCTTCAGCTTGAGCACCACGGTGCGGCCCAAGGCGCCCTTCTTCAGCGCCTGGTCCCACACCCGTTCCGCCATGCGGTCGATGGCCTCGCCCACCGCGTCCAGCCGGATGTCCTGCGAGAACGTGGTCTCCGACGAGACCTGCTGCAAGGGCTGGTCGGTCTGCACCTCGCGCTCGTCGATGCCGCGCGCCAGTTCGTACAGGCGCCGGCCGTAGCGGCCGAAATAGTGCTCCAGTTCCTGGGCGCTGTGCGTGGCCAGGTCCCCCACCGTATGGATGCCCAACTGCTCCAGGCGCGCCTGCGTCACCTTGCCCACGCCCGGCACCTTGCGCACCGGCAAGGGTTCCAGGAAGGCCAGCACCTTGGCGGGCCGGACCACGAACAGGCCGTCCGGCTTGTTCCAGTCGGACGCGATCTTGGCCAGGAATTTATTGGGCGCGACGCCGGCCGAGGCCGTCAGTCCGGTTTCCTCGCGGATCTGGTGCCGGATGACCTGCGCGACCTCGGTGGCCGAAGGCAGCCCCAGCTTGTTGATCGTGACGTCGAGGTAGGCCTCGTCCAGCGACAAGGGTTCGATCAGGTCGGTATGGCGGGCGAAGATCTGCCTGACCTGGCGCGAGACATCCCGATAGCGGTTGAAATCCGGCGGCACGTAGATCGCATGCGGGCACAGGCGCTCGGCCCGGGCCGCGGACATGGCCGAATGGATGCCGAAACGCCGCGCCTCGTAGGACGCGGCGCACACCACCGAGCGCGGCCCGGTCCAGGCCACGACCACGGGCTTGCCGCGCAGGTCCGGGTTGTCGCGCTGCTCCACGGACGCGTAGAACGCGTCCATGTCCACGTGCACGATCTTGCGTAATTCATTCATGGTGGTGCTGCCCCCATGAGCCGTTCATCGCCTGAAGTCCCGTGGCAAAAACATATATTATGACCGGCGACAACCGACTTCCCATTCCCGCCCGCAACGGTCCATGACTGCACCCTCAACCACCCAAACCGACTACTTCGGCCTGACCATTCCCTTCATGCATTTCGTCGGCCTGGTGCCCGAGAGCATCGCGCCGGCCTACGCCCGCACCTCGCTGCCCTGGCGCGCCGACCTGACCAACAGCCGCGGCGACGTGCATGGCGGCACGCTGATGAGCGTGCTGGACTTCACCCTCAGCGCCGCCGCGCGCGGCTCGGCCGACGGCACCGAAGGCATGGCCACCATAGACATGAACACCTCGTTCCTGTCGCCCGGCACGGGCGACCTGGTAATCGAGGCACGCTGCCTGCGCCGCGGCGCCTCGATCGCTTTCTGCGAAGGCGAGGTACGCCGCGCCGACGGTGAATTGGTGGGGCGCGCCACCGCCACGTTCAAGATCATCCGCCGCCGTCCTGGCGGCGACTGAGCGCGCTGGCGGCGGCAAGCCGCCGGCGCCTGCGCGTCAGTTGGGCAGGTCGCGCGAGGGCTTGACCGGCGGACGCGGGTCCAGCGGCATGTAGCTGCTGCACGACACCAGGCTGTAATAGACCGCGTCCTGCATCGCGCGCATGGCGGCCGCGTCCCAGGTGCCCTTGCCCCACACCGCGATGCGCACATCGGTGGTCTTGGGGCCGGCCGCCTTCAATTCGACCCGCGTCATCTCGTTGTCGCTGTAGGGCGCCAGCACCTGCACCACGCCGGACTGCGCGCTTTCGTTCAGGGTGTCCACCACGCGGTAGGCGTTGTCGGTGCTGCGCAGGCAGGCATTGGCCTGCCGGATCGCCGCGTCGTAGGCGTCCTTGAAGCTCACCGGAGCCTTGAATTCGCTGTGCGGCGACGAACCGCCGGACGAAATGCCCATCGAGCAGCCTGCCAGGCCCAGGGCCAGCGCCGAAGCCGCGACCAGTTTCCAGTACATGTGTATCTCCAGATCAGTGCCCGCGATTATCCCGCATATCCGCCGCGCGCGATAAACGCCGCCCTCGTTCACATGATCCCGATGCGGTACTCCAGGTTCTTGACCAGGGTCCGCAGGCGCGGGCCCAGGGTTTCGTAGACATGCTTTTCGTCCAGGTTGTCGGACGGAATCGTCACGTTGAAGGCCAGCGGCAGGTCATTGGATCGATAGCGCATGGGCGTGGCGATGCCGCACAGCTCGGCCCGCCAAGCCTTGCTGACCACGCAGAAGCCGTGCTGATCGATGGCCTCGAACGCCGGCTGCAATGACGGTCCGAAACGCTCCCAGTCCTCCGGATACTCCTCGGCCAGGCGGCCGCAGATGAGCTCGCGCTCTTGCGGCGTCTGCGCGTAGAGCAGCGCGCGCCCAGTGGCGGTGCGCAGCAAGGGGCGCGCCGACCCGATATCCGGGCGCGAGGCGTTCGACGCGCCGTCGTGCACCGTTTCCACGTAGACCACCTGCAGCCGGTCGCGGATGGCCATGGACACCGGCCCCTTGGCATAGCGCGCCAGTTCGATCATGTCGTGCGCCGCCAGCTGCCGCAGCGTCAGGTGCACCAGCAGGGGATAGCCCAGCGTCAGCACGGCCGGACCCAGCGAGTATTTGCCGGTGCGTTCGTCGCGCCGCAGATAGCCCAGGCCCACCAGGGTGAACGTCAGCCTGGACACCGTCGGGCGCGTCAGCCCGAGCATTTCGGCGATTTCCTTGTTGCCCAGCTGCGGCTCGGCCGCGGAAAAGCACTTGAGCACGTCCAGGCCGTTGGAGAGCGTGGAGGCAAATCGCGGGTGCGCTTCCAGCGAGGCGCGGGATTCGAGTTCGTAGTTGAGCGGCGTTTTCGAGTGCATGGCGGCCTAGGGATTCGGAGCATTGACAGTATATCGCCTGCCGAAATACAAACATTCCGTTCATTATAAACACTTGAATTCCATTTATTGAAATTGAAAGGCCAGTTGATGACGAATCCCCGCTTTTCCCGCCAGCCCTTGGGCGCCCGCCTGTTCAGCTTTGCCGTGGTGGCCGACACGCATGTCAACGAATCCGAAGACAGCTGCGCATCGCCCTTTGCCACCAACGCCCGCGCCAATGCCCGCGCGCGGCACGTCTTCGCCGACATTGCCGCCCTCGAGCCCGCCCCCGCCTTCACGATCCACCTGGGCGACATCGTCCATCCGGTGCCGAGCATGCCCTCGTTCGAGGAAGCCGCCGGCCGCTTCAAGGCCATCGCCGGGCAGATCGACATGCCCCTGCACCTGGTACCCGGCAACCATGACGTCGGCGACAAGCGCATCGACTGGATGCCGGCCGACATCGTCTGCGACGACTACCTGGACAAGTACCGCCAGGTGTTCGGGCCGGACTACTACGCGGTGGACCATGGCGATGTGCGCTTCCTGTTCCTGAACTCCCTGCTGTTCAACTCCGGACTGGCGGCGGATGCCGCGCAACGCGCCTGGATCGATGAGCAACTGGCAGGCGCCAGCGGCCGCGTATTCGTGTCGCTGCACTATCCGCCCTATCTGCACGATGCGGACGAGCGCGGCTCCTACGACAACATCGACGAGCCCGGCCGCGGCTGGCTGCTGTCGCGCCTGGCCGATCCGCGCGTGGAGGCCGTTTTCGCCGGCCACGTCCACAACTTCTGGTACGACGTCATTGGCCGCGCGGAGATCTACATGCTGCCGTCCACCGCCTTCCTGCGGCATGACTTCTCGGAGTTCTATCGCGTGCCGCCGGCGGACGAATTCGGCCGCGGCGACGTCGAGAAATTCGGCTATTTCATCGTTGACGTGCACGAGCAGGGCCATGTGGCCAAGCTGATCCGCACGCATGGCGCCATGCGCGGCGTAGCCGATGACGGCAAGGCGGCGGCGCGCACCCTGCCCACGGTCCACACCAAGACCGCCGCCTGCGACGGCATCGCGGTCGAGATGCGGCACCCCTGGGCCGAAATCGTCGAGATCCCCTGCACCGGCGGCGTGCAGGAATTCGGCCGCAAGCTGGCGCGCAACGACTACCCCCTGATGTCCATGTGGGAAATGGGGCTGCGCACCCTCAAGATTCCGGTGCAGGACCTGCGCGACGACAAGACGCTACGGCGCGCCCGCCTCATGTCCGACGTCGGCCACCGCTTCGTGCTGACCTCGCTGGGCCTGCCGGACGCCAAACTGCTGCAACAGGCGCGCCAGCACGGCGTGGCCATCGCAGCCATCGAGATCAACCTCAACGCCCAGGCGCTGGCGGACGCGGGCGCGGCCTTGCAGCGCCTGCGCGAACATACCGACGCCCGCCTGCTCTATTGCAAGATCAGGACCGGCGCGGACGACGAGCACTTCGACGGCAAGCACTACAGCCATTTCGTCAACACGGGACTGCGCGCCTCCGAACTGGAGGCGGCCCAGACCGCGCTGTTGCCGCACTTCGCACAGAAGAACCTGGACGGTTTCACCGTGCGCCTGGACTGGGGCGCCGACCTCATTGCCACGCATCAGCAACTGGCCAGCCAGGCGCGGGACTGGGGCGCGACCGTGAACGTGGGCGTCAAGCTGGCTGACCGCCTGGCGGCGGCGAACGACGACGACACCGCCATCGCCGCGCTGGTGGCCGAAGCCTTTCTGGCGGCCCGGACCACTGACGCGGTCAGCTATTCCTTCGACACCTTCATGGACGTGGACCGGGGCTACTTTCCGCGCAACGGCCTGATCGACCGCCGCTACGACCCGCGGCCGGCCGGACTGGCGTTGGCGGCATTGAACGCAGTCTTCGCAGGCCAAGCCGCGAACGACGGATCGGTTGAACGGATCGACGGCGAGGCCGGCCTGCGCCTGTGCCGCTACCAGTCTGGCGGGCAGACCTATGAACTGGCCTACGGCTGCGGCCCGGCGCTGCAACGCCAGGTCGAGGCCGGCGCATTCAAGCGCGTCGTCGATCTGACGGCCCAGCGCGTGCTGCAAGCAGGGGACGATTGGACCGGGTACGCGCGCCTGCCTCTGCCCGGCCAGGCATTGCTGCTGATCCAGCGCAACTGAACTCACGCAACCGCACAGGAGCCACCCCATGTTTCGATACGCAATCAAACTCGCGGGCTTGCTGGCCGCCGCCTGCCTGCCGCTGTTCGCCCAGGCCCAGCCCTACCCCGACAAGCCGGTGCGCCTGATCGTCGCCTACACGCCGGGAGGCGCCACCGACGTGATCGCCCGCATCCTCGCGGCCAAGCTGAGCACTAGCTGGGGACAGCAGGTCATCGTGGAGAACAAGTCCGGCGCCAGCGGCATGATAGGCGCCGAACAGGTAGCGCGCGCCACGCCCGACGGCTACACCCTGCTGCTGGCCTACACGCCCGAGGTCTCGATCAACAAGCTGGTCTACAAGCAGATGCGCTACGACCCCTTGAAGGACCTGCAGCCGATCGCCCTGGTCGCGGATGCGCCGCTGGTGCTGGTCAGCGGTCCCAAGCTGCCCGCCACCACCTACGCCGACCTGAAGCGCCAGGGCGCAAAAGCGCCGCTGGTCTACGGCTCGCCCGGCATGGGCGGCCAGCAGCATCTGGCAGGCGAACTGCTGCGGGTGCGCTCAGGCATGAACCTGACGCATGTGCCCTACCGCGGCACGGCCCTGGCCGTGGCAGACCTGGTGGGCGGCCAGATCGACATCTTCTTCGCCACCGCGCCGGCCATCATCGGCCAGATCGGCGCCGGCAAGCTGCACCCGCTGTTCATCGCCGGCCCCCGGCGCCAGGACGTCCTGCCCTCGACGCCGACCGCCAAGGAGGTGGGCCTGGACGACTTCGACATTTCCAACTGGTTCGGCCTGTTCGGCCCCGCCGGCATGCCGCCGGCCCTGGTGGACCGTATCTCCAAGGACACGGCCCAGGCATTGCAGTCCGCCGACGTGAAGGAAAAGCTGCAAGGCCAGGGACTGGCCATTGCCTACAAGCCGCCCCAGGAATTCAAGGCCTACATCGGCGCCGAAATGGCCAAGTACGGCGCCATCGTCAAGGCGACCGGCCTGGAGCCGCAGTAGGCGTAGACCTCGCCCGGCGCGGGCCCGCGGGCGGTTCGACACCGCCCGCGCCGCTATGGCATTATCGGCGGACCACCTGGCGGCCGGCCCCAAGCGCCGGCCGCGGCAACCTCGGAGGTCCCCCTTGTTCTCATTCCTCAAGCGCACTGTCCTGGCCGCCGGCATCATCGGCGCATCGCTGGGCGCCAGCGCCGCGCAGCCGCCGCGCGCCTATCCCCTCAAGGATTTCTTCCGCAACCCCGAGCGGGGCTTCTTCCGCCTGGCCGACGATGGCCGGACGCTGGGCTTCATGCAGCCCACCAGCGTGGACGGCAAGCCCGCCCGCATGAACATCTACGTGCAGCCGCTGCAAGGCAGCACGCCTGTCGGCGACCCCCGCCAGCTCACCAGCGAAACCGCGCGCGACATCAGCAACTTCTTCTGGAAAGGCGCCGACGTGGTGCTCTACCAAAAGGACTTCGGCGGCGACGAGAATTTCCACGTGCTGGCGGTCAACGCCAAGACCGGCAAGATCACCGACCTGACGCCTTATGAAGGCGTGCGCGCCGGCATCGAAGACGATCTGGAAGACGACCCCGATCACGTTCTCATCAGCCACAACCAGCGCAACCCCGAAGTCTTCGACGTCTACCGCGTCAACGTGCACACCGGCGCGGCCGTATTGGTTGCGCAGAACCCCGGCAACATCGTCGGCTGGCAGACCGACCACGCAGGCAAGGTGCGCGCCGCCGTCGCCAGCGACGGCCTGAACACCACCCTGCTCTACCGCGACACCGAATCCTCCGAGTTCCGCCCGCTCATCACCACCGACTACCGCACCAGCGTCAGTCCGGCGTTCTTCACTTTTGACGACAAGAAGTTCTACGCCCTGTCCAACCGCGGCCGCGACAAGCTGTCGCTGGTGGTGATCGACCCCGCCAAGCCCGATGCCGAGGAAGAAATCTTCACCCCCGACATGGTCGACCTGGATTCCGCCGGCTACTCGCGCAAGCGCCGTGTGCTGACGGTGGCCGCCTACCAGACCGACAAGCCGCAATACAAGTTCTTCGACGGGCAGACCGAGACGCTCTTCAATAAGTTGTCGGCCAAGCTCAGCGGCTACGACTTCGCCATCCAGGGTTCCAACCGCGACGAAGACAAGTTCATCGTCGCCGCCTACAACGACCGCACGCCGGGCTCGCGCTACATCTACGACGCGGCCGCCGACACGCTGACCAAGCTGGCCGACATCAACCCCGCCATTCCCGAGGCGGACATGTCGCGCGTGCAGCCCATCAGCTACCAGACCCGCGACGGTCTGACCGTCCATGGCTACCTGACGCTGCCCGCCGGCCGCGATCCGAAGAACCTGGCTTGCATCGTGAACCCGCACGGGGGCCCCTGGGCGCGCGACGGCTGGGGCTACAACCCCGAAGTGCAGTTCCTGGCCAACCGCGGCTTCTGCGTGCTGCAGATGAACTTCCGCGGTTCTACCGGCTATGGCCGCGCCTTCTGGGAAGCCAGCTTCGGCCAATGGGGCCTGAAGATGCAGGACGACATTACCGATGGCGTGCAGTGGCTGATCGGGCAAGGCATCGCCGATCCCAAGCGCATCGGCATCTACGGCGCCAGCTACGGCGGCTACGCCACCCTGGCCGGGGTGACGTTCACGCCCGATCTGTACGCCGCTGCGGTGGACTACGTGGGGGTGTCCAACCTGTTCACGTTCATGAAGTCCATTCCGCCCTACTGGAAGCCCATGCTGGACAAGATGCAGGACATGGTGGGCGACCCGGAACGCGACCGCGAACGTTTGGCCGCCACCTCGCCCGCGCTGCATGCGGACAAGATCAAGACGCCGCTATTCGTGGCCCAGGGCGCCAAGGATCCGCGGGTGAACAAGGACGAGAGCGACCAGATGGTCAAGGCGCTGCGCGCGCGCGGCGTCGAGGTCGAATACATGGTCAAGGACAACGAGGGCCACGGCTTTCACAACGACGAGAACAAGTTCGAGTTCTACGAAGCCATGGAGAAGTTCCTGAAGGAACATCTCAAACCCTGACCTCCTCCTCCAGCGCCGCCGGGCCGCGCTCCTGCGCGCGGCCCGCGGGGCGGCCGATCCAGGCCATCTCCACGCGGTCGCGCCCATGTTCCTTGGCGCGGTACAACGCGTCGTCGGCGCGGGCCAGGATGCCGTCCGCGCTGTCTCCCGACTGATACGAAGCCAGGCCGCCGCTGGTGGTCATGCGCACTTCCCGCCCTTGCAGGTGGAATGGCGTGTCGCGCAGGGCATCGCAGACGCGCTGGGCCTGCACCAGCGCGCGGGCCGGATCACAGTCATACATCAACAGCACGAATTCCTCGCCGCCCAGCCTGCCGAAGCGGTCGCTGCCGCGCACCGCCCGCTGCACCACCTGCGAAAAATGGCGCAACGCCGCGTCGCCCGAGGCATGGCCGTAGCGGTCGTTGATGGATTTGAAGTGGTCGATGTCTAGCACCAGCACCGCCAGCTTGCCGCCGGCGCGCTTGCAGCGCTGCAGCTCGCGTTCCAGTTCGTCCATGATGCTGCGGCGTGAATAGGCGCGCGTCAGGCCGTCGAAGGTCAGCGCGGCCTCCATGCGCTCGGACAGGCTGGTCTGAATCAGCAGCAGCAGCGCCAGGAACAGGCCAGGCACGGTCACCGTTCCGCACACGATGAAGAACAACCCCCAAGGAGTCGGGTCAAGCAGCGACGACGGCGCCTGCCCGCCAACGCTGTAGACCACCACGCGCAAGGCGTGCTGCGCGGCCAGGCCGAAGCTTGCCAGCATCAGGTACAGCATTACGCCGCGCGTCTGGATCCTTTTGCGCTGACGGAAGAACACCAGGCCCGTCGCCACCATGGCGACGACGGTATAGGCGGAGAACAGCAGCATGCGCGCGCGCAAGTCATCCACCACGTACAGCAGCAACGCGAACGCAACAATGCAGAGTCCGCCCAGGGCGGCCGTGCGCCGCACCAGCGGCCGCAGGCCGAAGAACTGGCGCACGCCCACGTAGACCAGGCTGATCGCACAGACCCAGGCCGCGTTCGACGCCATCACATAAACGCCGGGCGGCAGGATCTGCGATGCCGCATAGGCGAGCAGCGACAGCACCGCCAAGGCGTTGCCGGTGGTGAACGCGCGGATGCCGCCCACGTCGCGGGCGCGGAACGGCGCCAGCAATGGCAATGCCAGAGCCGTGGCCAAGCCCCACATCAGAAAGAAGAGAGAAGTCGTCATGGTGTTTGCCGGCACACGCCCCGCAGGCGCGCGCCGTCGCTCGTCATTGCTGTTGCACTGGGTTCACACATCTGGCGGCGTTACATCCCACCACTCCAGACGCTTTTTGTTACCCGCGCGGCGACAGACCGGCACTATCTGGCGCCCGTCCGTCGCGGCACGCCGTTTCGCCCTGAACCTTTACTGCCCACGCCAAGACGATTGCGCGGCAAGCGACGAAGAATACGCCAAGGCGAAGTCTGCGCAACCTTCCTTTGCACTAATTGACAGTTACCTGACAGTTAACACACTTATAATTTCGTTCATTGACGGTGCCGCCAAGAGCGCCGCAATCACGCCCTACGGGCGTGGCGCGTACTAGCCATGCACTCCCATAGCGCGAGTGCGAAGGTCCCCGCAGCGGGCGCCGCGCAGTCCTAACCAAAAAGTGTTCCTTCCCCGTGCCGCCGGCGCCTTTGTGCTGCGCGTCGCCTTGGCTCGCGCCGACAAAAGGCACGCGCTCGGCCGGCCGGACCAGGAACGCCCCGAGTAGCAACTGCGGAAGTAAAACAGATGCAAAACAGAGGATCGACACCCCCGGGTGCCGCTGGACCAAGACTGAGCCTGCTGGCGGCTTGCGCCTTGCTGGCTCCCGCCCTGGCCCTGGCCGCCCCCGGTAACGACTATGACGCGCTGATCGCGCAGGCGCGAGCTGGCGACTACGAGCCCGCCCTGGCCATGCTGCGCCAGCAAGGCCAGGCCGGCGGCAGCCGCGCCATCCATGACCACATCATCATCGCGGGCTGGGCCGGCAAGCCCGAAGAAGCCGTCGGCGCCTACGAGCAGCTGCCACGGGGCGTGGCGCTGCCCGCCGACATCCAGCTGGCCGTGGCGCGCGCCTACCGCGACCTGCAGCGCTGGCCCGAGGCCCTGGCCGCCTATCAGGCGGGCGCGCGCCGCCATCCCGGGCAATCCGCCTTCCGCGCCGGCGAAATCATGACCCTGGCCGACGCCGGCCGCTACCCCGAGGCGCGCGCCGCGGCCGCGCAGTGGCTCAAGCGGCAGCCCCGCGATGTCGATGCCCGGCTGGCCTTGAGCTATGTCCATGCGCGCCAGGGCGAGCCCTACGAAGCGCTGCACCAGGCCGACCTGGCCCTGGCCGCAGCGCCCAACACCCCTTACGTGTTGCGCGAGTACATCCATGCCTTGCAGCGCGCCCGCATGGCAGATGTGGCGCTGGAACTGGCGCGGCGCCATCAGGACCTGTTCGACGCCGGCCAGATGCGCGGCTTCGAGGCCGACGCGCTAGCCCAGCAGGTGCGGCTGGCGGCCATGCCCACGCGCTCGGAAGCCGAGCGTTTCGTGCTGGCCGACCGCGCCCTGGCCCGCTACGACGAACTGATTCCGGCCTGGCAGCAGCAGGAAGACGCCCGCGCCGACGCGCAGCGCGCCCGTATCGACCGCCTGCACGCCTTGCACGTCCGAGTGCGCATGGCCGATCTGGTCCGCGAATACGAAGCCTTGCAGGCCGAAGGCGTCACGGTGCCGCGCTACGCCTTGAACGACGTGGCCTCGGCCTACCTGTACCTGCGCCAACCCGAACGCGCCCGCGACATCTACCGCCAGGTCGCGGCCGACGATGCGCTGCGCGGCGACGATGCCGAACAGCGGCTGGCGACCGAAACCGGCCTCTACTACTCGCTGGCCGAAGGCGAGCAGTTCGACGAGACCACAATCGTCACCGACGGCGTCGAATCGGGCTATGCCCCCTGGCTGTACTACAAGGGCCAGGCCACCCGCATGCCCAACGACCTGAACCTGGAAAGCCGGCAGACCCTGGCCTCTGCGCGCCTGCAGGCGAACGACACCGTCGCCGCCCAGCAGCGCCTCGAAGAGATGGTCGGGAACGCCCCGAACAACTCGGGCCTGCGCAGCGACCTGGCCACGGTCTACCGCGCCCGCTCGCTGCCCCGCGCCTCGGAAACCGAGCTGAAGATGGCCGAGACGCTGGCGCCACGCAGCCTGGGCGTGGAGAACGGCCAGGGCTTCACCGCGCTGGACCTGCAGGAATGGCGCCAGGCCGAAGCGCTGTCGCAAGACACCATCACCCGCTCGCCCGAGAACCTGACCAGCCGCCGCCTGGCCCGCGAATGGGAAGTGCACAACAAGGCCGAGCTACGCATCAACGGCTACCGCGGCCTGGCCTCGGACAGCCCGGTCACCGGCAGCGGCGACTTCGGCATCGACGCGGTGCTGTACTCCTCTCCGCTGGACTACAACTGGCGGGTCTTCGGCGGCGGCGGCTACGCCTCCGGCGACTTCGAGGAAGGCCGCGGCAACTACCGCTGGCTGCGCACCGGCGTGGAATGGCGCGGCCGCGACCTCACGGTCGAAGGCGAAGTCTCCACCCATGACTACGGCCACGGCGTGAAGCCGGGCGTGCGCCTGTCGGCCGCCTACGACCTGGACGACCACTGGCAGGTGGGCGGCTCGGGCGAAATCATGTCGCGCGAAACCCCGCTGCGCGCACTCACCAGCGGCATCACGTCCAACAGCCTGTCGGCCTTCGTGCGCTGGCGCGCCGACGAGCGCCGCGAGTGGACGCTGGCGCTGTCGCCCTCGCACTTCAGCGACGGCAACAACCGCTGGGCGCTGGGCCTGGCCGGGCGCGAACGCGTCTATACCGCGCCGCGCCTGTGGGCGGACCTGGAGTTCGAAGCCTCCACGCAGCGCAACAGCCACGACAGCAACGTGCCCTACTTCAATCCGCGTTCTGACCTGATGCTGCTGCCCGGCGTGCGCCTGACCCACACCCTGTACCGCCGCTACGAGACCGCCTGGGAGCAGATCGGCACCCTGGGCGCGGGCACCTACACCCAGCAAGGCTACGGCACCGGCGGCGTCATCGCGCTGGGCTACGGCCAGCGCTACCGCGCCAACGACGTCCTCGACATGGGCGCCATGATCACCGGCACCAGCCGTCCGTACGACGGCGAACGCGAGCGCGAACTGCGCATCGTGTTCGACCTGACGTACCGCTTCTGAACCCGGAACCGAGTAACGCCATGATGCTTAAAACCCATACCCGCCTGATCCTGGCCGGCCTGCTGCTGCTCGCGATCCTGGCGCTGACCGCCTGCGCCAAGGACATCCCGGTCTACACGCCGCCGGACCAGCGCCCGCTCGCCCCCGCCGAACAGCCCTGGGTCCAAGGCCAGTTCCTGGCCCTGGCCTACCACGACGTGGAAGACGAAGACCCCGACCAGGGCTTTCTCAGCGTGCGCACCGACCGCCTGGTGGAACAGCTGGCCTGGCTGCGCGCCAACGGCTACCAGGCCGTGACCGTGGACCAGATCCTGGCCGCGCGCGAGGGCGGCAAGCCGCTGCCCGAGCGCGCCGTGCTGCTGTCCTTCGACGACGGCTACCGCAGCTTCTATACCCGCGTGCTGCCCATCCTGAAAGCCTACCAATGGCCCGCGCTGCTGGCGCCGGTCGGTATCTGGATGGATACGCCGGCCGACCAGCGCGTCGACTTCGGCGGCAGCCCAGAAGACCGCAAGCGCTTCCTGAACTGGGGCGAGATCCGCGAGATCTCGCGCTCGGGACTGGTGGAGATCGCCGCGCACACCAACGCCTCGCACTACGGCGCGCTGGCCAACCCGCAGGGCAATACCGAGCCGGCCGCCGCCATCCGCGCCTATGACGCGCAAACCCGCCGCTACGAGACCGAGGCGCAGTTCGAGGCCCGCATGGGCGGCGACGTCGCCGCCATCACCGAGAAGATCCGCCGCGCCACCGGCAAGAAGCCGCGCGTGTGGGTCTGGCCCTATGGCGCCGAAGGCGGTTCCACCCTGCGCATCACCGCCGAGCACGGCTATCAGCTGGCGCTGACGCTGGAGGATGGTCCGGGCCGCGTCGGCCGCCTGATGTCCACGCCGCGCCTGCTGCTGTCCAGCGACCCCACGCTCAAGCCCTTCGCCAACAGCGTGGTCGGCATGGAGGCCCAGCCCTTCATGCGCGTGGCGCACGTGGACCTGGACTACGTCTACGACCCGGACCCGGCGCAGACCGACCGCAACCTAGGCGAGCTGGTGCAACGCATCCTGGACATGCAGATCAACACGGTGTTCCTGCAGGCCTATTCGGACCCCGTGGGCGACGGCCTGGTGAAGTCGGTCTACTTCCCCAACCGCTGGCTGCCGATGCGCGCCGACTTGTTCAACCGCGCCGCCTGGCAACTGCACAACCGCGCCAACGTGATGGTCTACGCCTGGATGCCGGTGCTGTCTTTCGACCTGGATCCCGCCCTGCCCCGCGTCACGCGCTGGCAGGAAGGCCAGGCGCAGCCAGAACCGGATCCCGAACAGTACCGCCGCCTGTCGCCGTTCGACGCCACCGTGCGTGCGCGCATCGGCGACCTGTACGAGGACCTGTCCCGCTACGCGATCTTCGACGGCATCCTGTTCCATGACGATGCGCTGCTGTCTGACTTCGAGGACGCCAGCCCCGGCGCGCTGGCCGCCTATCGCGCCGCGGGCCTGCCGGGCAGCATCGCCGAATTGCGCGCGGATCCCGACACCCTGCAACGCTGGACCCGCTACAAGAGCCGCGCGCTGGTGGACTTCACTGCGCAACTGACGCAGCGGGTGCGCGCGGTGCGCGGTCCGCAGATCAAGACCGCCCGCAACATCTTCGCCGAACCCATCCTGAACCCCGACAGCGAAACCTGGTTCGCGCAGAACCTGGACGATTTCCTCGGCGCCTACGACTGGACCGCGCCGATGGCGATGCCGCTGATGGAGAACGTGCCGGCAGGTAAGGAAAACGCCTGGCTCGACCGGTTGGTCGACACCGTCGCGCAGCGCCCCGGCGCGCTGGACAAGACCGTGTTCGAACTGCAGGCGCGCGATTGGCGCACCGGCCCCGGCCGCCCAGAGGCCACGCCGGTCGACACGGCCGTGCTGGCCGGCTGGATGAAGCGGCTGCAGCTGCGCGGCTCGCGCAGCTTCGGCTACTACCCCGATGATTTCTCGCAAGACCAGCCCCGGCTGCAAGGCATCCGGCCCGCCATTTCCGAAGCCTGGTATCCCCTCCGATGATAGACCGTCTGATTGCTCTGCTGATTCTCTGCGCGGTGCTTGGCGCGCCCTTCGGCTTCACCCTGATGCTGACCGGCGAGGCGCTGCTGGGCTTCGTGTTCTTCTATCCGCTGTTCATGTCCGGCATGTGGATGGCCGGCGGCATCTATTTCTGGTGGCATTGGGAGCGGCACTGGAAATGGGGCAAGGACAGCCAGCCGCCGGCCCTGGCCGGCAATCCGCTGGTGTCCATCCTGGTGCCCTGCTACAACGAGGCCGACAACGGCGAAGAGACGCTGCTGGCGGCGCTGGGCCAGAACTATCCGCACATCGAGGTCATCGCCATCAATGACGGCTCCAGCGACGGCACCGCCGCAATGCTGGACCGCATGGCCGCCGCCCATCCGCGGCTGCGCGTGGTGCACCTGGCGCAGAACCAGGGCAAGGCCATGGCGCTGCGCATGGGCGCCATGGCCGCGCGCAGCGAATACCTGGTCTGCATCGACGGCGACGCCATGCTGGACCCGGACGCGGCCGCCTATCTGGTGGCGCCGCTGATCGACAATCCGCGCGTGGGCGCCGTCACGGGCAACCCGCGCATCCGCACCCGCTCCACCATGATCGGGCGCATCCAGGTGGGCGAGTTCTCGTCCATCATCGGCCTGATCAAACGCACCCAGCGCGTCTACGGCCAGGTGTTCACGGTGTCCGGCGTAGTCGCCGCCTTCCGGCGCGCGGCGCTGGACCGCGTGGGCTACTGGAGCCTGGACATGATCACCGAGGACATCGACATCAGCTGGAAGCTGCAACGCGACCACTGGTCGATCTTCTACGAGCCGCGCGGCCTGTGCTGGATCCTGATGCCCGAAACCCTGCGCGGACTGTGGAAGCAGCGGCTGCGCTGGGCCCAGGGCGGCGCCGAGGTTTTCCTGAAAAACCTGCGCTCCATCTGGGTCTGGCGCCATCGCCGCCTGTGGCCACTGATGGCCGAGTTCTGCCTGTCCACCGCCTGGGCCTTCGCCTTCGGCGTGTCGGTGCTGCTGTGGGCCCTCAGCCAGGTGGTCACGCTGCCCAACAACATGCAGATCGCCAGCCTGATGCCGCCCGCCTTCACCGGCATGATGCTGGCGGTGGTCTGCCTGCTGCAGTTCGTCGTCAGCATCCTGATCGACCGCCGCTACGAGCCGGGCCTCGCCCGCTCGCTGTACTGGGTCATCTGGTATCCGCTGGCCTTCTGGATGGTGAGCCTGTTCACCACCCTGGTCAGCTTCCCCAAAGTCATGCTCCGCAAGCAGGCCCGCCGCGCGCGCTGGACCAGCCCGGACCGGGGCATCAAATCACCGGACGCAACGTCATGATCATCACCACGCAACGTTCCCGCGCAGGCTATCTGTTCGACCTGGTCCTGACCGCCATCGGCTGGTTCGCCTTCGTGTATCTGTTCGGCGCCGGCATTCTGGCGATCCTGCGCGCCGCCGCGGGCGGTCCCGATGTCTCGCTGTGGCCGGTGTTCCTGCCCACCGTGCACACGCTGTGGGGCTATGCCCTGCTGGCGCTGATCAACGCCGGCGTGCTGGTGGCCTGGGCCGTCTACAACCACCGCAAATTCGCCGGCCGCGACCGCCGCAAGCCGATCAAGCCGGTGGGAGACCGCCGCGTGGCAAGCAGCTTCGCGATCAGCCCGGCCCAGCTGATGCAGGTGCGGTCGGCGCACACCTGCATCATCCACCACGGCGCGGGCGGAGACATCACCGGCATCGAAATGGGCCGCCCTCACCTGAGCGCCTTGCGGGCGGGCTGACTCCCCCCGCTACGGGATAGCGGGCGCCGCGCGCGGCCTTCCCGCTACCTGGTCTGGCGCCCGCGCCGCACCCGCCCTTTATGCTCGGCGACGCGCCTGCTCCACACTTGGCGCCCGCCCTCAGCGGCGCGCCTTCTCCACATTCGGCAACAGGATCGCCACCACGCCCAGCAAGGGCAGATAGGCGCAGACCTGGTACACGTAGCCTATGCTGGTCGCGTCGGCCAGCTTGCCCAGCGCCGCGGCGCCCACGCCGCCCATGCCGAAAGCGAAGCCGAAGAACAGGCCGGCGATCATCCCCACCTTGCCCGGCACCAGTTCCTGCGCGTAGACCACGATGGCCGAGAATGCCGAGGCCAGCACCATGCCGATGATCACCACCAGCACGCCCGTCCAGAACAGGTTCATGTAGGGCAAAAGCAGCGTGAACGGCGCCACGCCCAGGATCGACACCCAGATCACGATCTTGCGGCCGATGCGGTCGCCAACCGGGCCGCCCACCACCGTGCCCACCGCCACCGCGGCCAGGAACAGGAACAGGTAGAGCTGCGCCTCGCGCACCGACAACGCGAACTTGTCGATCAGGTAGAACGTGAAGTAACTGTTCAGGCTGGCCAGGTAGAAATACTTGGAGAACACCAGCACCCCCAGCACCACCAGCGCGCCCAGCACCTGATTGCGCGACAGCCCGTGACCGGCCCCCTCGCGCCGCGCGCGCGGCTTGAGGCGGACGCGGTTGGCGCTGTACCAGCGGCCGATGCCGGTCAGCACCACGATGCCGAACAGCGCCGCCAGCGAGAACCAGGCCACGCTGCGCTGCCCGTGCGGAATGATGAAGAGCGCGGCCAACAGCGGCCCCAGCGCCGAACCCACGTTGCCGCCCACCTGGAACAGCGACTGCGCCAGGCCGTGGCGCCCGCCGGACGCCATGCGCGCCACCCGCGAGGATTCCGGATGGAACACCGACGAACCCGTGCCCACCAGCACCGCGGCCACCAGCAGCCAGCCGAACGACGGCGCCATCGACAGCAGCAGCAGCCCCACCAGGGTGAAGCCCATGCCCACCGGCAGCGAATACGGCTTGGGATTGCGGTCCGTGTAGAAACCGATGAAGGGCTGCAACAGCGAGGCCGCAAGCTGGTAGACCAGCGTGATCAGGCCGATCTGCGCGAACGACAGGCTGAACGAATCCTTCAGCATGGGATAGATGGCCAACAGGATCGACTGGATCATGTCGTTCATCAGGTGCGCCACGCTGATCGCGCCCAGCACCTTGAAAGCGGTGGACGGATCCGACGAGGCGGCTGACGGCGGGGCCGTGTTGGCGTCGGCGATGCCGGCGGCAGGGTTCTGGGGTGGATTCATGAGCGACGGACGCGAATAAGGGGATGGGCATGCCCGGCACCGTGCCGGGACCTGCTGCCAGTGTAGGAATCCGGGCCGGATCCCATATGCCAACTTTCGTCGTTTAAGTGACAAAATACGGAAACCGCACTTGAGCCGCCTCTCTCATCCTTACACCGGAAGTGACACGCATGCCCGCCCGACTGCTTTTGACCGACCCCACCCGCAGCGTCAATCCGCAGGACTACCAGCACCGGCCGCGCGCGGTGACGGCCATGGCCAAGGAATTCCCGCCCGGCACCCGGACGGGCACCCATTCCCACCCGCGCGCCCAGCTGGTCTACGCGGTCGAAGGCGTGATGCGCGTCACCACCCCCAGCGGCTTCTGGGCCCTGCCGCCGCTGCGCGCGCTATGGGTGCCGGCGGGCGTGCCGCATGGCGTGGACATGGTGGGCGCGGTGTCCATGCGCTCGCTCTACCTCGAAGCCGAGACCGCCTGCGGCTACTGGCCGCAATGCCAGGTGGTCGAGGTCAGCGGCCTGCTGCGCGAACTGATCCTGGCGCTGACCGCCGAACCCATCGAGTACCCGCTGGGCGGCCGGGCGGAGCAGATCGCCGCCCTGGTCCTGTCCGAGCTGGCCGCCGCGCGCGTCGCGCCGCTGCAGATCCCCTGGCCGCGCGACCGCCGCCTGCAGAC
Organism: Achromobacter sp. FW305-C-30-7; assembly: GCF_058783105.1. Classification (NCBI taxonomy): domain Bacteria; kingdom Pseudomonadati; phylum Pseudomonadota; class Betaproteobacteria; order Burkholderiales; family Alcaligenaceae; genus Achromobacter; species Achromobacter sp. FW305-C-30-7. Next base: position 185,325 of record NZ_JBYSYI010000004.1, on the reverse strand, counting down.
CATCTGCGCGGCGATCCTGGACGATCCCGGGCTGCAACGCGGCATCGAGGACTGGGGCGACGAAGTCGGCGCCAGCGCGCGCACGCTGATCCGCCTGTTCCAGGCGGAGCTGGGGCTGAACTACCGGCAGTGGGTGCAGCAGGTCCGGCTGGCCGAGGCGGTATGCCGGCTGTCGCAGGGCGTGCCGGTCGCGCGCATCGCCTCCGACCTGGGCTACCGCAGCGCCAGCGCCTTCTCGGCCATGTTCCACCGGGCGCTGGGCGCCCCGCCGCAGGGTTACCTGAAGAACAGCTGACTGAAGAACGGCTAACTAAAAAGCGGCTGACGCGTGCAACCGGACTTGCCGTTTGTCACGGCCCGCAATACATTTCAGTGCGTTCCCGCAGCGCAGCACCGCGACAAAGCCGCGCCGGGCGTATGCTGGAACCCGTCCCTGAATTCCCCCGGCATTTGCGCTGCTTCCGCCCCTCGGGCAAGTTTGGTTACCGAAACCTTATTGCTCCCTGGGCGGTCTATAGCGTTCTGCCCTAGAATCGCCTGCAATGAGCACCCCCCAGCAATCCTCCGCCACCCCGGGCGGCAAACCGGGCCTCCCCTGGAAACGAATCCTGATCAAGGCTGGCGTAGCCGCCGGCGGCGCCGCCGTGTGCGGCGGCATCGCGCTCGGCCTGGCGCTGGCCCTGGCCTGGCCCAGCCTGCCCGACCTGCACGCCATGACGGACTACCGCCCGCGGGTGCCGCTGCGCATCTACACGGCGGACAAGGTGCTGATCGGCGAATACGGCGAAGAACACCGCAACGTACTGCGCTTTGACGAGATCCCGCCCGTGATGCGCCAGGCGGTGCTGGCGGCCGAGGACGACCGTTTCTACAGCCACGGCGGGGTCGACTGGATGGGCGTGGCGCGCGCGGTGCTGACCAACCTCGTCAAGGGTTCCAAGAGCCAGGGCGGCAGCACCATCACGATGCAGGTGGCGCGCAACTTCTACCTGTCATCGGAAAAGACCTATTCGCGCAAGTTCTACGAGCTGCTGCTCACTTTCAAGATCGAATCCGAGCTTTCCAAGGACCAGATCCTTGAGCTCTACATGAACCAGATCTACCTGGGCCATCGCGCCTATGGTTTCGCGGCCGCCTCGCGCACCTATCTCGGCAAGCCCTTGTCGGAAGTGACGCCGGCCGAGGCCGCGATGCTCGCCGGCATCCCCAAGGCGCCGTCGCGCTTCAACCCCATCACCAATTTCCCGCGCGCCGAGATCCGCCAGCACTACGTGCTGGGCCGCATGAAGACGCTGGGCTACCTCACCCCCGAACAGGCCGATGAAGCGCTCAAGCAGCGCCTCACGATCCGCGGCGCGGACGGCGCCAGCGCGCGCGGCTTCGCCATCCATGGCGACTACCCGGCCGAACTGGCGCGCCAGCTGATGTACGGCGTGTTCCAGGAGCAGACCTACTCCAAGGGCATCGATGTCTACACCACCATCGATTCCAAGGACCAGGAAGCCGCCTACCGCGCCGTGCGCGACGGCGTCATGGACTACACCCGCCGCGCCGTGTATCCCGGCCCGGAAGACCAGATAGACCTGCCCGACGGCGTCGAGCAGGACGCTGCCGCGCTGGATGAGATCCTCGACGGCGTGCAGGAAAAGACGCCTGACAGCGAAGACCTGCTGACCGCCGTGGTGCTGGCCGCCAGCCCCACCGAAGTGACACTGGCGCGCAGCGCGCGCGACATCATCACCATCAGCGACAAGAAGGCGCTGGCAGTGGTGGCCCGCGCGCTCAATCCCAAGGCCAGCGACAGCCAGCGCCTGCGCCGCGGTTCGGTGGTCTACATCCACAAGAACGGCGACAGCTGGGAAATCATCAACATGCCGACGTTGCAGGCGGCGCTGGTCTCGATGGTGCCCCAGGACGGCGCCATTCGCGCCATGATCGGCGGCTTCGACTACAACCGCGGCGGCTTCAACCGCGTAACGCAGGCCTGGCGCCAGCCCGGCTCCAACATCAAGCCCTTCGTCTACGCCGCGGCGCTGGAGCGCGGCCTGACCCCGGCCACGCAGATCTCCGACCAGCCCTTCATGCTGACCGCGGAGCAGACTGGCTCCAAGGCCTGGCAGCCCAAGAACGACGGCAACAAGTACGAACCCATGCTGACCTTGCGCCAGGGCCTCATGCGTTCCAAGAACATGGTGTCGATCCGCATCCTGCAGGCCATTTCGCCGCAGTATGCCCAGGACTACCTGACCCGCTTCGGCTTCGACAAGTCGCGCTGGCCTGCCGTGCTGCCGCTGGCCCTGGGCGCGGGCGGCGCCACGCCGCTGCAAGTGGTCAACGGCTACAGCGTGTTCGCCAACGGCGGCTACCGCGTCACGCCCTACCTGGTGGACCATGTGACCGACCGCTCGGGCAATGTGCTGATGAAGGCGCAACCGGTCGTCGCCGGCGACGAGCAGGCGCGCGCCATCGATCCGCGCACGGCCTGGGTGATGGACGACATCCTGCGCGGCGTCACGGTCAGCGGCACCGCCGCGCGCGCGCACCAGGTACTCAAGCGCAACGACATCGGCGGCAAGACCGGCACCACCAACGAGGCCGTGGACGTCTGGTTCTCGGGCTTCATGCCCAACCTTGCCACCACGGTCTGGATGGGCTTTGACCAGCCCAAGTCGCTGGGCACCAACGAATTCGGCAGCGGCCTGGCCCTGAGCACCTGGCTGGCCTACATGCAGCCCGCCTTGAAGGGCGTGCCCGAAACCAAACCCGCGCCGCGGCCGGACGGCCTGCTCGTGGACAACGGCGAATACTATTTCTCGGAATTCCCGCCGGGGCAGGCCGTGGCCTCGCTGGATCTGTCCTCGGGCGACGCGCTGACCGATTTCCTGAACAACAACCGCTCGACGGACGGCGTGGACACCTCGGTCAAGCCCTTGCCTCCCAGTGGCGCCGTGCCGCAGAGCAGCGCTGGCCAACCGCCAGTCGCCCTGCCCGTCCCCGTGGCGCCCGCAGGCGGCGCACCGGTCGGCAACGCGCCTGTCATCCCGCCCATCCCCGTGCCGCGCGTGGACGCCGACACCCCTGCCCGCGCCAGCGCCGTCAGCGGCGCCGGACCGGTGGCCGCCCGGCCGCTGTGAGCGTTCCCGGCGCCAGCCGCCGGGAATTCAAGCCTGCTATTCCTGCTCCGCGAGTTCGGTCACGACCTCGCGCGGCCAGGCCCGCAGGGATTCCAGGTCCAGGAAGGTGAAATAGCCGGACTTCCAGCCCTCGGTGTCGATGTGATAGACGTTGCCCAATAGCAGCGGCGCCGGCACCGGCGTATGCCCCGCCACCACCGCCCGCACGCCGCGGATGCCGGTGCGGTCCATCTGCCGCAGGCGGTCGCGCGACCACTGACAGGCGGCGCTGGTGCGCCGATAGCGGTCTTGCAAGGCGGATTCCAGCCGCGGCCAGAACAGCACCGGGCAATCGGCATGCAGCAGCCCCACCGCGCCGTCCAGGGTTTCGACCTCGATGGCGATGGGCAATTGCGCGAAGGCCTCGGCGAATACCTGCTGCCGATCCGATGGCAGGTCCAGGAACCAGCCGCCGCCGTAGCCGCGCCAGTTGTCCACGTCCACCTGCCCGGTGCGCACGTGGCGGATCGCGTAATCCTCGTGATTGCCCTGGACCGCGTGGAACCAGGGCCGGGCCAGCCACTCCAGCGCGGCCTCGCTTTCCGGGCCGCGGTCTACCAGGTCGCCGACGGAAAACAGGCGGTCCCGGGTGGGATCGAAGCCCAGCTGGTCCAGGCTTTGCTGCAGGCGGGAAAAATGCCCATGCAGGTCGCCCACCGCGAAATCGCGGCCTAGCTCGTTGCGCGGGACTTTGAGAAAACGCTGCTCCATGATGATCCGGGGCTACCACTGGGTTGATGCTTGATCCCTCTTTTTAACCCGCTTTCAAGCCCACCCGGCTGCTCCCCCTTGCCAGGCCATGGTCAAAATTTGGTTACGAGAATCGATATTATTCGCGATAATATCCAGCTTTCTCCAACCCGCGCCTGCAAGGGCCCGCCCCCCATGACCGCCGCGTCCACCATCAAAACCTGGTACCTGGTCCATAAGTGGACCAGCCTGGTCTGCACGATCTTCCTGCTCATCATCTGTCTTACCGGTTTGCCTCTGGTGTTCCACCACGAGATCGAACACTGGCTCGACGATGGCAAGCCGCTGTCCGACGTGCCGGCCTCGACCCCTCGCGCCAACCTGGACCAGTTGGTCGACAGCGCCCGCGCCATGTATCCGGGCGAAGTCGTCGACTACCTGTTCTTCGATCCCGACGAGCCGCAAGTCTATGTGGGCATGGCAAAAACGCCCGGAGACGGCCAGGTGTCCGGCCACGCCGTGCGCATGGACGCGCGCACCGGCGACGTGCTGCTGGACGGCCCGCTCTACACGCAGGACAAGTTTTCCTTCATGGGCATCATGCTGGCCCTGCACGTGGACCTGTTCGCGGGGCTGCCCGGCGAGCTGTTCCTGGGCTTCATGGGGCTGCTGTTCTGCGTGGCCATCGTGTCCGGCGTGGTGCTCTACGGCCCCTTCATGAAGAAGCTGGAATTCGGCACCGTGCGCGCCACCCGCTCGACCCGCCTGAAGTGGCTGGACCTGCACAATCTGCTGGGCATCGTGACGCTGGTCTGGGCCTTCGTGGTGGGCATCACGGGCGTGATCAATGAACTATCCACGCCGCTGTTCCGCCTGTGGCAATCGACCGAACTGGTACGCATCCTGGAACCCTACAAGGGCCAGACCGTACCCACCGAACTGGCCTCGGCCCACGCCGCCGCCGATACGGCCCGCAAGGCCCTGCCCGGCAACGAAGTGTCCTTCATCGCCTTTCCCGGCAACGCCTTCGGCAGTCCCCACCACTACATCACCTGGATGCGCGGCGACACGCCGCTCACTTCCAAGCTGAACACGCCCGTGCTGGTGGACGGCAAGACCGGCGAGCTGACCACCGTGGCAAAAATGCCCTGGTATCTGACGGCGCTGGAAGTCTCGCGCCCGCTGCACTTCGGCGACTATGGCGGCCTGCCCTTGAAGATCATCTGGGCGCTGCTGGACGTCATCACGATCGTGGTCCTGGTCAGCGGCCTCTATCTCTGGCTGGCCCGCCGCCGCGCCACCGAGGCGCGCATCGCCGAACTCGTACGCAAGCACCAGGCCGCCGCCATCCCGAAAAGGACTCCCGCATGAGCAAGACTGCCCGTGGTTTCATGTTTGTCTGGGGCGCCCCGATCCTGCTGGGCGTGCTCAGCGTGTTCGGCTTGCTGGCCGCGCTGCTGGGCACGGGGGGCTGGCACTGGGCGTCCTGGACCGCCCTGGCCATCCTGCTGGCGGTGATCGCGCGCTATTGGGTGTTTCCGCTGAAGCCCTAGCGCGCGCGGCGCGCCAGGCGCCGCCCGCGCGCAACACGGCTACTTGCCAAACACTTCCGGGTCCGGCCCCAGGCGCCCGCCTTCCTTGATGCCGTCGATGGCGGCCATATCCGCCGCCGACAGCTCGAAGTCGAAGACGTCGATGTTCTCGCGAATGCGGGCCGGCGTCACCGACTTCGGAATCACGATCAGATCGTTCTGCAGGTGCCAGCGCAGCGTCACCTGGGCGGGCGATTTTCCGTGCTTCTGCGCCAGTTCCAGGATGACCTTGTCCTTGGCCACGCCGCCCTGGGCCAGGGGGCTCCATGACTCCGTCGCGATGCCATGCCTGGCGTGGAAGTCCCGCAGCGCGCGCTGGGTGAAGCCGGGGTGCAGCTCGACCTGGTTCACCGCGGGCGTCACGCCGGAGACGTCGATCAGCCGTTCCAGGTTGGCCTGGGTGAAATTGGACACGCCGATCGAACGCGCACGGCCGTCTTCCTTCATTTCGACCATGGCCTTCCAGGCATCAACGAACTTCGTGCTGCCGGCCACGGGCCAATGGATCAGGTACAGGTCCACGTAGGCCAGGCCCAGCTTTTCCAGGCTCTCGTCCATGGCTTTGTGGGCCTCGTCGTAGCCGTGCCTGTCGTTCCAGAGCTTGGTCGTGACGTACAGATCCTTGCGCGCCACGCCGGCCGCGCGCAGGCCCTCGCCCACGCCGGCCTCGTTGCCATAGATGGCCGCGGTGTCCACCGAGCGGTAGCCGGCCGCCAGCGCCTCTTTCACGCTTGCGGCCGCCTGATCGTTCGGCACCTGCCAGACGCCCAGGCCCAGCTGGGGAATCTTGCTGCCGTCGTTCAATTTCACTGCGGGTACTTTCGCCATAAGACCCTCCGTAGCTTGCGACGCGACGTCCGCGCGGCGAATATGCGCCGGGTCGCGCAACCAAGGGGCAGCCAGGCTTCATCCTTGGTTGAGACAGTAAAGAACGGGCCCGCCAGGCTGCGCCCGAGTCACCATGCCGGATTGAAAACCCCCGGGAGAGGTCTACACATCCCAGGGGCCATGAGGCCGATAATACCCCCACAGCCGCCAATTCCTTGAATGCCCCCCGCCAAAGCAGCTATTTCCGCCCCTGGCGCGGCCCCGCGGCAGAAATACCGCCCGTAGCCGATAATGCGCTTCCGACGGCCCGCCGGCCCATGCATAACCCTCCCGGCCCTGACCATGAACGCTCCTGACACGCGGCCCGAGCGCCGCGGCGGTTTCTCCACCCTGCGCACCCTCTTTCCCTATCTCTGGCCGCCTGGCGAAACCGGCCTGAAAACGCGCGTGGTCGCGGCCCTGCTATGCCTGTTCGCGGCCAAGGCGGCCACGGTCTATGTCCCCCTGCTGTACAAGCAGGCCATCGACGAATTGGGCAAGGGCGCGCCGGGCGCCGTCACGGTGCCGCTGGGCCTGATCCTGGCCTACGGCACCGCCCGGGTGCTGTCGCTGCTGTTCTCGGAGCTGCGCGACGCCATCTTCGCCCGGGTCGGGCAGCACGCCATCCGCGCCGTCGGCCTGCAGGTCTTTCGCCACCTGCACGCGTTGTCGCTGCGCTTTCACCTGACGCGCCAGACCGGCGGCCTGAACCGCGCCATCGAACGCGGCACCAAGGGCATCCAGACCCTGCTGTCGTTCCTGCTCTTCAGCATCCTGCCGACCTTCTTCGAAATCGGGCTGGTCTGTATCGTGCTGTGGAAGATGTTCGACATCTGGCTGGCGCTGGCCACCGGCGCCACCGTCACGCTGTACATGGCGTACACGCTGCTGGTCACGGAATGGCGCGCCAAGTTCCGGCGCCAGATGAACGAAACCGACTCCGAAGCCAACACCAAGGCCATCGAAAGCCTGCTGAACTACGAGACGGTCAAGTACTTCGGCAACGAAGAGCACGAAGCCCGCCGCTACGACGCCTCGCTGACCCGCTACGAGCGCGCCGCCGTGCGCAGCCAGGTCAGCCTGTCCGTCCTCAACGTCGGGCAGGCCGCCATCATCTCGGTGGGCCTGACCCTGGTCATGTGGATGGCCGCCACCGGCATCGCCGACGGCCGCTACACGCTGGGCGATTTCGTCCTGGTCAACACCTACCTGCTGCAGCTGTACCAGCCGCTGAGCTTCTTCGGCTTCGTTTACCGCGAGATCAAGCAGGCCATCATCGACATGGAGCGCATGTTCGAACTGCTGGGACAGGACCGCGAAGTGGCCGACCGGCCCGATGCCCAGCCCTTGCGCGTGGCGGGCGGCGAGGTGGAATTCCGCGACGTGCATTTCGGCTACGACACGCGCCGGCCCATTTTGAAGGGTGTCAGCTTCACCATCCCGGCCGGCAGGACCGTGGCCGTGGTCGGCACCTCAGGCGCCGGAAAATCGACCATCGCGCGCCTGCTGTTCCGCTTCTACGACGCCGACGGCGGCGCCATCCTCATCGACGGCCAGGACGTGCGCGAGGTGACGCAGGCCAGCCTGCGGGCCGCGATCGGCGTCGTGCCGCAGGACACCGTGCTGTTCAACGACACCATCCTCTACAACATCGGCTACGGCCGCCCCGGCTCCACCGAGGGCGAGATCCAGGCGGCGGCGCGCCTGGCCCATATCCACGACTTGATCATGGCCATGCCGGACGGCTACCAGACCATGGTGGGCGAACGCGGGCTGAAGCTGTCCGGCGGCGAAAAGCAGCGCGTGGCGATCGCCCGCACCATCCTCAAGAATCCGGCCATCTTCCTGTTCGACGAGGCCACCAGCGCGCTGGACACCCACACCGAACGTGAAATCCAGGCCAATCTGCGCGAAGTCAGCCAGGGCCGCAGCACCCTCATCATCGCCCACCGCCTGTCCACGGTGGCGGACGCCGATGAGATCATCGTGCTGGGCGAGGGTCGCATCATCGAACGCGGCCGCCATCCGCAACTGCTGGCGCACGGCGGCGTCTACGCTGGCATGTGGGCGCGCCAGCAGGAAAGCGCCCAGGCCGGCGCGCCGGATTGACAAGCCCGGCCCCCTGTCCGAACATCGCACCCTTTTGCATTCCAGGCTACCCATGCAGGATCCGAACCCCGCCCCCGCCGTCCGCGTCTGTGCCTCCTCCGATCTCGCCAACGGCGGCCTGGGCGTGAAAATCCCCGTGTCCGATGCGGCGGGCCGGACCACCGCCTTCTTCGTACGCTACCAGGACCGCGTGCACGGTTATCTGAACCGCTGCGCCCACGTGGGCGTGGAACTGGATTGGGAAGGCAGTTTCTTCACCCGCGCCGGCGACCTGATCATGTGCGCGCGCCACGGCGCCACCTACCAGCCGGACACCGGCCTGTGCGTGGGCGGGCCCTGTAAAAATGGCCGCTTGACCGTGCTGGCGGTCGAGGAACGCGACGGCGCGGTCTATTGGCAGCCGGCCGGCAAGATCCGACCGCAGGAAGACGCGACCGACGACTAGCCCCGGATGCCCAGCCATCCATTCATCCCCACATAGACGCCCACGGCGATGATCAGCAGGCTGGAGAGATACGGAGCCCGCTGAGCGACCGCGCTAAACCACGGAGCCCGCTTGTTGACTTGGCGTACGCTTAGCGCCGCCACGGCGCCGACCGTCACCAGCGTAATGGCCAGTCCGATCGAGAAACACAGCACCAGCGCCGCTCCGAGCGTGAATTCTTTCAATTGCAGACACAGCAGCAGCACCGTAATTGCCGCAGGGCAAGGAATGAGCCCGCCGGTCAGGCCAAACAGGGCAATTTGCCAGTTGGTTACGTTCCGGTTGGTGAAGCGCCGCCGGATGTCATTGGCGTGCGCAAGCTGGTGGGGGTCCTGATGCCCTACGCCCGCGACGTCCAGTCCTCGCTGCTCTTCATGCCGATGATCATGCTGGTGTTGCTCTGGCTCCGTGAACGCGACGTCATGGCGGTGGGCATGCCCGTGGCCATTGCGATGGTCGTGGTGATGATGGTCGTGGTGATGATGCACGTGGTGGTGATGGTCGTGGCCTGCGCCATGCTGATCGCGCCAGATCCGCCAGAACATCCATGCAGCGATCAGCACGATGATCACTCCGGACGCCAGCTGGAAGTATGGTTCCAGTTCCTCCGCAGCGACTCCGCGCCAGAGATACATGCCGCCCAACCCGATACCCCACACAATCAAGGTGTGCGAAATGGTCGCGGTGATTCCAAGCAGCACAGCCTGCCACACACTCCCCCTGATCGCGACGATGAACGCCGCCATCATCGTCTTGGAGTGGCCGGGCTCCAGCCCGTGTAGAGCGCCCAGCAGGATCGCGCTGGGAATAAACAGCCAGGCATGCGAAGCACCCTGGGCAATCAGATCGGAAAACGACAGCATGGATGGCGTTCTTAAAGGTACTTGGTGATTTCTTTGAATTCGTCTATCACGCGTTGTCTGTCCTGGTCCAGCTCGCCCACCGCATCCTGCAGGCAATGGTCGATATGGTCTTGAATGAGGATCTTCTTGGCCTGGGAAATGGCGCGCTCGACCGCATGCAGCTGCTGGGCCAATTCAAGGCAGGGACGATGTTCTTCCATCATTGTCAGGATGCTGCGCAAATGGCCTTCAGCTCGCTTGAGGCGCTTGGCGACGGCATCGTGATGATGATGAGGATCGGGTTTGTTCATGGAGTCATCATATCCCCCCGGGGGGGATATGATTAAGAAAACCATGTCGTCGGTCGGGGAAAGGGATATCAGTCTGTAGCGATATCTACATGATTGCAGAGATAGCGATGCTTTCATATTCTGCTCCCCATGGACACGCCACTTGCCTCTTCTTGGCTGCTGCTTATCGTCAGCCTGCCCACCGACGGCGCCACGGCGCGCATGCGCATCTGGCGCAAGCTCAAGACGTTGGGGTGCGCAGCCTTGCGCGACGGAGCCTATCTGCTGCCGGCGCACGCCGAGCAAGCGCTCCAACTGGCCGATCTGGCCGCCGAAACGAGCGAAGAAGGCGGTCAGGCTTGGCTGCTGCGGGTGCAGGCCCAGGACAACGACGAGTCCGCCTCGTTCCGGGCCCTGTTCGACCGTTCGGCCGACTATGACGCCTGGCTGGCGGAACTGGCCCAGGCGCGCCAGACGCTCGCTGAGTTGAAGGCGACGGAGCTCAACCGCCTGTTGCGCCGCTACGAACGTAGCTACCAGGCGTTGCGCCGCATAGATTTCTTCCCGGCTGAAACGTCGCTCCGCGCGCAAGCGCAGCAACGCGATTTCGCCAATGCCATCGAATCCCTGCTGTCGCCCGGCGAACCCCACGCATCGGTGGGCGGCATAGCCCGCCGCGATCCCATGAACCATCGGGGACGCGTCTGGGCGACCCGACGCCATATCTGGGTTGATCGCGTTGCCTGTGCGTGGCTGATCCAGCGCTTCATTGACCCGTCCGCGCGCTTTCTATGGCTGGATACCCCGGCCGACTGCCCGGCCGACGCCCTGGGATTCGATTTCGACGGCGCCACTTTCACGCACGTCGGCGATCGGGTGTCGTTCGAGGTCCTGCTTGCCAGTTTCGGCCTGGAGGAGAATCGCGGCCTCGCGCTGTTGGGAACGCTGGTACATGCGCTCGACGTGGGCGGTGCCGCGGTGCCGGAAGCCGCAGGCTTTGAAGCCATCCTGGCCGGCGCTCGCAAACGCCTGCCCGACGACGATGCCTTGCTGCTCGAAGCCGGCACCGTACTGGATTCCCTGTACACCCATTTCTCCGGTGGGCGTAAGACCTGACTGGCCTCGGTTCAAGAGCGCAACCATGAATCCGTCCCAAGAATCTGCCCGCGCCAGTGCGGCAACGCTTGCCGCCCAACCCGCCTATACCCTCTGGCAACTGATCCGGTATTTCATCCGACTGGGGACCCTGGGCTTTGGCGGGCCGGTTGCCTTGGCCGGTTACATGCGCCGCGATCTGGTGGAGGGCAGAGGCTGGATCACCGACGGCGACTACAAGGAAGGTTTGGCGCTCGCCCAGCTCGCGCCAGGTCCTCTGGCCGCGCAGCTCGCCATTTACCTCGGCTACGTGCACTACCGCATTCTTGGCGCCACGCTGGTGGGGATCGCCTTCGTCCTGCCGTCGTTCTTCATGGTCGTTGCCCTGGGGTGGGCATATCTGCGTTTTGGCGGCCTGGCCTGGATGCAAGCCGTGTTCTACGGCGTGAGCGCTGCGGTCATCGGCATCATTGCCATCAGCGGCTACAAGCTCACTACCAGGAGCGTGGGCAAGGATAAGCTGTTGTGGTCCATCTACCTGGCGCTGGCCGCCGTCACTGTCATCACCGAATCCGAAACAGCCTGGCTGTTTCTGGCGGCCGGTCTGCTGGTCTGGTTTTGGCGCGCGCCGCCCAGGTGGGTAAAGTCCGGTCATCTGTCGGCGGTGGCCGCGGTATCCGTGCCAGCGGGGGCTACGCTGAGCACGCTGGACTGGCCGTTGCTCTGGCAGATCGGGTTGTTCTTCGCCAAGGCGGGAGCTTTCGTGTTCGGCTCCGGGCTGGCCATCGTGCCGTTTCTCTACGGCAGCGTGGTTACCGACTTCCACTGGCTCAATGACAAGCAGTTCGTCGATGCAGTGGCGGTAGCCATGATCACGCCGGGACCCGTTGTCATCACGGTCGGCTTCATCGGCTACCTGGTCGCGGGCTTGCCCGGAGCCTGTGTGGCGGCCTTGGCTACCTTTCTGCCTTGTTATCTGTTCACCATCATCCCGGCGCCCTACTTCAAGAAGTACGGAAAACTGCCCGGCATTCTCGCCTTCGTCGATGGCGTGACGGCCGCTGCGATCGGCGCCATCGTAGGCGCAGTCATCGTTATCGCCCGGCGCACGATCGTCGATGTGCCGACATTGCTGTTGGCAGTGGCTGCAGTGCTGTTGCTGCTGTGCTTCAAAAAACTGTCCGAGCCGATGATTGTTGCTGGCGCGGCGATGATCGGCTTGGCGGTTTATCCGCTGCTGCACTAAGTGCTTTTCCAGGAGTTCATCATGCAATGGATCACTCGTGAACGGCCCAAGATCGACCGCATCGCCTGCCCATGGCTAATCGCCCGATTCATCGACGAAACGCCAGAATTTCTCTACGTGCCCGCCGGGGATGTTCTACGCCTCGCCAAGGAAACCGCCGCCATTCCCTACGACATTCCTGGCGTGGAACTTTCGCACGTTGGAGAGCTGTGCAGCTTTGACGCTTTCCTCGATAAGTATGGGCTGGCGGACAACCCGGCGCTGCAGCAAATGGCCACCATCGTTCGCGGCGCCGACACCTCGCGCCTGGACCTGACCCCGCAGTCAGGCGGACTGTACGCACTGTCGCTGGGCCTGTCGCACTTGTACGCCAACGACCACGTCATGCTTGGCCATGGCATGGTCATGTACGACGCTCTTTATGCCTGGTGCCAGTCGTGCCAAGGTGAAACGCACCGCTGGCCACCGGTCATGCCGATGGCTTAAGGGGCGACCCCAGCTGAATCACTGCATCTTTGCGGAGACCCTCATGCAAGGCATATCCGTTCCAAGTATCTGCTGGGTGGAATAGCGGCCCGGCGCTCGGTCCGGCAGAGTGTGGAACCCATCACGGAGTAGCTTTTGAAGCAGCACGCCTCGGCCGGACTTTCTCGCGCTCAAGCTTGCGCCGCCACCGCTTCGGCCGGGGCCTGCCGTTCCGCGTAGCGGCGCGCCAGCACCGCGCACACCATCAGCTGCATCTGGTGGAAGATCATCAGCGGCAGCACCACCACGCCCATCTGCGAGGTGCCGAACAGCACCGTGGCCAGTGGAATCCCCGATGCCAGCGACTTCTTCGAGCCGCAGAAGACCAGCGTGATCTCGTTTTCCTTCGACAGCCCCAGCTTGCGGCTGCCCCAGGTCGTGAGCAGCAGCACCGTGCCCAGCAGCAAGGCGTTCACCAGCACCATGGAAGCCAGGTCTATCGCCGGGAACGCGTGCCAGATGCCCTGCGCCACCGCCTCGCTGAACGCGGTGTAGACGGCCAGCAGGATGGAGCTGCGGTCCACTTTGGACAGCGTGCGGTTGTTGCGCTGGGCCCAGGCGCCGATCCAGGGGCGCAGCAGGCTGCCCACCGCGAACGGCAGCAGCAGCTGCAACAGGATGCGGCCGGCGTCGGCCAGCCCGTGGCCGCCGCCCTGGCGGTGCAGCAGCACGGCCACCAGCAGCGGCGTCAGCACGGTGCCCAGCAGGTTCGACGCCGTGGCCGCGCAGATCGCGCCCGGGACATTGCCGCGCGCCATGGAGGTGAAGGCAATCGACGACTGCACGGTGGAAGACAGGGTGCAGACGAACAGCACGCCCAGCCACAGCGACGGCGTCAGCAGGTTGGGAAACAGCGCCCGCAGCCCCAGGCCCAGCGCCGGAAAGAGCAGGAAGGTGCAGGCCAGGATCAGCGCATGCAGGCGCACGTCCTTCACGCCCGCAACGATGGCATCGGTGGACAGGCGAGCGCCGTGCAGGAAGAACAGCAGCGAAATGGCGATGTTGCTGGCCACGGTCATGAACGCCGCGCCCTGGCCCACGGCCGGGAAAAAGCTGGCGAAGACCACCGTGGCGATCAGGATGAGCGTGAATTGGTCGGGCAGGAAGCGGCGCATGGCAAAGGTTTCCGTAGGGATTGCGGAAACTATAGGCACGGCGCTTGCCATCGTGAAGCCCACTGGGTACTTTAACTGTCATCGGACTTTTCTATTACCAGGCCGCCATGCTCAATCCCCTCTGGCTCAAGACCTTCACTGCCGCCGCCGCCGCGCCCAGCTTCACCGAAACCGCCCGGCGGCTGGGCCTGACCCAGCCCACGGTCAGCGAGCACATCCGCCAGCTGGAACAGGCCCTGAACCGCCGCCTGTTCCAGCGCGACACGCATTCGCTCGCGCTTACCAGCGACGGCCGCAGCCTGCTGGTGCATGCGCAGATCATCCTGGACGCGCACGAGCGGGCCGAGCGCCTGTTCGACGCGCCGCGCCTGCGCGGACGGGTCCGGCTGGGCACCTCGGACGACCTGGCGATGGGCCCCCTGCCCGACGTGCTGGCCGCGTTCCGGCTGGCCCACCCCGAGGTGGAACTGGACCTGACCATCGGCGTCACCAGCGAGCTCTACAAGCTGCTGGACGACAACGGCCTGGACGTGATGATAGGCAAGCGCCGCAAGGGCGACCGCCGCGGCCAGACCCTGCACAAGGAAGCCCTGCTGTGGCAGGCCAAGGAGGGCCTGCGGGTGGCGCCCGGCGAACCGCTGCCGCTGATCCTGCTGCGCGAACCCAGCGTGACGCGCGCGCTGGCGCTGGACGCCCTGGCGCGCGCCGGACGCAGCTGGCAGATCGTGTGCACCAGCACCAGCTACGCGGGCTGCCAGGCGGCCGCGCGCGCCGGCCTGGGCATCACGGTGCAGCCGTCGCACCTGTCCACCTTGGGCCTTGCCGCGCCGGCCGGCGCCGCGCAGCTGCCCGCGCTGCCGCAGGTGGAGTTCATCGTGATCTCGGCACCCGCGCCTAATAAACCTACGCGGGCGCTGACCGAAATTTTGATGCGCAGCACGCTGACCTGAGGCTTTCTTTCTTACTGCGCCGCAGAGCGGGTGTGCTCCACTCGGCCTTCCAGCGGCTGCGACTGCTTGAGCAGGTTCAGGATCGGGCACCATTGCTCCACGGCCTCATGCACGGCGCGCACCGCGCTCTCGTCAGCCGGCGACACGATGTGTGCGGTATAGCGAATGTTGTGCGGAAAGAGTGGCACCTGCTCATAGCCCGGCTTGCCGCCGCGCGGGTCCAGGTCGCCTTCGATCTCCACCTGCAACGATTCCAGCGGCAATTCGAGTTCGGCCGCCTTGATCAGGAAGATATGCGTCAGGCAGCTGCCCAGCGATCCCAGCAACAGCTCGGGCGAACTCGGCCCCAAGTCGTAGCCCGCGAAATCAGCAGGACTGTCGCTGACCACCTGGTGATCGCGGAAGCGCCTGCGCGCGGCCCTACTGCGCATGCACCAGGTGTCCTTTGAACTGAAGCGGCCTGCGGGCCTCATGGGTGGAATCTACGACGACCTGCTGGCCGGCCCGGCCGTGGAGCCCTGTGTGCTGGAGAAAGACCAGATGACCATGGAGCTACTGGAATCCCCGCGCAAGCTGCGCAAGGGGATGGCGCCGCGCTAGGCCAGGTAGTCCCGCCACACTATTGCAAGCGCCACAGCCCATGCGCAATACTGACCTTCCCGTGATCTTCTTTTGGAGGGTATAGCAATGCAACGCGACGACATCCGAAAGTTGGGCGCCCAAGCTGCCCGTGAAGGGCTGAGCTTATTCGATTGCCCCTACTATTGTGCCTCGGCCATGCCGGGCCACACGGGCGAGGCCATACGGGATTGGCGTGAAAAAGTCGACGCATGGGAAGCAGGTTGGGTAGCCGAAACGGAGTCGAGAAAACCAAGGGCTAGCGCGAGGCCCCCGCCCCGCTCAATTGAGCGACGCCCCACCTAAAATACTCTTTAGCGCCCCAGCAATGGGGCGTTTTCAATGCTTGCCCGGAGAACGAGTACGTCGAAAAGCACTCATCCCAGCTGAGCTGTTCAGCCGAACGCCGGATGTTCCTCAGAGGCTCAAGGTGTTAAATAAGACGCCAACGGACCAATGCCCCGCCAGGTCACGACCGTTCGACCTCGGGCGCAATCATCTGAAGAGGGAGAACATGGCGGTGGGCACTCGATTGTCCGATGTGATCGTAAAGCTGCCCGATCGTTCCATCTGCCGGGTGGAGCGTAGGCTAGTCACCAAACGCGGTCCAACCGGACTCCCCGTCCGCGAGTACATTTGCTCATTGCCGACAGGCGAACCCGTCGTTTGGCTGTCATGCGGGAAATACCGCATGCCAGACGGCGCCGTAGCCGTCGCTGTAGCGCATAAGCGCCCCGTCTCATGAGAACGCGGAGCCATCCCGCCGCAGCGAGACCATATAGCACCTTCAGAGGGGGCTGCGACGGTAGTCCTCAGCGCGTGCCAACGTGCGGTAGAAGGCCGCGCCAACGTTTAATAAGCGCTCGATCTCTTCCCGTTCCAACTTGTCCCGCACATTCCAGAGGCAGGACGCGTAATCGGCCAGAATGTCTGCCCAGTCCCCAAACTCATTCAACTTTGCAGACCTGGTAAGTATTTGAGCCAAATAATCTTCCTGTTCCATTGCTTTCGCCTCGGCAGTAGCGACCCCGCGCCGCTCAGTGTGTAGGTCATGCAGCACGCGGCGTGCCCAAAATTATCCCCCAACAAATGTTGGTCACTGGCTGAATCGTCGATTCAACGAAGCCGCGCCTGGCATCGTCTGCCCGCATGTCGGCGACCCTGTGTGCTTGGGCTCCCACAGCCGGGCGTGGCGACGATAACCCCGGCCTCTTTCCGATTCCGCTGAAAAGCGGGTTCCGGCCAGCGGCATCCGAGAAGATTGTGATGAAGCCGCAGCTTTAGTTGGTAAAGGCACAGGCGTCAGCTTAGATCTGGTAAAAACTGAGCCGGGTATTGGAATAAGAATGCCTCTGATGCTCCAGCGACAAGATTACAAGACCAGAGATGTGCATTAGCTCGGTTAAGCTGATTTGGCGTGTCACGAGGGAGATGTGTTGTGCTGTACGCAAGACATCATCGACATACAACTTGAGAAGATAGGATCATGACCCAGCTGCATTCAACACGCCCACCCGCTTACGCACTGAAGATGCGGTGTGCACCTGCGATGAAGATTCTCTTTACGTTGGGCCTTGCAACTCTATGGACTGGCGCCCAAGCTGCAAGTTTTGATTGCAACAAGGCCGTGAGCGCTACGGAAAGGTTGATCTGTAGCGATGCCGAGATATCCGCGCTGGATGGAAAATTGCATGGGGCCTATGAAACAGCACTAGCCGCAACCGATGCCCATGGCAAGAAAGAGTTGGCGAAAGAACAGCGCAACTGGATTAAATACGCTCGTGACATTTGTCAAGACAGCGCCTGCCTGCAGCAAGCATACACAACCCGCATCGCCATGCTGGCGCGTAATGAGGAACATATTGCCAATGGCGACGTGTACTCGGACTGCAAGCTGCCGGGCAACCAAACCGTTAGTGGCGAATGCGTTAATGTTGTGTCGATTCGTGATCCCAACTCCCGTGTTGAATCGTTCAACCAATCGTTGTCGTATCAGAAGCAAAACTGCCGAATCATCGGTTGTAGCCGGCTGATTGACCTACCGGTCGGCGTCGCTGGGAGTAATCACAGTTTTGGCGGCTCCTGCGTATTGCAGGAGGGTACGCAGCGCAAGAACGTGAGGATCTGCAACGACGATATGTTCGGGCATTTCCAAGTAGAGCCGTCCACGCCACAGGATGCCTCAGACAAGCGCTTGGTCGACTTTACTTACGCGCAATGCTATGGCGGTTGATGGTAAGCGCCCGGGCCTATCCGTGATTCTGTGTGCGAGGCATATCATGAGGACTAAAGATCATGGATATGCCGATGAAGACGAGGCGCACAGCAGCCGCCCAGGCGGCGGGTCCGTGGGCCGCTGCCTGAAGTGCCGGCCGAGGCTGCTTGAGAAAACACCGGCTTGGGGCCGGATTCAGGTGAATTGATTAGGCAGAACCCAAGGTCGGTAAGCGCTGCACAGCAGGTGTTGGCATGAGACACGCGAATGGCTGCTCAGGGTCGTGAGCGGCCGGCGGAGGCCTGGATACGGCCAGAAGCCGCCATTCGGCGCAGATGAGAGAGAGCGTCAACGCGCGAGGCGCGTACCCATGGCCGTGAGCACGCCCAAACCGATAAATGATGTTCCCGCGAGCCAGGTACCCCAGCGCCCGTCCCGAGCAGCCCGTCTCAGGCACGGAGCGACGAGACTTGCCATTAGCACGTAGATGACGTCGGGGAATGGAGAGAGGCTACATGGAAGCGAACTGCAAGACCCCATGCCGAAGCATCAGTGGGTCAAGTTGCCACCAGACAACTGAATCACTTTTTGCGTCCAGGAACCTCGCTCGCAACAGGCGCTCACGGCGTCACCTGATAACCACGCTGCTGCAGGCAACTGGCGTAGGCTGATGACGCAGTCGCATTCTGCTGCGCTTGGTTCGCCCGATCTTGTCGCCGGTCCTGCCGTTGACGCGATCCGCCCACAACCATACCAGCCGCGGCGGCGTCTTTCGCTTGGTTCTGCCGGTAGGCTTGCTTCGTATCATCGTCCACGCGGTCGTAAACCTCCTCATGTTGGCGTCCTCGCGCGCCTGCAACGACGGCCCCCGCCGCTGCGCCTGCCGCCGCGCCCCTGGCTCGGCCGCCTGCCTGCGGGGCTTCGGCGGGGGGGCTGGTGGTGCTGCCCGACTGAGCTTGGCATGCAGCGATGTCCTGCTGAGTTACTTGGGGAGTTTGGCCTTGAAGCGGCGTGACAGTCTGGGCGGCGGCGGAGACGCAGAAGCCGGTAAGCGCCAAAGCCATGCCAGGAAACAGGGACGTTTTCATAAAAGGCTCCATCGATGACTGCGCTGGGCCTTTCAGATTAGCGCCGTGTCCAAGGTCCGGGCAAGATATTGCTTGGGATCTCGGTGTTCGCGAGCATTCACCGTGCACACATCAAAACAAGCAGTTTTGACGGCGTTAAAAACCAAACCGGCCCAATCTATTGGGTCAGTAGATCGGGCCTCCATCATCCACTTAACCCCAACCCGCGGAGCAACGCCATGCTCGAAGCACTCGTACGCTTCATTGAAGAACTGATAGACGTTTTCAACTTCGGCAGCAGCATTAGCAAGTAGGCTCGACGGAGCCCAAAAGCAAAGGGCCGAATCCAATGTTTCAAAGGATCCGGCCCCACAACCTGCTACCCAGCTGCCCGCATTCCAGCGAGCAACTCGGCTACTAAATCGGCTTGATCATCGTCGCCGTCGGGCCTTTTTGCCCTTGGCCAGCAACGAATGACACTCGCTGGTTCTCTTCCAGAGATTTGTGGCCATCACCCTGAATTTCAGAGAAATGGGCGAAGAGGTCTTTGCCACCCAGCTCCGGCATGATAAAGCCGAAGCCCTTGTCGTTGTTAAACCACTTCACGATACCAGTTTCAATCTTCAATGTAAGTCCTAGATTTGCAGGGAAAAATGTTCCCGCGGCCACTATCGGTGATTAGCCCCAACAAAGATATGTCCGTTACGAATTAACACATACCCTGCCACCGCTTCCCGGTTGCTTCGGAGAGCGGGCCGGCGCCGCAACGTCACCGGCGCTGAAAGTGACTTTCAGGAATTCACCGGGCTACCGGCCCGCTCTCCAAGCAGCTTGGGCACAGCTTAGAGATGTTCCTGAGCACCTACTCAAAGTGGCTAGACGGGGATCAGAACGATCTGGAGATGAGCAGATTGGAATCCGCTATTCTTCCCCAGAAACTCCCCGACGCTACCGCATCGGCAACTAAGTAGTTGATACCTAAGGTATTCGTTTAGGTATCGCGATGGGCGCACGATCCATCGCCTGCAATAGTTGGCCCAGGCCGCGGACCGTCTTGTCCTCCATCCGCCCTCCCGGCCCGCAAACCTCGTCCGCGCTGGTCCATGCCGGGGCCGCGCCCGGCAGGCGACGGGCGCGCAGCCAGCCCTGGCGGTCGACCATGAACTGCGCGCCCGCCAGCTCGTCAGGCGGCACGCCCGCCGCCAGCGCATAGGCGTTCCAGGCGCCTGCGCCGGCCGCCACGCAATCCGCATCGACGTCCTGCGCCGCGCCTCGCGTCAGCGCCACGGTAAGCAGCCGCGGATCCTGCGGTTCCTCGGGCGCACCCGGCGCATGGGCCATCACACGCAGGGGCAAGCCACGCAGGCCGCTGAGCCGCGCCGCGCGGCCATCACGGCAGACGAGTTCGACGACAGGCGCGGCCACCGCAGGCATGCCGCTGCCGCCGCCAGTCCCATAGGCCCGCAAGCGCAGATAGTCCAGCACCTGCCATATCTCGTCGGCGCTCAACGTTGCGCCGAACGCGGGCATCGCGGGCTTGCCGGCCGGCTCTTGGCCGCCATGCGCGATGCGCCAGTGCAGCTCGCCTTCCAGCCGATTCTGGAACAGGGCCGGTCCCAGCACGCTGGGCCACACCGGCAGGCTGGCCGCAAGCTCGCCCCGCCCATCGGCTGCCGCGCCATGGCACGCGGCGCAATGCGCCTGGTACAGCCGTCCGCCCCGCAGCAGATTGGCATCGGAAAACGGCAGCGGTGAAAGCTGATAGGAGGAACTGTGCGCCTCGGTCAGCAGCATCTGCGGACGCGGCCAGTCGGTCAGCAGCGCCAGCGCGGCAGCGGCGCCCAGCCATGCCAGCCGCCGGCGTTTGGCGAACAGCGCGCAGCACAACAGTGCCAGCGCCGCCGCCGACTGCGCCAGCGCCAGCCACAGCTGGCGCCAGGTATGCGGACTGACAGGCAGGTCCGGGTCGTAGCGCCAAGCGAACGGCCAGTACGTCAATACCGGAACCTGGACTAGCGACCGCCAGATCGTCGCGGCCAGGGTCAGCGCCAACGCGGCCAACCCGACCGTCAGCAGCACCGTTACGCGCCACCGGGTCGGCCGCGCCGCGCAAGCGGCATCCGCCGGCCGGCATTGCGCGATGCTCACCACGTCGAGTCCAACCCCAGCAAGGCCAGCGCGCGATGGCGCAAGGCCGCCAGGCGCGGATCGCCGCGATGCCTGGGATACGGCAGGTCGTTGACGATCTCATCCTTGATCCGCGCCGGCCGCTCGCTCAGCACCACGATGCGCGTGGCCATGAACAGCGCCTCCTCCACGTCGTGCGTGACCAGCAAGGCCGTGTAGCCTTCGCGTTGCCACAGGTCCACCAGTTCGGACTGCATGGCGATGCGGGTCAGCGAGTCCAGCTTGCCCAGCGGCTCATCCAGGATCAGGATGCGCGGATCGTTGACCAGCGCGCGCGCCAGCGCGGCGCGCTGCGCCATGCCGCCGGACAGCTGGTGCGGGTAGGCCTGGCCGAAGGGCGTCAACCCCACGCGCTGCAAGGCCTCGTCCACCCGGCCGCGCTGCGTCTTCAACAGCCCGCGCGCCTGCAGCCCCAGGGCCACGTTGTCCCAGACCGTGCGCCAGGGATACAGCGTGGGATCCTGGAACACCACGATGCGCGAAGGCGAAGGCCCCGTGATGGGTTCGCCGTCCGCCAGCAGGCCGCCTGCGGCCGGAGGCTCCAGGCCCGCGACCAGGCGCAGCAGCGTGGACTTGCCGCAGCCGCTGGGTCCCAGCAAGGCCACGAACTCGCCCGCCTTCACATCCAGGTCTATGCCGTCCAGCACCGGCAATTCCGCGCCATCCAGGTCGAAGTGATGGTTCACGCCGCGCACGGCCAGCGCGGCGCCGGATGCTTTCTGTTGTTCAGACACGGCCGCCGCTACCATTTCACCACTCCCTTTTGCCAGGCCAGGAGGCGGTCGCGTCCCAGGAACAGCAAGGTGATGAGGCCCGAGAACACCAGCGCCATCACGATCAGGGCGCCGTACATATTGGCGTAGGAGGCCCAGCCCTGGGCCCACGACAGGTACCAGCCCAGTCCAGACTTCACGCCCATCATCTCGGCCGCCACCAGCACCGAGAACGACGCGCCCAGGCCCATGAACAGGCCCACGAATACCTGCGGCAAGGCCGCCGGGATCGCCACGCGCAGCACCAGGAACCATTCATTGGCGCCCATGGTGCGCGCCACGTCGTAGTAGGCCCGGCTCACGCCGGCCACGCCCGACCAGGTCAGCACCGTGACCGGAAACCAGGTGGCCAGCGCAATCAGGAAGACCGCTGCCGACCAGCTCGACGGAAAGAAGAAGAACGCCATCGGCAGCAAGGCCGTGGACGGCACCGGCCCCAGGAAACGCAGCACCGGATGTACCCAGTAGCCCAGGCCGCGCGACCAGCCGATGGCCACGCCGGTCAGAAAGCCTGCGGCGGCGCCCAGCAGAAAGCCGTTGGCCAGCAGCCACAGCGAATTCGCCAGGCTGTCGGCCAGCCGTTTGTAGTCGGTGGCATAGACCTCGATCAGCGACTGCGGCGGCGCGAAAAACGGGCTGGGCAGGAGCGCCAGCTTGGCCGTCGCGATCTCCCAGGCGCCCACCGCCACGGCCAGGGCCGCGAGCCAGGGGCCCGCGCGGTGCAAGACGCGCACTGCACGCAACTGCCCCGCCCCCGGCGCCGCCGCCAGCAACAGCAGCAACGCCAACGCCAAGGCCGCCGCTCCGAATTCGCGCGTATAGCCCCAGGACGAAAAGCCGACTTCCACATTCGGCCATGACAGCGTCACAGCGCCCACGCCCGCCCACAGGATGGCGGCCACGATGCCAGACTTCCACAAGCGCCGGTCGCGCGCAGGCGGATTCGCGCCCGCGGCCGGGGCATGCAATACGTCAGCCGAGGACATTGGGCACCACCACTTGCGCGTACTTGTTGACGTCCAGGCCCGCGCTCAGCACCTTGATCGTCTTCAGGTCCTTGGCATAGCCCACGATCTCTTCGCGCAACGCGGCGCCCGTCGAGGCATGGCCATGGCTATGGCTGCGCAGGATCGCGGCCACGCGTTCGGCCGGCACCTTGCCGGGCACATAGGGCGCGAAGATGCGTGCCGTCTCGTCCGGGTTGGAGGCCGTCCAGCGCTGCGCGTCGATCACCGCGCGCGCAATGGCTGCCGCGGCCTCGGGATCCTTGCGCACCAGGTCGCCGCGCAGGCCCAGCACGCAGCAGGTGCGGTTCTCGTAGTCGCCCTCGATGTTGGTGGCGATCTCGCGCAGCTTGCTGTCCTCGCGCAGCGTGTAGATCAACGGATCATCGCCCGCGATGGCGTCGACCTCACCCTTGCGCAGGACTTCGCCGAACAGGTCCTGCGGATACTGGCGCCAGTCCACCGATTCCGGATCGATGCCCAGCTGCGCCACGCGGATCGCGAAGAAGTTCTTCACCGGACTGGCCTGGTCAGACACCGCCACGCGGCGTCCCTTCAGGTCGTTGACGCTCTGGATCGGCGAGTCTTGCGCCGTCAGCAAGCGCATGCAGCCGCCATGCGTGCCCACGGCCAGCTTGACGTCGAAGCCCTGTTCCAGCGGCTTCAACCAACGCAGCGCCATGCCGATGCCACCATCGGCGTGGCCGGTGGCGATCGCTTCCAGCAACTGATCGGTGGAGCCGCTGAAGTTGATGCGTTCGACCTTGAGGTTGTATTTGTCGAAGAAGCCGCGCTCCAGCGCCACCGACACGGGCGATTGGCAGACCGCGGTCTGGCTCCATGCGATCTTGAAAGTGCGCGGCGCCGCATTGGCGGCCAGCACGCGCGAGCCCAGCATGCCCAGCGGCGCGGCAAGGCCCGCGGCGCCTGCCGCTCGCAACAGCGCGCGGCGCGAGATTCCCCGCGTGGAGATGGCGCGGGAATGGACGTTCGTATTCATCAACCTTCCTTTTGAGCAGACTGTGAATGGCGATGATTGCCATGCGGCATCATCGGCCTGCGCTCAGGGGTTCGACAAATACAAAGTCGGGATAACAATATGGGCGGCGCATCGCCGCCCAGGAGCCGGACTACTCGGGCAAGTGATCCGGAACACCGTCCTCGTCGACCTGCTTGACGCGGTCCAGCGCGTTGCGCGCGGCCGACATGGCCTCGACCGTGCTGCGGAAGCGCCGGCTGATGAAGATCTCGAAGGCCTGGGTGTCCGGCTCGGTGTCCTGCACGTCTGCCGGCGCGGCCTCAGCCGCTTGCGCTTGCGCGTCCGCCTGGGCCGCGGCCTGCGCGTCCCGTTCGGCCTGGCTCTGCTTCTTCGGCAGCCGCCGCGTTTCGATGAAAGCACGCGGCGGCACGCGCCCCTCGGGTTGGGTCGCGTACGCGAGCACCGAAAATCCGTTGATGATCTTCTCAGCCATTGCGGTTCCGTGTGGCCGCGTCCAAGAAAGGCGCGGTTCCTTGTTACCGACTACGGCCCGCCGCGGGGAAACTTAAGCCAGCGCGGCCTGGCGCGCGCGCACGTACGCCGCCACCTGCTCCAGCACGTCGGACAGGTCGGCCTGCAGCGGCGCGAAGCCCGCATTGCGCTCGCGCGTAGCCTCGTCCATGTACAACGGACGGCGGATTTCCACCTGCAGGCTATGGCGGTTCAAGGCCGGCTGGCCGATCTGCGCGATCAGCTGCACGCCCTTGTATGGGTCGTTGCGCGCCACGGTATAGCCCTTGCCGCGCAAGGCCGCCTCGATCAGGGCGATGAACTCGGGCTCGCAGGTCGTGCCATCGCGGTCGCCCAGCACGAAGTCCGCCAGCGGATGCTCGCTCTGGCGGCCCAGGCGCTCGTAGGCATCGTTGGGCATGGAGTGCAGGTTCAGGTGCCAGACCGCGCCAAAGCGCTGCCGCACCTGCTGGATCGCCTGCGACAGGGCCGCGTGATAGGGCTCGTAATACGCCTGTATGCGGTGGCGCACTTCGGCCAGCGTCAGCTTGCGATCGTAGATCGGCGTGGCCTTGTCCATCCTGCGCCAGATCAAGCCCTTGCCCAGGCGGGTCTTTTCGCCCGGGTCCAGCGGGTCGGGCCAGGGTTGCGCCAACAGCTCGGGGTCCAGATCCTGCAGCGTGCGATTGGGGTCGATGTAGACGCGCGGAAAGTTCGCGGCGATCAGCGTCGCGCCCAGGGCGGGCGCCGCCGACCACAACGCGTCCACATGCGTGTCCTCGCCCTGGCGCAACTGCGCCAGGGTGGCCGCGGCGCCGAAATCGTCCGGATAGCGCTCGCCGCTATGCGGCGAATCGCAGACCAGCGGCAGGGCCGGGCCCGTGGGCTCGTGTACGGAAACAGCGTCGAAGTCGGCGTGGGTCATCGTCAATCAGCCTGAATGTTGGCGGTCTTGGCGACCTTGGCGTAACGGGCCAGGGCCTGCTGGATCTGCGCCTCGAATTCCTGGGGCGTGGTGCGCACCAGCGTACCACCCACTTCCTCGGCCTTCTTGCGGAATTCCGGATCATCCTGCGCGGCGCGCACCGCCTTGTTCAGGCGTTCGATCACGGCCGGCGGCGTGCCGGCGGGCGCCACCAGGCCGAACCAGCCGCCCGTGCCCATGTCGGGGTAGCCCAGTTCGATGTAGGTCGGCACGTCGGGCAGCAGCGGGGAGCGTTCGGCGCCCAGCACGGCCAGCGCGCGCAGCTTGCCGCCCTGCACCTGCGGCAGGGTCGAGGACAGGTTGTCGGTGATCGCATCCACCTGCCCGCCCATCACGTCATTGAGCGCTGGACCCGCGCCGCGGTACGGCACGTGCAGCAGCTTGATGCCGGACAGCATCATGAAGTTCTCGATGTTCACGTGGCCCAGCGAGCCCACGCCCGGCGAGGCGAAGCTGTAGCGTTCCGGCTGCTTCTTGGCCAGAGCCACGAATTCGGCCATGTTCTTGGCCGGCAGGCCCGGGTTGATCGCGAAGATGCTGGGCACCGCGACCACATTGGCCACCGGCACGAAATCCTTCACCGGGTCGTAGTTCATCTTGCGGAACACGGCCGGGTTCGAGCCGTGCGTGCTCATCGTGGCCATGCCGATGGTGTAGCCGTCGGGCGTGGCGCGCGCCACCTGCTCCATGCCCATGGAACCGCCGGCGCCGGCCTTGTTCTCGACCACGATGGTCTGCTTCAGGTCGCGGCCGGCGTACTCGGCCACCAGGCGCGCCACGATGTCGGTCGAACCGCCGGCGGCGAACGGCACCACCAGCTTGATGGGGCGGGCGGGATAGTCGGCGGCTTGGGCGATGCCGGCGAAGGTCAGCGTGGCAAACATGCCGGCGAGCGCGAAGCGCGCGGACCGGCCCAGAAGACGGCGGGACATGGGGATGACTCCGAAAGTTGAAGGTCAAACGACAAGGCCGCCAGTGTCCGAACTTTACGGTCCCCTTTCAAACGACTATATTGCACGGCTTCATTACCAATGGTCATGCTAGATGCGACTGCACTCGCCCTCCATGTCCGAACTGCACGCCTTCGTGACGGCGGCACGCCTGGGCAGCTTCACCCGCGCCGCGGAGGTCCTGTGTGTCACCCAGGGCGCCGTCAGTCGGGCCATCTCGCGCCTGGAAGCGCATTTCGGCCAACCGCTGATGCATCGCAACGCCCATGGCCTGACCCTGACCGAAACCGGGCGCCGCCTGTACGACGGCGCGCAGGGCCCATTGCAGGAAATCGAAGCGCTCAGCGCCGGATTGCGCGCCAACGACCGCCGCCTGCGTCTGACGCTGTCCACGGTGCCGACGCTGGCCAGCGCCTGGCTGGTGCCACGCCTGTCCGACTTTCACGCGCGCCATCCCGATATCCAGCTAGGCTTCGCGGCCTATCGCCGCAACGAGGATTTTTCGGGCGCGACGCCCGACGCCAGCATCCTGTCGGGCATGCCGGAGCAATGGCCGGGTTGGCAGGCGGACTATGTGATCGGACGGGAAATGGTCGTGATATGCCACCCCGGCCGGCTGGCGGCGCGACGCGCGCAAGGGCTCTGGGACACGCCCGCGGGCCTGCTCGGGGAGCCGTTGCTGTATCACTCGAACGGCGTGGACAACTGGGTGCAATGGCTGAGCGCCGCCGGCGTGCCGCGCGCCTCGGTCCAGCTGGCCAATGGCTTTGACCAGGTTTCCATCCTGGTCCGCGCCGTCATGGCCGACATGGGCATCGCCGTCCTGCAGCGTTGCCTGGTCCGCGACGACCTGCAGGCCGGACGCGTGGCGGCTCCGTTTCCCGAGCTGCCCATCCGCATCGCCCGCGGCTACCACTTGTGCGCCCCGGCCCAGCGCCGCGACCATTACGCGCTGGCCTGCTTCCGCCAGTGGTTGCTGGAGACCGCCGGGCGAGACCCGGACGTGTTGGCCGCCGGCCCGGGCTGAAAGTCCGGCTGCGCGAAACATGCGGTTTCGCGCGGCGGCGATCAACTATTACCAAACGAAAACGGGCTCCTGCAGAGGAGCCCGTTCACATGACGCGGCGGAATGCTCAAGGCGCGAGCTTGAACCCCAGGTCCACGCCCCACTTGTCGGTCTCGCGCAGCCATTTCGCGCCGCAACTCAGGCAGCGGAAATGATCTTCACGGCTTTCCTCACGGCCCTTCTGCGTCGGATTGGTAAAGCCTTGATGCCCCAGATGGGCATGCGGCGCAACGCCAGCAAGCCCCGGGTTAATGCGTTGGCAAGCCAGGCACATAACGCTCATTGATGCTTCCCTACAAACATAGTAACCAAATTGTAAGGGATTTCACCAATACTTTTCTATCGATATGTGACGGTAAATCCAAAAATAATTGTTAACGCCACAATTAAACAACGGTCGGCATGGCTGACAGGCAGGTCGCCAGGTGGTACGGCGAGGTCGAAGGCATGTCCGCGCGCACCACCGTTCCTTCCGCATCCAGACATTCGTACCAACCGCCCGCGTGCAGGAAACGCGTTCGGAACAGGGCCAAACCGGCCTCCAGCGCGGGCAGGTCGCCCAGCACGCCGAGTACCCGCAGATACTCGGTCTGCGCCCAAATCCGGCGCGTGTCGTCGATCACGGCGCCAGACTCGTCCAGCGATGCCACCACTCCGCCCGCGTCCACGCCATGGCGGCGCGACCAGCGCACGGCGCGCGGCAGTGATTCCGCCAGGTCCAGGCCGTCGAACACCTCGGCCGAGCCATGCACCAGCGACAGCCATTCGAACTGATGCCCGGGCTCCAGCCGGTTCCCGGCCGTGCCTTGCCGCGCTTCCGAAATGCATTGCGAGGCCGCGTGCACGAAGAATTGACTGATGCCTTGCGCCAGGCCGCGCAGGCGCTGCGCGTACAGCGCCGGCTCCGCGACCTGGGCTGCCGCCAGATACGCCTCGGTCAGATGCATCATGGGATTCTGCGCGGGCGCGCGCAGCGGCTGGCTCATGTCGGCGCTGAGCGCGGCGTGATACAGCCCATCGGCGGTCTTGAAACGCGCCTCGATGGTCGAGGACGTGGCCAGCATGAGCTTGCGCGCATCCGCGTTGCGGCTGCGGCGGAAATAGGCCGCGCAAGCCAGCACGATAAAGGCGTGGGTGTACAGGTCCTGCGTTTCGTCCAGCGGACGCGCCTCGGCATCCACGCTGTAGCGCCAACCGCCATGGACCTCGTCGCGGAACACGCGCCGCAGCGACTCGAACAGCAGGTCCGCATGCGCGCCAGCGGCGGCGCCCGGCGCTTCTGAAAATACGTAGAGCTGACGCGCGCAAGCCATGGCGCGGTAGCGCTCAACCGGCAGCGCAGCGCCAGTGGCCGCGTCCAGCGATTCAAAAGGCAGACCGAGCGCGCCATTGAAACCCTGCCCCATCCAGAGGGGCAGGACAACGGAATCAAAATGGTGGCGTAATGCGCGGATGTGTTCCGCAAGTGAAGAGTTGGTCTGTGCGGCAGTCATCTTGGAACGGCGCATACCCAATAAGGGCCCCAGATTTTGGAGCAGCAACGATAACCGAAATTTTCGCCGCAAACCGTTGAGTATTCTCCGAAGCGTCATGCGCACACAGACCGGTCCTGCCAATCAGCTCCGTCCAGGGCGTAGCGCCCTATCGGAAGATGTTTTCCTCTACCCAGTTCTGCGCGAATACTTCCGCGCGATCGCGTGCTTCGTCCAACGAAGCGCAGTTGCCCAAGTGGGAAAACGCGGCATCCACTTCGGTGCCGCCCTCGGCCGTAACCGTCAGCAGTACGCCATATCCGCCGGTATCCATGGCCGCTGTGGAAACGTCGATCAGAACTTCCTGGTCACGATGCTGCATGTGCTACCTCCCAGTCGGTTACCTAAACGCGTGAACCACGCGTGACGTTGCGGGAGCAGGATTCCCGCGCAAATGAATAGACCTGCAAACGTCACGCAAGTTCATCTTACTGGCGACTCGACGCCCGCGATACGTCGAAAAGCAGCCAAATCGCGCATTCCGTCTCAGGAAATTCCCGTAGCGCCCCCGGAATACTCGCGAAGCTGCGACATACTGCGAAAACATTCGCAAATTGTGTGGGATTTTCGTAAGCCAAACGATCAAGACGCAGCGAAACGCGGCACGCGGGCCTGCGCCGCAGCGCCTGTCGACATTATCGGATTCTGCAGCCGGCGCGCACTGCGCGGCGCTATCGCAAATGGATCGCGCCAGGCTCTTCCATGCGCAGGGAGAGCTTGCCCTTGTCGGTGATGAGCCAGCGGCCGTCGGCGCCGGCTTCAATGCAACGCAACGTCTCCAGCGCCTGCGCCACATGCGCGGGCACTTCAGTCTGGGCAGCGCCGGGCTCGCCATTGTCGGCCACGACGCGCAGCCAATGTCCCAACTCGCCTTTCTCGAAACGATGCAATGCCATGCGGTGATTCTCTCTTGAATACCCAACGATAGCATGTCGCCAGGCCGGTCCTGGCGACCGGTAAAGAACGCTAGGCCAGCAGGCCGGGCAGCGATGACGCCAGCAGCGCCACGCCCGAGACGGTGAGCAGGCCTAACACGATGCGGCGGAACGCCAGGTCGCTGATGCCCACGTACACGCGCGTGCCCCACAAGGTCGGCACCAGCATCGCCGGCAGGATTACCGCGAACAACGGCAGCATGTCGCGCGTGACCACGCCGGTGTAGACGTAGCTCGCCATCGTCACGACCAGCATCGACAGATTGAAGTTCTGGATCACCGCGCGCTGCACGTCGCGGTCGAAGCGGCGCAAGGTACACCACAGAGTGGGAATGACGCCGGTGAATCCGCCTATGCCGCCCATGACGCCTCCTATCGCGCCCACCACGCCGTCGGCGACTCTTCCGCCTGCGGAGATGGGAGGCAAGCGCGTCGCGAACAGCATGACGGGGCACCAGACCGCCAGCAGTCCGCCGACCAGCGCCTTGAACATCAGCGGATCCAGGTACGGCAGCAGTTTGACGCCCAGCGGAATGCCCAGCAGTCCGCCCGCCACGAAGGGCAGCAGCTGCGCCATTGCGAAACCGCGGCGCACGCTGAACGCGGCCAGCAATTGTCCGGTCAGCGAGCCGAACACCACCATGGCGGCGGCGAGCTTCGGATCTATCGTCCAGGCCCAGAACGACATGGCCACCATGCCGAAGCCGAAGCCCGACAGGCCCTGCACGAAACCGGCGGCCATGGCGCCCGCCGCGACCAGCACATATAAGGAATCCATATCCGCCGCACGCCTGCAAGAGAGGCCGGGACCGGTCCCGGCGCACGACATTCTAGAACGCGCAACTATTCCGTCCCGTGGCCGAGTGCGCCTGCATGGACTACGGCTACGAGGGGCGCAGCGCCAGCGGCCGCTTCAGGCGCGTCGCCGCGGCCGAGGCCGCCACGCTGGCGCCGATCAGGGCCAGTCCCAGCGCGAGATCGGCCGAGATGCGCTCCTGGAACACCAGCGACGACACGATCAGCCCGATCACCGGCACGCAGAGCATGGCGATCGACGTCGCCACCGGCGGCATCTTCTGCGTCATGCCCAGCACCACGATGAAGGTCAGCGCGGTGGCCAGCGGGCCGGTGTACAGGATCACGGGCCATGCTTGCGGCTCGGCCAGAAAGACAGGCGCGCCATCGCGCAGCCACGCCAGCGCGGCCAGCGGCAGCGCCGCGATGGCGGTCTGCCAGGGAATCATGTCCGCGCCCAGGCGGATATGCCGGTTGCCGCGCAGCTGGATGATGTTGCAGGCCCAGGCGAAGGAGGCGCCCAGCAGCATCGCCAGCCCGATCACCGTGTGCGCCTGCCAGGGACTGAACGCGGGCGCCACGATGACGACGATGCCGGCATAGCTGAGCGCCGTCGCCAGCCATTGCGCCATCGACAGGCGTTCCTTCAGGATCAGCGAGGACAGCGGAATGACCCAGATGGAAGTGGCATAGGCGATGACCGACGCGCGTCCCGGCGCCACGTATTGCAGGGCCCACAGCGCCAGCGCGGTGAACGCGCCCATCTGCAGCAGCGCCACGCCTGCCACCAGCGGCCATTCCTGCCGCGTGGGCAGGCGCAGACGGCCCAGCATGCCCAGCACCAGCGCGCTGATCAGCGCAGCCGAGCCGAAGCGGCTGGCGGCCAACCAGAGCGGGCTCATGTGCGTCAGCCCCAGCTTCATGACAGGCCAATTGCCGCCCCAGATGGCTACCGCGCCGACCAGCGGCAAAAACCTGCCCAATGTGCTCTGCTGACTCATTACTGCCCAATCTACCGCTTGAATATTCCGTGTTTTGGCCTGATTGCCAAACGAGGGAATAGTCTATAGGGCAAACCCCAGCACATTTAACTGCATTCGATCGCATTACCCGTCATACTCAGCACGGATGGATTGCCGAATGACCATAACTGGGTGACTTATGCCGGAAATCAACCTGGATGCCACTGACATCCGTATCCTCAACGAACTCCAGCGCGATGCGCGGCTGACCAATGTCGAGCTCGCGGCGCGCGTGAACCTGTCCGCCTCGCCCTGTCTGGCGCGGGTGCGCCGGCTCGAAACCGAAGGCCTGATCGACCGCCGCGTCACGCTGCTGAACGCCCGCAAGCTGGGCCTGAAGGTCAACGTGTTCATCCAGATCTCGCTGGACAAGCAGCGCAAGGCGGCGCTGGACGTGTTTGAACGCGAGATCGCCGTCCTGCCGGAAATCATGGAGTGCTACCTGATGTCGGGCGACGCCGACTACCTGATCCGCGCCCTGGTGCCGGACGTGGACGCACTGGAGCGGCTGATCGTCGAACACATCACCCGTATCCCCGGCGTGGCCAGCATCCGCTCCAGCTTTGCGTTGAAGCAGGTGCTCTACACCACCGCAGTCCCGCTGGCGTGAAGCCCCGCAGCAACTTGCAGGATCCCCGGCGCCCCTCCACAATGAAGGCGCCGCGCGGGCTGCGCGCCCGCGCCGGCGCCCCTCCCATCGCCTAGCAAGGAGAACACCATGCCTGAAACCGACTGGTTCCCCGGCGGCACGCTACCCGATCGTCAGGGCTACTTCGAAGTGGAATTCGAAACCGGTGAAACCGAAATCACACGCTACGGCATGCTCGGCTGGGAGCCCGAGCAGGACCGCGGCCCCATCAGGCGCTGGCGCGGCCTGGACCCGGCCATCGAAGCTGCCGAGATGCAGCGCGAGAGCGCGGTGCGCAACAACGGCGACTCCCTGATGGGCTGAAACGCTGACGACGCGTAAAAACAAAAACGCCGCGGAAAACATCCGCGGCGTTTTGCCTTGCCGGCAGGCTCAAAGATCCAGCTTGGAGATCTTGGTGCCGGCCAGGGATACGCCCGCCATCAGGCCGCCGTTGTTCATCACAAAACCGACGATGGGCTGCTGCGCCGTATTCGTGTCGATGCGGCCGTTGGCGCCGATATTGACGACGGCCACCGTGGCGTCGGCGCCCACGGTCCAGCCGCTGCTGTTGCGGAACTTGCTCAGCGCCTCGTCCGTCATGAACAGCAGCACCATCGCCTTGGACTGCGCGCCAGCCTGGAAGCCGACCGAACCCGCGGTGGTGCTGTAGTAGCCGGCGGTGGAGCCGCCCACGTGCAGCACGCCCTTGCCGTGCTCGGCGCCGATGATGAAGCTGCCGCTCAACACGTCGGGAAAGATCAGCACGCCCCGGGCACGCGCGACCAGTTCCCTGGACTGGGGCGAGGCTTGATAAAGCTTGCCCAGCGTGGCCTCGGCCGCGCTGTTCAGGGACTGGCGCTGTTCAGTGGCGGTTGCGGAGGATTTGGGACTGGTAGTGGTGCAACCCGTGAACATCAGGCCGGCCACACCGATCGCCGCGGCAGCCAGGCCGGCGCGACGCAAGACAGGAAAAGTATCAAACATGGAACTCTCCTTTTTTGTTGTCACCCTCTACCACTGTACCGGGCAAATCGGCCAGCGCAAAGCACACGATTGTGTGAAAAGAAACAAAACCTGCCTGCATGCCCAACCCCTGCTACAAGATCCCGTAGCGCGGTTCGCCGGTGGACTCGTCCACCGACACGATGCCGGACAGCACCAGTTCGGCATGGCGTCTCGCAATCCCCGGATCCTCGAAGGTGACGAAGCGCGGCAACGACCAGCGCCGCTCCAGTTCGCCCTCCGCCTTCCGGCACACGGCAACCTCGATCGCCAGCACGCCTGTGTCCAGCCGGATGACCTGGCATTCCACTTCGAACCCATCGATATGACGCTGTGGCCACGCGCCCATTCCTCGCTCCTGAAAGAGGTTTTCCCGGCCGCAATATGCCAAAAATATTGGGCCTTGAAAAGCAATGTTTTCAAGGAGTTATGACGTACTAGTACGGCTAGTGCGAACGCATCTTGAAGTCCGCAGAAATGGCTGCCGGCCACTCCTTTCCGAGGCCTTTGCAGCGGGCCTGCACAATCGCGCGGACTGCTGTTTTCAGCCGCGCGGCGGACGTATCCATTGCGCGTCCCACAAGCCTTCGCCGCGCTCGAGCGCCGCGCCCAGTGCCTGTTTGCTGCGCTGCGCCACCGCCGCGAGCAAGGCATTGCAAACCGAGAAGGCCGCAGTGTAGGAATCGAAAGGCGAGGCGCTGGAACTGCGCGCGACCAGCACATGGTGAGCGGAGGCGGCAGCGGGCGCCGACGCGGAGTCGGTGACCAGGATCACCTTGCCGCCGCGTTGCCGGAAGTACTGCACCGCTTTGGCCGCGGCGACTGAATAGCGTCTGAACGTAAACGCCAGCAGCACATCGGCCTCGTCGATCCAGAGCAGTTGGTCCTCCAGGAACAGAGGGCCGGCGGCGACCATGGGCTTCACCGACGGCAGGCACAGGTTCAGGTAGAGCGCCACATGGCTGGCCAGCGGCGCGGCCTGGCGCAGTCCCAACACATGCACCCGGCCCTTACGCTGCGTCAGCAGCCGCACGGCCGCCTCGAAGGCCGCAACGTTGATCGACGCGTAGGTCTCCTTCAGGTTGTGCTGGTCGTGCAGCAGGGCGTTGTGCAGGCAGGCGCGCGGCGTAGGCTTGTCGGCGCCCACCGCGTCCGCCCGTTCGCCGAGCGAGGCCAGGCGCGCTGTCACTTCCGCGCGCGCCTCCATCTGCGCCTGCGCATAGCTTTCGTAGCCCAGCTTGGCCAGCAAGCGCACCACGGTGGAGGCGCTGGTGCCGACCTGCCTGGCCAGCGCCGTCGCCGATTCCAGCAGGCTTTGCGGATAGCGCGCCTGCATTTCCTCGACCAGCACTTGTTCGCTCTTGCTGAGCTTGCGGCCGTAGCCGGCGATACGTTGATGCAGATTCATGCTTGCCCGGGTCCTAGGTGATAACCCCAAATTTCACAACACACATTGCATCTTATATTGCAGCCTGCAATCTTCATTGCAAATTAGACCAAACCCGCAGTCATCACCGAGAATTCCATGAAGCATCACCCCCAGGGGCCGTCCTTGGCCCGCCGCAGCCTGGTCCTGGCCGGCCTGGGCGCCACCCTGCTGCCGTTGGCCGCACGCGCCAGCGCCTATCCGTCGCGCCCCATCACGCTGGTCGTCCCCTTTCCTGCGGGCGGCTCCGTCGACCTGATCGGCCGGCTGTACGCGGACGCGCTGGGCAAGGCGCTCGGTACCAGCGTCATCATCGAAAACCGCGACGGCGCCGGCGGCGCCATCGGCAGCAAGCGCGTGGCGCGCGCCACGCCTGACGGCTACACGCTGGTCGCGTCCTCGCAAAGCTCGCATCTGGCCAACCCGTTGATGCGCAATGATCTCGGCTATGACCCGATCAAGGACTTCGTTTCCATCTCGCAGCTGTCGCGCACACCCAATGTGCTGGTGACCAATGCCGCCGTGCCAGCGCGCAACCTGGCCGAGTTCGTCGCGCTGCTGAAGGCGCGCCCCGATCAGCTGCACTACGCCACCGCGGGCATCGGCAGCATGGGCCAGCTCAACGCCGAACTGCTGAAGAACACCTTGCAGCTACAGGCCGTGCACGTGCCCTACCGTGGCGGCGCGCCGCTGATCAACGCCCTGCTCTCCGACCAGGCGCAGTTCGCGCTGGATAACCTCGCGCCCTTCCTGCCGCACATCCAGGTCGGCAAGATGCGCGCGCTGGCGGTGGCCGCCCCCAAGCGCCTGGACTCCCTGCCCGACGTGCCGACCTTCGAGGAACTCGGCTATCCCGTGCTCAACTCCATGTCGTGGATCGGCCTGGCCGCGCCCGCCGGCACGCCGCCCGACATCGTGCAGAAGCTGCTGGCCGCCGTGCGCACCGCCGCCACCGAGGACGGCATGCCGCAATCCCTGGAAAAGGCCGGCGCGCTGCCGCCCGAGAACCAGACGCCGCAGCAGTTCACCGCCATGATGTCCGAGCGCCTGGCGTTGTACAAAGACTTGATCGACCGCGCCGGCATCCGTCCTGAATAGGCCAGACCCTCATGAAAAACCCCGCTTTCGAACCCGACACCGCTCCCCTGGAAGTCCTGCCGCGCGACCTCTCGGCCTACCGCGAGGGCAATGTCGGCATCCCCTACGTGCACCGCTTCGAGTCGGGCCGGCCCGGCCCGCACGTGCTGATCAACGCCATCACGCATGGCAACGAGATCTGCGGCATGGTGGCCGCGACCCATCTGCTGGACAGCGGCGTGCGCCCCAAGATCGGCACGCTCACCGTCAGCTTCGCCCACGTCGAAGCCTATGAAGCCTTCGATATCGAGAACCCCTACGAGAATCGCCAGCTCGTCCACAACCTGAACCGCATCTGGTCGGCCGCCATGCTGGACGGTCCGGAAGACAGCCCCGAACTGCGCCGCGCGCGCGAACTGCGCCCGGTGCTCGACGCCGCCGACTTCGTGCTGGACATCCACTCCACGCGCGCCCCCGTGCAGCCCTTCTGGGTCTACACGGAAATGGACCGCAACACAGCGCTGGCCAGCGCCGTCGGCGCGCCACAGGTGCACCTGGTGATGCCGCCCGACCTCTTCCCCGGCACCGGCGTCATGGGCTACGGCCGCCATGGCGATCCGCGCTCCGACAGCAACGGCTCGCTGGTGGTCGAATGCGGCCAGCATTTCGCGCAATCCGCCGCCGACCTTGCCACGGACGTCACGCTGCGCTTCCTGGCGCACACGGGCCTGATCGACATGCCCGCCGGCATGCCGCCCCCGCCCGCGCCGCAGCGCTACCGCCTGCTCGAAGTGCACATGGTGAAATCCGAAGACTTCAGCTTCACGCGTCCAGTGATCGGCTTCGAAACCTTTGCCAAGGGCGAGCTGATCGCCATGAATGGCACCGAGGAGATCCGTTCGCCCTGTGACGACTGCACCATCTTCATGCCCACGCGCATGCCCATCGTGGGCCGCGAAGCGGTGTACCTGACCGTGGCGATCTGATCGCTGCCCGCCGGCGCCCGGTCCGGATCCGTCAAAGATCCGGAATCAGGCGCTTGCCCAGGCTGATGACCTCGTCCTGCTGAAAGCCCAGGGTCGCGTAGAAATCCTTCACCGCAACATTGCCCGACCGGATCAGCAGATTGATCTTGGGGCAGCCCATTTCCAGCAGCTTGCGCTCGACCGCCTGCATCAGCGCGTTCGCATGGCCGCGGCGCTGATGCGCCGGCGATACCGCCAGATAGTTGATCCATGCGCGATGGCCATCGTAGCCGCCCATCAGCGTCGCGACGATCGCACCGTCTGCCTCCCCCACCAGGAACAAGTCCGCCTGCACCGCAAGCTTGCGCGCAATATCCTTGCGCGGATCGTTCCACGGGCGGGTCAGGCCGCAGTCATGCCACAGCTGGATGATCGCGGCTTCGTCGGTCGAATGGTAGGGCCGGATGGCGAGGTCTTGCGCACTCATGCTTCGTTCCTTCAAGGATGGCAACGAAAGCCTTGCGATACGCCTCGACAGCGGGACCAGCCAGAAACAGAAAAGCCACGAGGGGTATCGTGGCTTTCAGGGTTTGGCGCCGATGGTTCAGCGCCCGGACGTGACTAGCCACTCAACATGGACGTCGAGTGATTCGTCGGTAGGTTGCGCCGGACATCGGCGCGAAATGCGGTGCGTTCATGCAGGCAAGCATACATGAGGCGCCGAAGCTCAGCCAACTTCAAGACGCATCAGGCGCCGCCAGGGTGCCTTCCATGACCACCACGGCCTCGCCCGCCACGCCCGCCCACACGCCGTCGGCGCGCGGTTCGGCGTGGGCCAGCAGCACGCTGGCGCGCCCCATGTCCACGCCCTGCTCCACCCGCAGGCGCAATACGCCATCGCCGCGCAAGGCCGCGCGCAGCGCCGTCATGGCCGCTGTCGCGCTGCCGGTCGCGGGGTCTTCCGTCATGCGTCCGGTAAACATGCGGGCCTGGATGTCGGTGCGTGCGGCCGCCGCGTCCACACCCGTGTCGGTGGTATAGGCATAGATGGACTTTGCGCCGCCTAGCGGCAGCAGGGCCGCGTAGCCTGCCGGGTCGGGCATGGCCCGGCGCAAGGCCTCGCGGCTGGCCAACTGCACCACCAGGAAGGTCAGGCCGACCGACGCCACCTGCGGCGCATGCGCCGAGGTCTCGATGTCCGCGGGCTCCAGGCTCAAGGCCCGCGCGACCGCGGCGGCTGGCGCCTCGCTGGCGCGCGACAGCGGTTGCGGGGCAAGCAGCTCGGCGCCGGCCACGCCGCTTGCGCCCGCGCGCAGCGCAATGCGCACCAGTCCAGCCTCCTCTTCGAACACGAAGGCATCCGGCACGGTCAGGCCCGAGGCGGCCATTTCGCGCGCCAGCACCACGGCCGTGCCTACATTCGGATGCCCCGCGAACGGCACTTCGCGATCAGGCGTAAAGATGCGGACCCAGGCCGTATGCGCGCGGTCTCGCGGCGGCAGCACAAAGCTGGTTTCGGAATAGTTGAACTCGCGCGCGATGCGCTGCATCTGCGCCGTGCTCAACCCCTGTGCGTCGAACACGACCGCCAGCGGATTGCCGCCATACGCATGGCTGGTGAACACATCGGCGGTGACATAGCGGTAGCGCATGGAACGTCCTTTCAAGCCGCGCGGACTGCGCGGCGACCTGGGAAGTGTGCGGGGCCGATGGACTGCCCGCCAGACACAGAGGCAGAGAATCCCGACCATAACAGCGGGCGGATTTGGCATAGACTACGCTGGCCCAGCCCGGCGTTTTTTTCGGTTCATCCCCCCGCAGCCGGCGCACGACGATTTGCGCACAACAGGAACCCACCCTATGTCCACGGTACGCACCTACTTCCAGGACCGCCTGCCTGCTGGCGAACTTGACCGGTTGACGCAGGCCCAAGAGCCGTTCTTTCTTGAGAACATCCCCGACATCGAAGAAACCGTGGCGGCAATGCAGACGCTCTGCCACGATCACGGGCTGAGCGTCCAGGTACTCAAGCAACCCTACAACAGCGGCATCACGGGGTGGGATCTGGCGAGTTTGCTTCCCGCCTGGTTCGGCGGCCTGGCTCTTGGCCTCTTTGCCGCCACCACGCTGGGCAGGCGGCGCACGGACGTCACCCTCAAACTTCGCAGCAACAGCTTGCTCGAAGTATGTTTTTCGCGGACCGCGCCCCGCCCCGGCACCGCCTTGCCTTGATCTGCGCCGCGCCGCGCCAGCCTGTCCTGCCTCAAAGTACCGGCCCCTCAGGCCTAGTACAATGTCCCATATATGGGGACGACAAAAATGAAAGACAGTGCAAGCCCCGCAGGGGCGCTTACCGTCGAAGCAGCGGTAGGTCTGGCGGAAAACTGGGCCCGCGCGCATCACGCGGACGCCGAGCGAAGCAGGAAATTCGCCACCCAGTGGCATCGGGACACCAGCCCTGACAACAGGCAAGGCGACGTGCTCCTCAGGGATCTCGCCTTTTTTTTCCAGGCCGCTACCCAGGACGCCGCTTACTGGCGCTCGGTCGGCGACTTCACCGAGGAAGCCACCGGCCCCTGGGGAATCCAGGCGCTGAAAGCATTGGCTGGCTTGAATGTCATCGGCCTGGCGGCAGCCATCATCCTGTTTGCGGCACGCGACAGCTCAGCCTTCACGGCAGGCGCGATGAGCGCCTGCGCCTTGTTCCTGGCGGGGCTGCTGCTGGCCTATCCGGCGCTGCGGCTCACCGGCATTTCCCGTTCCACGGCAAATACCGCGTCGGCCATGCAGAGCCGCGAGGCGGGCGCCGCGTCCACCTGGGAACAGCTGCGCTCGGCCAATGACGGCAACCCCAACGTCGGCCGCAGGGAACGCAAGATCGCCTTGCGCCTGGCGGCCATCATGGCCGCCACGGCCACGGCAGGCTGTGCGCTGCTGATCGCGACGGTGTGGGTCTAGCGGGCCGCCATGCCGACTCCGGCGCGGCGTCAGCTACCGGCGCCGGGGCGGCGCCTCGCTCGCCGCGTCGGCCTCGGCATCGAAGGCCGCCCTGGCCACATCGATGTCGGCAATATGTTTGCTGGCCCAGCATCCCAACGCGGTCACGGGTTCGGTGAGCGAGCGCCCAAGCGGCGTCAGCTCATATTCCACATGCGGCGGCATCACTGAATAGACCGTGCGCTTGACCAGGCCGTCACGCTCCAGACCACGCAGGCAAAGCGTCAACATCCGTTGCGAGATGCCGTTGATGGTGCGTTTGATTTCGGTGAAACGACGCGGACCATCAGACAGAATCATGATGATGAGCACGCTCCATTTTTCACCGATGCGCGCCAGCACCTGACTGATCTTTTGACAGTCGTGCTCGTGCAAAGCGTGGAGCTTTTCAGTCACATTCATGATACCGAGTTCTCCTGATGTGCCGTATTGTGGGCGATCGGGACCATAGTTACATTGCTAGCCTCAGTCACAATTTTATACCGAGGCAACCCACAATGAAGCTACCCCGCAGCAGCGCCGACCAGCCGCAAGCCCAATCCAAAACCCTCAAGTACGTTTCCTGGGGGCTGCGCATCCTGGCGGCCGTCGCATTCCTTGCGGCCGCCGCAGCCAAACTGTCGGGTGCGCCGGAAATGGTCCAGGCCTTCGACCACATCGGCATTGGACAGTGGTTCCGCATCGTTACCGGCATCGTCGAAGTGATAGGCGGGATCGCCGTCCTCGTCCCCGCAGCCGCCTTTCTCGGCGGACTGCTGCTGAGCGCCACCATGGTCGGCGCCGTGCTGGCCCATTCATTTGTGATCGAGGGCAGCCCGGTTCCGGCGTTGATCCTGCTGCTCATCACGGCTGCGATCGCCTGGCTGCATCGTCCTGGCGGCCAAGCCACAAGCACCGGCCCGTCGCCGGTCATGCCACCGGCGTAACCGCCCTCCCCGTCTTGAAGAACGACACCAGGTTCCGTATCGCCAGCTCCGCCATCTGGCGGCGCGTCTCATGCGTGGCGCTGCCGATATGGGGCGCCAGGATCACATTGGGCATGTGCCGCAGCGGACTCTCGCCCAGCGGCTCGCTTTCGAACACGTCGAGCGCGGCGCCCTGAATGATGCCGTTGGCCAGCGCATGGCACAGGTCGGCCTCCTTGATGACCGAGCCGCGGGCGACGTTGACGACCAGGCCATCGGGTCCCAGCGCCCGCAGCACGGTCGCGTCAACGAGATGGCGCGTAGCCTCGCCTCCGGGACACGACAGGATCAGCACGTCCACGTCGCGGGCCATGGCCGGCAGTGAATCGAAGTGCCGCCATGGCACGTCCTGGCGCTTGCGGCCGAAATAGCTGAGGTCCACTTCAAACGGCGCAAGCCGTTGCACGATCTCTTTGCCTATGCGCCCCAGGCCGACGATGCCGACCCGCTTGCCCGCCAGGCTCGCCCCCAGCGGAAAAGGCGAAGCCTGCCACGCGCCGGTGCGCACAAAACCATCGGCCGCGGGCAGGCGGCGCAGCAAGGCGAGCAACTGCCCCACCGCCAACTCCGCCACGGCCTTGTTCAACACGTCCGGCGTGTTGGTCACGACGATGTTCTTCGCACGCGCGTGATCCAGCGCGATGCCGTCGTAGCCGACGCCGTTGGTGGCTACGATGCGCAAGCCCGGCAGACGATCCATGAGCTCGGCGGGAATCCGATAGTTCGAACGCGTGACGATGCCGCCTATCGCTGCAAGCAGCGCCGGATCGTGTTGCAGCGCCTCTTCCTCGATCAAGGTGAACACCGAACGGAACTGCGCTTCCACCGACTCGGGAAAAACCCCTACCTTGAGCAAGAGGGGAAACTGGGCGCCCCGATCCTCAGGGCTTATTGCTGCCGCCTGGCGCGTTGCGGCCAGTTCATGCTCCATCATGGATTTCAACCTCGACGCTATAACATACGGGGAATTGGCGCGATAAGCCTGCAACCATCGCGGCCGGGTTCGTAGCAGTTCGTGCGATCTTCAATCTGAAGTTTCTCCTTTCAGGGCAATAGCCCATCGCATCATGGACATCAAGTGCATGCAGAGCTTCGTCGCGGTCGTCGAAGCCGGTTCATTCGCCGAAGCCGCGCGCAAGCTCGATCTGACCTCGGCTGCCATTGCCGCGCGCATCAAGGCGCTGGAAATGGATCTGGGCGTGGCGCTGGTAAAGCGCTCGGGGCGTTCCGTCAGGCCGACCGAGAGCGGCATGCGCATCCTCGAAGGCACCAAGGCGGCCATCCGCAACCTCCGCGATCTGCGCGCCATGGCCATCGACGGCGACCAGCCGGGCGAGTTCCGCATCGGCTGTTTCGTGTCCGCGCTCACGAACGTGCTGCCGCCCATTCTCAAGTCCCTGTACCGCAGGCATCCCGACGCCTCCGTATTCGTCACCCCCGGCGGTTCCATAGACCTGTGCGGCAAGGTGGTCAACGGCGAACTCGACGCCGCCATCGTGGTGGAGCCCCAGTTCGCCGTGCCCAAGAGCTGTCTGTGGCAGCCGTTCATGGAAGAACCGCTGGTCGTGGTGGCGCCGTCCCATCTTGCGGACCAGGACGCCCACGCATTGCTGTCGACCCAACCCTTCATACGCTATGACCGGAACATATACGGCGGCCAACTGGCCGACCGCTATCTGCGCGACCACCAGATCTGGCCCAAGCAGCGCCTGGAGATCGACGGCCTGCTCGCCATCGTCGCCCTGGTGCACGAGGGCCTGGGCGTGGCGCTGATTCCGGACTGGTCCTCCATGTGGAAGTCGCTCGACGTGGCGCGCATTCCGTTGCCCAACCGCGCGCCCGTGCGCAGGAACGGCCTGATCTGGAACACCCGCGGCCATCATGCCAAGATGGCCGCGTCGATTTCCCAGGATGCCCGGACCATCTTCGGCAACATGGAAGAACGCCGGGCAAAGCCGTAGCCTTACTTGGACTTGCCCGGCACGCCGCGCAGGAAGTCGAAGTCGACGCCCTTGTCAGCCTGGGTCACCGTATCGAGGAACAGCTTCTTGTAGCCGCGCTCGGCCGTGGGCGGCGTGACCGGCTGCTCGCGGCGGCGGCGTTCCAGTTCTTCTTCCGATACCAGCAGCGAAATTTCCCGCTGGCTCACGCTCAGGCGTATGCGGTCGCCGTTCCTGACATAGGCCAGCGGTCCGCCTATGGCCGCTTCCGGCGTGACGTGCAGCACGATGGTGCCGAAAGCGGTGCCGCTCATGCGGCCGTCCGAGATCCGGATGATGTCCTTCACGCCCTGCGACGCCAGCTTCTTGGGGATCGGGATATAGCCCGCCTCCGGCATGCCGGGCGCGCCCTTGGGGCCAATGTTCTTCAGCACCAGGATGTCCTGCGGCGTGACGTCCAGATCGGCGGCATCGATGCGGCTCGCCAGGTCCTCGGCGTTCTCGAACACCACCGCGCGCCCTTCATGCTCCATCAGCCCGGCATTGGCGGACGACTGCTTGATGATGGCGCCTTCGGGAGCCAGGTTGCCGGACAGCACGGCAATGCCGCCCTGCGGATAGATCGGGTTCTGCCGCGTCCTGACCACGCTTTGCGCGAAGCCCGGTCCCGAGCGCTCGATCTCCTCGCCCAGCGTCCTGCCGGTCACGGTCAGCGCGTCCAGCTTCAACAGCGGCTTGAGTTCGCGCAGCAACGTGGCCATGCCGCCCGCCTTGTGGAAGTCTTCCATGTAGTGCTGGCCGGACGGCTTCAGGTCCACCAGCACGGGCGTCTCGCGCCCCATGCGGTCCAGCGCCTGCAAGTCCAGGTCCAGGCCCAGCCGGCCGGCGATGGCGGTGAGATGGATGATGCCGTTGGTGGACCCGCCGATGGCCAACAGCACGCGCATGGCGTTCTCGAAGGAATCCGCGGTCAGGATCTTGGAAACGGACAGGCGTTGTCTGGCGATTTCGACCGCTTGCGCGCCGGTGAGCTCGGCGATGCGCATCCGGTCCGCCGTGACCGCAGGCGGCGTGGCGCCGCCGGGCACGGTCATGCCCAGCGCTTCGGCGATACAGGCCATGGTGCTTGCCGTGCCCATGACCGAACAGGTGCCCACGCTGGCAACCAGCTGGTTGTTGACGTCGGCGATCTCCTGATCGTCGATTTCCTCGGCGCGGTACTTGCCCCAGTACCTGCGGCAATCCGTGCATGCCCCCACCCGCTCGGACCGGTGCGAGCCCGTCAGCATCGATCCGGTCACCAGCTGGATCGCCGGAATGTCCGCCGACGCGGCGCCCATGAGCTGGGCGGGCACGGTCTTGTCGCATCCGCCGATGAGCACCACGGCGTCCATGGGCTGCGCGCGTATCAGTTCCTCGGTGTCCATGGACATGAGGTTGCGCAGGTACATGCTGGTGGGAAAGGAAAAGCTCTCGTGGATGGAGATGGTCGGGAAATCCATCGGCAGCCCGCCCGCGAACATGATGCCGCGC
This sequence comes from Achromobacter sp. FW305-C-30-7, assembly GCF_058783105.1. NCBI lineage: Bacteria > Pseudomonadati > Pseudomonadota > Betaproteobacteria > Burkholderiales > Alcaligenaceae > Achromobacter > Achromobacter sp. FW305-C-30-7. The sequence continues at coordinate 141,173 of NZ_JBYSYI010000004.1, read as the reverse complement.
TTGACGGCCTCCAGCAGCTGCGGCGCATTGCCGTGGCAGGGGTTGTAGGCGCTGCCGGTGTTGGCGATGCCGATCACCGGCCGGTCCAGCGCGCCGTCCGTATAGCCCGCGCCCTTGATGAAGGCCTTGCGCAGGAACAGCGAGAAGCCGCTGTCGCCATAGCTGGTGAGACCCTTGCGCAGGCCGCCGGCCTGGTCCTGCGATGATCCGGTATTCTTCTTGCTCATCTTGTTCAAACTGCTTCCAGTTAATTTACGGTGATGCCGCCGTCGCGGATGACCTTGGCCCACTGTTCGATTTCCGCGTTCAGGCGTGCCTTGGAGGCTTCGACATCGAGCGCGTCGGCATAAACGCCTTGCTGCAACAGCTGGGCCTTGGCATCGTCCTTGGCCAGCGCCGTGGTCAGCGCCTTGTTGAGCTTGGCGACGATGGGGGCCGGCGTGCCCGCCGGCGCCATCACGCCGAAGAGCGAACTAACGTTAAAGCCGCTGAAACCCTGTTCCTCGGCGGTGGGAATGTCCGGCAGCATCGAGACGCGTTGGGGCGTAAGCACGGCCAGCGGACGCAACTGGCCGGACTTGATGAAGGAGATCGCGGCGGGAACCGTCTCCGTCATGGTCTCGACCTGGCCGCCGACCAGGTCCGTCATCGCCGGGCCGCTGCCGCGGTAGGCCACGTGCTCGATCTTGACGCCCGCGATCTGCTTGAACAGTTCCATGGCCATGCGCTGGGGCGCGCCGGCGCCTGACGAGGCGAAGTTGAGTTTGCCGGGATTCGCCTTCGCGTAGCTCACCAGCTCGGACAGCGATTTGATCGGCAGCTTGGGATTGACCACGGCCACCAGCGGCACGAAGCCGACCACGCCGACAGGCGCGAAGTCCTTGCGCAGATCGTACGGGATGGTGTCCTTCTCCAAGGTCGCCATGACCGAATGCGAGGTCAGCGCGCCCATCAGCAAGGTATAGCCGTCGGGCTGGGCGCGCGCCACTTCGGCCGCTCCGATATTGCCGCCTGCTCCGCCCCGGTTCTCGATCACGACCTGGCCGCCGATCTCTTCGCTCAGGCGCTGGCCCACGATGCGCCCGATCACGTCGGTCGCGCCTCCCGGCGGATACGGAATGATCAGGCGGATGGGCTTGCTGGGATAGCTGTCGGCAGCCTGCGCGGATGCATGGCCAGGAATGGCGAACGCGGCGGCCGCGACGAAGGCGGCCGCAACGATGTTGATGCGCTTGCGCGCGGCGTGCTTACAGAACATTTTTGTCTCCCGATGCGTTCTTATGGCTTGAAAGCTCTAGACGCATGTTCGCAAACTCTCGCCTGCGAAAAGAGAAAAAAATTTATGTTCTGTCAAAAAAATCCGTGAGAGTTCCAGGACGTCCGGATGAGGAAAATCCGGGCCGCACTTCGATTTTGTGAGGTAGGGTTCTTGAGTCGCCGGCGTCCGGACTGCGGGATTCCGATGCTCGCCCCAGTGGGGCTGCGCTTCGGATCCCTCCGCCCGGCCACCGGCTCAAGGCATCTGCCCATGAACGGATTCCGAAACCAATGCACTGGGCGACTGCCAGCCGAGGCTGCCCGGAGCCATCCGAAGCGCAGCCCCACTGGGGCGAGCATCGGAATGGCGCAGGGCGGCCTCGGCGGCTAAAGAACCCTGACGTCCGCAAGCTCGAAGCCCTGCCCCGCCCGCCCCCAAGATCCTGGCCGCGCCCTACTCAGACTCGCCCAGATAAGCCGCGCGCACCTTGGGATCGTGCAGCATGTCACCTGCGGGACCGGACAGGATGATCTCACCAGATTCCATCACGTAGCCGCGATGGCTGTTTTCCAGCGCCAGGCGTGCATTCTGCTCGATCAGCAGAATGGTGACGCCTTCGCTGGCGATGGTGCGCACCACCTCGAAGACCTTCTCCACCATCAGCGGCGCCAGGCCCATCGAGGGCTCGTCCAGCAGCAGCAGCTTGGGACGCGCGATCATGGCGCGGCCCATCGCCACCATTTGCTGTTCGCCGCCCGACAAGGTGCCGGCCGCCTGCTTGCGACGCTCGGCCAGGCGCGGGAACAAGGTGAAGACGCGGTCGGTGTCTTGGCGGATCTGGGCCGCGTCGCGGCGGATGTAGGCCCCCATCGCCAGGTTTTCCTCGATCGTGAGCTGGCCGAAGATGCCGCGTCCTTCCGGCACCATGACCAAGCCGCGGCGCACCAGTTCATGCGATTTCTGGCCGCCGACGGACTGGCCGCCGTAGACCACTTCGCCGCCCGCCAGCGGCACCAGTCCGCAGATGGCGCGCAGCGTGGTGCTCTTGCCGGCGCCGTTGGCGCCGATCAGGCAAACCAGCTCGCCTTGGTCCACGCGCAGGTCGATGCCGCGCACGGCGCGAATGCCGCCATAGGAAACCTGCAGGCCCCGCAATTCCAGTAGGGGTTGGGATACTGCCGTCATGCCGGGCGCTCCTGATGAATCTGCGGATCCTGCGCAGCGCCGGCGCCCAGATACGCTTCAATGACCTTGGGGTCGCGCTGCACCTGGGCAGGTTTGCCCATGGCCAACACCTTGCCGTATTCCAGCACCAGCACGCGGTCGCACAGGCCCATGACCAGCTTCATGTCGTGCTCGATCAAGAGCACGGTGACGCCGTCGGCGCGGATCTTTTCGACCAGCTTGCGCAGCACCACGGTTTCCGACGCGTTCATGCCGGCCGCCGGTTCGTCCAGCGCCAGCAGCTTGGGATCGGTGGCCAGGGCCCGCGCGATCTCCAGGCGCCGCTGGTCGCCGTAAGGCAGCGAGCGGGCGACGTCGTTGGCGCGGTGGCCGATGCCGACGTAGTCCAGCAATTCCTGCGCCCGCGCTTCCGTCGCGGCCTCTTCGGCGCGCGTGCCGCGCGTACGCAGCACGGCGCCGAACACGCCGGACTTGGTGCGCATGTGGCGGCCGATCATCACGTTTTCGATGGCGCTCAGGTTGGCGAACAGGCGGATGTTCTGGAAGGTGCGCGCCAGTCCGGCAAAGGCGACTTCATGCGGCTTCTTGCCGGACATGGACTCGCCATTGAAGGTGCAGCTGCCCTCTTCCGGGATATACAGGCCGGTCAGCACATTGAACAGCGTGGTCTTGCCCGCGCCGTTCGGGCCGATCAGGCCGTAGATCTCGCCCTGCTCGATATCGAAGCTGACGTCCGACAGCGCCTGCAGGCCGCCGAAGCGCTTGCCCAGTCCCTGGGCTTGCAGCAGTTTGCTCATGCCGCGCCTCCCTGGGTCTTGGTCGCCAGTTCACGCTTGCGCACCGCCGACGGCCACAGGCCGGCCGGACGGAACAGCATCACGCAGACCATGGCCAGGCCGAACAACAGCATGCGTATGCCTTCGGGGTCCAGCACCACGGCGCCGAACAGCATGTGCTGCACGGGCTCGACTACGGCGCGCAAGAATTCCGGCAACGCGGCCAGGATCAACGCCCCCAGGATCACGCCCGGAATGTGGCCCATGCCGCCCAGCACCACCATGCACAGGATCGAGATGGATTCCATCAGCGAAAAGCTTTCCGGGCTGACGAAGCCCTGCATCGACGCGAACAAGGCGCCCGCCACGCCGCCGAAGGATGCGCCCATGGCGAACGCCAGCAGCTTGATGTTGCGGGTATTGATGCCCATGGCCTTGGCCGCGATCTCGTCTTCGCGGATCGCTTCCCAGGCGCGGCCGATGCGCGAATTCTGCAGGCGCACGCAGACCACCACGATGATCAGCGTGATCGCCAGCAGCAGGTAGTAGTACTTTTCCGGCCCGGTCACGCGCAGGCCCAGCAGGCTTTCCGTGCGGCCGAAGGCGAACTCGCCCACCTTGAAGGTATCGATGCGGTTGATGCCCTGCGGCCCGTTGGTGATGTTGACCGGCGCGTTCAGGTTGTTCAGGAAGATGCGGATGATTTCCCCGAAACCCAGGGTGACGATGGCCAGATAGTCCCCTCGCAGCTTGAGCGTGGGCGCCCCCAGCAGCACGCCGAACAGGCAGGCCACCGCCAGCGCGATCGGCAGGATCGCCCAGAACGGCAGGTGCAGGCCGAAGTGCGGCGAGGCCAGCAGCGCCCAGGTATAGGCGCCCACCGCGTAGAACGCGATGTAGCCCAGGTCCAGCAGCCCCGCGAAGCCCACCACGATGTTCAGGCCCAGCGACAGCATCACGTACAGCAGGGCGAAATTCAGGATGCGCACCCAGCTCTGGCCGGCCATGCCGATCACAAAGGGCAGCACCGCCAGCACCACGCCGATCAGCGCGATGCCGATCAGGTTGCGGGTGGAGAACCCGCTGCTTTTCAGGTTTGCGCTCATGCCCGGTCTCCCACGCGTTCGCCCAGCAGGCCGGACGGACGGAAGATCAGCACCAGCACCAGCACGAAGAACGCGAACACGTCCTGGTAGTGGCTGCCGAGGAAGCCGCCGGTCAAGTCGCCGATGTAGCCCGCGCCCAAGGATTCGATGATGCCCAGCAACAGGCCGCCCGCCATGGCGCCGACCAGGTTGCCGATGCCGCCCAGCACCGCGGCCGTGAAGGCCTTCAGGCCGAGCATGAAGCCCATGGTGTATTGCGACACGCCGTAGTAGGTGGCGACCATCATGCCGGCCACGGCGGCCAGCGCCGAACCGATCAGGAACGCCGCCGAAATCACGGTGTTGATGTTCACGCCCATCAGCCCGGCCACTTCGCGGTTCTGCGCGGTGGCGCGCATCGCCGTGCCCAGGCGGGTCTTGTGCACCACGGCCAGCAGCCCGCCCATGATCAGCGCCGCGATCACCACGATGGCGATCTGCAGCGAACTCATGCGCGCGCCTGCAATCTCGAACACCTGCGGCGACAGCACTTGCGGGAAGTTCAGATAGTTGCGGCCCCAGCCCATCATGGCCACGTTCTGCAGGATGATGGACACGCCGATGGCGGTGATCAGGGCAGCCAGGCGCGGCGCGCGGCGCAGCGGCCGGTAGGCGACGCGCTCGGCGGTCCAGCCCACGGCCATGCACAGCGGCACGGACACCAGCAGGCCGACGCCCAGCACCACGAAGGCCGAGGTCGAAGGATCGCCGCCCACCAGCGAGATGGCGATGGTCGTCGCCGCCATCGCGCCTATCATGACGACGTCGCCATGGGCGAAGTTGATCAGCCCGATGATGCCGTACACCATGGTGTAGCCCAGGGCGACCAGGGCGTACACGCTGCCTAGCGTGACGCCGTTAATCAGTTGTTGAATGAAGATATCCATAGGGGCCGCGGAATAAGCCTGGAAAAATCGCGCGGATCGCGCGGTGGCGGCCCTCGGGGCCTGCCACGGCGCCGCGCATGGCGCGCGCCCGGCGGCGCGCACGCTGCGATGCGGACGGGAAGCAGCTGCGCCGCCTCTCCGCCCCGGTCAAGCCGCCTTAGTTGGCTTGGCTGACCATCGTTTCAACCATCTCCCACTTGCCGTTCTTGACTTCGTAGATGGTGACCGAGATTTCCTTCAGGTCGCCCTTGGCGTCGTAGGAAATGTGCTCGCTGGTTGCGCCCTTGCGGTTCAGCTTGGCCAGGGCCGGCAGGTACTTCTCGGGCTTGGCCGAGCCGGCCTGCTCGATGGCGGCGATCATGTTCCAGGCGCCGTCATAGGCGTAGGGCGCATAGACGCCGGGGGCCTTCTTGAAGCGCGCCTGGTAGCGCTGCTCGAAGTCCTTGCCTGCCGCCATCTTGTCCAGCGGCACGCCGGCCAGCGAGGCGTAGGTGCCGTCGGCGGCGTCGCCAGCCAGCTTGATGAAGGTGTCGCTGCGGGTCATTTCGCCCGAGACCAGCGGCGCCTTCAGGCCCAGCGTCGCCAGTTGGCGCTTCATGGGACCGGATTGCGCGTCCAGGCCGCCGTAGAAAATGGCGTCGGGCGCGGAACCCTTGATGTTGGTCAGGATGGCGGTGAAGTCGTTGGCCTTGTCGGTGGTGTATTCGCGGCGCACGACCTGGCCGCCAGCGGCCTTGACGGCCTTTTCGACTTCGTCGGCCAGGCCCTGGCCGTAGGCGGTGCGGTCGTCGATGATCGCAACCTTCTTGGCCTTCAGGCTTTCCACCATGAACTTGCCGACCGCGGCGCCCTGCTGGGTATCGCTGGTCATCATGCGGAAGGTGGTTTCGTAGCCTTGCTTGGTGTATTCGGGCGACGTGGCCATGGCGATCTGGGGCAGACCGGCTTCATGGTAGACGCGCGAAGCGGGGATGGTCGTGCCCGAGTTGAAGTGGCCCAGGATGCCGACCACGTCCTGGTCGACCAGTTGCTGGGCGACCTGCACGCCGACGCGGGGATCGGCCTGGTCGTCGCGCGACACCAGCACGAACTTGGCGGTTTCGCCGTCGACCTTGATGCCCTTCTTGTTGGCTTCTTCCAGGGCCAGGTTCAGGCCGTTCTGCATGTCCTCGCCATAGTGCGACTGCGGACCGGTAAGCGGTGCGGCAAAACCGAACTTGACGTCGGCGGCCTGCGCGGAGGCGGCCATGCCGGCGGCGGCGATGCTGGCGGCGAGAAGCTTCAAAGTGGTGCGGAACTTCATGGGTATCCTCCGAGTGTCGGACTTAAGACCTTGTTATACCTGAGCTTTTAGCCAGGCCTTTGGTTTTTCACTACTGCAAGCCCGATGTAGCGGGAGCTTGCGCATGCATGTTCTGCAAAATCCGGAAGCCGGGTTGCGACTTCCGAATTTGAGGTGCGACCGGATTTTGCTTCCAGTGCAACCCCGCCCGATATTGGAGATAACCCTTGGATACCCAAAGGTTGCCCCCGGTCGCCCTCAACCTATGGTCATCAGGCTGGCGTTACCGCCCGCCGCCGCCGTGTTGACGCTGATGGATCGCTCCGTCAGCAGGCGCTCCGGCACATAGCCCGCGCCGGCCGCGATCGCGTCGGAAGTCAGACCATGTACCGACAGGATGGCGCCCGGGCGCTGGGCGATGCGCTGGTTCAGCGCCTGCAGCGCGTCGCCATCGCCTTCAAACAGCACGGCCTGGTAATCCGCCTGGTCGACCTCGTCGTCGGCCAGGATGCCCGCCTGCTCCTGCTGGCTGGCGTCCAGCGACGCCAGCAACGCCTGCGCCGCAGGCGTGTCCGCGAACCAGGCGTGGTTGCCGGTGAGCTTGGCGACCGACCACTGCGCCCGCGCGCCGGCCTCGGTGGCAGCCACGCAATAGACCGCGCCGCGCGGCTCGACCATATAGGTGTTGGTCTCGCCGGTCGGCCCCGGCAGCGCAATGCGCTGCGGCAGCGGCGCCGCCGCGTCCAGCGCCGGCGGCAGTCCCGCCGGGCGCGTGCCCAGCAGCCGGTACATGTAGAGCGGACCGCCGGCCTTGGGGCCGGTGCCGGACAGGCATTCACCACCGAAGGGCTGCACGCCCACCACCGCGCCCACGATATTGCGGTTGACGTAGACGTTGCCCGCATGGACCTGGCCGGTCACGTGCGCAATGGTTTCGTCGATGCGGGTATGCACGCCGAAGGTCAGGCCGTAGCCGGTGCCGTTGATGGCGTCCAGCAAGGCATCCAGTTCGTCGCGCTTGTAGCGCACCACGTGCAGCACCGGGCCGAACACTTCGCGCGTCAGTTCGCTGACGTTGTCGATTTCGATGATGGTCGGCGGCACGAAGGTGCCGTGGCGGCATTCGCCGTTGAGCTCGACCTGATCCACGCGATGACCCGCGGTGCGCATCGTTTCGATGTGCCGCTGGATGCCGTTGCGCGCTTCGGTGTCGATCACGGGACCCACGTCTACCGACAAGCGGTCGGGATTGCCCACGCTCAGTTCGCGCATCGCGCCGCGCAGCATGGTCAGCACATGCTCGGCATTGTCTTCCTGCACGCACAGCACGCGCAGCGCCGAACACCGCTGGCCGGCCGAATCGAAAGCCGAGGTCAGCACGTCGAACACGACCTGCTCGGACAGCGCCGAGGAATCCACCACCATGGCGTTCTGGCCGCCGGTTTCGGCGATCAGCGGAATGGTGTGGCCGTGGTCGTCCAGGCGGTCCGCCAGCGTGCGTGCGATGATGCGCGCGACGTCGGTGGAGCCGGTGAACATCACGCCGCGCACGCCCGGATTGGCAACCAGCTGGGCGCCCACGGTTTCGCCGCGGCCCGGCAGCAGCTGCACGGCGCCTGCGGGCACGCCTGCCGCCCGCAGGATGGCCACGGCTTGCGCGGCAATCAGCGGCGTCTGTTCGGCCGGCTTGGCCAGCACCGTGTTGCCCGCGGCCAGCGCCGCCGCGATCTGGCCGGTGAAGATGGCCAGCGGGAAATTCCACGGGCTGATGCACAGCACGGTGCCCAGCGGGCGGTGCGTGTCGTTGCTGAATTCGGTTTCGGCCTGGTCCGCGTAGTAGCGCAGGAAGTCGACCGCCTCGCGCACTTCGGCGATGGCGTTAGGCAGCGATTTGCCGGCCTCGCGCACGATCAGGCCCAGCAGGGTCTGCATCTGCTCTTCCAGCAATTGCGCGGCGCGGCGCAGGCACTGGGCGCGTTCGGCCACCGGCGTGGATTGCCAGATCGGAGCGGCGTTGGCGGCGGCGCGCAGCGCGGCCTCGGCCTCGTCCGTCTGCGCCTCGACCACATGGCCCACCACATCGCGCAGATTGGCCGGGTTGCGAACTTCCATGGCGCGGGAAACATCCCAGGCTTCGTCGCCCTCGCCCAGCATGGGCCCGGCGCGCCACGGCATGCCGGCGCTGGCCAGCAGGGCCGCTGACAGCGAACCCAGGCGATGCTCGTTGCTCAAGTCCAGGCCGGCCGAGTTGGCGCGGGCGCCCTCTTGCAGATCGCCATAGAGTTCGCGCGGCAGCGGGATCTTCTCGTGCGGCGCGCCCAGCGGCACGATGCGCGCGGCGGCCTCAACGGGGTCGGCCACCAGGTGCTCGACCGGAATGCTCTCGTCGCCAATCAGGTTCACGAACGAGGTGTTGGCGCCGTTTTCCAGCAGGCGCCGCACCAGGTAGGCCAGCAAGGTTTCATGGGTGCCGACCGGCGCGTAGATGCGGCAGGGACGGTTCAGCTTGCCCTGGGACAGCGGACCCACGACTTCGTCATACAGAGGTTCACCCATGCCGTGCAGACACTGGAACTCGTACTGGCCCGGGTAGTAGTTCTGGCCGGCCAGTTGATAGACCGCGGCCAGGGTGTAGGCATTGTGCGTGGCGAATTGCGGGTACACCGCCTCGGGCGCGCCCAACAGCTTGCGGGCGCAGGCCAGGTAAGCCACGTCCGTGTAGAGCTTGCGGGTATAGACCGGATAGCCCTCCAGGCCGTCGACCTGGGCGCGCTTGATCTCGCTGTCCCAATAGGCGCCCTTGACCAGTCGCACCATCACGCGGTGGCGGCTGCGGCGGGCCAGGTCGATCACGTAGTCGATCACGAAGGGCGCCCGCTTCTGGTAGGCCTGGATGACAAACCCGATGCCGTTCCAGCCGTCCAGCTCGGGCTCGAAACAGAGTGCCTCCAGCAGGTCCAGGGAAATTTCCAGGCGGTCCGCTTCCTCCGCGTCGATGTTCAAGCCGATGTCGTAGCTGCGCGCCAGCACGGTCAGCGCCTTCACGCGCGGCAGCAGCTCGGCCATCACGCGTTCACGCTGGCCGCGCGAATAGCGCGGGTGCAGCGCCGACAGCTTGATCGAGATGCCCGGACCTTCATAGATGCCGCGGCCGGCGGCAGCCTTGCCGATGGCATGGATGGCCTGTTCGTACGAGGCGTAATAACGGTCCGCGTCCTCGGCCGTGGTGGCGGCCTCGCCCAGCATGTCGTAGGAATAGCGGAAGCCGCGGGCTTCCATCTTGCGGTTGTTGGCCAGCGCTTCGGAGATGGTCTGGCCCGACACGAACTGCTCGCCCATCATGCGCATGGCCATGTTCACGCCCTTGCGCACCAGCGGTTCGCCGCCCTTGCCGATCAGGCGGGTCAGCGCCTTGGACAGCGACTGTTCGCTGCTCACGGCCACCAGCTTGCCCGTGATCATCAGCCCCCAGGTGGCGGCGTTGACGAACAGCGATTGCGAGCCGCCCATGTGCGACTTCCAGTCGCCGCGGGCAACCTTGTCGCGGATCAGCGCGTCGCGCGTGGCGCGGTCGGGAATGCGCAGCAGCGCTTCGGCCAGGCACATCAGCGCCACGCCTTCCTGGCTGGACAGCGAAAACTCCTGGATCAGCCCTTCCACCCCGCCGCCGCTGCGCTTGCCGCGCAGCTTCTTGACCAGGTCGGCGGCCATGGCATGGATCTTTTCCAGATTGGGCATGCGGGCCTGGCCCAGCAGTAGCGGCACGCACTCGGGCTCGGGACGCCGGTAGGCGGCGGTGATGGCCGCGCGCAGCACCGACTGCGGTTGCACGTCCTGACCGAACTCGTAGAACGGTGGGGTGGGCGCCGCATGGCCCTCACCCGCTTCGTCCTCGCCGCCCGCGTCCATGCCCAGGTGGGACATCTCGGCGGGCAGGTGGCCGCGCTCGATCTTGTCCAGGTAGGAAAGGATCGCCTGCTTGTGCAGCCAATGCGGCGTGCAGTTGAGTTTTTGCGCGGCGGCCTTCAGCCGGTCGCGGAGCGCGTCGTCGACTTTAACGCCTAGGGTCGTGCTGGCCATAAGAGATTGCTTCCTGTCGCATGGCAAAGGTGATACCAGGCCCTAGCGGGACCCGGTATGGGTAGGACCGTATGCTAGACAGGTTGCAACTTGGTTTGCACTATGGTTAACCCTAGGTTAACCAATTGAGATAAAGCGGAATTTTTGGCTGGCGCGTGCAGCGCTTGCGCCAGCCCGTTCTCCTGCGCGCGGCCCTCAGTCCTTGAGCGCCGCGCAACCCAGCATCTGGACCGAAGCCGATCCCGCCGGGGTCTGCCCGCGGATGGCCGAGGCCATGGCGCCGGCCAGGCTGACCACGGCGCGCTGCTGCGCGGCGATCAGCGCGGGCACGCCCTCTTCCGTCACCGGTTCCGTGACCACGCTGCGGCACAACAGGCCGGAACCCTTCATATTGACCGGCCGCACGCGCCAGGTCGCATCCAGCTGGGCCATGCGGCCCGATTCCAGCTCGAAACGCTGCACATCGGTCTGCACGCGCCAGACCGCGGCGCCCGGCCCCGGCTTGACCAGTTGCACGTCCAGCGCGCCAAGCTCGCGCTTCAGCGCGTCCGACAGCGCGCCCCGCAGTTCGTCGCCCAATGGCGAGCTCCAGCGCTCGGAGTAGAGCGCGGCCAGGCTGCCCTCGCCGGTGCGGACCATCAGTTGCGGCTGATCCGCCTGCGTCGAAATGTTGACCGGCTGCACTTCGATCAAGAAGTTGGCCGGCGCCACCCCAGCCCCCGGGGCCTGCGCTGCCGGCACCTGCAAGGTGTGGTACTGCACGGGCGCCGAGGAACCGCAGCCGGCCAGCGCGGCGGTCAATGCCAGCAAGGACAGGACAGGACGCAAACGCGGCGTCAACCTGCCTGCGGACCGGGGCTGCCCGGAACTGGGGTGCGCCTGACCGGCGCGGGAGAATGGGCGTCTATTCATGGGTTTCAGTTCCTGACAGGACCGGCGCCGGGGATCGGGTCTGGGCCGCGGCCGCGCAACAAGGCCTCGGGGTTGGCTTGCAGGAAGTCGGCCAGGGCGCGCAGCGAACGAGCCGCGCGGCCCAGTTCCTGCATCGCCTTTTCCGTATTGACCGGCAAGGAAGCGTCGGAGGCCAGCAGCGCGTTGACGTGCGCCATCGATTCCTTGGCCTGCTTGAGCATGTTCTGCGCTTCGGGCGCGACCTGCTTGTCCAGGCGGTTCATCAGCTTGGAGGTGCTGGCCAGCGTGGTGCGCAAGTCTTCGCCGATCTTATCGAACGGGATCTTCTCGATCTTGGCGACGATGTTGCTGATCTGCTGCTGGAGCTGATCCAGGTTGCCAGGCACCGTCGGGATCATGGCCGGGTCCGACAGCTTGAATTCGACCGGCTTGGCGTTCGGGAAGTCGTCCAGCGCCACGTACAGCTGGCCGGTCAGCAGATTGGCGGTGCGCAACTGCGCGCGCAGGCCATGCTTGATCATGCCTCCCAGCAAGCGGTTGCCCGCGGCGTCGCCGTCCTTCACGGCGCGCTCGCGCACTTCGTCGAACACGCGGCCCAGGCGCTCCGGATACAGGGTGGCATCCACCAGCGAGTAGAAGCGCTTGGCGATCGGATCGAAATCCATGTTGATCTGCGTCACGTTGCCCAGCGTGATGCCGCTGAAGTCGATCGGCGCGCCCACCGTCAGGCCGCGGATCGACTGATCGAAACGCATCCGGATCGGGAAAGCCTCGCCGTCCGGATTGGCCTTGGCGGCCGTCTCGGTCGGGTACAGGTCGAACTGGGCATCGGCTTGCGCCGGCTTGCCGGCGTCGCGCGCGCTGATGACCGGTTCAAACGCGACGCCGCCCACCGCCATCGATACCAGCGATTGCGTGCGTACCTTGAGGCCATCGGCATTGACGCTGAAATCCACGCCGCTGGCGTTCCAGAAGCGCGTGCCCTGGGTCACGAACTTGTCGTTGGGCGCGTCCACGAACACCTCGACGTTCACGGCCTTGCCGGTCTCGTCGAGCGCGTAGCCGATCACGCGGCCGACGTTGATGCGGCGGAAATACACGGGCGAGCCGATGTCCAGGGACCCCAGGTCGGACGCCTTGAGCTTGAAGCGCTTGCCGGCGCGGTCGTGCGTGACCGCTGGCGGGACTTCCAGGCCCTCGAACTGCAGCTTGGTGGCCTTCTTGGAACTGTCCTTGCCTTCGACCGCGTCCACGCCGATATAGGCGCCAGACAGCAGCGTCCCCAGGCCGGACACGCCGCTCACGTCCAGGCGCGGGCGCACCACCCAGAAGTTGGTGCCTTCGCGCGCCAGGTCCGAGACATCCTTGGACAGTTCGGCCTGCACCACGACCTTGGTACGGTCTTCGTTGAAGCCGATGGACCGCACCGTGCCGATGTTCACGTCCTTGTAGCGCAGCTGGGTCTTGCCGACTTCCAGCCCTTCGGCCGTGTTGAATGAAATGGAGATGTCAGGCCCCGCCTGCATCCAGGTCCGCACGACCAGCGACAGGCCCATCAGGGCCGCCACGATGGGCACCAGCCAGATCCATGAAATCCGGCTCTTCTCCTTGCGCGAGATCGCGGGTGAGGCAAACTTCTCTTCACCGGATCCGGGTGCTTGCTCGGACATCTACTATTCCTTGTTCGTGGGCGGAAGCCGCGGCGCTTCCTAGCCCAATTCCTTGCCGGCCACGGACGCCGCCTGGCGCCCGCCCTCCACCGGTGGCGATTCTATTTCACTTTGATCTTCAAGGTCCCAGCTGCGGCGCAGGTCGAAGCTCATGGCGGACAGCATGGTCAGGATCACGACCACGCCAAAGGCCGCCGCGCCCGCACCAGCGCTGATCTCCATCAAGCCCTGGAAATCGGCCAGGGCCGCCAGCAATATAACGACAAAAACGTCCAGCATCGACCATTGGCCGATGAACTCGACCATTTGATACAAGCGTGTGCGCGGACGCAGATTGGTGGTGCTGCGCCATTGCTCGGTCAGCAGCAGCAGGATGAGCGCCAGCAGCTTGGTCAGCGGCACCGCCACGCTGGCGATGAAGACGATCAGCGCGATATCCCATGAACCCATTTCCCAGAGTTCGACCACGCCGCCCAGGATGGTGTGGGCACTGTCGCCCAGCACGGAACGGACCTGCATCACCGGCAGCACGTTGGCGGGAATGTAAAACACCACGGCCGCCAGCAGCAGCGCCCAGGTGCGCGCCAGGTGGTCCGGCTTGCGGTAGTGCACCTGCGCCTCGCAACGCACGCAGTGGTGTTCTTCTTCCGGATTGGCTGCCCGCGGCACGGCCTGCACCTGGCCGCATACATGGCATCCGGTCAGGACGCTGTCCGGCCCGGCTTGCGGCACATGCACGGGCACCACGCCCACGCTCTCGGCATAACGCCACAGCACGTGGGGCGACAGGCGCCCCAGCATCGTCAATAGAATGGTCAGAAGGCCGAACGCGCCCAGGCCTATGCCCGGCGCCACCGCCGCCATGCCAGCCAGCTTGACCACCGCCACCAGCACACCCAGCAGAAACACCGGAATCATGCACCAGGGCCGCAGCGCGCCCAACAGCCGCATCGCAGTGCGAAAACCCGCGGGCTCGCGGCCGCGCGAGAGCGGCCCCAACACCCACAGCAGGACGCTCAGCTGCAGCAAGGGCAGCACGAAACCCGCCAAGCCCGTCATGATGGCAACCACCCAGTGGTCCTGCCGCCAGGTGATAGAAATGGCGTCCAGCAAGGAGGCTTGCTGCACCATGCCCTGCACGGCCATGGACGCGACGGGATAGGCATTGGCCACCCCGAACACGATGAGGGCGGAAATGGCGAGCGCTAGCCAATTGGACAAAGTAAGCCCGCTGTAGCGCCACAAGGTGGCACCGCAGCGGGCGCAATTGGCGGTCTCTCCAGGTTCAAGCTGATGCCGGCGATAGATGCTTGCGCAGTGTTCGCACTCGATCAGCGGCTGGCGGTCCGCGGTCATTGAGTCGCCTAATCGACCAGTTCGACTTCCTGTTTGTCAGGCGCATCCGACGAGGGCGGCTTGCCGCTATCGTCGAAGTCCAACTTGACCTTGCCTTCCTCGTCCAGGTCCACCGTAACCGTGCCGCCGTCGACCAGCTTGCCGAACAGCAGCTCGTCGGCCAGCGCGCGCCGGATGGTGTCCTGAATGAGGCGCTGCATGGGGCGTGCGCCCATCAGCGGATCGAACCCTTCCTTGGCGAGATGTTCACGCAGCGTGGTGGTGAAGATCGCTTCCACGCGGCGCTCGTGCAACTGGTCTTCCAGCTGCATGAGGAACTTGTCCACCACGCGCAGGATGATTTCGCGGTCCAGCGGCGCGAACGGAATGATCGCGTCCAGGCGGTTGCGGAACTCGGGCGTGAACATGCGGCGGATTTCCGCCATTTCGTCGCCCACCACGCGCGAATTCGCGAAACCGATGGACGGACGGTTCAAGGTTTCGGCGCCCGCATTGGTCGTCATGATGACGATGACGTTGCGGAAGTCCGCCTTGCGGCCGTTGTTGTCGGTCAGCGTGCCGTGGTCCATGACCTGCAGCAGGATGTTGAACACATCCGGGTGCGCCTTTTCGATTTCATCGAGCAGCAGCACGCAATGCGGCTGCTTGGTGATGGCCTCGGTCAGCAGACCGCCCTGGTCGAAACCGACATAGCCCGGAGGCGCGCCGATCAGGCGCGACACCGCGTGCCGTTCCATGTATTCCGACATGTCGAAACGCAGCAGCTCCACGCCCAGCGTGAACGCCAGTTGGCGGGCGACCTCGGTCTTGCCCACGCCGGTGGGGCCGGAGAACAGGAAGGCGCCGATCGGCTTTTCCGGCTTGCCCAGGCCCGAACGCGCCATCTTGATGGCGGCGGACAGGGCCTCGATGGCGTTGTCCTGGCCGAACACCACGGTCTTCAGGTCGCGGTCCAGCGTCGCCAGCTTGCTGCGGTCATCGTTGGAGACGGACTGCGGCGGAATACGCGCGATCTTGGACACGATGTTCTCGATGTCCACCTTGCCGATCACCTTCTTCTGGCGCGAGCGCGGCAGCAGGCGCTGCGCAGCGCCGGCCTCGTCGATCACGTCGATGGCCTTGTCCGGCAGATGGCGGTCATTGATGAAGCGCGCCGACAATTCGGCGGCGGCCGACAGGGCGGCAGCCGAGTAGCGCACGCTGTGGTGCTCCTCGAAGCGGCTCTTCAGGCCGCGCAGGATCTGCACGGTCTGCTCGACGCTGGGTTCGGCCACGTCGATCTTCTGGAAACGGCGCGACAGCGCATGGTCTTTTTCAAAGACGCCGCGGTACTCGGTGTAGGTGGTGGCGCCGATGCACTTGAGCTGCCCGGACGACAAGGCCGGCTTCAAGAGGTTGGACGCGTCCAGCGTGCCGCCGGAAGCCGAACCGGCGCCGATCAGCGTATGGATTTCGTCGATGAACAGAATGGCGTCGGGGTTGCCGCGGATCTGCTTGAGCACGCCCTTCAGGCGCTGTTCGAAATCGCCGCGGTACTTGGTGCCAGCCAGCAAGGCGCCCATGTCCAGCGAAAAGACCTGGGCGGCCTGCAGGATTTCGGGCACTTCGCCGCGCGTGATGCGCCAGGCCAGGCCTTCGGCGATCGCGGTCTTGCCCACGCCGGCCTCCCCAACCAGCAGCGGGTTGTTCTTGCGGCGGCGGCACAGCACCTGGATCACGCGCTCGACTTCGTGCTCGCGTCCGATGAGGGGATCGATGCGGCCCGCCAGCGCGGCGGCGTTCAGGTCGGTGGCGTACTGGTCCAGTGGGGACTGACGCGATTCGCCCTGTTCTTCACCATTGGTCTGCTGCTCTTTCTGCACGGCGGCGGACTCCACCTGGGGCTGTTTGGTAATGCCATGCGACAGAAAATTGACGACGTCCAGCCGCGTCACGCCCTGCTGTTGCAGGTAGTACACGGCATGCGAATCCTTTTCGCCAAAAATGGCCACGAGCACGTTGGCGCCGGTGACCGGCTTCTTGCCGGTGCCGCCCGCCGATACGTGCATGATGGCGCGCTGGATCACCCGCTGGAAACCCAGCGTGGGCTGCGTGTCGACCTCCGCGCCGCTCGGGATCACCGGGGTGTTCTCCGAGACGAATTGGCGCAGGTTGCGGCGCAGGTCGTCCAGATTGGCGGCGCAGGCGCGCAGCACTTCAACGGCCGACGCGTTGTCGAGCAACGCCAGCAGCAGATGCTCGACGGTAATAAATTCATGCCGGGCCGAACGGGCCTCGACGAAAGCCATATGCAGGCTGACTTCAAGCTCTTGAGAAATCACGCTTCCTCCGTAACGCATCGAAGCGGGCAAATACACGATTCATATTCTATGCCGATCATGGCGTAACACCAGCGATTTCAAAAACCACTCTATCGTGGCGGCCTTGCGTATCCATGACGGTAAGCGTATATCGGCCGTCCATGGCCAGCACTAATTTAAACGGATGACCCGACGCGCCGTGGCCAACCACGCGCCCGTCCAGCATCCACCATACTTCGCCTTCTGTTCCCTGCACGTCCACATCCAGCGCCACTTCGCGCCCGCCCGGCACGGGCCGCAGCACCGAACCGCTGGCCACCCCGCCCAGACGCAAGGGTCCGCGCGAAGCGTCGGCGTAGCCGGCAAAAGACGGCGGCGCCGTTTGATTCAGCACCCAGGCCGCGCGCTGCTCCGGACATAGGCCGGATGGCACGCTGCCGAGCTTGTAACCCAAGGGCCAGCAAGTCACCGCAGCCTGCACCGTTTCGGGCCTGACGCGGACCTGCTGGGCGCCTTCGGGCAAGGCCGCCACGATATCCTGCAGTAGCGGCGCCGCCACGTTGGCCCCGAAAAATCCAGGGTTGGGCGTACCGTCCGGACGGCCGACCCAGACGCCCATCGTCCACCTGTCGGTCACTCCCACGGCCCAAGCATCCCGGAATCCGAAACTTGTCCCGGTTTTCCAGGCCAGTTGCCGCGCCGGACTGCCCGACTGATAGAACGGCCGGTCGGGATGGCCGCCGCTCTCCAGGATGTCGCGGACGATCCAGGCCGCTCCAGGGCTCATCATACGGGACTCGACCTTCGCCTGCTCCGGCCGCAGGCGGGGCCGCCCGGAGACGCCGCCGCGGGCCAAGGCCCGGTAAGCGCCCACCAGTTCTTCCAATGTGGTGCCGCCCCCGCCCAAAATCAAGCTCAAATTCGGTTCGGCGCCCGCAGGCAAACGTAACCGCACCCCGCCGGCCAGCATGACCGAGGCGAAACTGCTGGGCCCGACCCGGTCCAGCAGGTCCACCGCCGGGACGTTGAGCGAGCGCTGCAGGGCCTGCGCCACGCTGATCGGGCCGGCAAACGCAGCCTGGAAATTGCCGGGCGCGTAGCCGCCAAACGACATCGGCGCATCCATCAGCAAACTTTCGGAGTGGATCAGGCCCTCGTCGAGCGCCTGGGCATACAGGAAGGGCTTGAGGGTGGAGCCCGGCGAACGCACGCCGCGCACCATGTCCACGTGGGCAGCGCGGCTATCGTCCGAAAAATCCGCGGATCCCGCGTAGGCCTTGACCTCCAGCGTATCGTTGTCCATCACCAACACGGCCATGGACACCTTGGGCGGCAAGCCGTCCACCCGGTCCTGCAGCATGCGCTCCACCGCGGCCTGCATATCCGCGTCCAGGGTGGACGTGACCACCGCGGGCCGCTCGCCGGGGCGCCGGCCGGCGCTGCGCTGACTGCCCGCCTCCTGCAGCAGGCGCTGCGCGGCCAGGGGCGCCAGCCAGCGCGCCCGCAGCGGCGGCGCGACCACGTTCTCGATCTTGGCGTCGGCCACCTCGGCGGGAGTCCAGCGGCCTAGCTCGACCATGCGGTCCAGCACCTTGTCGCGCGCGGCCTGCGCGGCCTCCGGATGGCGGTCGGGACGCAGGCGCGATGGCGCTTGCGGCAAGGCGGTCAACATCGCCGCCTCGGCCGGGCTCAGGTCGCGCGCCGGCTTGCCCAGCCACAGGCGCGAGCCCATTTCCACGCCCTCCACGATGCCGCCCATGGGCGCGTGGGTCAGGTACAGCGACAGGATCTCGTCCTTGCTGTAGTGCATTTCCAGCTGGATCGCGCGCCAGGCTTGCCGCAGCTTGGCCGACATGGAACGCGAAGGCTTGCCGGCCAATTCCGGATCGATCAGCCGGGCGACTTGCATGGTCAGGGTGGAGCCGCCCGAGACGATGCGGCGGTTGGTGGCCCACTGCCAGCCGGCGCGCGCCATTGCCACCGGATTGACGCCCGGGTGCCAGTAGAACCAGCGGTCCTCGTAGGTCAGCAGCGTTTCCAGGTAGCGCTCGGACACCTGGTCGGGCTTGACCGGATAGCGCCACATGCCGTCGCGGCTGGGATAGTTGCGCAGCGGCGTGCCGTCGGCGGCCACGACGACCGCCGCGCCGCCCGAATCCACGGCCGGCAAGGGATAAAGGCGGTCGAGCGTGAATAACGACGCGGCCAGCGCAAACAACGCGCTGGCCGCGAAGATTCCGCGCCGCCGCCAGCGGCGGGCGCGCGAGGCGCCCGCCACGGGGGTGGCGGCGGGGTTCAAGGACGCTTGGCGCCGCGGTCGCGGATCTCTACCGTGCTCCATTGCTCGCCTACGCCCCGGATTTCAGGCCGGTACATGTCCTCGGCCACCGTCGACGGCACCGCGTAGCGGCCCGGCGTCACGACGCGCACCAGATAGAACACGTCCACCTTGCCGCGTCCCAGCGACACCGCGGCCACATAACGGTCGTCGCGGAATTCGCGGTGCTTGATGTTGGGATCGGACATGGCTTCGGCCACGCGGCGCCCGCCTATGGTCCATTCCTGCATCTCGGGGCTTTGCGACAGGTTCAGGTTTTCGACTTCAAAACCCGCCGGCACGCGATCCACCAACAAGCCATCCGGAATGTTCTGGTTGGCGCTGGCCTGCACCCACACCACCAGCATGTCGCCGGTCTGCAGACTGCCGCCATCCCACGGACGGCCGTCCGGACGGTACCAGCCGCGCTTGAGCTGGATGATGTCGTTGCGCGGCGCGGGCGTGGCGGTCGGGCTGCCCTGGATGTCGTATTCGACGAACAGGGCCTGGCTGCCGGTGTTCAGCAGTTGCGTGCCCGCCAGATCGGCCGCCGACAGCGACACGCTCTGGTCGCTCTTGCCGCCAACCAGCGGCTTGCTGACGCCGTTGACGGTCAGCGTGGCCGACCAGGGCGTGGACTTGTCGCCGCCCAGTGCGCGGGCCGTCAACAACAGGGCCATCTGCTCTTGCGTCGACAGGTATGAGCGGTTGCCCAGGCGGCTGGCCAACTGCGTCAGCAGGTTTTCCAGGCGCTCATGGCGCAGCTCATACTTGTTGGCGATCGCATAGGCCAGCGCGTAATCGCGCACGCTGCTGCCGTAGTCGCCCAGCCAGTCGTCGTAATAGCCGGAGTTGCGGCGCGCGTTGAGTCCGTACTCGCGCGCCATGGCCTGGTCGAGCGCGCTCTTCATGCGCCCTTCGTCGCCCATCAGCTTGAACGCGGCTGCCAGCTGAATCAGCGGCAGCGGCGAGCGTGCGCGCTCCTGGTAGTTGTCGTACAGCTGGCGCACCGTAGACAGCGGCGCCTTCTTGTCGCGCGCCAGCGCCAAGGCGGCAGTGGCCAGGCCGGCGAAGCGGCGGTGGTCTTCCCGCAGGATGCTGGCGTCGTTGGCGTCGTAGCGTCCGGACTCGAGGTTGCGCTTCAGGTTGGCCGACCAGGTGCCGAACGCGCCGGAGCTCTGCTGCACCTGCTCCAGCAGCCACTGGCGCGAACGGTCCAACGATGCCTCGGGCACCTCGAAACCGTTGTCGCGGGCGTCCTGCAGGAAGCCGACGGCATAGGCCGTCAGCCACACGTCGCGCGAGGACGAGCTGCTCCACAGGTTGTAGGAACCGACGGCGTTGCGCATGCCGGCCAGGCGGCCGATCGCGCCGGCCACCTTGGCGTCGCGCTCGGCCTTGGTGCGCGGCTTGAGGCCGAACTGCTTGGCCGCTTCCTCATCCAGCATGACCCACGGCAGGGTCGCGCTGATGGTCTGCTCGGTGCAGCCATAAGGGTAGTTGAGCAGCCCTTCGACCAGGCGGTTGACGTTGATCGGCGGACGGTTCGAGACCGTCATGCTGACCGTGGTCGAATCCGGGTAGTAGGAAGCCACCCACGACGCCTGCGGCGCGTTGGCTTCGCCCGGACCCACACGCAAGCGGCGTACCTGGCGCTCGGCCGCGTAGGCCGGTTGCACCTGCAGCACGGATTCGCGCACGATGTGCACGGGCTTGCCACCGCCCTGCCCGTCGACGGTCAGGCGCATCAGGCCCAGGCCGTACGAACCGGTAGTCGTGGCGGTGAAGCGCAGCGTGGTGCGCTGCTTGTCCTTCAAGGTCACGGTCTTGACGCCGTCGACGATGCCCAACGGATCCAGCGCTTCCAGCTTGACCGTCACCTTCTGCTCAGCGCCGCTCATGTTGGTCAGGTCCAGCGCGATCGCGGCCTGGTCGCCCGGCGTGATGAAGCGCGGCGTGTTCAGCTCCGCCACGATGGGCGCCGCCACCACCATTTCGGTGTCGGTGCTGCCGTAGTTGTCCGGCGTGAAGGCCACGGCCATCAGGCGCAGCGTGCCGTTGAAGTCGGGCAGATCCAGCGGAATATCCGCCTCGCCTTGCTCATTCAGCGTGACCGGACCGGAGAACAGGTCCACCAGCTTGACCTTCTTCGGCAGGCTCTTGCTGTCGCCGCGCATGGCGGCGTCGCCGCCCCACTTCAGCTTGCCCTTGGTGCCGTCCATCTTCTCGATCAGCTTGCCGTACATGTCCAGCAGTTCGGGCGCGTAGCGGTGCTTGCCGAAGAAGTAGTCCAGCGGATCGGGCGTCTTGTACTGGTTGATGTTGAGGATGCCCACGTCCACCGCCGACAGGGTCACGGTGGCCTGCTTGCCCTGGGCGCCGTCGACCTTGACGCGCACGGTCGCCTTGGTTTCGGGCACCGCCTTGGGCGGCGCGGTCAGCTTGACGTCCAGCTTGCGGTCGCCGCTGGCGATCGGCAGGAAGGTCAGGCCCAGCGCACGCGCCGGGGTCACGCGGTCGCCCTCGCTGCCGGGACGGAACACGGCGGCGGCGATGTACAGGTCGTGGCGCTTCCAGCTCTTGTCGACCGGAATCTCGACCTGCGTGCCCGTCGCTTTCACGGCCACCCAGGTGGACCACAGCATGCGGTCGCCTTCGACAGTGATGAGCGCCTGGCCGTCATGCGGCGGCGTCAGGGTCAGCTTGACCGTGTCGCCCGGCTTGGCCGGAACACCCTCGAGCTTCATCTGCACGCGGTCGGGACGGTTGCCCATGGAGTCGGCGTCCTGCGCGTTCCAGCCGGCGTAGAAGCGGTAACGCAGGGTCTGGCCGGTTTCAGGATCGGCGATCTCCAGGCGGTAGCGGCCCCACTTCACAGGGACGGTCAACTGGGCGCGGTCATTCAGCGCGATCTCGCGCGAATCCAGCAATTCGTCGGTTTCGGTGTAGCCGCTGTTCCAGCCGCGCTGGTCGTCGAAACGCCAGTAGTACTGGCGCTCTTCGCGGTACAGGCGCATCTGCGCCTGCGCCAGCGGCGCGATCTTGCCCTGCGCGTCCACGCGCAGCACTTCAAAACTGGCAGGCGCGCCTTCGCGGGCGACGTCGCCGTCGAACTGCGGACGCACGGCGATCAGGCGGTCGGCGGGCCAGACGCTGCGCTCGATCGAGCGCACCACCGGACGGCCGCCCGATTCGAGCAGGCTGGCCGATACGCGAACCTTCATCGGCGAACGCGTGCCGCCGGTGCGCGGGTCGACCTCAAGCTGGCCATGGCCCTTGTCGTCCAGGGCCGCTTCGGGCAATTCCTCGAAATGGCGGCGGCTATCGTCGGCCACGTCGCCGAAGATAAAGCCGGGCCATTGCTGGGGCAGCGCAAAACGGTCGCGCTTGACCTGGAAGCTGGACAGCAGGCGGTTGCCGGCGGCGGGCGCGCCGTAGAGATAGTCGCCCTGCACGTCGATGGTCAGCGTTTCCTCCGGCGACAGCACCTCCTGGTCGGAGGTCAGCGCCATCTTCATACGTTCGGGCAGGAACTCCTCGACCTGGAACTTCCAGGACGCGTCCGGCGCGCGCGACGCGGGGTCCACGCGCAGTTCGAGCATCCAGGTACCGGTTTGCGCGTCCAGCGGCAGATCGATGCTGCGTTCGATGTAGCCGGGCAGATCTTTCTTGGGCTGCCACAGGGTGGTCAGCACCGTGCGGCCGTCGGGACGCTTGATGGTGGCGGTCAGGGGCGACGGCGCCAGCATGCGGCCGTCCAGATCGCGCGGCAGGACCGACACGTTGAAGGTTTCGCCGGGGCGGTACAGATTGCGGCCGGCGTAGACGAACAAGTTGTTGGGGCGCGAAACGTGGCCGCCGGTGTCGAATTCCGACAGGTCCAGGGCGGGCTCGCCCAGGGCCAGCACCGTCATTTCCTTGTCGCGCGAGGCGCGGATGACGCGCGCATTGGCGAAGCTGCCATCAAAGCGCACATGGCCCTGGCCATCGGCGGCGGCCTTGGCCAGCGACTTGCCGGCGCCGTCCACCAGTTCGAACACGGCGCCCGAGATGGCGGTGCCGCTCTTCAGGGACACGGAATAGGCTTCGATGCGGTCGCTGTAGCGGCGCGCGTGCAGGCCGATGTCGCTGACGTAGAAATACGTCACCTGGTATTCGTAACGGAAACGGCCGGGCTGGCTCATCACCGCGACATAGATACCGGGCTCTTGCAGTTCCTTGATGCCTTCGACCGGCAGGAAGGTGACATGGCGGCGGTTGGGCTTGTCGTCGGTAACGAAACGGCCTTGATAGACGCTGGTCGTCAGCGAGTTCAGGCGGTCCAGGTCCCAGTTGCTGACCGAGCCTTTCAGGCTGCGGTTGTCGGAATAGCGCCAGCTGTCCTCTTCGTTGCCGCCATCGTCTTCCTCATCGGCGGAGGCGCCGGTATTGCGGCCAATGCCCAGCACGGTGTCGAACAGTTCGGGCACGCGCTCCGGCGACACGCGCAGGAATTGCACGTCCACTTCGGACACGTTCACCGTGGCCACGGGCAGACCGCCGTTCTGGCCGGCCGGCAGCACCACGCCGCGGCTAGCGAAATAGAACGAAGGCGGCATGGCCTGCGTGCTCACCTCGCAATTCGAGGCTTCCGCCAGCTTGACCCCTGCGCCCGCGCCGGGCAGCCCGGCGCGCACCGAGATCGCGTAGGAACGCTGCGGCTGCACGTAGGGGAAATAGACCATGCGGGGGTTGTCGCCGACCACCCAACTGCCCTTCAGGATCTTGCCTTTGGGCGCCGAGTCGCCCGGCCGTACCGAGGCAGGCTGATCGCCGCTGGTGGCGGACGATTCATGGTCCTGGTCGCTAGCCGTGCCCGTGTCGGTCACCTGCAGAAAGCTGTCCAGGTTGGACTTGGCGTCCACCGGCTGAGTGAAAGTCACCGCGAGCGCCAAGGTATCGTTGTACTGGCGCGGCTGGCAGGAAAGCGCCGCGAAGGGATCGGCCGCGCCGACCACCGCGCTGGCGGGCAACGCCGGTTTGGCGTCGCCACCCGTCGGAGCCGCAGGCTGCGACACGACGGCTGGCGCCGGGTTGGCGGGCTGACGCTCCTTGCCCATCCACCAGCCCACGCCGATGGCGCCGGCCAATACCACGACCCCGGCTGTCGCCAGCCAGGCCTTGCTGATCTTTCCACTCACGGTAAATCTCCCGCTCACTCAAATATTCAGACGCACCGCCCCTTAGCGGCGGAGCTGCCGACCTGATCATTCCGCGCGCTTCTCGGGTACGCGGATACTGCATTTCAAAATAACCGGACAACACAACGCCGCCATGACAGGCGGCGCATCAAATGCTGGGTTCAGACGGGTTCCATCACGCATTGCAGAGGGTGCTGGCGCGCCCGCGCGTACTGGGCCACTTGCGCGATGCGCGTCGCGGCGAGGTCGCGGGGATATACCCCGCAAACACCACGCCCTTCGTGATGCACCTGCAACATGATCCTCGTCGCCTCTTCGTGATTCTTATTGAAGAACTTTTGCAGTACTTTCACGACGAATTCCATCGGGGTGTAGTCGTCGTTCAGCAGCAGGACCTGATACATCGGAGGCGGCGCGGCGCGCGCCGGAGCCTTCTCGACGGCCAAATCATGCTGGGTATCCAAGGTAGAACTCATAGGGCCGCTATTCTATTTAAACTGGGGACGGCTAGCGTGCAACTTACGGAAAATTACACGTAGAAATGCGTAGTTTCCATACTTGACGCCGCAAAGAAAAGCGGCGCATTATCCACGCATTCTGGGGTTTTCAACTCATCGAAAATCTGCCAGGAAGCCGGAGGGGGGACAGGGGTCTAGGCCGCGATGCCCTTCGTCAACATACGATTCAATGAGGCAGTCCGCATGTCTGATACGACCGCAACCGCCGTCCAAGGGGACAATCCCAAATCGACGGGCACCGTCAAATGGTTCAACGATGCAAAGGGGTTTGGCTTCATTACGCCCGACGACGGCGGTGAAGATCTGTTCGCCCATTTTTCGTCCATCCAGATGAATGGTTTTAAAACCCTGAAGGAAGGCCAGAAAGTCGCCTTCGAGATTATTCAGGGGCCCAAAGGCAAACAGGCGCTTAATATCACGGCTGCCTGAGTTACCCTTAAAGCGCAACGGTAAGGTTGCGCCATTATTCAGGCGGGGCTTTCGAGCCCCGCCTTGTTATTTTTCATTCATTGCGCCAGGTCATGCCCAAGAACGCCGTTTTAATTCCTGTCAGCCTCACGTTGTTCAAGACAGCGTTCTTCAGAAACCTCCTGCCGAAAGCCCTGGCCCCCGCCCTCGCCGCCATCGCGATGGCCCTGCCCGCAGCGGCCGGCGCGCAGCAGACCGGCCCGCAAGCCACTCTGCCCACCACCCAGCTATCGGCTGGCATCCATATTATCCGCGCAGAAGTCGCCAACACGGAAGCGACCCGCCGCGACGGCCTGATGTTCCGCAAGGAGCTGCCCGGCAACGACGGCATGCTGTTCGTGTTCGAACAGCCCGACGTGCAGTGCTTCTGGATGCGCAACACCCTCCTGCCGCTCTCGATTGCCTTTATCGCCGACGACGGCACGATCGTCAACATCGAGGACATGGCGCCGCAGACCGAAGATCCGCATTGCGCCAAGAAGCCGGTGCGCTACGCACTGGAAATGGCCCAGGGCTGGTTCGAGCAGCACGGCATCAAGGCCGGCAAGAAGCTGGACGGCCTGCCCTGAAGCAGCCCGCCGGCAGATATGAAAAGGGAGCCCTCGAGGCTCCCTTTTCGTTCCAGCACGCATGGGCCGCAGGCGGCCCAAACGTGCCCGGCGATTACACGCGCTCGATAATCAGCGCGATGCCCTGGCCCACGCCGATGCACATGGTGCACAGCGCATAGCGACCACCGGTGCGGTGCAGCTGGTTGATCGCGGTGGTGGCCAGGCGTGCGCCGCTGGCGCCCAGCGGATGGCCCAGGGCGATGGCGCCGCCGTTGGGGTTCACGCGCGGGTCGTTGTCGGCAATACCCAGCTGGCGCAGCACGGCCAGGCCCTGGGCGGCAAACGCCTCATTCAGCTCGATGACGTCCATCTGCTCGAGCGTCAGGCCGGTCTGGGCCAGCACCTTCAGCGTGGCGGGCGCCGGGCCGATGCCCATGATGCGCGGCGCGACGCCGGCCGTGGCCATGCCGACCACGCGGGCGCGCGGGGTCAGGCCGTGACGAGCGGCAGCCTTTTCATCGGCCAGCAACAGCGCGGCAGCGCCGTCGTTGACGCCCGAGGCATTGCCGGCGGTGACGGTGCCGCCTTCACGAACCACGCCCTTCAGCTTGGCCAGCGATTCCAGCGTGGTTTCACGCGGGTGCTCGTCCTTGCTGACGACGATGGGATCGCCCTTTTTCTGGGCGATCGACACGGGCACGATCTCGGCGTCGAAGAAGCCTTCTTTTTGCGCGCGCGCGGTCTTCTGCTGGCTGGCCAGCGCGAACAGGTCCTGGTCTTCGCGGCTGATCTTGAAATCGTCGGCAACGTTCTCGGCCGTTTCGGGCATCGAGTCCACGCCGTATTGCGCCTTCATCAGCTTGTTGATGAAGCGCCAGCCGATGGTGGTGTCGTAGATCGCGGCGCTGCGCGAAAAGGCGCTGTCGGCCTTGCCCATGACGAACGGCGCGCGGCTCATGCTTTCCACGCCGCCGGCCAGCATCAGGCCGGCT
This sequence comes from Achromobacter sp. FW305-C-30-7, assembly GCF_058783105.1. Taxonomy (NCBI): domain Bacteria; kingdom Pseudomonadati; phylum Pseudomonadota; class Betaproteobacteria; order Burkholderiales; family Alcaligenaceae; genus Achromobacter; species Achromobacter sp. FW305-C-30-7. The sequence continues at coordinate 114,296 of NZ_JBYSYI010000004.1, read as the reverse complement.
TCGCCGGCGCGGATGGCGCGGGCGGCGCCGCCGATGGCGTCCAGGCCCGAACCGCACAGGCGGTTGACGGTGGCGCCGGGCACTTCGATCGGCAGGCCGGCCAGCAGCGTAGCCATGCGGGCCACGTTGCGGTTGTCTTCACCCGCCTGGTTGGCGCAGCCCATGATGGCGTCGTCCAGCTCTTCCCAGCGCACGCCGGGATTGCGCGCCACCAGCGCCTTGATGGCTACGGCGGCAAGATCATCGGGGCGCACGGAAGCCAGCGCGCCGCCGTAGCGGCCGAAGGGGGTGCGGATCGCGTCACAAATAAAAGCATGCACGGTCATGGGAAGCTCGAAGTAAGTGAGAAAAAATCCGGATCGCCCGATCTTAACGCAGCGCTTTCGCGCCAAGTTGGTGCACCTGTGGGATGTCCGCTGCACGGACAGTGTCCAATGGCTGTTCACCCAAACGGTGCGCGCGGCGAGCCCTGCGCCGGGACGCGGGCCCGGGTTTTGAACTCAGGCCGCCGGCGGCCTGGCGGCGCGCGCCGTGTCCACGATGGCCTGCCGGCGGAAGCGTCCGGCGGCCAGATGATAGAAGGGTTGCGGGCAGAACTGGCGCGACACGCCCGAGGCCAGCAAGGATCCCACCAACAGCCAGAACAGCATGGGCTGGCTGCCCGTCATTTCCATCACCACCACACTGGCGGTCAGGGGCGCCTGGGTCGCGGCGGCCAGGAAGGCCGCCATCGAAATCAGCACCAGCACGCGGTGATCCACGCCATCTCCCGCCAGTTGCCAGATGTGGTGGCCGATGCCCGCGCCCGTGGTCAGGGCCGGCGTGAAAATGCCGCCAGGTATGCCGGCCCAATAAGACGCGACAGTGGCGGCGAGCTTGGCCAGGCCGAAACTGGCCGGCGCCGCGTCCTTCCCGGACAGCAGGTCCGCCGCCACGCCATACCCCGTGCCGTAAACGCTGCCGGCCGTGGACAGGCCGATCAGTGCCAGGATCAGGCCCATGATGAAGGCCGTCCAGATCGGATGCGCGCGGATCCAGGCACGCCAGGACTGCGGCGCGCTGCCGGCCGCCCCCTTGCCGAGCAGACGGGCGAATATGCCGCCCAGCGCGCCGTTGAGCGCCGCGCAAATGACGACCCACATCACCATGCCATGGGCCAGCGGCGCGCCGCCGAAGACGCCGAAGTAAGGGTTGTTGCCGACCACGGCCACGACCAGGAAGCCCGAGGCCAGCACCCCGATCAGCACCAGCCGCTGCCAGCGCAGCACGGTGCCCCGTCCCAGTTCCTCGATGGCGAAGATGACGCCGGCCAGCGGCGCGTTGAAGGCGGCGGCCAGGCCGCCCGCAGCGCCGGCGGCGATCAATTCATTGGCATGGAAGCCGCGCAGCTGCACGCCGCGCCGCTTCCAGAAGTCGCCCCAGGCCAGCATGAGGGCGGCGCCCACCTGCACCGACGGCCCTTCGCGGCCGATCGACGCGCCGGCCAGCATGCCGAAGAATGCGAGGGGAATTTTCCAGAGGGTCTGCCCCAACGCCACCAGGCTGTTCTGGCTGGGACCAGGCGGCAGCGACAAGGCGCCGATGACCTGGGGAATGCCGCTACCGGAGGCGTTGGGCGCAAAACGCAAGGTCAGCCAGCGCAAGGCAGCCAGGCTCAGGGGCAAGACCAGCAAGGCCAGCCAACCGTTGTAGGCCACCCACTCGCGATTCCATTCCAGCGCCTTGTCGGCCAAATAGGCAAAGCCCAGCGACATCAGCGCCACCAGACCGGCGCCTCCCAGCAGCAGCCCCATCTGCACGCTCTTGCGCGACAGGCGGTTGATCTGGCGCACCTTGCGATGCGCCCACCGGCGCGGGCCGGCCAGCAGCCGGCGTAGGGGGTCGGGCAGGTTCATGGGCAAAAGCCGGCGCGGTTGAAAGTGGCTAACCTTACCACTCCCACCTGACCGGCAGCCCACAACGCGGGATCAGAACGTCGACCAGTCGTCGTCCGAACCTTGCGCCAGCGCGGGACGCGCTGCGGACGCCGCCGCCTTGCGCGGCGCAGCGGGCACGGCCTGCACCAGGCGGACCTGGGCTTCGCGCGCCGAGCCGCCGCCGGCTTCCACCTTGAAGCGGCGCACTTCCTGGGCCAGCCGGGTGGCCTGCTCCTGCATGCTGGCGGCCGCGGCGGCCGCCTCTTCCACCAGCGCGGCGTTCTGCTGGGTCACGGTGTCCATCTGCGCCACGGCCTGATTGACCTGGCCAATGCCGGCGGACTGCTCTTCCGAGGCGCTAGCAATCTCGCGCACCAGCGTGGCGACCTGACGCACGCTGTCCACCACCTCGCGCATGGTGCGGCCGGCCTCGTCGACCTGACGCGTGCCGCCCTCGACGCGCGTGACCGACTCGTCGATCAAGGCCTTGATCTCCTTCGCGGCCACCGCCGAGCGCTGCGCCAACGTACGCACCTCGCCAGCCACCACCGCAAAGCCGCGGCCCTGCTCACCCGCGCGCGCCGCTTCCACCGCGGCGTTGAGCGCCAGGATGTTGGTCTGGAAGGCAATGCCGTCGATCACGCCAGTGATGTCGGCGATGCGGCGCGAACTGTCGGAGATCGCGCTCATGGTCTGGACCACGCCGTCCACCACTTCGCCGCCACGCACCGCCACGCTGGACGCCTGGTTGACCAGGCGGTCCGCTTCGCTGGCGTTGTTGGCGTTCTGCTGCACGGTGCTGGTCAACTGCTCCATCGACGCCGCGGTTTCCTCCAGCGACGAAGCCTGTTCCTCGGTGCGCTGCGACAGATCGGCGTTGCCCTGGGCGATCTGCGAGGATGCCGAAGCGATGCTCTCGCAGCCGTCGCGCACGTCCTTCACGATGCGCGCCAGGCTTTCGTTCATGGTCTTGAGCGCGCCCATCAGATCGCCGGTTTCGTCGCGCGTGGCGACCTGGATGTCGGTCGTCAGGTCGCCCGCCGCCACCTGGCGCGCGGCCGTCACGGCGTGTTCCAGCGGACGCACGATGCCGCGCGTCACCAGCCAGCCCAGCAGCATGCCGACCGCCACGCCGATCACGGCCAGGGCGAGCATGAGCGCGCGCAGATTTTCGTAGAGATCCGTGCCGTTCTGCACGCTTTGCGCGGCGACGGTTTCCTTGATCTTCGCCAGGCTGGTCATCAGATCGTCCAGCTTCTGCGACGAGGCGATCACGCGAGCTTCGACCTCGGCCACGCGCGGATCGGCCTGGGTCAATGGCCGGGCCTGAGCGGCGGCGAAAAACGCGGCGGACTCGCGCTTCCAGACCTGTTCGGTCTCGGCGAACTGCGCCAGCAGACGCTTGCCATCTTCCGAATAGAAATTGGCCGCGGCCTTTTCACGCAGCTTGTCCATCTGCGCGACGGCGTCGTCGAACTGCTTGCGCAGCGCCTGGCGCTCCTTTTCCGTGGACGCGGCCAGGTAGCCATTGCGGGCGCGGCCCGCATAGATCAGATTGATATTGGCTTCCTTGACGTCCGAGATGCCGCGCAGCTCGGTGTCGTAAAGCCGGTCGTTCATTTCATTGATGCGCGCCAGGCCCCAAACTCCGAAGCCCCCGATCGCACCGCCTATCACCGCCACCAGCAAAAACGCGCCCGACAGGCGCGCGCCGATGCGCAAACCCGAAAAAAACCGCAACATGCTTCCCTTCCCTGTAGTTACCACGGTTTATGGCGGGCATGCCGCAGCCGTGGACCCCGTGGTTCAGTCGCCGACCGGGGCCAACGATAGTGGTTGCCAAACCTAGGGATAACCCGGAAGAAAAGCCGGTTTGTTCTTTATTTCCCCGCAATGGATTCGACAATCGACAGGGATTTCGCAAGCTGAATTTTTACTGAACAAAAAGAAAACCCCAGGCTTGCGCGAGGGGTCTGTTCAGGGCCGCGGCGCAATGCCGCGGCAGGCCTGGCTTTGCCGGTCAGGCGAAGTTCTTGGCCGCGAATTCCCAGTTCACCAGCGCCCAGAAGTTTTCCAGGTACTTGGGACGGGCATTGCGGTAGTCGATGTAATAGGCGTGTTCCCAGACATCACAGGTGAGCAGCGGCTTGTCGGCCGTGGTCAGCGGGGTGGCGGCGTTGCTGGTATTGACGATGTCGACCGAGCCGTCGGCCTTCTTGACCAGCCAGGTCCAGCCCGAACCGAAGTTGCCGGCGGCCGACTTGTTGAAGGCTTCCTTGAAGGCGTCAAAGCTGCCCCACTTGGCATTGATGGCGTCAGCCAGCTTGCCGGTGGGAGCGCCGCCGGCCTTGGGGGCCAGGCTGTTCCAGTAGAACGTGTGGTTCCAGATCTGGGCGGCGTTGTTGAAAATGCCACCCGAGGACTTCTTCACGATGTCTTCCAGCGACAGCGTTTCGAATTCCGTGCCCGGGATCAGGTTGTTCAGGTTCGTGACGTAGGTCTGGTGATGCTTGCCGTAGTGGAACTCCAGCGTTTCCTTGGAGATGTGCGGAGCCAGTGCGTCCAGTTCGTAAGGCAGGGGGGGAAGAGTATGTGCCATTGAGGTTCCTTCTGTTGAGTGCACGATCAAGCCGTTCAATTGTATCGGCAACTACTGAGGATACCGCGTTAACCCCCCGCCCGCGCGGGGTTAAGGGACGCATCTGCTTATCACTGGAAGCATGTACTCATGAGGGCAGGCGCTTGACCCGCCAGGCAGGCGCGCGGCCTGCGCTCAGGACGCTTCGCGACTATCGCGGGTACGCGTGACCGCGACCTCGGCGCCGCCATGCGCGAAGCTCAGGTCCAGCGCCTGCCCCGCCGCCAGCGCGGCCGCGTCGCGGACGATGCGGCCCTGCTCGTCGCGCGCGATGGCGTAGCCGCGGGCCAGCGTGTTGCCCGGGTCCAGCGCGCGCAATTGCGCCGTGGCGGCGGCCAGCCGGTTGCGCCGCTGCACCAGCAGCCGCGCATGCGCCTGGCCAAGCTGGCGCGCCGCGCCCGCCAGGCGGTCGGCGGCACGGCCGGTGTCCGGCACCCGATGCGCCAGGCGCTGGGTCAGCAGATTGACGCGCGCGGCGCGGCGCTCTTGCGGACCGGACCAGGCGGTGGCCAGGCGGAAACGCAGGCTGTTGAGGCGCTCGCGCTGATGCTCCAGACGCTGGGCCGGCGACACCAGTTGGGCGGCGGCGCGGTCGAGCCGCTGGGCGGCGCGCTCCAGGCGGCGCTGCTGGCCCCGTGTCATGGCCTCCGCCGCCTGCATGACCCGGCCGAGCAATTCGGAACGCGGCACGCAAGCCAGTTCGGCGGCCGCGGTCGGCGTCGGCGCGCGCACGTCGGCCACGAAATCGGCAATGGTGAAATCCGTCTCGTGCCCCACGCCGCTGATGACGGGAATTTCGCTGGCCGCGACCTCGCGCGCCAGCGCTTCGTCGTTGAAGCTCCAGAGATCCTCGATGCTGCCGCCGCCGCGCACCAGCAGCAGCGTGTCGACTTCCGCGCGCTGGTTGGCCGTGCGCACCTGGGCGGCCAGCCGCCCTGCCGCGTCCGCCCCCTGGACCGGCGCCGGATAGATGATCACGGGCACCTGGGGTGCACGCCGCGCCAGCGCCGACAGCACGTCCCGCAACGCCGCGGCGTGCAGTGAAGTGATCACGCCGATCGCGCGCGGCAGCCCCACGGGTTCGCGCTTGCGCGCCGGATCGAACAGGCCTTCGGAAGCCAGCTGCTCCTTCAGGCGCAGGAAGGCCTCGTACAGATTGCCTAATCCTGCCCGCCGCATGGCGTCGGCCTGCAGCTGATAGTCGCCACGGGGCTCGTAGAGGGACACCCGGGCCCGGATTTCGACCTGATCGCCTGCCCGCGGCGTGAAACCCACCGCGCTGGCGCGGCTTCTGAACATGACGGCGCGCACGGAGGCCCGGCTGTCCTTGAGCGTGAAGTACCAATGCCCGGAAGCCGCCGCTGTGAAGTTGGAAATCTCTCCACGCACCCACAGCGCCGGGATGCTGCGCTCCAACAACTGCCCCACCGCTTGATTCAGCTGGGCAACCGTCAGGATATCCCGCGCAAATACGTTGTTTGTGACTGTAGATTCAATTGTCATGGGGCTTTCCGATGCGTACCTGTCCACAGGGGCCGCGTAGCGGGCCGCAATCATACCGCGTCCCAGCATATTTGCAGCAACCGGCCCGAAAGCCAGCAAATTCGAATTAAATCATTGATTTTTATAGATATTTATCAAAAACAGCGCTGCTCGCAATTGAAGCAAACAAGTGCAAGCCCTGTGCCCATAAGCATTCCTGGGAAGTTTTGCACAGAATTATCCACAGGATCTGTGGATAGATTGGGGGTCGTACCGACTTGCCACACCCCCCGCCGCGCCGTTACAGTTTCGGCTTGATCAGTTGCCGGTTTGCGCGCCCTTGCGCGCCGGCTCCCCCGGGAGTTGAACGCTTTGCTTTCCATACTGCGCGAGGCCGGCTGGCCGATCTGGCCCCTGCTGGCGACATCCGTCCTGGGCCTAGCGCTGATCTTCGAGCGCTTCCTCTCCTTGCGCCGCGGCTTGGTCATGCCGCGCGGCCTGAGCGATCAAGTGGCTGAAATGCTGCGCAACCGCCAGGACACTCCCGAATCGATCAACCGCCTCGAACGCAACTCGCCGCTGGGCCGGATCCTCGCCGACGTGATGCGCCACCGCCACCTGCCCCGCGAAGAACTGCGCAATGTGGTCGAAGACACGGGGCGCGCCGTCGCCCACGATCTCAGCCGTTACATTCCCGCCATCGGCACCATCGCCGTGGTCGCGCCCCTGATGGGCCTGTTCGGCACCGTGGTCGGCATGATCGAAATCTTCGGTTCCTATACCCCCGGCGGCGGCGATCCCGCCCAGCTGGCGCGCGGCATCTCGATGGCGCTGTACAACACCGGCTTCGGCATCCTCATCGCCATTCCCGCCATGATCGCGCACCGCTACCTGCGCAGCCGCGTCGACGGCTACCTCAGCGCCATGGAACAGGCCGCGTCGCGCCTGGTCCGCGCCGTCTCGCCCGGATCCGCCCCGCGCGAGGGCCGTTCATGAATTTCCGCGGCCCCCGCGGCGACCGCGATGAGCTGGATATCAATCTGATCCCGCTCATCGACGTGCTGCTGGTCATCCTGATCTTCCTGGCGGCGACCACCTCCTTCGCCCGCTTCACGCAACTGAAGGTAACCCTGCCCCAGGCCTCGATGGAACAGGACACGCCCCCAGCGCTGGAAGTCGCCGTCAGCCAGGACGGGCGCTACGCGCTCAACGGCACCCTCATCGATGTCTCCACGCCGCCCGAAATCGCCGACGCCCTGCGCCAGGCCGCGGCCGGCAAGACCGAGCCGCTGGTCGTCATCAATGCCGACGCCCAGGCCACCCACCAGTCCGTGATCAACGTCATGGAAGCCGCCCGGCTGGCTGGCATCGGCCGCGTCAACTTCGCCGCGCAGACCACCCGGTGACCGCCAAGCATGCTTCGACGCTGCTGGCGCGCCAATGGCAGCACGGCGGCTGGCTCTCCAATCTGCTGCTGCCGCTGTCCAGGCTGACCGCCTGGGAAGTGGCGCGCAAGCGCCAGCGCTATCTGGACGGCAGCCGCAGCGCCTATCGCGCCCCCGTTCCCGTCGTGGTGATCGGCAATGTCTACGTCGGCGGCACCGGCAAAACGCCCATGGTCATCGCCACCGTCGAAGCGTTGCGGTCGCGCGGCTACACCCCTGGCGTGGTCAGCCGCGGCTACGGCGTCAAGGTCGGCCCCCACGCCCGCGTCGGGCTGGGCGAGCTGGAAGCGGCCCGTTTTGGCGACGAGCCCGCGCTGATCGCCCGCGCCACTGGCGCCCCGGTCTCCGTGCACCCGAAACGCGCCCTGGCCGCCCAGGCCCTGCTGCGGGCCCACCCCAAGGTGGATGTGATCGTCTCGGACGACGGCCTGCAGCATCTGGCGCTGGCCCGCGACATCGAAATCGTGGTGCAGGATGAACGCGGCGTGGGCAATGGCCGCCTGCTGCCCGCCGGTCCCTTGCGCGAACCGGCCGAACGTCTGCGGGAAGTCGACGTGGTGGTGACCAACATCGGCACGCCCGACGGCCAGCCGCAAGCCCTGGGCGCCACAGGCCAGCCGCGGCAGGTCAGGATGTGGCTGGAACCGGGCGACACGCGCCAGATCTCGGGGCGCGGCAAGCGCCCGCTGGCGGCCTTCGCCGGACTGCCCCGCGTCGCGGCGGCGGCCGGCATCGGCAACCCGGAACGTTTCTTCACCACGCTGCGCGGCGCCGGCATCACGCTGGCAACCGCACTGCCCCTGCCGGATCATCACGCTTACACCGAATCGCCTTTCCGGGCGCTCACGGCCGACGCCATCCTGGTCACGTCCAAGGACGCGATCAAATGCGCCGCCCTGGACGACCCGCGCCTGTGGGAAGTCCCGGTACGCGCCGGCTTTTCCGATCCGCAGCTGTTCGACTGGCTGGCGCAGGCCTTGCGCCAGCCGGCGCGGCGGTAGAAAAACGCCAGCCTGGCGGTGCCGCGGCGGCAAAGCCGGTCCGGCCCCAGGCAAACTGTTTTAGAATTCCGATCATGGAATCCCGCCTACTCGACATCCTCGTCTGCCCGCTGTGCAAGGGCCGCCTCGAACACGACCGGCAGCAAGCCGAACTGGTCTGCCGCGCCGACCGCCTGGCCTTCCCCGTGCGCGACGGCATCCCCGTCATGCTGGAATCGGAAGCCCGCGCGCTGGACGACGCCCCCGCTGCCCCCTGAACCGCCGCCGCATGAGCTTCATCGCCCTGATCCCGGCGCGCACCGCCTCGACCCGGCTGCCCGACAAGCCGCTGGCCGACATCGCTGGCAAGCCCATGGTCGTGCGCACCGCCGAGCGCGCGGCGCTGTCCGGCGCTGCCCGCGTCTATGTTGCCACGGACGACCTCCGCGTCCAGCAGGCGGTCCAGGCGCATGGGCTGCAAGCGCTGATGACCCGCACCGACCACCCGACCGGCACCGATCGCCTGGCCGAAGCCGTGGAGCAACTGGGCCTGCCCGACGACGCCATCGTGGTCAACGTGCAGGGCGATGAGCCGCTGATCGAACCCGAACTCATCGACGCCGTCGCAGCCAAGCTGCAAGCCAGCCCCGCGGCCGACATCGCCACCTGCGCCTGCCCCCTGGCCGACGCTGACGCGCTGTTCAATCCCAATGTGGTGAAGCTGGTCTGCGCCGCGGACGACCGCGCACTGTACTTTTCCCGCGCCCCGATCCCCTGGGCGCGCGACGCGCTGGCCTCGGGCGAACGTATCCTGGCTGAAGGCCTGCCCGCCTGGCACCACATCGGCCTGTATGCCTATCGGGTGTCATTCCTGCGCCGCTACCCGCGCTTGCCGCAGGGCGCGCTGGAACGCTTCGAATCGCTGGAACAGCTGCGAGCCATGGAACACGGCCACGTCATCGTCGTCCATCGGGCGTCCCACCCTCCTGCCGCAGGCGTAGATACCCCGGCAGACCTGGAACGCGTCCGAGCGGTCTACAGCAAGCAGATATAAGGGTTATTTCCTATGGCGCGGCTCCGCATCGGCTGCTGCATTGCGGCATAATTCCCCGGATCACAAAAAATACACCCCTTCAGGAGCACTCATGCGTCTCATCTTGCTCGGACCTCCCGGCGCCGGCAAAGGCACCCAGGCCGCGTTTCTCACCCAACACTTCGGCATTCCCCAGATCTCCACCGGCGACATGCTGCGCGCCGCGGTCAAAGCGGGCACGCCGTTGGGCATTGAAGCCAAAAAGGTCATGGATGCCGGCGGTCTGGTTTCCGACGAGATCATCATCGGCCTGGTGCAGGACCGCCTGCAGCAGCCCGACTGCGCCAACGGCTACCTGTTCGACGGCTTCCCCCGCACCATCCCACAGGCCGACGCGCTCAAGAGCGCCGGCGTCAAGCTGGATTACGTGGTGGAAATCGAAGTCCCCGAAGAGGACATCATCGAACGCATGAGCGGGCGCCGCGTGCACCAGCCCAGCGGCCGCAGCTACCACGTGCGCTTCAACCCGCCCAAGGTCGAAGGCCGTGACGACATCACCGGCGAAGAACTGATCCAGCGCGACGACGACCGCGAGGACACCGTGCGCAACCGCCTGTCGGTGTACCGCGAACAGACCCGCCCCCTGGTCGATTACTACTCGTCCTGGGCGCAGCAGAATCCCGCCGATGCGCCGAAGTACCGCAAGATCTCCGGCGTCGGCGCGGTCGAAGAAATCAAGGCGCGCCTGTACGCAGCCGTCCAAGGCTGATCGGCGCCTCGATGGCTCACAGGCCTTCGGCGCCGGCTCCGGAACGCATCGCGTCCGGCCGGCCCCGAAGGCCTAGTCATATCCGGCGCCTGCCGCGCCGCTTTCATCCCTAGAACTCACTGGTGGTAGACACATGGAAATCGCGAACAAGGTATTCATCGTCACGGGCGGCGCGTCCGGACTGGGCGCCGGCACGGTGCGCATGCTGGTCGAAAACGGCGCCAAGGTCGTTATCGCCGACGTGCAGGACGAGCCGGGCTCGGCCCTGGCCAAGGAACTGGGCCAGCGCTACGTGCACTGCGACGTGACCCAGGAAGCCGACGGCAAGAACGCCGTGGCGGCCGCGCTCGAACTGGGCACGCTGTTCGGCCTGGTGAACTGCGCCGGCGTCGCGCCCGCCGCCAAGATCGTGGGCAAGAACGGCGCGCATCCGCTGGAACTGTTCCAGAAGGTCGTGTCGATCAACCTGATCGGCAGCTTCAACATGATGCGCCTGGCCGCCGAGGCCATGAGCGCCAACGCGCCCGAACCCACCGGCGAACGCGGCGTGATGATCAACACCGCCTCCGTCGCCGCCTTCGACGGCCAGATCGGCCAGGCCGCCTACGCCGCTTCCAAGGCGGGCGTGGCCGGCATGACCCTGCCCATCGCGCGCGACCTGTCCAAGACCGGCATCCGCTGCATGACCATCGCCCCCGGCATCTTCGGCACGCCCATGATCTTCGGCATGCCGCAGGAAGTGCAGGACTCCCTGGCCGCCAGCATCCCCTTCCCCGCCCGCCTGGGCCGCCCGGAAGACTACGCCAAGCTGGTCCACAGCATCATCACCAACGACATGCTGAACGGCGAAACCATCCGCCTCGACGGCGCCATCCGCATGCCGCCGAAGTGATGTAGTACAAAGACAGGCCCACCAGGTGGGCCTGTTTTCATTGGGCGTCTCGCGCTTGCGCGCAGCCTCGCCGGGCCGGACCGGCCCTTTTTTTTTCAGTAGTCCTATCCATGAGCCTGTTTCGTTCGGCGGCCACGGTCAGCAGCTTCACCCTGCTGTCCCGCATTTCCGGCCTGATCCGCGACATCCTGGTGGCCCGCGCCTTTGGCGCCGGCCCCATCACCGACGCTTTCTGGGTCGCCTTCCGCATCCCCAATCTGCTGCGGCGCCTGTTCGCCGAAGGCGCTTTCGCCCAGGCCTTCGTGCCCATCCTGGGCGCGGCGCGCAACAACCGTTCCGAAGCCGAGGTCCGCACCCTGCTGGACCGGGTCGCCCTGCTGCTGACGGCGGCGCTGATGTTCATCACGCTGATCGGCATCGTCGCCGCGCCCTGGGTCGTGTCCGCCATGGCCAGCGGCCTGCGCGGGGCGGACCGCGATACCGAATTCGGCGCGGCGGTCTGGATGACGCGGATGATGTTCCCCTACATCTTCTGCATGTCGCTGATCGCCTTCGCCTCGGGCGTGCTCAATACCTGGCGCCGCTTCGCCGTGCCGGCCTTCACGCCCGTGCTGCTCAACCTGGCCATGATCGCCGCCTGCATCTGGCTGGCGCCGCGCATGGACGTACCGGTCTACGCGCTGGCCATCGGCGTCATGATTGGCGGCGTAGCGCAACTGGCCGTGCAATGGATTGCGCTGGCGCGGCTCGGCCTGACGCCCCGCTTTACGCTGCGGTTCCGCGAAGCCTGGGGCGACCCCACGGTACAACGCATCCTCAAACAGATGGCGCCCGCCACCCTGGGCGTCTCGGTCGCGCAGATCTCGCTGCTGATCAACACCAACATCGCCACCTGGCTGACGCCGGGCAGCGTGACCTGGCTATCCTTCGCCGACCGCCTGATGGAATTTCCAACTGCGCTTCTGGGCGTGGCGCTGGGGACGGTGCTGCTGCCCAGCCTGTCCGCGGCCCATGCCCGCGACGACCACGGCGGCTACAGCGGGCTGCTGGACTGGGGCCTGCGCCTGGTACTGCTGCTGGGCCTGCCGGCCGCGGTGGGCATGGCGTTGCTGTCCGATGGGCTGGTTGCAACGCTGTTCCACTATGGCGCCTTCGCCGCCCAGGACGTGACCCAAACCCGCCTGGCGGTCATTTCCTATTCCGCCGGTCTGATCGGCCTGCTGGCCGTGAAGATCCTGGCGCCCGGCTTCTACGCCAAACAAGACATCCGCACGCCGGTAAAGATAGCCATCGGCGTGCTGATCACCACGCAGCTGATGAACCTGGTGCTGGTGCCCCTGATGGCACATGCCGGACTGGCCCTGGCCATCGGCCTGGGCGCCTGCCTGAACGCGCTGGCGTTGCTGATCGGACTGCGCCGCCGCGGCGTCTATCAGCCCGGTCCCGGCTGGACCGCGTTCGCGCTACGCCTGCTGCCCGCGCTGGCGGCGCTGGCGGCCCTGCTCTGGTATGCGGACGGGCGCATCGACTGGATAGCCCTGCAGGCCCACTCCGGACAGCGGGTGGCCTGGTTGGCCGGGGTGCTGGCGGCCAGTGGAGCGGTCTACTTCGGAATGTTGTTACTGTTTGGCTTCCGCCCTAGGGACTTCGGCCGACGTCCGTCGCGTTAAGTTCGGACAATCTGCCTATATACCCCTCAAAAGCCGGTCTTGTACCGGCTTTTTTGCATTAGATTCGTCAAGAATTGACAATCAGCCGGTAATCTTTGGTAAAAAACCTTTATTATTTACAAATTGCCATCGAAAGGATCCCCCTTGAAGCACTGTGGGGACATGAAGTGAAGTACGCCCAAGGACAACCCATGGCGGACCAGGTAATCAATTGGCTGCTGTTATTGCGCTCCGGCAAGGCGACCGCACAGGACTATAACGACTTCCTGGCGTGGCGCGCTGCCGACCCAGCCCATGAAAACGCCTGGCAGCAGCTGACCGGCTCGCTTGAAGGCTCGACGTTCGGCCGGCTTGGCGATGCCTATCCCGCAGGTTACGCCACCGCCGGCCCTGCCATCGCGCCACACGCGGCCCCTCCCGGCCCCGGCCCGGGCCCCGTCATCGCCCCTCCACGCCGCCGCTTCCTGGCCGGCGCGCTGGCGCTCGCCGGTACGGGCGCCTGTGCGGCTTACGTGGGCAACGCCTTCTATCCCCTGGGCAACGTCGCCGCAGATGCCGCCACGGCCACTGGCGAACGCCGCCGCTATGTGCTGTCCGACGGCAGCCAGTTGCTGCTGGACGCCCGCAGCCGGGTCAACCTGGACTTCACCCCCGCCTACCGCCAGGTCCGGCTGCTGGATGGCGCCGTGACGGTGTCGGTGGCTCCCGACTCGCGCCGCCCCTTCCTGGTCCAGACGGCCGAAGGCACGGTCCGCGCCCTGGGCACCCGCTACATGGTGCGCCAACAGGCCCAGCGCACCCTGGTGGTGGTGCATGAACACGAGGTCGAAGTCGAAACCATGTCCGGCGGTCACGGCACCGTCCGGGCCGGCACCGGCGCCCGGTTCGACGCGGCACGCATGGACACCCCGCGCGCCGAACTGATGGCCGAGGCCGCCTGGGAGGCCGGTTGGGTCGAAGCCCGGGGCCGTCCCCTGGCCGAAGTGATCGCGGCGCTGCGCCCCTACCGCAGCGGCACCCTGCGCGTTTCCATGGCCGCTGGCGGCCTGCCGGTGTCTGGCCACTTCCCGCTGGACGACACCGACGCCGCGCTGGACACGCTGCGTGACATCATGCCCATCCACGTCCGCCGCTTCACCCCTTGGTTCGTCTCCATCAACGTCGCTACCTGACAACGCCGCGCCCGGCGTTCCGCTCTCGAGGGCGGCTTCGTTGTATACTAGTTACGGTGTTTTTATCCAGTAGGCGCCACGGATTTTCCTCAAGGCTTTACATGAGGACCATCCGCAAGGGCTCTCCAGCCCGGGGAATTTTTCCCGCAGCGCCCCCGCCCGGTTGACGGGCGCTCCCTCGGTCGATCAGACATTAAAAGCTTGCAATCCCGCAGGGACTTGCTACAATGTTCGACTTTGCCGAATTCAACTTATATAGCAACATGGCCAATACCGCCCAAGCCCGCAAGCGCGCTCGCCAATCCGTTGAGCGCAACAAGCACAATTCCAGCCTGCGCTCGATGCTGCGCACCGCCATCAAGCGCGTTCGCCAATCCATCGCCGCTGGCGACAAGGCTGCGGCTGGCGAAGTGTTCCAGAAGGCCTCCAGCGTGATCGATCGCGTGGCCGACAAGAACATCATCCACAAGAACAAGGCCGCTCGCCACAAGAGCCGCCTGGCTGCCGCCATCAAGGCGCTGGCCTAAGCCATTCTGCCGCCCTGTTTTCAGGGCGTCACGAATACGGCAAATGAAAAAGGATGCCTCTGGGCATCCTTTTTTGCGTCCCCGGCCGCCGCAAACGCGCCTATCCCATTCCGGCAACCGTCGACTGAGGCAGCTACAGTTGCGACGCGATCCTCTCGGCAAAGAAATCGATGAACGCGCGCACCCGGGCGACCTCTGCCGAGCGGGGCGCCCATAGCAGCGAAACGCTGCCGCGGCTATCCGTGTAGTCCTCGAGCACCGGCGTGAGCCGCCCCGCCTCCACATCGTCCTTTACCAGGTAATTCGGCACCTGCACGATCCCCAGTCCGCTGATCGCCGCGGAAGCCAGGGCCTCGCCATCGTTCAAGATGCCGGAAGGCTTAAGCGGCTTGTCCGGCTGCTCGCCCTTGAACGCCCAGGTTTCTGGCCTGCCGGTGGTCGGAAACCGGTAATAGATACAGCAATGTTCGCTGAGATCCGCCGGCGTCCGCGGCGTGCCGCGCTGCGCCAGGTATGCCGGCGAGGCGCAAGTCGTGAAGCCATGCGGTCCGATCCGGCGGGCCTGCAGCCCGGAATCCGCCAATTCGCCCAGCCGCAGCGCCAGGTCGTAGCCGTCCTCGATCACGTCGACGATCAGGTCGTCGAGGTTGATATCGACCAGGACCTCGGGGAAGCTCAGGTGAAATTCGCTGAGCGCCGGCAACACGATCCGGCGGCCCATGACAGTGGGAACGCTGATCTTGAGACGGCCACGCGGCGCATTCTGCACCAGGTGCAGTTCCCGCTCCGCCTCCTGCAGGTCCTTCAGGATCTTGGCGACATGACGGTAGAGGACCTCGCCCTCGCCGGTTGGGCCCAGCGAGCGGGTGGTGCGATGCAATAGCCGCACGCCCAATCTGAGTTCGAGCCGTTCGACCGCCTTGCCCGCCGCGGATGCGGACAGGCCCAGCTTGCGCCCGGCTGCGGCAAAACTGCCGGATTCCACCGTGGCCGCGAAAGCGACCAACCCACTGAACGATTCTATCGAGAAGATTCCGGACATAGGTTCGCGAGTCTAGAGACGGCCACCCATCTTCTGCCTGAGACGGTACGGATGAATGATGCACCCAAATGAACGACTGATGAAGCGGCGGCACCTGCCTGATCCGATCGGTCTTCCGTGCGTTCATTCAAACCGCCAATCCTGACACAAGCTGGAATTTTTTGATCGAGGCCGCTATGAAAATAGGACTGCGTCACCCTCCGGGATCAGAAAAATCAGAAGATAAGAACGCCGCCTTCGACGTCATTGTGGTTGGAGGCGGGTCAGCGGGCGCCGTGCTGGCCAGCCGCCTGAGCGAAGACGCGTCGCGCCGCGTGCTGCTGCTCGAGGCCGGCCGGGCCTACCCGCCCCATGCCTATCCCGATGCCGTCCGCGCCCAGAACATCATCGGCGGCGATACCGGACACGACTGGGGATATTCATCCCTGCCGGGCTGGGGCGGAAAATCGTTCCCGGTTCCGCGGGGCAAGGTGCTGGGCGGCTCTTCGGCCGTGAATGCCGGCGTCTGGATGCGGGCGCCCGCCGCAGACTTCGCGCGATGGACCCGTGCCGGCCTGCCGCATTGGTCCATCGCCGACGTGCTGCCGTTTTTTCGTGGCAGCGAATGGACCGCCTCGGGCGCCGACCAATGCCATGGCCGCTCCGGCCCGGAACCGGTGCACCAGCTGCAGGACGACGAAATCTCCGACATGCAGCGCGCGTTCCTGACCTCGGCCCAGATGGCCGGCCATCCCAGGGTCGAGGATTTCAATGGCGACGCGCCATTCGGTGTCGGCCCCTATCCCATGAACAACCGCATGGGACAGCGGCTGAATACGGGCATGACCTATCTCTCGGATGCGGTGCGCGCGCGCCCCAATCTGACGATCCGCAGCGAAACGCTGGCGGACCGCATCGAGATCGAAGGCGGCCGGGCCCAGGCCGTGATCCTGGCCGATGGCGAGCGGATAGCGGCCGGCGAGATCGTGCTGTCTGCCGGCACATACGGATCGGCCGCCATCCTGCTGCGCTCCGGCATCGGGCCGGCGGCCGACCTCGAGGCATTGGGTATCCCCGTCGTGGCCGATCTTCCCGTCGGCCAACGCCTGCAGGAGCATCCCTTCTTCTTCACGATCTGGGCCGCGCATCCCGAACGCCTGGGGCTGCCCATCCCGCCGGTCGGCGCCATCCTGTGGACGCAATCATCCCAAGCCGGACCGGGCGACGGCGATCTGCAGGTCAGCGCCGTGCACTATGGCGATCCCGCGGAATCCCCCACCGGCGCCATCTTCATGCTGGCCCTGGCGCTGACCCGCCCCACGTCCACCGGCACGCTCAAGCTGCTGGACCGCGATGCCCGCACAGCGCCGCTCATCGACCTCAACATCCTCGGGACAGTGCGCGACCGGGAACTGATGGTCGAGGGCATCCAACTGATCCGCCAGATGGCGAGCCAAGGTCCGCTGTCCGAGATCATCGCGCAGGAACTCGTGCCCGGCCCGGACGCGGCCGACGCCGCGGCGCTGGAAGCGGCCCTGCCCAAAGCGCTCGACATCTACCATCACCCCACCTCGACCGCGCCCATGGGCGGCGACGGCGCTCCGGCCGCAGTGACGGACTACCAAGGCCGCGTCCGCGGCATCGCCGACCTGCGGGTCGCCGACGCATCCAGCTTTCCTGATGTGCCCTCGGTCGCCACCAACCCCACGGTGGTCATGCTGGCCGAGCGCGTCAGCCACTGGATCAGGAATACGGAGGCCAAATCGTGAACGACACCGCAAGCATCGCCTGGACCCGCAAGGCCTACAACTGGATCGGCGGCGTCCAGCGCTCCGAAGGTCCTTTGAAGGAATCGATCGACCCCGCCACCTACAACGTCATCGGCCACTATCCCGACAACGGCCTGATGGCAGCGAGATCGGCCGTCGCCGCGGCCGCGCGGGCCTTCCGCGCAAGCTCTTGGGCGCACGACCATGAACTGCGCGCCCGCGTGCTGGAGCAAGTGGCGCGCGCCTTCGAACGCAACCGCCAGCGGCTGCTGGACATCCTTTCGCTCGAAAACGGCAAGATCAAGGGCGAAGCCGGTTTCGAGCTCGACATGATTCCCAGCAAGCTGCGTTACGCGGCCGCCGCGGCCCTGCTCGAAAGCGGCCGGGCGCTCACGCCCAGGCCCGGCAGCATCTCCATGATCCTGCGCCAGCCCATGGGCGTAGCGGGCGTGATCGCGCCCTGGAATTCGCCGGCGGTGCTGACCATACGGTCGCTCGCGCCAGCGCTGGCGGCGGGATGCACCGCGGTCATCAAGCTGCCCGGCCAGGTGGCGCAAACCGCCAGCTTCATGGCCGAGGTCATGGCCGAAGCCGAGGACCTGCCGGACGGCGTGATCAACCTGTTCTTCGAAAGCGGGTCCGAGGGCTCCGCCTATCTCGTGGACTCGCCCGAGGTTCCCGTCATCAGCTTCACCGGATCCACCCGCACCGGCCGCGCGATCAGCGGCGCCGGCGCCAGGCACTTGAAGCGCTTCGGCATGGAACTGGGCGGCAAGACGCCCATGATTCTGTTCGATGACGCGGACGTGCACGGCGCACTGCCCGTGCTGGAAAAAGCGCTCACTGTCTTCAGCGGCCAGTTCTGCATGACCGGCTCCCGCCTGCTGGTGCAGGACGGCATCTATGCAGCAGTACGGGACGGACTCGCCAACCGGCTGCGCAAGGTCAAGGTCGGCCCGGCAGCCGATCCTGCCAGCGACATGGGGCCCTTGATCGACCGCGCCAATGTCGAACGCGTCGACCACGCGGTCGACCTTGCGATCGCGGCCGGCGCCAGCGTCGTCGAGCGCGGCGGCCCCGTGAACACGGGCCCTTTGGCCAGCGGCGCCTTCTACCGCCCCACCTTGCTGGAAGTGTCCGACAACAGCCTCGCCATCGTCCAGCAAGAAACCTTCGGCCCGGTGCTGACGATCCAGCGCTTTGCCGACGAGACCGAAGCCATACGCCTGGCCAACGACAGCGAATACGGCTTGGCCGCCAGCGTCTGGACCCGCGACGTCGATCGGTCGCTGCGCGTCGCCCAGGCCATCGACGCGGGTTCGGTGTGGATCAACGACTGGGCCAAGGTCTACGACAACACCGAGGAAGGCGGCTTCAAACAGTCCGGACTCGGACGCCTGAACGGTCTGGCCGCGCTGGAGGACTTCATCGAATACAAGCACATCGCGCTCAAACCTGGCCTCGGGTAGCGCCGGCGAGCCAGAACATCCATTAGAAAAAAGGAGACTCCCATGCCGGATTCCATCGCCGCAAAGCTGATCGACGCGCTCCATGCGGGCGCGGAGGTCCCGCCAGGCTGTCGTGTCAATCACGCGCGCGGACTGCTTGTGGAAGGCAGGTTCCTCAGCGTGCCCCTGGCAGCGCAATTTTGCGCTTCGCCCATGTTCGACGACGCGGAGCTGCCGCTCATCGCCCGGTTCTCGGACTCCGGCCCCGACCCGCGGATTCGCCAGGACAGTCCGCAAGCCGAACCGCGCGGCCTGGCCGTGCGCATCGGGCAGGATTCCCAGTTGGTGCTCGTCGGCCACTCGCTCGAAGGCTTCCCCGCGCAAGACCCGCAAACGTTTCTTGCCTTCATACAGGCATTGAACACGCAGCACACGGCCCCCGGATCGCTGCAAGCCCACCTGGCGGCCAATCCCCCAGCGCAGCGCTTCGACCAACTGCGGCACGACGCCCTGCCCACGGGCTATGCCTCGCGCAGCTATCACATGCTTCATGCCTATCGCCTGACGGCCGCGGATGGCCAGACGCGAACCGGCAGGTTGACGATCCGGGGCAGGAACGCCGACGGGGCGCACAAGGCCCTGGCCGGCCGGAACTGTATGAACGAGGCTCTGCGCCATGCCATGGAGGCGGGCCCGGTGGCGCTGGAACTGGCATTCACCCCGGCGCCGGCACAAGGCGCGACGGACGACCTGTCCACGGCCTGGCCAGGACACGGCAGCTCGATGCTCCTGGGATACCTGATGCTGGAGCGTATCGCGCCAGATCAGGACGCGCAACGCGCCCTGGTGTTCGACCCTTCCCTCCTGCCTGCCGGCATCGAGTTCGCGGGCGACCCGCTGCTGAAGGCGCGCTTGCAGGCCTACCGGCTGGCGGCAGAGCGCCGACTGCGCGGCGTTCCCTGATCCAGGCCTGACGCCAGGCGGCTCCGGGCTGCCTCTGCCGCCTCGCGCAGTGACGCCATCAGCGCGCCCACCAGCGGATTGCCCGGCCGATGCTCCGGAAACACCACGCTGACCCGGAACGGAAACGAACGCGTCAAGGGACGGATATGCAACCCCCGGCCGACGAAATCCAGCGCCGTCAGCGGATTCACGATGGCCAGGCCGAGGCCCTGGCGCACGAAGGCGCAGACGGACACGGCGGTGGTCGTCTCGACGATGGAGCGCCGCAGCACGCCGGCTTCGGCAAAGGCTTCATCGAGCTGAATCCGGTAGGGATCGCTGGAAGACAGGCTGACGAACGCATGGCCTTCGAAATCAGCCAATTCCATGCGCTGCTTGCCCAGCAGCGCATGGCCGTCGGGCAGCACGCAGACCTCGTCCACCTGCAACAGCAACTCCACCCGCGTGCCGGCCGGCGCTGCGTCGTGCTCGGTCAGGCCCAGGTCATAGCGCTGGGCGCTCAGCCATTCCTCCAGGAAGGGCGATTCCTGCGTCTCCAGCGCCAGACTGACCCCGGGGTGACGCTCGTTGAAGCGCCGGAACGCGTCCGGCAGGATGGAATGAGAGAAGACCGGCAAGGCGATCACCGCCAGCTGCCCGCCCTGGTAGGCCCGCAGGCGCGCGGCGGCCGAGGCCACCCGCTCCAGGCCGGCATAGGACTGGCGGACCTCGTCGAACAGCGCCAGGCCCGGCATGGTGGGCCGCAGCCGCCCCGCCACCCGGTCGAACAGCGTGAAGCCTATGCCCTGCTCCATGCGCGCCAGTTCCCGGCTTACGGTCGGCTGGGACGAGCCCAGCAGTTCGGCCGCCTTGGTCACGCTGCCGGCAATCATGACCGCGCGGAAGACTTCGATTTGCCGGTGCGTCAGCATGGCCCCACCCATATCAGGAATGAATCGATGAAGGAAGTATAAGCATTTTACTGGATGACCGAAGGCAGGCATCATGCCGCCTTGTATTCACCTCCACAAACAAGGTTTCGCCCGCCATGGCCTTCGATCCGCGCCAACTCACCCAACTCGCCGCCGAACACGGCACGCCGCTCTGGGTGTACGACGCCGCCGTCATCCGTGAACGCATTGCGCAATTGCGCCGCTTCGACACCATCCGCTATGCGCAAAAGGCCTGCTCCAACCTGCACATCCTGCGCCTGATGCGGGCCGAAGGCGCGGTGGTGGACGCGGTCTCGCTGGGCGAGATCGAGCGCAGCCTGGCCGCCGGCTTCCAGCCCCAGGGCGAACCGGAAGGTATCGTCTTCACCGCCGACCTGATCGACCACGCCACGCTGGCCGCCGTGCTCAAGCACGGCATCACCGTCAACGCTGGCTCCCTGGACATGCTGGCCCGCGTCGGCCAGGCCTCGCCCGGCCATCGCGTCTGGCTGCGCATCAACCCGGGCTTCGGCCATGGCCATAGCAACAAGACCAACACCGGCGGACCGCAAAGCAAGCACGGCATCTGGATCGGCGACGTGGCCGAAGCCATGGCCATCGTGCGCCGCCACGGCCTGAAGCTGGTCGGCATCCACATGCATATCGGCTCGGGCGTGGATTACGCCCACCTGTCCAGCGTCTGCGACGCCATGGTCGACGTGGTGGCCTCGCTGGACCACGACATCGAGGCCATTTCCGCGGGCGGCGGCCTGTCCATCCCCTACCGCGAAGGCGATGCCCGCATCGACTGCGACCACTACTTCGAGCAATGGGACGCGGCGCGCCAGCGCATCGCCGAGCGCCTGGGCCACGCGATCCGCCTGGAGATCGAACCGGGCCGCTTCCTGGTCGCCGAGGCCGGCGCGCTGGTGTCGGAAGTGCATTCGATCAACCGCCGCCCGGAACGCGACTTCGCGCTGGTCGACGCCGGCTTCAACGATCTGATGCGCCCGGCCATGTACGGCAGCTACCACCGCATTTCAGTGCACGCGCCCGACGGCAGCCAGCCGCAGGGAGCGGCCGAGACCCGCATCGCCGTGGCTGGTCCGCTGTGTGAATCGGGCGACGTGTTCACGCAGGACGCGGGCGGCGTCGTGTCCGACCAACTGCTGCCGCAGCCGCGCATCGGCGATTTCCTGGTGTTCCACGACGCGGGCGCCTATGGTTCGTCGATGTCCTCGAACTACAACAGTCGGCCGCTGGCGCCGGAAGTGCTGCTGGACAACGGCGCCGCCCGGCTGATCCGCCGCCGCCAGACGATAGGTGAATTGCTGGCGCTGGAAGACGCCTGAGCATCCTCAGGTCGGAAACGCCTCGCGCAAGGCGAAGGTCGCCTGCTTGAACACGCCCAGGTCGGTGCCCACCGCCACGAAGTGCATGCCCATGTCCAGGTAGCGCCGCGCATCCGCATGCACCGGCGCCAGGATGCCCACCGCCTTGCCCTGCGCCGACACCCGCTGGTACAGGTGGCGGATGGCCTCCTGGACTTCGGGATGGCCCGGATTGCCGATATGGCCCAGCGCCGCGGCCAAGTCGGACGGCCCGATGAACACGCCGTCCACGCCTTCCACCGAGGCGATCTCATCGACCGCGTCTATCCCCGGGCGGCTTTCGATCTGCAGCAGCACGCAGATGTTGTCGTTGATGGTGTGCAGATAGTCCGGCACCGTGCCGTAGCGGTTGCTGCGCTGCGCGCCCGCCACGCCGCGCATGCCCTGCGGCGGATAGCGCGTGGCGGCCACCGCGCGGCGCGCGTCCTCTTCCGATTCGATGAATGGAATCAGCAGGTTGTAGAAGCCGATATCCAGCAGCCGCTTGATCTCCACCGGATCGTTCCACGACGGCCGGCCCACGGCGGCGCTGGCGCTGCCCTGCAAGGCCTGTAGCTGCTGCAGGAACATCGGCACTTCGTTGGGCGAGTGCTCGCCGTCCAGCAGCAGCCAGTCGAAGTTGGCCAGCCCCACGAGCTCGGCCGTGATGTGGCTGGACATGCACATCCAGAATCCGATGAGCCGCTCGCGCGCCAGGATGCGTTGCCGGAAACGGTTGGGTAAGGGTGAGTTCATTGCCATCTACGCTTCATAAAAAAACAGGTGGATCCAGGCCCGCGGGCCTGGCCGTGCATTCGATCCGTGGACTCAAGCCACGCAAGTAGTCCAGGCATTCAATCCATCTTCGCGCCGGACGCCTTGGCCGCCTTGCCCCACTTGGCGATCTCGTTATCCACGAAGGCCGAAAACGACTTGGGGTCGTCCGCCACCACCACGAAACCCACGCTCTCCAGCTTCTGCCGGATGTCGGGCGAGGACAGGGCCTTCACCGTTGCCTGGTTCAGGCGCTGGATCACGGCGGGCGGCGTCTTCGCGGGGGCCGACAAACCGAACCAGGACTCGGCCGAAAAGCCCGGATAACCGGATTCCGCCACGGTGGGCGTGTCGGGGTAGGCAGGGTTGCGCTTGGCGCTGGCCACGGCCAGCGCGCGCAGCTTGCCCGAGGTGACTTGCGGCAGCAGCGCGTCCTGGTTCAGGAACAGTACCGAGACCCGGCCTCCGATGGTGTCGGTAATGGCGGCAGCACCGCCCTTGTAGGGCACGTGCACCAAGTCGATCTTGGCGTCCTGCTTCAGCATTTCCATGGCCAGGTGGCCGGAGGAACCGCTGCCCGAACTCGCATGCGTGTACTTGCCCGGGTTCTCGCGAGCCAGCTTGATGAAGTCCGCGAAGGTCTTGCCCGGAAAGTCGTTGTTGGCCACCAGCACGTTTGGGCCGGTCGCCAGCAACGAGATATGCGCGAAGTCGCTATTGCGGTACGGCATGTTCTGGTAGATCGCGTAGCTGATGGCGTTGGAGCCGACGCCCGACAGCAGCAGCGTGTAGCCGTCAGGCTCCGCCTTGGCCACCATGTCGGAGCCGATATTGCCGTTGGCGCCGCCCTTGTTTTCCACCACCACGGTCTGGCCCAGTTCCTTGGACAGCTCGGCCGCCAGCAGGCGGCCCACCGAATCGGTGCTGCCGCCCGCGGGAAACGGCACCACCAGCTTGAGTTGCTTGGTAGGCCAGGCCGCGCCCTGCGCCATCAGCATGCCGGGCAGCATGGCCAGCGCCCCCGCGGCCGCCAGGATGGCCAGGCGTGCGCGCGCCGCCGGTTTGTTCTGTTGCATGGTTGTCTCCTCTTTGGGTTTTTTAGTATGTGCGCCCGGTGTCCGGGTCAGTGGATTTCAGGCTCGCCCGCGGCCGGAGCGCGCGTCTCGGTCTGAAGAAAATCGAAATCGCAGCCCGTGTCGGCCTGGCCGATGTGCTTGAGGTACAGCACGCCGTAGCCGCGCTCGAAACGCGGCGGCGGCGCCTGCCAGGCGGCGCGGCGCGCGGCCAGTTCCTCGTCGGACACCAGCAGCTCCAAGCGCCGCGCCGGCACATCCAGCGTGATGCGGTCGCCGTCCTGCACCAGCGCCAGCGGGCCGCCCACATAGGCCTCGGGCGCCACGTGCAACACACAGGCGCCGTAGCTGGTGCCGCTCATGCGCGCGTCCGAAATGCGCACCATGTCGCGCACGCCCTGCTTCAAGAGCTTCTGCGGAATCGGCAGCTGGCCCCACTCCGGCATGCCGGGCGCGCCCTGCGGCCCGGCGTTCTGTAGCACGATGACGCTGTCGGCATCCACGTCCAGGTCCGGATCGTCGATGCGCGCGGCCATATCGTTGTAGTCCTTGAAGACCACCGCGCGGCCCGTGTGCACCTGCAACTGCGCCTCCATGGCGGGCGGCTTGATCACGGCGCCGTCGGGCGCCAGGTTGCCGCGCAGCACCGCCAGCCCGTCGCGCTCGATCAACGCCTGCGCGCGCGGCCGGATCACGTCTTCGTTGAAGATGCGCGCGCCGGCAATGTTTTCGCCCAGCGTGCGGCCGTCCACGGTGCGCTGCGTGGTGTCCAGCAGGTCGCCCAGCTGCACCAGCATCGCGCGCAGGCCGCCCGCGTAATAGAAGTCTTCCATCAGGTACTTGCCTGCCGGCCGCAAGTTGGCCAGCACCGGCGTGGTGCGCGCCAGATGGTCGAAGCGGTCCAGGTCCAGCCCAAAGCCGCTGCGGCGCGCCATGGCGATCAGGTGCACCACCGAATTGGTCGAGCCCGACAGCGCCAGCACCGTGCGCACCGCGTTGTCGAAGGACGCGGCGGTCAGCAGGTCGGACGGCTTCAAGTCTTCCCACACCATCTCCACGATGCGCTTGCCGGTCAGGCTGGCCATCTGCGCGTGGCGCGAGTCCGGCGCGGGAATCGACGAGGCCCCCGACAGGCACAAGCCCAGCGCCTCGACCGCGCCCGTCATGGTGGAAGCGGTGCCCATGGTCATGCAGTGGCCGGGCGAGCGGGCGATGCCGTCCTCCACGCCCTGCCAGTCTTCCTCGGTGATGTTGCCGGCGCGCAGTTCGGCCCAGTACTTCCAGGTGTCCGATCCCGAACCCAGGGTGTTGCCGTTCCAGTTGCCGCGCAGCATGGGGCCGGCCGGCATGAAAATGGTGGGCAGGTCCATGGATACCGCGCCCATCAGCAGCGCCGGCGTGGTCTTGTCGCAGCCGCCCATCAGCACACAGCCGTCCGCGGGATAGGAGCGCAGCAGTTCTTCCGTCTCCATCGCCAGCAGATTGCGGTAGAGCATGGTGGTGGGCTTCTGGAAAGGTTCCGACAAGCTCATGGCCGGCATTTCCACCGGGAAGCCGCCCGCCTGCCAGATGCCACGCTTGACCTCTTCGACGCGCTGCTTGAAGTGGCTGTGACAGGGGTTGATGTCGCTCCAGGTATTGATGATGGCGATCACCGGTTTGCCGGCGTAGTCCGAGCGGTGATAGCCCATCTGCGCGGTGCGCGACCGGTGGCCGAACGAGCGCAGGTCGCGCACGCCATACCAGCGGTGGCTGCGCAGTTCTTCGGGTTTCTTGCGCTTGTCTGAATTGCTCATGTCTCTGTTCCTGTGCTCTTGGGCAAGGGTTTATAGGGAAGATGGAATCACGCCGCGTCCAGCAGATAAGGCGTGCCTGCGCGCTCGCAGATGGCGCGCAGGCGCTCGGCCAGCGCGGCGGGTATGGGGATGCCCTCGCGCAGCCGGCGCGCGCGCTCGGCGGCTTCGGGCTCGCCCGCCACCAGCACCGGTTCGTCCGGATTGGCGGGCGGCGTATCGTGCATGGCGTCGATCATGTCGTCCATGTCGGACTCGAACGAACCGGCCGCGCGGAACGCGTCGGGGTTCAGGGCCAGGAAGAAATGGCCCACGTCGTCGGGCTCGCCCGGACGGCGCGTCGGGGCGCGGCGCGCGGCGAAGGCGCTGCCGCTGAGCGTGCCGCCCAGGATCTGCGCCATCATCGCCAGGCCGTAACCCTTGTGGCTGCTCATGGCGGCGGTGCCGCCCAAGGGGGTCAGGCCGCCCTCGGGATGCTTGAAGATGAACTGCATGGCGGCGGCCGCATCGGTGACCGCCCCGCCCTGCCCGTCGACCGCCCAGCCCGGCGGCAGCGGCTGATCCAGGAAGTCATAGACCTTGACCTTGTTGGCGGCCACGGTGGTGGTCGCCATGTCCAGCAGAAACGGCTCGTTGTAGGCGGCCGGCGCGCCGAAGGCGATGGGGTTGGTGCCCAGCATGGGCATGGCGCCGCGCGTGGGCACCATGATGACGCCGTTGGCGCTGCTGGTCACCAGTCCGACCACGCCGCGCTCGACCGCCATGCGCGCATAGACGCCAGCCGCGCCGAAGTGATGCGAATTACGAACCGACACGGCGCCCACGCCATGCTCCAGCGCCTTGTCCACGGCCAGGTTCATCGCCTGCGCCGCCACCGGATAGCCCAGGCCGCCCATGCCGTCGATCAGCGCGCTGGCGCCGCCGTCGCGCAGGATCCGCGGCCTGGCGTCCAGCCGCAGGCTGCCGGCGCGCAGCTTGTCCTCGTAGGCCGGCAGCATGGAGATGCCGTGCGAATCGATGCCCAGCAGGTCGGTGCGCGCCATCAGGCCCGCGGTGATGTGCGCCAGATCCTGCGCCATGCCCCATGCCATCAATACCTGCAGGATCTGCTCGCGGACCTGCTCCACCGGCACGTCCGCCGCTATGACTCCGTTCCCTGGCACTCTGGTCTCCTGTGGTTCTGGTTCGGTCGCGGCGGGCGGGCGGCGAAGATCAATCGCGCTCGCGGTCCACCAGCCGGTGGCGGGCCTGGCCCAGGTGGAACTGCATGGCGACGCGGGCGCGCTCGCTGTCCTGTTCGCGGATCGCGTCCAGGATCGCCGCGTGCTCGTCCACCACGCGCTGCGCGCGCTGGCGCGAACCGGTACGGGTCAGGTTCAGGGTCAGGCGCATGAAGCCGCTGATGGATTCGTGAATGCTTTCCAGCACACCCAGATAGAAGTCGTTGCCGCTGGCTTCGGCGATGCTGGCATGGAACGCCAGGTCGGCCTCGGCCGACACTTGGCCGCGCGCCAGGCTGTCGGCGAAGGCCGCATGCGCGTCCGCGATCTTCCTGAGCTGCTCGTCGGTGCGGCGCAGCGCCGCCAGGCGCGCGGCGTCGCCCTCCAGCGCCACCCGCACCTCCTGGGCCCGCAGATAGGCGCTGACGTTCTGCACGTCGTTGAAGGTCTTAAGGCGCGGCGCGGGCGCGTGGCTGACGAAGGTGCCCAGCCCCTGGTGCGCGGTGATCAGGCCGTCGGCGCGCAGCCGCAGCAGCGCCTCGCGCACCACCGGCCGCGACACGCCGAAGCGTTCGGAGATCTCGTTCTCGGAAGGCAGCTTGTCGCCCACGTTCAGTCCGCCGGACACGATCTGCTCGAAGATCTGGCCGTAGAGCTGGTCAGCCAGGCGGACCCGATGGCCGCGTTCGAGCACCAGCGCGCCCGCGGCGTCGGATTCGGCGGGCGCCTGCGGCGCAGGCGCCGGTGTTGCTTTGGGTCGGGCCACGAAACCTCCTCGATGCTATGGCGCAGTCCGCAATGGCGGGACAGCGCTCATCGTACCGTCAATGCGCGCGCCCCGGCCCGCTTGCGCGCTCACGCGGCGGCCGCCTCCCGGTCCCAGGCCGCCAGGGCCCGCGCCACCGGCGCCACGCGCTCGCGCTCGGCGGCGGATATACCGGTCAGCAGGGGCAGCATCGGCCCCATGTCCGCCACACCCGACAGTGTCACGGCATCGTGCAGCACGCGGATGGGGCTGATGCTGTCGCGGCAATCCTCCAGGCCCAGGTAGTGCTGGCGCACGGCTTCGGCTTCGTCGTAGCGGCCGTCGCGCAGCAGATGCAACAGGCGCATCGAGCCTCGCGGCGCCACGCAAACCGAGCCCGAGGTAAAGCTCTTCAGGCCGAAATCGCGGTAGTGCACAATGGCCGGGCGCTCGCCGATGCCGCTGACGACCCAGCGCGCATCCACCGCCTGCAGCAACGACGACAGGTACGTGTCCTGCGACGGGTCGTCGCGAACCACGGCGTACTTGAAGGCCACGATGCGGCCCTCTTCGATCAGGCGCGCGGCGCTTTCCGGCGCCAGGTAGCCGGACGACTTGATGTAGATCACCGCGGGCTTGCCCAGCGCGTCCGTGAAGCGGCGCACGCCTTCGGCCAGTCCCGCGTCCGTATAGGGAAAGGACATGGGCAGCAGCATGGCCGTGGGAAAGGCGCGCGTACGCAGGATCGCCGCCTGATCCATCATCTTGCCGTAGTCGGGCCCCACCGAAGGCAGGATCCAGGTGTCCGCACCCGCCAGTCCGGCCAGCATGTCGACGATGCGCGCGTACTCGCCCACGCCCACGTTATAGAAGTTGGCATTGCCGCCATACATCACGTTGCGCACGCCGCCCGCTTCCAGATGGCCGAGCAAGGCCTTGTTGGCCGCCTCGTTCAGCGAAAGATCGTCGTGGCGCGCCAATGGCGGCACGGCAATGACCGAACGCTGCAAATCCTGCGCGGTGACCGGGGAGGTTTTCATGGGCGGGGGCTCCTGGCTGATCCAGCTATCGGGTGTAGGGGTTCGAAAAAGTATACTTGGTTGACAAGCACAAGCTCAATACATATATTTGTTTTACAAGTAGTCAGGCAGCAAAACGCAGGGCGCCGCGGGGTGCCATGCGGCTTCAAAGCCTCGGGCCATGCCAGGGGCGGAATACCCCCAGAAACGATGCGCGGCCACGCGCACACCGAGGAGACGAGTTCCATGCATGCAGCCCCTGCGCGAGGCCGGTCCGTCCTGTCCGCCCTGTCTACCGCCGTCCTGACGGCAGCCGCCTTGCTATTGCCAGCCGCGCCGGCGCTGGCCGGCTACCCCGAGCGCGACGTCAAGATCATCGTGCCCTTCCCGGCCGGCGGCACCACCGACATCGCGGCGCGCATCGTCGCGGCCGAACTGGGCAAGACCTGGAACAAGGCCGTGGTGGTGGACAACAAGGCGGGCGCCGGCGGCAACGTCGGCACGGCCGAAGCCGCGCGCGCCGCGCCGGACGGCTACACCCTGCTGATGGGCACCGTCAGCACCCATGCCATCAACCAGTCCGTCTATGCCAAGCTGCCCTACGACCCCGTCAAGGACTTCGTGCCGGTGACGCTGGTGATCCCGGTGCCCAACATCCTGGAGCTCAACCCCGCTTTCGCCGACAAGCACGGCATCCGCACGGTGGCCGACCTGATCAAGTACCTGAAGGCCAATCCGGGCAGCGTCAACATGGCGTCCACCGGCAACGGCACTTCCACCCATCTGTCGGGCGAGCTGTTCCAGAACATGACGGGCACGCGCATGACCCACGTCCCCTACAAGGGCAGCAGCCCGGCCCTGACCGACGTGATGGCCGGTTCCGCCGATCTGATCTTCGACAACCTGCCGTCCTCCATGGGCTTTCTCAAGAGCGGCAAGCTGCGCCCGCTGGCCGTCACCAGCGCCCAGCGCTCGCCCGCCCTGCCCGACGTGCCCACCATGGCCGAGGCCGGCGTGCAGGGCTATGACGCGTCCAGCTGGTTCGGCCTGCTGGCGCCCGCCGGCACGCCGCAGGCGGTGGTCGACAAGATCCAGCGCGACGTGGCCGCCGCCCTCAAGCTGGAATCGGTGCGCGCCCAGTTGCAGGCACAGGGCGCCACGCCTTCCGGCAACACGCCGGCCCAATTCAAACAGTTCATGGCGCAGGAGTCCGCCAAATGGGCGGAGGTCGTGAAGAAATCCGGCGCCAAGGTCGACTGACCCCAAGCCGATCCGGGCCCGTCCGCAACGCGTGGGCGGCGGGCTCTTCATCAGCACGCGAACCAGGAGACACCATGAACAAACTGATGAGCGCCGCGGCCATGGCAGCCGCCGTCGCCGCGGGCGCCGTGCTGCTCGGGACGCCCGCAGCGCAGGCCGCCGGCTATCCCGACAAACCCGTCACGATGATCGTGCCCTTCGTGCCAGGCGGATCTTCCGACATCACCGCGCGCTCGGTCACGCCAGGGTTGACGAAGATCCTGGGACAGACCTTCGTGGTCGAGAACAAGCCCGGCGCCAACAGCGCCATCGGCGCGCAGGCGCTGGCCCGCTCCACGCCCGACGGCTACACCATGATGGTCGGCTCCATCGGCACCTTCGCCATCAACGAGGCGCTGTACAAGAACCTGTCGTACAACCCCAGCAAGGATTTCGAATACCTGACCCAGGCGGTGCGCAATCCCAACGTGCTGGTGGCCGCTCCCGCGTTTCCGGCCAGCACCGTCGCCGAACTGATCGAGTACGCGAAGAAAAATCCGGGCAAGGTGTCCTATGCCTCCTCGGGCACGGGTTCGTCGGACCACCTGTCGGCCGTGCTGTTCCGCCAGCGCACCCAGAGCACGGGCGTGGACGTGCCCTACCGCGGCGGCGGCGCGGCCATCGCCGACCTGATCGGCGGGCAGGTCAACGTGTCGTTCCAGAACCTGGGCGCGGTCCAGACCCACATCAAGGCCGGCAAGCTCAAGGCGCTGGCCATCACGGGCGACGCCCGCGCCGCCGACCTGCCGGACGTGCCCACGCTGGCCGAGGCCGGCATCAAGGACATGGTGGTGTATTCCTGGCAGGGCTTCGCGGTGCCCAAGGGCACGCCCGCGCCCGTCGTCCAGCAACTGTCCAAGGCGTTGCAGACCGCGCTGCGCGATCCCCAGACCGAAAAGACCCTGCAAGGCCTGGGCTTCGAGGTCGTGGCCAACACGCCGCAGCAGTTCACGGCGTTCCAGCAGGCCGAGGTCAAGCGCTGGAAGGACGTCATCCAGAAAGCCAATATCCAGCTCGAGTGAGGCCGCGATCAGACTGCAGGGTGCCCCTGGCGGGCATCCTGTCAGCCTGGTTCAAGGCCGGATCAAGTAGCATCAACGTTTTGCCACCCACCTGTACGACAACATGACCACCAAGCATCGCATCATCCAGGTCGGCTCGCTGGCCGGTTCCCCCTACGCCAACAAGACGCTCGCGGACCGCTACGACGTCGTCGAACTATGGAAGTACCCGGACCGCAAGGCGGCGCTGGCCGAGCATGGCAAGGGCATCACCGCCGTCGTCACGTCCGCCACCTTTGGCGCCAACGCCGAACTCATCAACGCCCTGCCCGACCTCAAGGCCATCTGCAGCTGGGGCGTGGGCTACGAGACCATCGACGTCCAGGCCGCCAAGCAACGCGGCGTGCAGGTCAGCAACACCCCCGACGTGCTGACCGACTGCGTCGCCGATCTGGCCTGGGGCCTCTTGATCGCGGGCGCGCGCCACATGGGCCAGGGCGAACGCTTCGTGCGCGCGGGCCAGTGGGGCCAGGTGCATGGCGGCATTCCGCTGGGCCTGCGGGTCAGCGGCAAAAAGCTGGGCATTGTCGGCCTGGGCCGCATCGGCGAGGCCATCGCCCGCCGCGGCATGGGCTTCGACATGGACGTGCGCTACCACAACCGCCGCAAGCGCGATGACGTCGAGTACGGCTACGAGGCCTCGCTCACCGATCTGGCCAAGTGGGCCGACTTCCTCATCGTGGCCACCGTCGGCGGTCCCAGCACGCGCCATCTGGTGAACCGCGAAGTGCTGGAAGCGCTGGGCCCCACGGGCATCATCGTCAACATCGCGCGCGGCCCCGTCATCGACGAAACCGCGCTGGTCGCGGCCCTGGAAGCGGGCAAGCTGGGCTGCGCCGCGCTCGACGTGTTCGAGCACGAGCCCAAGGTGCCCGAGGCGCTGCTCAAGACCGACAAGGCGGTGCTGCTGCCGCATATCGGCAGCGCCACGCTGGAAACCCGCATGGCCATGGAGAACCTGATGCTGGAAAATCTGCAAGCGTTCTTCGAAACCGGCCGCGTGATCACGCCGGCGGAGTAAGCCCGCCATCCGCCGCGGCCCCGGCCGCGGCGCGCCCATGAAAAAGCCTCTCGGCGCCCATACCGAGAGGCTTTCGACTTTCCGGCCCCCGCGGGAATCGGAAGTCGTTTACGCAAAGGAACTATCAGGCCGCAAGGCCCGTCGCGATTACTTCGCCGGCGTCGCGACGCCGGAATGCTCCGTCTTCGCGGCCCCTCCCGACTTGCCCGCCGCCGGTTTGGCGGAGGTCTTGTCGGACTTGTGATGCTTGTGCTGCGCCTGGGTCTTGGTTTCACCCGTCTTGGACGTGGCATCGGCGCCCGCCGCAAACGCTGTAGGCGCGGCGGCAAGACCGAGGCACAAGGCCGAGGTGGATAGGAACGCAGCAATACGGGAGTGAGTCGTCATTTCATGAACTCCTGAATGTAAAAGGACCGGGATCCTTTTCGACACGGGGCGGCAACATCGCCGCTTTACCCGTTCCCGTTTGAACCGGGTCCATCCAGAAGGTTCAGCGCGGAACCAGAAAATTGCGGTCGCTAACGCTTCGAAATATGGCGCCGACGCGGTTCAGCTCTCGAAGGCCAGCAGCGCCACGGTGGCGAACAGCATCAGCGCGAAGCAGGCTCTCAGCTTGCGTTCAGGCAGCCGGTACGCAAGCTTCACGCCGACGGGCACGAACAACAAGCTGCCCAGGGCCAAGGGTACGCCCACCAGCCAATCGGCCTGCCCTGCCCAGGAATAGGTGATCAAGGCGATGAAGGAACCCGGTATCACCATGCTCAGCGCAAGCGCCTGCGCGGTGGTCTGCGGCAGCCGGAACACGGTGGTGATGATGGGCACGGCCAACACCGCGCCGCCCACGCCGAAGAAGCCGCCCAGCGTACCGCACAGCATGCCCAGCACGCTGGCGCGGCGCGGCGTGAAGACGCGCGCCGTGCCCGTGGCCGCCGGCTTGCGCGCCGCGGCGGGACGCGAGGCGCGCCAGGTCTGCCAGACATAGAACAGCGCGATGAAGAACAGGAACACGGCGAAGCTGCGGCGCAGGATGCCGGAGTCTATGCCCAGCGCCAACTGCGCGCCGACCCAGGTGAACACCACGGCGCCGGCGGCGCCCGCCAGCGCCACGCGCTTGTCGATGCGGGTCTGCTGGTTGTACTTGCGCACCGCCATCATGATGGTGGGCAGGACCATGATCAGCGCCGTGCCCTGCGCCAGCTGCTGCGACATGCCCATCAACAGCACCAGCGCGGGAATCGCGATCAGGCCGCCGCCGATTCCCAGCACGCCGCCCATGAAACCGATCAGGCCGCCCGCAGCCAGGCACGCGGCGATAACTAACAGACTCACGTCTTGCTCCAGCAGGCCCGGCCTGTGGCAGGCCGGGCAATCAATTTACGGATTACCGATACCAATCTGCGCAGGCGGCCGGCAGCCACCGGCGCCGGCGTCAGCGCAACTTGTCCAGCGCGGCGTCCAGCCGGTCCACCGCCCAGATCTCCAGCCCTTCGATGGGCTGGCGCGGCGCATTGGCCTTGGGGATCAGGGCGATCGAAAAGCCCAGCTTGGCGGCTTCGCGCAGCCGCTCCTGTCCGCGCGGCGCGGGCCGGATCTCGCCCGCCAGCCCGACTTCGCCGAAGGCGATCAGGCCGCGCGGCAGCGGCTTGTCGCGCAGCGAAGACATGATGGCCAGCAGCACCGGCAGGTCGGCCGCAGGCTCGGTGATGCGCACGCCGCCCACGGCGTTGACGAAGACGTCCTGGTCGAAAGTGGACACGCCGGCGTGCCGGTGCAGCACCGCCAACAGCATCGCCAGGCGGTTGCCCTCCAGCCCCACCGTCAAGCGGCGCGGATTGGGCGCGTGCGAGCTGTCCACCAGCGCCTGGATCTCCACCAGCAGCGGGCGCGTGCCTTCCTGCGTGGCCATGACGCAGGATCCCGCGACCTGCTGCTCATGTTGCGACAGGAACAGCGCGGACGGATTGGCCACGCCGCGCAACCCGCGGTCCGTCATGGCGAAGACGCCCAGTTCATTGACCGCGCCGAAGCGGTTCTTGAAGGCCCGCACCAGACGGAACGAGGAATGCGTGTCGCCCTCGAAATACAGCACGGTGTCGACGATGTGCTCCAGCACCCGCGGCCCGGCCAGCGCGCCGTCCTTGGTGACGTGGCCGATCATGACGATGGCGATGCCCGTCTGCTTGGCCAGGCGCGTGAGCTGCGCAGCGCATTCGCGCACCTGCGAGACCGAACCCGGCGCCGCGCTCAGCTCACTGCTGTACAGCGTCTGGATCGAGTCGATCACGGCGACAGTGGGCTTCTGCTCGGAGACCGCCGCCTGGATCGACTCCAGCCGGATCTCGGCCAGCAGGTTGACGTTGCCGGTCTGCAGGCCCAGGCGGCGCGCGCGCAGCGCCACCTGCTCGGCGGATTCCTCGCCCGTGACGTACAGCACATTGGTGACTTCCGACAGCGCGGCCAGCGCCTGTAACAGCAGGGTCGACTTGCCTATGCCCGGATCGCCGCCGATCAGCACCACGGCGCCGGCCACCAGGCCGCCGCCCAGCACGCGATCGAACTCTTCCAGTCCGGTGGGCTGGCGCGGCGTTTCGCGGGCTTCGATTTCAGACAGGCTGCGCACCGGGCTGGCGGCCGCCAGCGGCGCATAACGGTGCGAGGCGGCGGCGGGGGCCGACGACTCCACGGTTTCTTCCAGCGTGTTCCAGGCGTTGCAATGCGGGCATTTGCCCTGCCACTTCGGGGTGGTGCCGCCGCAATCGGAGCACACGTATACGGTTCGGGATTTGGCCATGCGCGAAAGTGTACCGGCAAGCCGGGGCCGCAGCGCGCGTCAGGCGCGCGCATTCGTCCCGGCCCGCACCATGACGGTGCGCCTATCTGTCATTCTGCTTTCAAAAACAGGGACAAGCTGAAGTTACATGATGCAAACTCAAGAAATTCTCTGGCGGATTTCTCCAGATCGCGCATAATCATCAAGTGCAGCGCATTGACGAACCGTCCGGCCCAGGGCGGCATACCTGCAACCGTACGCCCCAGGGCGCGGATGCGGGAATCGCGGCGCAATCACCCTGCGGCTTTCCAGGAAGCCGCCTAAACCGGAACAGGACCCGAGCCACGACGAGACCGCCGGACCACCGGCGCGGCGTGCGTAGAGGTCAGACGCGGATGCGCCTTGCCACCAGGCGTATGCGCGAGGAGTACGCGCATGAGCATTACCTACCGCCCCCCTTTCGACGAAGACGATGAACGGGAGCTGCGCGCCTTGTACCGTAGGCATGGCCCCGCGGCCAGTCCCGAACTGGACGCCGCGGTGCGCCGCAGCTGGCATCCCGGCCATAGCTGGCACCCGGCCTGGGGCGCAGCCGCCTGCGCCGCCATGGTCTTCGGCCTGTTCGCCTGGACCGAAATGCGCGAAGCCCAGGACTTTACCGAGCAAAACACGCCGGTCATCGCCCCGCACGAAATAGGGACAAGCTCGGAACGCTCGCCCGCCCTGCTGTCCGCGCCCGTGGAAGCGCCCGCCGAACAGACCGCGCCCGTCACCGAGCGCGTGGCCGCGCCACCGCAGGAAGCTGCGCCGCAAGCCGCCCCCGCCCAGGAAGCCGCCGCTGCGGAACAGCCGGCCGCCGAGCCTGCCGCGCCGGAAACGCCTGCCCTCAGCGACCAGGACATCGAAGCCCGCGTGACCCATATCCGGGCGCTGGTGCGCGAGGAACAGCCGCAAGAGGCCATACAGGCGCTGCGCGAATTGCAGCAGGCAGCCCCCGATCTGGAGCTGCCCGACGACCTGCAGGAACTGGCTCAGCAGATCCCGTCCTGACCGCCGCTGCCCATCGGCGCCGCGCTTTGCGCGGCCGATGGGTGCGCATGTCCGATATCAACCGGCGCAGCTCGGCTTCTTGCTAACATAGCCGCCATGAGTCCGAGCTTCCACCACCGCAATCTGCCCCATCTGCTGCTCTACGCGCGCGAAACCTTGATGGCGCATTTCCGCCCCATCCTGCACGCCGCAGGCGTCACCGAACAGCAATGGCGGGTCCTGCGCACGCTGAGCGAGGTGGGCTCCATGGAACCCAACCAGATCGCCCGCACCTGCCAGATCCTCAGCCCCAGCCTCACCCGCATGCTGGCGGGCATGCAGGAACAGGGCCTGATCAAGCGCGCGCGTTCCAGCGCCGACCAGCGCCGCCAGGAAATTTCGCTGACGCCCAAGAGCAACAAGCTCATCGACCGCATGCGGCCGCAAGTGGATGCGAAATACCAAGAGATCGAGGCCAGGATAGGCAAGGAATTGCTGGACCGCCTGTACCGCGACGTCGACACCATGGTTGAACTGATCAAGCGCGAGCCCGCCGACCCGCGCGCCTCCGAGGAAGAATGATCAGGCCGGCACGGGGAAGATCGCGTTGATCTGCCCGGTGCCGGAACTAGCGAAGTAGTCCGTCACGATCTCCACCGGCTGGTCGTAGCCGTCCCAGCCCAAGAGGCCCAGCAGCATCGCGGTATCGTGCATGCCGCCCTCGCCCACGCACAGGTCGGCGTATTCGGGCAGCATGGCGCAGAAGGTTTTCCAGTCCCCCTGGCGCCACAATTCCACCACGCGCAAGTCCACCTGCCGGAAGAACTCGCGGCTGATCTGGTGCATGGCGGCCTCGGGGCTGCCGTTGTCGTTGAAGCGATGCGATAGTGAACCGCTGGCCAGCACCGCCACGCGGCTGTCGCTGGCCTCGATGGCCTGGCGCAGCGCGGCGCCGAAGCGCCGGCTATCGTCCAGCGAGTGCCAGGCGCACCAGGCGGCGACCGATACCACGTTGAAGTGTCCGTCGCCGTTCATGTAGCGCATGGGCACCAGGGTGCCGTACTCCAGTTCCAGGCTGTCGATTTCGTGCGAGCGCGTGCCTACGCCCGCGGCGTTGGCGCATTCGGCGATGCGGCGGCCCAGCTGAGGATTGCCGCGGTAGGCGTAGTCCATGTCTTTGATGAAATGCGGCAGCTCGTTGCTGGTGTAGCGGCCCTTGAAGCCGCTGTTGCAGTTCACGTGATAGCCGCCGTTGACCAGCCAGTGCACGTCCAGCACCACGATGCTGTCCACTTCCAGGTCGCGGCAACGCTGGCCGATGATGCGGTGTCCCTGGATCGCGGCCTCCCTGCAGCCCTGGTGCTTGCCAGGCAATTCCGAAAGATACATGGACGGCACATGCGTTACCTTGGCCGCCAGCGCGAGCTTGCCCATGATGCTAGTCTCCTCGTTCTTGTCAGTCCGGACCGGGCTCAGACGCCCCATCTGGGGATGTGGTGGCTGCCCATGGACACGCACACGTTCTTGATTTCGGCAAAGACCTCGTAACTGTATTCGCCGCCTTCGCGTCCCGTGCCGGATTCCTTGGTGCCGCCGAAGGGCTGGCGCAGGTCGCGCACGTTCTGGCTGTTGATGAATACCATGCCGGCTTCGATGCCACGGGCCAGGCGGTGCGCGCGGCCGATGTCGCTGGTCCAGATGTAGGACGCAAGGCCATACTTCACGTCGTTGGCCAGCGCCAGGCCCTCGGCCTCGTCCTTGAACGGCAGCAGGCAGGCGACCGGGCCGAAGATCTCTTCCTGCGCGCAGCGCATGCGGTTGTCGACGTCGGCCAGCACCGTGGGGCTGACGAAATTGCCGCCCGACAGATGAGCCGGCAAGCCGGCGGGCCGGTCCACGCCACCCGCGAGTATGCGTGCCCCCTCCTGCTCGGCCAGACGGATGTAGCCCGTGACCTTTTCCCAGTGCTGGCGCGTGATCATCGCGCCCACATGGGTATCGTCATCGGTCGGGTCGCCTACCGCCAGGCGCCGCGCGCGTTCGGCGAACCTGAGCACGAACTCGTCGTAAATGGTCTGCTGGATGAAGATGCGCGAGCCCGCGGTGCAGCGTTCGCCATTGAGCGAGAAGATGGTGAAGAGCGCCGCGTCCAGCGCCCGTTCCACGTCGGCATCGTCGAAGATCAGCACCGGCGATTTGCCGCCCAGCTCCATCGAGTACTTCTTGACGCCGCCGGCGCTGGCCAGGATCTTCTTGCCGGTCACGGTGCCGCCCGTGAACGAGATCGCGCGCACGCCGGGATGGCGCACCAGCGCGTCGCCGGCGGTGGCGCCGTAGCCCTGCACCACGTTCAGCACGCCGGCCGGAATACCGGCCTCCAACGCCAGCATGCCCAGCTGGTCCGCCGTCAGCGGCGAGAGTTCGGACATCTTCAGCACGGCGGTATTGCCCAGCGCCAGGCACGGCGCGGTCTTCCACGTGGCCGTCATGAACGGCACGTTCCAGGGCGATACCAACGCGCACACGCCCACCGGCTGATACAGCGTGTAGTTCAGTATCTGATCGTCCACCGGGTAGGTGTGGCCGTTCATGCGCGTGCAGACCTCGGCGAAGAAATTGAAGTTTTCCGAGGCGCGCGGGATCAGTTGCTTGCGGGTCTGCGAAATCGGCAGACCGGTGTCGCGGGTTTCCAGTTCCGCCAACTGCGGCACGTTCTGGTCTATCAGTTCGCCCAACTTGCGCATCAGGCGGGCGCGTTCCTTGGCGGGCGTGCTGGCCCATTTGGGAAAGGCCTCGGCCGCGGCTGCGACAGCCGCGTCGATTTCGGCCTGCCCGCCGGCGGCCACCTCGGCGATCGCCTCACCCGTAGCCGGGTTGCTGGTGATGAAACGGTCGCTGCTGTCGACCTGCTTGCCATTGATCCAGTGCTTGATGCTCACGCGCGGCTCCTCGTCCCGATTGCGCCGGATCGGCCGGCGCAAATTTTATTAACACGTTAACGTTATGCTTGCCGGACGATGCTGTCAACGCCGGGAAAGCCCCAGGCGATGCCAAGCGCCGAAACCTTCTGGCGGATTGTTGTTACCGCGGTTTTTCATTAATATAGTTAACATGATAATTACATTCCGTGGAGCAAGGCCATGCCCCATATCTGGATCGAATACTCGGGCAATCTGGCCCTGGATACGCAGGCCCTGATGCGGACCGTGCAGGACGCCGCCGTGGGCGACGGCAGCCTGTTCCCGCTGGCCGGCGCGCGCACCCGTGCGCTGCGGGTGGACGACTGCCTGATCGTCGACGGCCATCCCGACAATGCCTTCGTCCACGTGGTGCTGCGCATCGGCCACGGCCGCAATGCCGAACAGAAGGCCGCGCTCGGCGAACGGGTGTTCCAGGCGCTGAGCGCCGCGCTGGCGCCGCAGATGGCGGCGCGCCCGCTGGGTATCTCGATGCAGATCGAGGAAGCCGACCCGGTGCTGAACTACAAGCTCAACAACTACCGCGAACACCTGGCCGCGCGCGCCATGGCCGCCGCAGCGCCTTGGCCGAGGACCGTGGTGGGCGCGGCGCTGAACACGCGCCAGGCGCTGGCCGCGCTGGGCGATGCCGTGGATTCCGCTCCCTATAAGGCCGCTCCCAAGGCGCCGGTGCTCTATATCAAGCCCGCCAACACCTACGCCCGCAATGGCGACGTCATCACCCTGCCCGCCGACGTGGACGCAGTCGAAGTGGGCGCCTGCCTGGGCGTGGTGTTCGCCCGCCGCGCCACCCGCGTCAGCGAAGCCGAGGCGCTGGATTACGTGGCGGGCTACCGCGTGGTGGCCGACCTGTCGGTGCCGCATGCCAGTTACTTCCGCCCGGCGCTCAAGCAGAAATGCCGCGACGGCTTCTGCCCCATCGGCCAGGATCTCGCCCCCGCGGCCGCCGTCGGCGACCCTGGCTCGCTGGACATCGAAGTGCGCATCGACGGCCAGGTGGCGCAACGCGCCAGCACCGCCGACCTGATCCGTCCCCTGGCGCGGCTGATCGCCGACGTCACCCAGTTCATGACCTTGGAAGCCGGCGACATCCTGCTGGCAGGCGCCCCTCACGGCGCGCCGCAAGCCCGCGCCGGACAGCGCTACGACATCCGCATCGCGCGGGTCGGCGAACTGGGCAATTCGCTGGCCGCCGCCCGATAAGCACAGGAGCCCGTCATGAAACATGCCCGCATCTCCCTGGATGGCGTGATCCACGCCGCCACCGAAGCCGGCCCCGGCCAGGTCCGCCTGGCCGACGGACGCGTGTATGCCGAAGACGCAGTCGACTGGCTGCCGCCCTTCGAACCGCGCACCACTTTCACGCTGGCCATCAACTATGCCGACCACGCCAAGGAACTGGCCTTCAAGGCGCCCGATGAACCGCTGGGGTTCCTCAAGGCCGCCAACACCTTCGTCGGCCACCGCGCCCGGACCTTGCGCCCCGCCGACGTCGCCTTCATGCACTATGAGTGCGAGCTGGCGGTGGTGATAGGCAAGACCGCCAGCAAGGTCAGCCGTGCCCAGGCTTATGACTGCGTGGCCGGCTACATCGTGGCCAACGACTACGCGCTGCGCGACTACCTCGAAAATTGGTACCGCCCCAACCTGCGCGTCAAAAGCCGCGACACCTGCACGCCGCTCGGCCCCTGGCTGGTGGACCGCGACGACGTGCCCGACCCCATGAACCTGAACCTGCGCACCACCGTCAACGGCGTCGAGACGCAGCGCGGCAACACCCGCGACATGGTGTTCGACGTGCCCGCGCTGATCGAGTATTTCAGCAGCTTCATGACGCTCTCGCCCGGCGACCTGATCCTGACGGGCACGCCCGACGGCATCGTCAACGTGCAGCCCGGCGACGAAGTCGTGACCGAAATCGAAGGCGTGGGGCGGCTGATCAACACGCTCGTCCCCTACCCCGACTGATTCCACTACAACTCCACTACACCTGGAACCCCGATGCTAGACAAAGATACCGTGCGCGCCATCGCCGCGCGCCTGCACGAAGCCGAACGCACCCGCCAGCAGATCCGCCAGATTTCGCTCGAGTACCCCGACATCACGATCGCCGACGCCTACGCCATCCAGCGCGCCTGGATGGACATCAAGCTGGCGGAAGGCCGGATCAAGCGCGGCCACAAGATCGGGCTGACCTCGCGCGCCATGCAGCAGGCCTCGCAGATCGACGAACCCGACTTCGGCATGCTGCTGGACGACATGTTCTTCAATGACGGCGCGGACATCCCCGCCGGCCGCTTCATCCTGCCGCGGCTGGAGGTCGAACTGGCCTTCGTGCTGGGCAAGCGCCTGCAAGGCCCCAACGTCACGCTGTTCCAGGTCTACGACGCGGTCGACTACGTGGTCCCGGCTCTGGAAATCATCGACGCGCGCTCGCACAGCATCGACCCCGACAGCAAGCGTCCGCGCAAAGTGTTCGACACCATCGCCGACAACGCCGCCAACGCCGGCGTGGTGATGGGCGGACGGCCGGTGAAAATCGGCGAACTGGACCTGCGCTGGATCGGCGCCATCCTGTCGCGCAACGCCGTCATCGAGGAAACCGGCGTGGCCGCGGGCGTCTTGAACCATCCCGCCAATGGCGTAGTATGGCTGGCGAACAAGCTGGCCGCCCACGACGTGGCGCTGGAAGCCGGAGAGATCATCCTGTCGGGTTCCTTCACCCGTCCAGTGCTGGCTCGCCCTGGCGATACCTTCAACGTCGATTACGGCGTGCTGGGTTCCGTCAACTGCCACTTCATCTGACCGCGGCTCCATCCATGGACATACTGACCAATACCTTCAAGCAGACGCTGCGCAGCGGCAAGCCCCAGATCGGCCTGTGGGCGGGCCTGGCCAACGCCTACTCCACCGAGATCATCGCCGGCGCCGGTTTCGACTGGCTGCTGATCGATGGCGAGCACGCCCCCAACACCTTGCAGACCACGCTGCAGCAGCTGCAATCCATGGCCGCCTACCCGGTCGCGCCAGTGGTGCGCCCGGCCTGGAACGACGCGGTCCAGATCAAGCAGATCCTGGACACGGGTGCGCAGACGCTGCTGGTGCCGATGGTGCAATCCGCCGAAGAAGCCGCCGCCGCCGTGGCCGCGGTGCGCTATCCGCCGCAGGGCGTGCGCGGCGTGGGCAGCGCGCTGGCCCGTTCGTCGCGCTGGAACCGCATTCCCGACTACCTGCGCCGCGCCAACGACGAGATGTGCGTGCTGGTGCAGATCGAAACCCTGCGCAGCCTGGACGCGCTGGAGGACATCCTGGCGGTGGACGGGGTGGACGGCGCCTTCATCGGCCCCGCGGACCTGGCGGCCAGCATGGGCTACCTGGGCCAGCCCGAGCATCCGGAGGTGGTCAAGACTATCGACGACACCATCGTGCGCATCGTGCGCAGCGGCAAGGCAGCCGGCATCCTGCACAGCGG
Source organism: Achromobacter sp. FW305-C-30-7 (assembly GCF_058783105.1). Lineage (NCBI taxonomy): Bacteria > Pseudomonadati > Pseudomonadota > Betaproteobacteria > Burkholderiales > Alcaligenaceae > Achromobacter > Achromobacter sp. FW305-C-30-7. The sequence goes on along the minus strand of NZ_JBYSYI010000004.1, from coordinate 72,036 downwards.
CGTGGACCGCGCCAAGCACTATCTTTCGCTGGGCGCCACTTTCGTCGCGGTAGGCGTGGACGCCACCCTGCTGGCGCGCGCGGCTGAACAGCTGGCGGGCCAGTTCAAGAACACCGCCGCGCCCGCTGCGGACCAAGGTCCCTACTGATCCGGACGCCGGGGGCCGCAGCCCCCGGCCCGCATCACTGCCCCGCCAGGAAGCCGCGCACGGCGGCGTTGAACAGCAACGGCCGCTCCAGGTGCGCGGCATGCCCGCAATCCGGCAACACGCACAGGCTGCCATGGGTCAGCGCCGCGCGCAGCGCCAGCGCCGAAGCCAGCGGATGGCTGCGTTCATGTTCGCCCGATATGACCAGCACCGGCGCGCGCACCGCGGCCAGCGCCTGCGTGTGGTCCACGCCGTCGACGGCGGCGATCATCGAGGCCGCGCCCGCCGCGCTCATCGACACGCCATCTTCCAGGCAGGCCGCATAAGCGGGCGCCTGCTCTCCCGCCGCGAACCAGGTCTTCAGCACGCGCCGCGCCGTGGCGCGTGGACCGTCCGCGCGCAGGCGCGCCAAGGTCTGGTCCATGGGTTCGAAACGCGCACCGCGATCGACCCGCAGGCCCGCGCCATACAGCACCGCCCGGCCCACGCGCCCGGGAGCCGCGCACAGCAATCGCTGCGCAACGAAACCGCTGAACGAATGCCCCAACACGTCGAAGCTGGCTATGCCCAACCGGTCCGCCAGGGCGACGAGCGCGTCCGCGTAAGCCGGCAGGCCCTGCAAGGGCGGCGCGTTCGCGCCACGCCCGAAGCCCGGCCAATCGATGGCGATCACGTCATGCCTGTCGGCCAGCGCGCCAGCCAGCCCGTCCCAGATCGCGGACGAAGAACAGAAGCCGTGCAGCAGAAACAGCGGGCGGCCCGAGCCGCGGCGGTTGTATTCCATGGCGCGCGCCTCAGTTGTCCAGCACCACCCCGGATTCGCGCACCACCGCCTGCCACTGCGGCGCTTCGCTGCGCCAGGCCGCGGCAAAGGATGCCGGCGTGTCCTGCCCGGGCACGAAGCCGCCGGCCAGGAAGGCCTGGCGCACCTCCGGCAAGGCCAGCACCTCGTGCAGGACGTCCGCAAAGCGCGCCACGCGCTCGGGCGGCGTGCCCTTGGGCGCGGCGAAGCCCCACCAGTTGCCCTGCACCACGTCCGGCATGCCGGCCTGGGCCGCGGTAGGCACGTCGGGCAATCCGGCAAAGCGCTCGGGCGCCGCCACCGCCAGGGCCCGCACCTTGCCCTGCGGCATATAGGCGGCCGCGATGCTGTAGCCGCCGATGTACATCTGGATCTCGTTCGCCAGCAGGGCCTGCACCCCCGGCGAAGAGCCGCGGTAGGCGATGTGCGTCATGCCCGCGCCCATGGCATGGGACAGGCGGTAGCCGGACAGATGCGGCGTGGTGCCCGTGCCCGGCGAGCCATAGTTCAGCTTGCCGGCGTGGGCCCGCGCATACTGCGCGAACTGGGCGTAGTCCTGCGCCGGCACCTGCGCGCTGACATAGACGAAAGCCGGCACGTCGGCCAGCTTGCCCACCGGCTCCAGATCCGCCAAGGGATCAAAGCCCAGCTTGCGGTACAGGAACTGGTTGATGACGAAATTGTTGGTCGCGCCCAGCACCAGCGTGTAGCCGTCGGGCTTGGCGCGCGCCACTTCCAGCGCGCCGATATTGCCGCCGGCGCCGGTCTTGTAGTCAACGATCAGGGGCTGGCCCAGGCGTTTTTCCAGCAAGGGCTGGATCTGCCGCATGGCGACGTCGCCCGCCGCGCCCGGCGCATACGGCAGGACGATGCGGATGGGGTGATCGGGATACTGCGCCCGGGCGGCCAGCGGCAAGGCCGCCGCGCCCAAGGCAAGCAAAACGGATACGGCGCAAGTCCGGTACGTCATGGTGTTCTCCCTGGCCGGCGGGCGGCGCCCGCGCGCGCCGGCCTCGCGGCCGGCCGGTTTCCTCGCGAGCGCTAGAGATCGATGCGCATCAGGTCGTGGGCCAGCCGCAGCGGACCCGAATAGTTCTTGCGGATGTCGGCCACGATTTCGTCCATCAGGTGCGGCCCCATCAGTTCCACCGGCAGATGCTTGGCGGCAGCGCGCTTGATCACCGGACTGGTCGAATCGAAGTGGCCGAAATGCGTCGCCACCAGGCTCTTGACGCCGGCGCGGCTGGCGATGATGCCGAGGTCCGTGGGACTGGTGTGCGCATAGGTGCCCACGCCGGTCTTGGCGCGGTGCGCGATGAACGATTCGGGGAAAGTGCATTCATGGATCAGCAGGTCGGCGTCCTGCGCCAGCCGCACCATGGCTTCACAGGGCGCGGTGTCGCCGCTGAAGGCGATGACCTTGCCCTCGGCCTCCACCCGCACGCCGAAGCACTCGCACACGTCGCGCGGAATGTGCTCGACCCAGTCGACCGAAATGCGCACGCGGCCATCGTCGAACACCGGCCCGGGACTGACTTCGCGCACTTCCGGACGCATGGCCTCCAGGTTGGCCTGGCGCACGGGATAGGCGCTGCGCGCCTGGTAGTCGGTATGGTAGGCGCCGTTCTCGAACAGGTGGTCGACGAAATGGCGCGTACCCTTGGGCCCCAGCACCAGCGGCGCGCCGGTCTTGTTCAGCATCCAGCTGGAGATGACGAAGTAGGGATAGTCGCAGATATGGTCGTGGTGCAGGTGCGTCAGGAACACGAAACCCACCTTGGCGGGATCGACATTGGCGCGCACCATCTGGCGCGTGGCGCCCTCGCCGCAGTCGAACAGATAGTGGGTATCGTCATCCAGGGTCAGCAGGATGGCCGATTGGCCGCGGTCGGGATCGGGCAGCGCGGCACCGGTTCCCAGCATCGTGATTTTCATGTTTTCCCCTTTTACGCAGGACAGTTGAACTGCGATCCAGTATAGGGATGGGGTGCATACAATCTAATCAATTATTAGAATGCTGTGATAACCAACAGGAATTGCAAAATGCCAGCCACTCCCCGCATTCCAGAACTGCACCACATCGGCGGCCGCCTGCGCATGCGCCACCTGGACCTGCTGCGCGCGTTGTACGCGCTGGGCAGCGTGCACAAGGCCGCGGCCGAGCTCGGCATGACGCAGCCCGCTGCGAGCAAGCAATTGCTGGAACTGGAAGACATGTTCGGCGTGCCGCTGTTTCAGCGCACGCGCCGCGGCATCGTGCCCACGGGCTTTGGCCACGCGCTGGCGCGCAAGGCCGACGTGCTCTGGTCCGACCTGTCCGGCGCCCGCAACGAGATCGCTGCGCTGGCCGCCGGCGCCAGCGGCCGCATCCGCGTCGGCGTGCAGCAGGTGGCGCTGCCCGTGTTGGTGCCGCGCGCCCTGCAACGCCTGCGCGCCGACCATGCCGGCGTCACCGTCATGCTGCAGGAAGGCGCGCACGATGCGCTGCTGGCCGGCCTGGCGCGCGGCGAACTCGACTGTGTGCTGGGCCGCCTGATGCTGGACGCCACCCAGCCCGTGTTCCGCACCGAAGTGCTGTACGAAGAGCCGATCTGCGTGGTGGCGCGCGTCGGCCATCCGCTGGCCAAGTCCACCCGCATCACTGCGGCCGCGCTGGCGCGGCAGGACTGGATCCTGCCGCCGCCGCAGGCGCCGCTGCGCCAGCGCATCGACTCCTACTTCGCCGAACAGGGGCTGACGCTGCACGCCCCCATGGCCGAGTCGGTATCGCTGCTGGCCAACGAGGTGCTATTGCGCAGCAGCGACCTGCTCTCCGCCATGCCGCGCGCGGTGGCGCAGCACTATGCCGCGCTGGGCGTGCTGGCCATCCTGAGGTTCCGTCCCGACTGGAACCTGCCGCCGGTCGGCGTGGTGCAGCGGGCGCAGGTGGAAGCGGCGCCCGCCTTGCAGCGCTTTCTCGATGCGCTGCGGGTCGAAGCCGGCGCGTTGGGCGCGTAGCGCCGCAAGCGCCCCTCTGCTCTCAAGCGTATTGCGCGAGCCCGTGGCCGAAAGACCAGTTCTCTTTCGCCACTTCCACCAGGTTCACGAACACGTCCTCGGGCCGCAGGCCGGGATCATCGCCTAAGCGTTGCGCAATCCGCTGGAACAGCGCCTTCTTCTGTTCCAGGCTGCGCGTGTTGTTCGCCGTGATCTGGATGTACACGAGGTCGTCGCTGCGCGCCACATCCATGTAGGTCGGGCTGTAGCGGAAGTTCGACGCGTCATGCTCGGTCATGGTCATGAATTGGTCGTCTTCAGGAACATTGAAGGTTTCGCGCATGGCCAGATAGATGTTGTCGAAAATGGCCTGGCGGTAGGCTTGCGGCTTTCCGGCGCGCAATGAGACATGGACTAGCGGCATGGTGGATTCTCCCTGTTGGACCGCTTCATATTAGCCATTCTGATAAGCTATTTGTCTATATTTCAATGATAAGCATCTGAAATGACTGAGCGCTCGCTGGATGTCGCCGCCGTCAGGGCCTTTGTCCGCATTGCCGAGCTGGGCAGTTTCACGCGCGCCGCCGAAGTCCTGCAAACGACACAGGCGGCCATCAGCCTGAAACTCAAGCGGCTCGAAGACCGGCTGGGCTTCCGCCTGATCGAACGCACGCCGCGGTACGTGGAGCTTTCGGCGCGAGGCGCCGCCTTTCTTGGACAGGCGCGCGAACTGCTGGCGGCGCACGACCGCGCGCTGTCCGCGGCTGCCGAGGGCAGGCAACGCCTTGCCATCGGCATCAGCGAACACGTGGCGGGCCCTGAACTGCCGGCGCTGATCGCACGCATGAACGCGGCGGATCCCCGGCTGCTGATCGAAATCCGGATTGCCTCCTCCGGCGACCTGCTCCAGAGCTTCGACCGGCGTGAACTCGATACGGTGATCGTGCGCCTGCATGCGGGACGCGACGACGGACAGGTTCTGACCAAGGAAAAATTCGGCTGGTACGCGGCGCCCGGTTGGCAGCAGCGGACAGGAGAACCGCTGCCCCTGGCCACCATGGCGCAACCTTGCGGCGTGCGCGCCATCGCCGAACAACTGCTCGACGAATCGGGCATACCGTGGACGGAGGTCTTTGTGGGCGGCGGCGTGATGGCGGTTGCGGCCGCGGTGATGGCGGGACTTGGCGTGGCGGCGCTGTCTCCGCGCATGCTGCCCTTCGGCGCGATCGACGCGGGCCCGAGGCTCGGACTGCCCGCCCTGCCGCAATTGCCGGTCTTATTGCACACCAGGGTCAGGGATGGCCGCGCGCGCGATGCGCTAACGGCCCTGGGCGCCGCGTTCCGCAGCGCCGTGAAAGGCTGAAAGCCTCAGGAACGGCCGCCCAGGCTGCCGCCGCCGTCCACGCCCAGCACCTGGCCGGTAATGAAGCCGGCGTCGTCCGACAGCAGGAAGGCGATCGCGGCAGCCACTTCGGCGGGCGTGCCCAGGCGCTTCATGGGCACGGAGGCCAGCGCGCGCTTTTCGGCATCGCTGCCGGCCGGGCGCGTGGCCCGGAACATCTCGGTTTCGATCGGACCGGGTGCGACCGCATTGGCGGTGACGCCGTATTCGGCCAGTTCCAGCGCCCAGGTGCGGGTGCAACCCACCAGCGCGCTCTTGGCGGCCGAATAGGCGGTGCGTTCCATGCCGCCATGGATGGCGCGGCTGACCACGTTGACGATGCGTCCGGCGCGGCGCACCTTCATGGATTCGATAAATGCCTGGGTGACCTGCACCGCCACGCGCACGTTCAGATCCAGCACGTTGTACAACGTGGCCAGGTCGATCTCGCCCAGCGGCTGGGGCGAAACGATGCCCACGTTGTTGACCACGGCGTCGACCGGGAATTTCTCGCGGATCTCGCGCAGCACTTCCTCGGTGCGGCCGGCGTCCGCCAGGTCACAGGCGTAGAGGTAGCCCGGAAAATCCACGTCGGTGGTGTTGCGCGCGATGCCAACCACATGACAACCCATGTCGGACAGCCGCTGAGTAAGCGCCCAGCCTATGCCTTTGGTGGCGCCCGTGACGAGCACGCATTTGTCCTTCATGGATAGAAACCTCGCTGGTGTTTTCTTGGTGAAAAACGGGCGCTTGGGCGCCCGGTCTTCCAAGTAGACACCATCCGGCGCCACCTGTCTTGTAAATTGCGTAGCAATTCTTGCCTGCCGGACAGCCCGCCTGACGAGGTGGAACCGGCCGGCTCAGACGTCCCGGGTGACCGGAACGCGCGGCGCCAGGGCGCACAGCAACTCGTAGCCGATGGTGCCGGCGGCTTGGGCCACTTCGTCCACGGAGGGGCCTTCCTCGCCCCAGAGCGACACGGGCGAACCGACGCCGGCGGCGGGGACAGGCCCCAGATCGACGATCAGCATGTCCATGGAAACGCGGCCCACCAATTGGGTGCGGATGCCGGCCACCACCACCGGCGTGCCGGTGGTCGCGTGGCGCGGATAACCGTCGGCATAGCCGCAGGCCACGATGCCGATGCGCATGGAGCGGTCGGCGCGGAAGATGGCGCCGTAGCCGACCGAATCGCCGGCCTTCAGATCCTGCACGGCGATGATTTCCGAGCGCAACGACATGGCCGGTTTCAGGCCGAAGGAAGAAGCTTCGGCGTCCGCAAACGGCGACGCGCCGTACAGGCAGATGCCCGGACGCACCCAGTGCGCCTGCGTTTCGGAGGCGACGGCGATCTCGGCGAAGCGCAGCGTGGCGGCCGAATTGCAGACGCTGATGGCGCCCGGCATCTTATGCGTCACCGAATTGAACAGCGCCAGCTGTTCGTTCACGCCTTGGGGACCGTCGGCGCAGGCGAAGTGGGTCATCTTGCCCACCGAACCCAATACACCCTGCTGTTGCAGCAGCATGGCGCGTTCATGCGCCGCGGCGTAGGCGGCGGGGCTGAAGCCCAGGCGGTTCATGCCGCTGTTCAGCTTGAGCATGATGTCGACGCGGCGCGAGAAGCGCGCGCGGGCCAGCATGTCCAGTTGCTCCCGGTTGTGCACCGTGGTGCTCAGGTGGTAGCGGTCGACAAGGTCCAGGTCGGAGGGTTCGAAAAAACCTTCCAACAGCAGGATGGGACCGCCCCAGCCCGCTTCGCGGCAGCGCACGGCTTCGTCCAGGTCCAGCATGGCCAGGCCTTGCGCCTTCGAGAAGCCGGCGACGGCCTGCTCGATGCCGTGCCCATAGGCATTGGCCTTGATCACGGCCCAGATCGAGGGCGGCAGGCCCGACGCGGCCTCCGCGGTCTGGTCCAGGTGGCGGCGCACGGCCGCGAGGTTATGCGCTAGCGCGGAGACGGAGACGGTGGCGGAGATTGGACGCGGCATGGTGTGGGATCCTGTGGCGCTTAAGTCTAACTGATCCGCACCTCACGCGGCATTGCGCCGTGTCACCGGGATGCGACTACTCTAAAATGGATTGATCCAGGCCCCGCGGGGCCAGATCCGCCAGTCCAAATATGCCCATCGATCACTACGAGAACTTCCCCGTCGCCTCGCTGCTGCTGCCGCGCAGGCTGCGCGGCGCCGTGACCGATATCTACCGTTACGCCCGCGCGGCGGACGATATCGCCGACGAAGGCAGCGCCACCGACGAAGAACGGCTGAAGCAGCTGGCCGCGTTCCGCGCCGAGCTGCACCGCATCGGCGCCGAACCGGGCGCCAGGCCCGAACCCGGCTCGCCCGAACTGGCCAGCATCTTCGTCCCGCTCGCCGCCACCATCGCGCGCCACCAGTTGCCGATCACCCCCTTCTACGACCTGCTGTCCGCCTTCGAACAGGACATCAGCGTCAAGCGCTACGAAGACTACGCCACGCTGGCCGACTACTGCACCCGCTCCGCCAATCCAGTGGGCAGGCTGATGCTACACCTGTTCGAAGCCACCAATCCCCAGAACGTGAGCGAGGCCGACGCCATCTGCACCGGCCTGCAACTGGTGAACTTCTGGCAGGACGTGCGGGTGGACTGGCACAAGCAGCGCGTCTACCTGCCGCAAGAGGACCTGCGCCGCCACGGCGTGACGGACGAGGACCTGGCTGCCTGCCGGCTGACGCCCGCCTGGCGCGACCTGATGGCCTTCGAAGTCGAACGCGCCCGCGCACTGCTACACTTCGGCGCTCCGCTGGCGCGCCGTCTGCCGGGCCGTATGGGCCTGGAGCTGCGCCTGGTGGTGCAAGGCGGGCTGCGCGTGCTGGAGCGTATCGAGGCGGGCGGCTACGATGTATTCATGAATCGCCCCGAATTGGGCGCCAAAGATTGGGCCATCATGATGTGGCGCGCAATTACCTGATATGACCCCTGACGAATACTGCCAGGAGAAAGCCGCCAAAAGCGGTTCCAGCTTCTACTACTCTTTCCTCTTTCTGCCGCCCGAGCGGCGGCGCGCCATCACGGCGCTGTACGCGTTTTGCCGCGAAGTGGACGACGTGGTCGACGAATGCACCGACCCGTCGCTGGCCCGCGTCAAGCTGGCCTGGTGGCGCACGCAGGTCGACCAGATGTACAACGGCAATCCGGACCATCCGGTGACCCGCGCCCTGCAACCGCACCTGCAAAGCTGTTCAATCACGCGCGAACGCCTGCTGGCCGTGGTCGACGGCATGGAAATGGACCTGGACCAGACCCGGTACCTGGACTGGCCGGGTCTGCGCAAGTACTGCTGGCACGCCGCCGGCGTGGTGGGCGAACTGTCCGCCGGCGTCTTCGGCTATTCAGATCCCAAGACCCTGGTCTATGCGGAAAAGCTGGGCCTGGCGTTCCAGATGACCAACATCATCCGCGACGTGGGCGACGATGCCCGCCGCGGCCGCATCTACCTGCCCGTCAACGACATGCAGCAGTTCGAGGTCAAGGCCTCGGACATCCTGAACGGCGAATACTCCGAACGCTTCAGCGCGCTGATGAAGTTCCAGGCCGATCGCGCCCGCGAGCTGTACCGCGAGGCCATGAGCAACCTGCCCGAGGTCGACCGCCGCGCGCAGCGCCCGGGCCTGATGATGGCCGCCATCTATCACGCGCTGCTCGACGAGATCGAACGCGACAACTGGCAGGTGCTGCATCAGCGCATCTCGCTCACTCCCCTGCGCAAGCTGTGGCTGGCCTGGAAGACCTGGGTGGGCGGCGGACGCGGACTGGTCCGCCGGTTGGCCCGGTGAAGGCCGCGGTCATCGGCGCCGGCTGGGCCGGCCTGGCGGCCAGCGTCGCGCTGCGCGAAGCGGGCGCCAAGGTCACCGTCTTTGAAGCCGGCCATACGCCGGGCGGCCGCGCCCGGCGCGTGTTCCACACCGATTTCGAGGCGCCGCTGGACAATGGCCAGCACCTGCTGTCGGGCGCCTACAAGCACACGCTGGCGCTGATGCGCCGCGTCGGCCGCAACCCGGACGCCTTGTTGATGCGCCGGCCCTTGCAGCTGGCCAGCCTGGACGGCCGCTTCCGCCTGGCCGCGCCGCGCCTGCCCGCGCCGCTGCACATGGCGGCGGCGATCCTGCGCGCGCGCGGCCTGTCCTGGAAGGACCGTCTCGCGACCCTGCGCCTGATGCGCGGCTTGAAAGCCATGTCCTGGACGCCGCCGCGCGACTGGACCGTGCTGCACCTGCTGCATTACCACGCGCAATCGGACGCCCTGATCCGCCAGATCTGGGAACCGCTGTGCCTGGCCGCGCTGAACACGCCCGCCGTCACCGCCAGCGCCGCGCTGTTCGCGCGCGTGCTGCGCGACAGCCTGACCGGCAGCCGCGAAAACAGCGACATGCTGCTGCCCTGCACCGACCTGTCCGCGCTCTGGCCCGACGCCGCCGCGCGCCAGGTAACCATGCGCTACGGCAGCACCGTGCGCCAGCTCCGCCCCTCCGGCGAAGGCGTCGACATCAACCAGGAACGGTTCGATGCGGCCGTGCTGGCGGTGCCGCCTGCCTTCGCCGCGCGGCTGCTAGACGCCCCGCTGCGCGAGGCCGGCGCCAACGGCCTGCTGGACGCGCTCAAGGCATTCGACTACATGCCCATCGCCACGTTGAACCTGCGCCTGCAGGATCCCTGGCGCCTGCCCGAACCCATGATGATGCTGCGCGAAGAAGCCGCCCGCGACCACTACGGTCAATGGCTGTTCGACCGCGCGCAACTGGCCGGCGACACCAAGGCCGGCGAACTGGCCGTGGTGACCAGCGCGGCCACCGGCATCGCCGAACGCAACCGCCAGCAGGTCATCGAAGCGCTGATCGACCAGGTGGCGGAACAGGCGGCGCGCCACCCTGCGCGCCTGCCGGCCATGCCGGAAGTGACTGCCGCGGAACTGTTCATCGAAAAACGCGCGACCTTCGCGGCGGTACCGGGTCTGACCCGCCCGCTGAATTCCACACCCTGGCCCACGCTGGCGCTGGCCGGCGACTGGACCGACACCGGCTATCCGGGGGTGCTGGAAGGCGCGGTGCGCAGCGGCCTACAGGCCGCCCGCGTGCTGAATCCCGCCGTGGCCTGAGCGCCGCCGCGGCGCCTGCCAGCCCTAGCGCAGCAGGCTGGCGGTGGCCAAGCCCGCCGCCGTCAGCAGCAGCGAACCCGCCAGACTGAAGCCCGCATAGCCCAGCGCGCTGGCGTAGGCGCCGCGCTCCAGCATCGCCACCGTCTCGGCCGAAAAGGTCGAGAAGGTGGTCAGCCCCCCCATGAAACCCGTGATCGCGCCCAGCCGCACCCAGGCCGGCCATTCTGGATGCCCGGCCACCAGCGCCAGCGCCAGGCCCACCAGATAGCCGCCGGCCAGGTTCACCGCGAAGGTGCCCCAGGGCCAGGACTCCACGTTCAGCCACAGGCTGACCAGCCAGCGGACCCAGGCGCCGAACATGGCGCCCACGCCCACGGCCAGGAAATTCAGGGGAATCAGGGTTTGATACGCGGACATCGGGCTTCAGGACGCCTTGTGCTGTTTGAGGCGGAAGGAAAAAACCAGCAGCAGTATGCCGAAGAACACGGCGTAGGCGCCAATCACCCAGACCAGCGCCAGCGCGCCGGCGCCGGGCTGCATGATCAGCATGCCGCCGAACAGGATGGACACCAGGCCCGACAGGCCCAGCAGCCATTCGTTGCGGATGTCCTTGCGGAAGCGGATGGCGGCCACGACCTGGAACACGCCGGACACCAGCGCCCAGATCGCGATGATGTAGAGCAGGACCAGCGCGGTCAGGCCCGGATAGACGAAGGTCACGATGCCGGCCGCGATGCCCAGCAGGCCCACGATGATGAGCGCCCACAAGGGCTTGCCGTTGTCGCGGATGCGCACCCCCGCAACCAGGGCCAGCACGCCGTCCACCAGCGCGAAAGCGCCCCATACCAGCACCAGCGCCGACAAGGTGATGGCGGGCATGAGCAAGGCCATGAGCCCGAAAAGGATGGCGACGACGCCGCGCAACGCCACCCAACCCCAATGACGACCGATCTGATCCACGACTTGCTGTTCAAGCATGACGACCTCCGGTGTTTGTAACGGGTGGCCTATGTTATCTCCGCCAGGCGGCAGGCGCCACGTCGCGCCCGGCCCGCCAGCGGCGCCGCCCCGAAATCGATTGAAATTTCCTTGGGCGGACAAGGGCGGCATTTATAAGAGTCATTCTCATTAAATGTTAGAATCCGCGGGCTTTCACCCTATACCCCATGGACAGTCAACCCACTCCCCGCCGCCGGGCCTATTGGCTCAAGACGCTGCACCAATGGCATTGGATCAGCTCGGCGTTGTGCCTGTTGGGCATGCTGCTGTTCGCGGTCACGGGCCTGACCCTGAACAATGCCTCGCACATCGAGGCCAAGGCAGTGGTGACCAGCCGCGAAGCGCACATGCCCGCCGCCGTCCTGCAGCAACTGACCCCCGCGCCCAAGCAGAAAAAGGCTCCGTTGCCCGCGCCCGTGGCGCAGTGGCTGGACGACACGCTGGACACGTCCGCCGCCGGCAAGCCGGCCGAGTGGTCCGCCGATGAGGTCTACCTGTCGCTGCCGCGCGCCGGCGGCGACGCCTGGCTGTCCATCGACCTGGCCAGCGGCGACGTCGAATACGAACGCACCGACCGCGGCTGGATCTCGTACCTGAACGATTTGCACAAGGGCCGCAACACCGGCCTGGCGTGGAGCTGGTTCCTCGACATCTTCGCCGTCGCCTGTCTGGTCTTTTCGCTGACCGGACTGGTGCTGCTCAAGATGCACGCCGGCAACCGCAGCGCGACCTGGCCCATGGTCGGCCTGGGCGTGGTGATCCCGGTGGTGCTGGCCCTGCTTTTCATACATTGATTCCAACGATCCGCCCTGGAGATTTCCATGCGCAAGCTGTTGTTGTCGGCCCTGCTGGCCGGCCTGATCGCCCGAACGGCCCAAGCGGCCGACATCGGCCTGTCCATCGAGATCCCGCGCCTGGATGTGGCCGAGTACCACCGTCCCTACGTGGCGATCTGGATCGAGAACCCCGACCAGAGCGTGGCCACCGACCTGGCCGTCTGGTACGACGTGGCCAAGAAGAACGACGAAGGCACGGAATGGCTCAAGGACATGCGCCAGTGGTGGCGCCGCAGCGGCCGCAACCAGAAGTTCCCGGTGGACGGCGTCAGCGGCGCCACCAAGCCCGTGGGCAAGCACGCCCTGAGCTTTGACGCGGCCAGCAAGCCCCTGTCGGGCCTCAAGCCCGGCCAATACGCCGTGGTGGTCGAAGCCGCGCGCGAAGTCGGCGGCCGCGAGCTGCTGCGCATCCCCTTCCAATGGCCGCCGCAAAAAGCCGAGCAGTTGACGGCGCGCGGCGAACACGAACTGGGCGCCATCGCGCTCGACCTGAAACCCTGAGACCTCCTAGGAGCACAACGATGAAATCCGCCGCCAAACTGGCCGCCGCCCTGGCGCTGTGTCTGCCCTTCGCCTCCCAGGCGCATGACGTCTGGATGGTGCCATCCTCGACCGTGCTGTCCGGCGTCGACAGCTGGGTCACCGTCGACGCCGCCGTCGGCAACGACAAGTTCTACTTCAACCACGCGCCGCTGCGCCTGGACGGCCTGGCCGTGACGGCGCCGGACGGCAGCGCCGCCGAAGCCGATAACGTCAACAAGGGCAAGCTGCGCAGCACCTTCGACCTGCAACTGAAGCAGGCCGGCACCTACCGCGTAGCCGTGGTCAACGACGGCGTGTTCGCGCGCTGGAAGGAAGACGGCAAGAACAAGCGCTACTTCGGCAAGCCCGAAGGTCTGGCGCAAGCCGTGCCGGCCAAGGCCGATGAGCTGGAAGTCTCGCAAAGCCTGGGCCGCGTCGAAACCTTCGTGACCGCCGGCAAGCCCTCGGCCGTGAAGCCCGTGGGCCGCGGCCTGGAACTGGCGCCCGTGACCCACCCGAACGACCTGTTCACCGACGAACCCGCCACCTTCCAGATGCTGCTGGACGGCAAGCCCGCCGCGGACCTCGAAGTCAACGTGGTGCCCGGCGGCAGCCGCTATCGCGACAAGGTCGGCGAGATCCAGCTGAAGACGGACAAGGACGGCAAGTTCTCGGTGAAGTGGCCGCAGCCCGGCCTGTACTGGATCGAGGCCGGCATGGAAGACGCCAAGGTCAGCGTGCCGCAAGCCAAGAAGCGCCGCCTGTCCTACGCCGGCACCGTCGAAGTGCTGCAGCCCTAAACCGCTGCAGGCGCATGGCCAGTACTCCTTCCTACGCCCAGCACGGCGCGCCGGCCACGGCCGTGCGCGTCGCCTACGGCGCCATGCCGGCAATGCCGGCGGCGCCCGCGGCGCTGGCCGGCGCCACCATGGGCACCACCTGGTCGGCGCGCATGGCGCTGCCGGCCGGACGCACGGAGGCCGCTGCGCGCCAGGCCATCCAGGCCGCGCTGGACGAGGTGGTCGCCCAGATGAGCACCTGGGAAGCCGATTCCGACATCACGCGCTACAACCAGGCTGCATCCGGCTGGCAGGATCTGCCGGCGGAGTTCTTCCACGTATTGAGCCATGCCTTGGCGCTGGCCGAGGACAGCGGCGGCGCGTATGACCCCACGGTCGGGCCGCTGGTGAACGCCTGGGGTTTCGGGCCGCATCAGCGCGCGTTTGAACCGCCCTCGCCCGCCGCCATCGATGCCGCGCGCGCCCGCTGCGGCTGGCGCCGCGTACAGCTCGATGCCGAACGCCGCGCCGCACTGCAGCCGGGCGGCGCCTATCTGGACCTTTCCTCCATCGCCAAGGGCTACGGCGTGGATCGCGCCGCGATGGCGCTTGATGCCCTGGGCATTGCCCATTACCTGGTCGAAGTGGGCGGCGAGTTGCGTGCGCGCGGCCGGCGGCCCGACGGCCAGTCCTGGCGCGTGGCCATCGAAGTGCCGGACGCCAGCGACGACCACGCACTGGCGTTGCCGCTGTGCGACCGCAGCATCGCCACCTCGGGCGACTACCGGCGCCACGCCGGCAGCGGCGACGAACGCTACGCCCACACCATCGATCCGCGCAGCGGCCTGCCGGTACGCAACCAACTGGCCTCGGTCACCGTGCTGCATCCCGGATGCATGCAAGCCGACGCGCTCGCCACCGCCCTGACCGTGCTGGGCGAAGACGAGGGCCTGGCCTACGCGCGCCGCCACGATCTGGCGGCCTTGTTCATCCTGCGCGAGCGCGACGCCTGGCGCGTCGTCGCCACGCCTGCATTCCAGGCGCTGGCCGCCATAGCCTGACGCCATGCCAGCAACACGATTGATCGCGGCGGCATGCGTGGTGGGAGCCTGGCTGCTGCTGTGCGTCTGGGCCCGGCGCCGCGCCCTGCGTCACGAGGCTCAGCAGGCGCTGGCGCTGCAAGCCCTGCAAGCGCCGGTCCCCGAAGACACTTTGCTGATCGCCTACGCCACGCAGACGGGCTATGCCGAATCGCTGGCGGCGCAGACCGCCGACTCCCTGCGCTCGGGCGGCCTGGCCCTGCGCGTGGCCGCCATGGAACAACTGGACGCCAAACGCCTGGCGGAGTACCGCCGCATGCTGTTCGTGGTCAGCACCTATGGCGAAGGCGATCCGCCCGATGCCGCCGCGGCCTTCGCCGAACAGATGCAGCAGGCGGCCCCCGCGCTGGCCGGCGCGCATTACGCAGTGCTGGCGCTGGGAGACAGCGAATACGCCCAATTCTGCGGCTTCGGCCATCGCCTGGACGACTGGCTGCACGCGCAAGGCGCGACCCCCCTGTTCGATCTGGTCGAAGTCGACAATGGCGACCCGGCAGCCCTGCGGCATTGGCAACACCACCTGGGCCTGTTGGCCGGACGCAGCGACCTGCCCGACTGGCAGGCGCCGGTCTACGAATCCTGGCGCCTGGCCGCGCGCGAGCAGCTCAATCCACAAAGCCAGGGTGGCCCTTGCTACCTGTTGACGCTGACGCCGCCTGCCGATGGCGCGCGCAGCTGGCAGGCGGGCGACATCGCCGAGATCGGCCCGCGGCGCGAAGCCGGCGGCCCCTTGCTGGCGCATCGCGAATACTCGATCGCCTCGCTGCCCGAAGACGGTTCGATTCAGTTGCTGGTGCGCCAGATGCGCGGCGCCGACGGTGCGCTGGGACTGGGTAGCGGCTGGCTGACCCACGTCGCCCGACCCGGCGACGCGATCGACCTGCGCGTACGCGTCAACCGCAATTTCCACGCGCCGGCCGACGAGCGCCCGCTGCTCCTGGTGGGCAACGGCACCGGCCTGGCCGGCCTGCGCGCCCTGATCAAGGCGCGCCGCGCCGCGGGCCACCGGCGCAACTGGCTGGTCTTCGGCGAACGCAATGCCGCGCACGACTGGTTCTGCCGGGATGAGATCGAGGCCTGGCGCGAGGACGGCACGCTGGAACGCGTGGACGCCGTGTTCTCGCGCGATCAGGCTGATCGCCGCTACGTGCAGCACCACCTGCGCGACGAGGCCGAGGCCGTGCGCGCCTGGGCCGACATGGGCGCCGCCATCTACGTCTGCGGCAGCCTGCAAGGCATGGCCGGCGGCGTGGACGCCGCCTTGCAGGACATCCTGGGCGCCGCGCGCCTGCAGGCCATGCAGCGCGACGGCCGCTACCGCCGCGACGTGTACTGAACGCGGCCGCTGCGCTTACTGCAGCTTGATATCGGCCTTGTCGATCACGGTCTTCCAGCGGTCGCGCTCGGCGCGGATCTGCTGGCCGAATTCGGCCGGAGTATTGCCCAGCGGAAAAGCGCCCGTCTCTTCCATCTTGGCCGCGGTGGCCGGATCGCGCACGGCGCGCGCGAAGGCGTCGGCCAGCTTGTCGCGCACGTCGTCAGGCATGCCGGCCGGGCCCACCACGCCGTACCAGGCGGTCACGTCGTAGTCCTTGTAGCCCTGCTCCGCGAACGTCGGCACGTCCGGCAGGCGCGGATTGCGCTGGGCGCCGGTGATGGCCAGGGCGCGCAGGTGATTGCTCTTCAGGTAGGGCAGCGACGAGGGGAAATTATCGAAGATCACCGGCACCACGCCGCCCACCGTGTCGGTCAGCGCGGGCGCCGATCCGCGGTAGGAGATGCTGTTCATCTTGCCGCCGATGATCTGCAGGAACCAGATCATGCCCAGGTCGTTCACGCCGCCTGCGCCGGCGTTGGCATAACCGTCCTTGTTGGGATTGGCGCGCACGTGCTCGACGAACTCAGCCAGCGTCTTGGCCGGAAACTGCGGATTGACGCTGAGGATGTTGGGGCTGGTAACCAGGTTGCTGACGGGCGTGAAGTCCTTGACCGGGTCGTAGGCCAGCTTGGGGAACAGGTGCGGCGCGGTGCCATGCGTGCTGACGGTGGCCAGGCCGACGGTGTAGCCGTCCGGCTTGGCGCGCGCGGTGGCGGTCATGCCTATGGTGCCGGACGCGCCCGTGCGGTTCTCCACCACGATCTGCTGGCCCAGGATCTCGCCGGCTTTCGCGGCGGCGAGACGGCCCACGATGTCGGTCGGTCCGCCGGCGGGAAACGGCACGATCAGCGTAATGGGATGGTCGGGAAATGCCGCGTGGGCGGCGGGCAGCACGGCGGCCAGCGCCAGGGCAACGCAAGTCTTGCGCATCATGGGTATGTCTCCTGTAGGGATGGTTGGAATTCTTATGTGGCTGCACTGGCGGCGGCTTGCGCCATCGCCTCGCGGCGCAGGATCTTGCCGGGGCGGGCCGTCCCGGCTTCTGCCGGGAAGACCTGTTGGCCATTGACCAGCACGTGCTCCACCCCGGCGGACGCCAGCGTCGGCGACTCCCAGGTGGCGCGGTCCTCGACCGTGTCGGCGTCGAACACGACGATGTCGGCCCAGGCGCCCTCGCTCAACTGGCCGCGTCCGCCCAGGCCGAACACACGCGCCGGCAGGGACGTCATCTTGGCGACGGCGCTCTCCAGCGTCATCAGTTCGGCCTCGCGCACATAGCAGCCCAGCACGCGCGTGAAGCTGCCCCACAACCGGGGATGCGGATGGGCGTCGTTGGGCAGCCCGTCCGAGCCCACCATGCAGCACTCGTGCTGGAAGATGCGCTGGACCTCGGCCTCGTCCATCGCGAAATAGATGGCGCCCGCCGGGCACAGGCGCTGCGCCGCCGAGGTCTTGTCGCAGCCCCAGCGCGCCGCGATGTCGCCAAGGAACTGGCCGCTGCATTCCGGATGCGGTGTGGACCAGGTGATGCGTATGTCTTCGATGATTTCGGCGCGCTCCGGAATCAGGATGGTGGAACTGCCGGGGTACGGGTAGATGTCCAGCGCCACCTCGACGCCCTCGCCGCGCGCGCGGTCGATGTTCGCCAGCGTGGCGCGGCTCTTGCCCCAGTTCTGCGGCATCATGCACTTATGGTGCGACAGCACGGTGGCGCAGCCGGTATTGCGCCCCACCGAGAGCACCTCGTCGACGGCCTCTTCGACCGCGTCGCCTTCGTTGCGGATATGGCTGGTGTGCATCGCGCCGCGCGCCGCCGCCACCCGCGCCAGGCCTTCCAGCTCAGCGGGGCGGGCCGCGCCGCCGGGCTGGTACGCCAGGCCGGTGCTGAAGCCCACCGCGCCCGCGGCCAGGGCTTCGTCCAGCATGCGCTGCATGCTCTCCTGTTCTTCGGCCGTAGGCTGCGCCGCAGGGTCGCGCATGGCGGCCAGGCGCAGGTTGGCGTGCCCCACCAGCGCCGCCACGTTGATCATGGGCCGCTGCACGCGCAGCTCGCTGAAATAGGCCTGCATATCGGCGAACAGGGGCGTTTCCCCCAGCAGCGCCAGCGCCGCGGCGGTATTGCCCGGCAAGGGCGCGGGCGCGCCGCTCACGCCGCAATTGCCCACCACCACCGAAGTAATGCCCTGGCTGGTCTTCCATTCCAGGCCGGGCCGTTCCACGAACATCAGGTCATCGTGGCCGTGCACGTCGATGAAGCCCGGCGCCACGATCTTGCCGCGCGCGTCCACCCTGTGCGCAGCCGCTGCCCCCGACAGGTCGCCGATGGCGGCGATGCGTTCGCCCGCCACGCCCACGTCGGCGCGGCGCCGGGGGCCGCCCAGGCCGTCGACGACCCAGCCGCCTTCGATGATCAGATCCAGAGGTTCCTGCCGCATGGTGCTCCCGCCTTGAGGGTCTTGCCGGCGGACGCGCTTGAATCCGCGGACGCCGAAAGGGTCTAGTATCGTCGGCCCGATCAATCTGGGAAAATTGTTTTAATTGATCCATCTATCATGATTTGAAATGAATCGTCTGCCCAAGCACGTCACCCTGAAACACCTGACCGCCTTCGTCGCGGTGGCCCAGGAATCCAGCTTCACGCATGCGGCCAAGCGCCTGTTCCAGACTCAGTCGTCCGTGACCAGCCTGGTGCGGCAACTGGAGGACGCGCTGGCCACGCAGCTGTTCGCGCGCACCAGCCGGCGCGTGCTGCTGACAGCGGCGGGCGAGGAATTCCTGCCGCGCGTCATGCGGCTGCTGGCGGATTTCGATGGAGTGATAGACGATGTGCAGCGCTACGGCGCGCTGGAGCGCGGACGCGTCGGCGTGGCGGCGGCGCCGTCGGCCATCACGCAGATCATCGCGCCCGCCGCCGCGGCCTACTCGGCCCGCTATCCGGCCGTGCGGCTGTACCTCAGCGACGACAACTCCGGCCGCATCCAGCGCAAGGTCGCCGCGCGCGAAGTTGATTTCGGCTTGACCAGCCGCTGGGCCGACGCGCCCGGACTGCAGTTCGACGCCCTGCTGGAGGACCGCTTCGGCGTACTGTATCGGGAGGACGACGCCAGTCTGCGCCCGGCGCGCGACGGCACGATGCGCTGGTCGGATCTGGCCGGCCGCAAGCTGGTCGGGGTGGTGGACGAGACCGGCATCATGGCGCTCTTGCGGGCCCGCGCCGACCTGCCGATAGAGGCCGGCGCGCCCTTCTACGAGGCTTCCAGCACCACCTCGCAGGCGGCGCTGGTCCAGGCCGGACTCGGCGTGGCGCTATTGCCGGCGCTGGCGGCGCAACGGGTGATGGAGCCCGGCCTGGCCTATGCCCTGCTGGCCCGGCCCACGGTGGTGCGCACGGTCTGCATCATCCGCCACAAGGAATACCCCTTGAGCCCCGCCGCGCAAGCCCTGATCCACGCCATTCACGACTATCTGCGCACGGCGCAGTTGCCGGCCGGCTGCAAACGCATGCCGGCCAAAGGCTTGAAAGCGTAAAAGCAGCGCGGCGCGCTCAGGCCCCGCGCAGCTTCTCGTCTAGCGCCGCCAGTCCCGCCGCGAACACGTTGCGACCCACGGCGTTCACTACGTCGCTCAATTCCGCGCCCTCGACGCGGAAATCCGCCCACCATTCCACCAGCGTCTGGCCGCCTTCGGTGACGGCATGCAGCGACACGCCGGCGGTGTAGTCGCGCATGGGCAGGTCGGTCTCGACGATGGAATAGCGCAGCGCCGTGCCCGGATCGTCCAGCATCAGCAACTGCTCGCGCACGAAGCCGGAAGGCTTGAGCGACAGGTGCCGCACGCTGCCCACGGCGTCATGGCGGCCGCCCTCTTCCAGGCGGCTTTCGGCGATGCCGGGGTGCCAGTCGGCCAGGCCGTTGAAATCGCGGAAACTGGCCCAGACTTTCTGTAGCGGCGCGTGGATGATGGCGCTGACGTATACGGTGTGCGGCATGCGGACTCCTGCGGGCGCGCGGCCCAGGGATTGAGGAAACTACGGAATCAGAACGTCAGGCTCTTGAATTCGCGGGTCGCCGCGGTCAATGCCTGTTCAGTCGGCAGCCGCTCCATCGAGCTGGCGCCGTAGAAGCCATGGCAATGCTTGCACGCGCGCAGCACGTGGGCCGCGTCTTCGGGCGTGGCTATCGGACCGCCATGGCACAGCACGATGATATCCGGCCGCACCGCCAGCGCGGCCGCGGCGATGCGGTCGATGGCCGCCACGCAGTCGTCCAGCGTCTGCGCGGTTTCCGCGCCGATCGAGCCGCCAGTCGTCAGGCCCATGTGGGCCACGATGATGTCGGCCCCGGCCTTCGTCATGGCAACGGCGTCGTCCTCGTTGAACACGTAGGGCGTGGTCAGCATGCCCTTCTGATGCGCCAGACGGATCATGTCCACTTCCAGCGCATAGCCCATGCCGGTCTCTTCCAGATTGGCGCGGAAGGTGCCGTCGATCAGGCCCACGGTGGGAAAGTTCTGCACGCCGGCAAAGCCCTGGCGCTTGAGGTCGTCGAGAAACACGTCGAAGTCGCAGAACGGATCGGTGCCGTTGACACCGGCCAACACCGGTGTCTTCTTCACCACCGGCAGGACTTCGCGCCCCATGTCCACCACGATCTCGTTGGCGTTGCCATAGGCCAGCAGGCCGGCCAGCGAACCGCGGCCCGCCATGCGGTAGCGGCCCGAGTTGTAGATCACGATCAGGTCGATGCCGCCCGCTTCCTCGCACTTGGCCGACAGGCCGGTGCCCGCGCCACCGCCGACGATGGGCGTGCGCGCGCGCACCATGGCGCGATACTTGTCCAGGAGTTCGTTGCGGTCAAAGCGCGGCATGGCGGCGGTCCTCAGTGTGTGGCGATTTCAAGAAATTGGTCGACCGCGGTCTGGGCGAACAGCGGGTCATTGATGTGGCAAGGCACGCGCACCAGGCGGCGGTCGGCGGTCTGCACCAGATTCGCCTCCAGCGCCGCGTACAGGGCAGCGTCGGCCTCCGGGTCCCAGAACGCCTGGCCCGGCGCGTCCAGCGCGGATACGCCGCCTTCCGGGATCAGGAAGCGCACCGGCCCCTGGCACTGGTTCAGGCGGGCGGCGATCCACTCGCCCTGGCGGGTGTTTTCTTCCACGGTGGTGCGCATCAGCGTCACCTGCGGATTGTGCGGATAGAACTTGCGGCCGCGGTAGCGCTCCGGCACGGTGTCCATGGCGCCGAAGTTCACCATGTCCAGCGCGCCGCAGGAGCCCACGTAGGGCAAGCCGGTGCGGGCCACGGCGCCGAAACGGTCCTCGGTGCAGGCCAGCACGCCGCCGAACAGGAAGTCGCAGACTTCGGTTGTGGTCAGGTCCAGCACGCCGCCCAGCAAACGGCTGTCCAGCAGCTTTTCCATCGACTGCCCGCCCGTGCCCGTGGCGTGGAATACCAGGCAGTCGTAGCGGGACTCCAGCAGCGGCGTGACTTGCTGCACGCAGGCGGTGGTGACGCCGAACATGGTGATGCCCACGGCGGGCCGGCCGTCGTCGGCGACCGCGCGGGCGGCCTGCCGGAAGGCGCCGCCGATCGCGCCGGCGGCGTTGGCCAGCACCCGGCGCGAAATGCGGTTCAGGCCCGCGACGTCGGTCACGGAATACATCATGGCGATGTCCGACGGCCCGACATAGGGCGCGACATTGCCCGAGGCCATGGTCGACACCATCAGCTTGGGCGTGCCGATGGGCAGCGCGCGCATGGCCGGCGTGATCAAGGCGGTGCCGCCCGAACCGCCCAGGCCCAGCAGCGCGCCGATTTCCGCATTGGCGGCAGCGTAGCGTTCGAAGGCCAGCGCCATGGCCGCGATGGCCGTACCCCGGTCGCCGGTGAAGACCGCGCCGGCGCCCCCGGGATGGCTGGCGGCCACCTCGCTGGCCTGCACCTGGGCCGCGCTGGCGGCGCCGGAGGTGGACACGTCCACCGATACCGGGTCCAGCCCATCCCGCCGCAGCAGGTCCATCACGTATTCGGCCTCTTGGCCTTTCGTGTCGTAGGTGGCGGCCACGTAGACCCGCCGGTTCGAATGCGTCATGACTCCTCCGCGGGCGGCTACACTCGGTGCGCGCCTCGATATGTGAGGCCGCTAGGCCTGTAGAATCTAGAAATGAGACGAAAGAATCATACTGAGACACCTGTCTCACGTCAAACTCCCGCCCCCTCCGCAACCGGCATGGCGCGGCTGATCGCGCCGGCCAGTCCGCAGGCCGCCGCCAGCGGCGAGCCGCCGCACGGGCCGCGCGCGCGCATGCGCAAGACCCTGCTGGATGCGGCGCAGCGGCTGATGGCCGAAGGCATCACGCCATCGGTGGCCGAACTGGCCGAACACGCGCAGGTCTCGCGCGCCACCGCCTACCGCTACTTTCCCAGCCAGAGCGCGCTGATCGCCGCCGTGGTGGACGAGAGCCTCGGCCCCATCCTGGCCTGGGACTCGGCCGCGCCAGACGCCGCCGGGCGGGTCGACGAACTGCTGCGCTTCGCCTATCCCCGGCTCGAATCGCATGAAGCGCCGCTGCGCGCCGCCATCATGGTGTCGCTGCAGCAGCACGCCGAGGCCAGCGCCGGCCGTGGCGGCGCCGAACCGCGGCTGGTGCGCGGGCATCGCGTCGACATCCTCAAGCGCGCCATCGCGCCGCTGTCCGCCGAACTGACGCCGGCCCAACTGGACCGCGTGACGCAGGCCCTGTCGCTGGTCTACGGCACCGAGGTGTTCCTGGTGTTGAAGGACATCTGGAAACTGGAGCTGCCCGAACTCACGGACGTGGCGCGCTGGACCGCCCAGGCCATCATCGCGCAGGCGCTGGCCGAGGCCGGGTCCGGCAAGGAAGCGCCAGCAAAGCGCGTCCGGAAGTAACGCCGGCCCGCTACTGGCCCGACTTGCGGTGGCTGCGGAAAAGCAGATGCGTGGCAGCCAGATGGAAGCGCATGGCGATCTGGGCGCATTCCGCATCGCGCGCGCGCAGCGCCGCGATGATCTGGCGATGATGCTCCACGCTGCGCAGCATGTCGTCCTTGGTGTAGAAGTAGAACGAGCCGATGATGATGGGCATGTCCAGCAAGCTTTCCACCATGGACCGCACGCGGGCGGATTGCGCCGCTTCGAGCAGCGCGTGGTGGAACTGGTTGTTGAAGTGCTGCACCTGCGCGACGCTGTCGGGAGCATCGGCGTTGATGGCATCGAGCATGCACTGGTTGATGCGCTCGAGTTCGCCTATCTGCTCCGGGCTGGCCCGTTCGGCCGCCGCCTTGGCGGAATACGGTTCAAGCAGCATGCGCAGCTCGAACGCTTCGTCGATGTCGCGGTCCTGCCAGCCCAGCACCACGGCTCCGCGCCGGCCTTCGTGCTTGACCAGACCGTCCGTCACCAGGCGTTCGATCGCGCTGCGCACCGGCGTCCGGCTGACGGAGAGTTCGGCGGCGATGTGTTCTTCGCGCAGCCGTTCGCCGGGCATGAAAGCGCCCGCCATCAAGCGGCGGCGCAACTCTGCATAGACGTAATCGCGGGCGCTCGACATGATGGCGCATGACTCCAGATCAGGGTTCTCGAACTATACCGGAAGCCCATCCCGGCAATCGCGCCTGGCTGCGTCAATACTGGCGTTGCGCAAGCCGCTCCAGGAACCTGGGCCAGACCTCCGGATTCAGCAGCCGTTCGGGGCGGCGTCCGGCCAACATTTCCATGATCTGGCTGGCGGACCCTTGCGCGACCTTGCGCCGGCCTTCGTGCGTGACGCCTCCCGTGTGGTAGGTCGCCACGACATCGGAACGCAGCAGCAGGCCATGCCCGGGCGGGGGAGGCTCCTCGTCCCAGACATCCAGCCCCGCGCCGGCCAACCGCCCGTCCTGCAAGGCGGCAAGCAGCGCCTGCTCGTCATGGATGCCGCCGCGCGCGGTCGAAATGAACAGCGCGCCGGGACGCATCCTGGCGTACGCCGCGGTCCCGATCATGCCCCGCGTGTCGTCATTCAGCGGGCAATGCAGGCTCACCACGTCGGCCTGTTCGAGCAGTTGCGGGAGGCTCACGGGCTCGGCGCCGCGGGAGCGGATTTCCTCGGGCGCAAGCAGCGGATCGCATGCCATCACCCGCATGCCGAAGCCGGCGGCAATACGTGCCACTCGGCGGCCAATTTCACCGATGCCCACGATCCCCAGCACGCGCCCTTCGATCTCGCGCCCCATCAGGGCCTCGCGCGAGGCGGCGGATCCCGCCAGCAGCGCAGACTGGGATTCACGCAGGCGCTTGACCAGCGACAGCAGCAAGGCAAACGTCATTTCCGCCACTGACGCGGCGTTGGCGCCGGCCTGGTTCACCACGGCCACCCCGGCCTGCGTGCAGGCCGCTACGTCCACGGTGTCGTAGCCCGCGCCGCCCGAGGACGCGCAAAGCAGTGCCGGGCACTGTGCCAGCAGGCTTTCCGACACTTGCCAGCGCGCGGGGACCTCGTCCTTGGCCGCGCTGACATGGTAGGCATGCGCGCCGGCCAATCCCGCCGCCGTGATCGTCTCGTCGCGCGCAGGCAGCACTTCGACGCTCAAGCCGGGCTCGCCCTGGATGCAAGCGTCGAACGCAGGGTCGATCCAGAGATCCAACCGGACGATGCGCATGCCGCCCGGCAGCCGCGCCGTCACGCTCACGACCGCGCCTCCGTGCAACCCAGCTGCTTGAGCCGGGCATCGACCCAGGAGGTATCCAGCGATCCCGCCGCGATGTCAGCCAGCATCTTCGTTTCCAGTTCGTGCTTGGACGCGGCAGCCAGATAGACCGCTTCAGTCTGCTCGAACGGAATCGACAGCAGGCCGTCCTCGTCGCCCAGGATCAGATCGCCCGGCGCAATCGTCATGCCGTTCAGGGAAATGACGCAGTTGATCTCGCCGGGCCCGTCCTTGTAGGGCCCCCGGTGGGTCACGCCGGCCGCATAGACCGGAAACGCGCCGCGGCGGATCGTGCCGCTGTCGCGAATCGCGCCATTGATCACAATGCCCGCAATGCCGCGCGTCTGCGCGTAGCTGGTCATGATTTCGCCGATGATGGCGTTGGTCAGGTCGCCACCCGCATCCACCACGATCACGTCGCCGGGCTGCGCCAGATCAAGCGCCTTGTGCACCAGCAGATTGTCGCCAGGGCGGGTGCGCACGGTCAGGGCCGGACCGGCCAGCGGGCTGCCATCGTGCATGGGCTGCAAGCGCGCACCGCCGGCCGTCATCCGCGACATGCAGTCGCTGATGTTGGCGACCGGCACGCCTTTGAACTTGTCCACGGTTTGCTTGCTTGCCGCACGCTTGCGGGCGTGGATCTCAAAACCGATCATGTTTGCTCCTGTCGGGAATTGCAATGCGTTGCCATTACTGTTTGGGAATGCCGGCGTCCTGCACGACCTTGCCGAAGATCTCGTGATCCGCCCGATGCTGGCGAGCCAGATCCTCGGGCGCGCCCTTGAGCACGCTATAGCCGGCGTCTTCCAGTTTTTTCACCAGTTCTGGCTGGGACTGGACCTGCTGCAAGGCCCGGTTCAATGCGGCGACCACGTCATCCGGCGTCTTGGCGGGTGCCATCAACCCCCACCATATCGACTGGTCGATCGTCTTGAATCCGCTTTCCACGAACGTGGGCACGTCGGGCAAGGCCGGCGCGCGTTCCTTGGCAACCACCGCCAGCGCGCGGACCTTGCCGCCGCGGATCTGCGGCAGCAGCGAAGCCACGGAGCCCACATACATATCGATGCGGCCGCTGGCCAGGTCCGGGAACGCCTGGCCCCAGCCCCGGTAAGGCACATGCATCAACTCCATGTTCGCGGCCTTGCGCCAGAGATAGCCGGTCAGGTCGCCAGTGCCGCCGATGCCGGGAATGCCGAGCGAAACCTGACCAGGGCGAGCTTGCGCTGCCTTGACCACATCGCCGACCGTCTTGAACGGGGATTCGGGCAGGACCACGAAAACGCTCGGCGATGTGGCCACGGGACCGACAGGCCGGAAATCCTTGAACGTGTCGTAGCTGAGCTTGTTGTAGAGCCAGGGATTCAGCACGATGTTGTCGGTCTGGGCCATCACCAGCGTATGTCCGTCCGGACGCGCGCGGGCGGTGGCGTCCAGCGCCAGGTTGCCGCCGGCGCCCGGCTTGTTCTCCACCACCATGTTCCAGCCCTGGTCCTGACCGATCGCGCTGCCGATCATGCGGGTCAGCGTATCGGTGCCGCCGCCAGGCGGAAACGGGGAAATGAGCGTGATGGGCGCCGTGCCCATATCCGCCGCGTTCGCGGCGGCGCAACCCAGCACCAGCGTTGCCGCCAGGAGTTTCTTCAGAGCCTTCATTGTCTTCCTCGCACAGTTGATTCTTGTTGGATATGCCGTCGCTGCGTCGCGATGCAGCGCGGCGCTCAGCGCTCGCGCGCCAAAGCCGTCAGCCAGGCCAGGCGCGCCTCGACCGAATCCGGCAGATTGAAATCGCCACTCGCCCGCGCGTCCTGGATGCCCATGCTGGTGCGGCTGAAAAGCCGTTCGACGCCGTCCAGAACCAGGGGCTCCAGTCCCGCCTCGATCAGTTGCTCGCGGGCTTCGCGGACTTCCGCCTGCCGGCGCTGGGCATGCAGCACGTGGGATCGGACGAACGAATCCATGAAGGCCGTAAGCGGCGTCTGGTCTATGTCCGCCAGCACCTCGTAAAGCGAGGCTCTCAATCCCATGGATTCGGCCGCCACCAGGCATTCCACCGCCAGGCTTTCCATGCCCTTGGTCATGATGCTGCGCAGCAGCTTCAGGCGCACGGCATCGCCCGCCGCTCCCTGTATGGCGCGCGCCGGCGCCCCGCCGCTCTCTGCCAGCCGCAGCACCGCGTCCGTGCCGGTCCCCGCGCAGAGCAAGGGCGTGCGTTCCGCCAACAGGGCAATGGCGCCCATGATCGCGACGTCGGTGAAGTCGATGTTCCGTTCCGCTGCGGCCGCCGAAGCGGCCTGCATGTCGGGCGCGCTGGCTGTCGTGAAGTCGGCATAGACCGCGTCCTGGCGCATATGCGGAAAGCTCTGCCGCGCCATCTCCAGCGCCGCATGGCCGTACACCGCCGACACGACGATATCCGCCTCTCCCAGCCATGCGCCGGGCTCGGCGTGCAATCCCGCGCCATGACGCCGGGCGCGTCCCGCCATTTCCTCGTCCTGCCGCAACTCGCAGATCCCGACCAGCGTATGCCCGGCGGCGCCCCATGCCTGCGCACAGCAGGAACCGACCTCGCCGCAGCCCAACAGAGCAATTTTCATCTCTAAAAATACATAAAAAAAACAATGATGCTTTATAGAATGAAAATTTCGTTGATATTATTCGTGTAAACCCTATGATTTCTATATTTTTAGTACATTAAAAAAACATTCATTGACCCAAGCCTGTACCCGGCCGGTCGCAACCAGACGCCCGCAAGCGCCGCGCCACGCGGGGCAGACGCCGGATTGGCGCATGCCCTCGCGATGGTTGGCGGTCGTTCAGAGAGAAGGGATGGCGCGATGCGCGGAGCTGCTCGGCAGCCAGCTGCCGCAGTGCATTCCTGGCGCCTCAGGCGCGCCGGACCATGCCGGCGGAGATGGCTCGCGCCGTGCGGCACAGCGGCTCCAGGCACTGCTCGACCATCTGCCCGGTCGAGCGCACGCCCTGGATCCACACAATGTTGACGCAGCCGTACAGCTTTCCCGGAGCGGCCATGATGGGCACGGCAATGGCCTCCAGCCTGTCGTTCTGGTCCTTGCGGGTCTTGTCGTAGTCGCCGCCGAAGCGTTGCTCGCGCAGGGCATAGCCCTGGCGGCGCGTCTGCTCCAGCAGCTTGGCCACGGCGGCGCAATCGTGCGCCAGCGCGTCGCCCTCGCGGCGGCTGCGGCGCAACGCCTCCAGGATCGAATCGCGCTCTTTGTCGGCGCAGAACGCCAGATAGGCCCGCCCCACCGCGGAGCGCAGCATGTTGATCTGGAAGCCGATGTTGTCGCGGCGGATGGTGAAGTACGACTGGCTGCGATTGGTTTCGCGCACGATCATGGCGCTGCCGCGCCGCACCGTCAGGTCCGACGGCCATAGCACCTCCGCCTGCAGGCGGTCCAGCTCGGGCGCCGCGCACTGGCCCAGCAGGTCCAGCACGCGCGCGCGCCGGCTGGGTTCATTGAGCGAACTGGCCGGGCAGAAATAGTCGTCGGCGATCCGCCGCCAGATCAGCCCGCGCAATTGCAGCGTCGCCAGGATGCGCAGCAGCGTGGCCTTGGCATAGCCGGTGCGCACATGCAATTCCTGCAGGCTTGCGCCCTGCGTGGCGCGCACTTCGTCCAGCACGATCAGGCCGCGCTCCAGCGCATCTATGGTCTTCACCTTCGGCGTCCAACGGCTCATTGCGCCCTCTTCCACAAATCTGGAAATTTCACCCAGTGAAACTCTAGCAAAACCTGCTTGAGCCGCCCAGCCCCCGCGAAATATCGTGGCGTCTATCGCAAGCCGTGGTGGCTGGCGGAACCGGACGAGAGGCGGGAATGAGCGGACAGGCTGTACGCAATGTGCTCTGGATCATGTGCGACCAACTGCGCTGGGACTATCTGTCCTGCTATGGGCATCCGCGCCTGCGCACTCCCAATATCGACCGCCTGGCCGCCGAAGGCGTGCGCTTCGACAATGCCTTCGTGCAGGGGCCGGTCTGCGGCCCCTCGCGCATGTCCTATTACACCGGCCGCTATGTCACCAGCCACGGCGCCGTGTGGAACTTCGTACCCATGCCGGTCAGCGAAATGACGCTGGGCGACTATCTGCGCCCGCTGGGCGTGCGCGTGGCGGTGGCGGGCAAGACCCACGTGGAAGCCGACAGGGCCGGCATGCGGCGCCTGGGCCTGGACCCGGCGAGCGCCGTGGGCATCCAGGCGGCGCAAGGCGGGTTCGAGCCCTATGACCGCGACGATGGCATCTGGCCGCCGGGCTTCAGCGATGAATCGCACCGCTACACGCAGTACCTGCGCCAGCAAGGCTACGACGGTGCCAACCCCTGGCACGACCACGCCAATTCGGCGCTGGGCGCCAACGGCGAGATCCTGTCCGGCTGGAACATGCGCTATGCCGGCCTGCCGGCGCGCGTCGCCGAAACGGACTCCGAAACGCCCTACATGACGCGGCGCGCGATCGAGTTCATGGAGCAGAGCGGCGAGCAGCCCTGGGTGCTGCACCTGTCCTACATCAAGCCGCACTGGCCCTATGTTGCGCCCGCGCCTTACCACGCCATGTATTCGACCTACGACATCCAGGCGGCCAAGCGCGTTGCGCGCGAACTGGAGAATGCGCATCCCGTGCTGCAGGGCTTTCGCCAGGCGGAGGTCAGCAGGAACTTCTCCTGCGACCAAGTGCGCGAGACCGTGATACCCACCTACATGGGCCTGATCAAGCAGCTCGACGACCAGTTGGGCGTGCTGTTCGA
This sequence comes from Achromobacter sp. FW305-C-30-7, assembly GCF_058783105.1. NCBI lineage: Bacteria > Pseudomonadati > Pseudomonadota > Betaproteobacteria > Burkholderiales > Alcaligenaceae > Achromobacter > Achromobacter sp. FW305-C-30-7. The sequence goes on along the minus strand of NZ_JBYSYI010000004.1, from coordinate 42,503 downwards.
CTATCTGCGGCGCAGCGGCCGCGACCAGGACACCATGGTCATTTTCTGCAGCGACCATGGCGACTACCTGGGCGATCACTACCTGGGCGAGAAGGAGCTGTTCCACGACTGCGTGGCCAAGGTGCCGCTGATCGTGCGCCTGCCAGGCGACGACGCCCGGCGCGGCGGCGTGGAATCGCGGCTGGTGGAAGCCATAGACCTGGTCCCCACCATCCTGGACGCCCTGGGCGCGGAGATTCCCGACCACATCCTCGAAGGACGCTCCCTGTTGCCGCTGCTGCGCGGCGAGGAACCGGCAGACTGGCGCCGCGCCGTGTACTCGGAAAACAACTACGCGTTCCGCGACTTCGTGCGCGAGCCGCTGGGCCGTCCCGCCGACGGCTGCCACACCATCATGGTGCGCGACCACGAATGGAAGTACGTCCATTTCGAAGGCCTGCGCCCCCAGCTATTCGACTTGCGCGCCGACCCCGACGAATACGACGACCTGGGCGCGGACCCCGCGCACGCAGCCATCCGGGAACGCTACCAGGCCATGCTGTTCGACTGGCTGCGCAACCGCAAGATCCACCCCACCGTCAGCCACGCCGCCATGACGGGATGGACACGCAAGGAGGAATCGGCCGGCATCCATATCGGCAGGTGGTAGCGCAGCGCGCCTGGACCCGCGCGCCTGAAAAATAAACGTCAGGAGACAGCATGAAACCGCATTTACTTGCGCTGGCAGCCTGTGTGGCCGCCAGCACGGCGTCGCACGCCCAGCCGAAAGAGGACTGGCCCACGCGCGCCATCCGCATCGTGGTCGCCTTTCCCGCGGGATCGCCGGGCGACACGGCGGCGCGCATCGTGGCCGACGCCGTGGGACAGTCGCTCAAGCAGCCGGTCATCATCGAGAACCGGCCCGGCGCGGGCGGCAACATCGGCGCCGAAGCGGTGGCCCGGTCGCCCGCCGACGGCTACACCTTTCTCGAGGCGCCGGACACAGTGGTCACCATCAACCCGGCCATCTACCGCAAGCTGAACTTCAAGGCCGACGACCTGACGCCCGTGGTCGCGCTGGCGAACTTCAACCAGATGCTGGTGTGCTCGCCCGCGACGGGCCTGCGCACCCTGGCGCAGCTGGACGCGCAGGCCAGGAAGACGCCCGGCGCGCTCAGCTATGCCTCCGGCGGCCAGGGCGTGCCGGGACATCTGGCCATGGAGCTTTATCTGTCGGGCGCAGGACTGGACATCCTGCATGTGCCCTACAAGGGCCCGTCGCCCGCCACCCAGGACGTGCTGGCCGGGCAAGTGCCCTGCGGCTATCTGGCGTCGCCCGTGGTCGCGCCCTACGTCGCGGCCGGCAAGCTCTACGGGCTGGCGGTGTCGGGCAGCGCGCGCTCGGTCCAGGCATCGGACGTGCCGACCATGCAGCAGGCGGGCGTGGCCGGCTACGACGCCACCTTCCGCGAAATGCTGTTCGCGCCCAAGGACACGCCGGCCGCCATCGTGCAACGCATGAATGAAGAGGTGGCGCGCGCCCTGGCGCTTCCCGAGGTGAAGCAGAAGCTGCAAGGCAACGACCTGGATCCGCAGCCCGAATCGCCCGACGCCACCGCGCTGCGCCTGCGCGAGGACGCCGCCAAATGGACTGCAGTCATCCGCAAGATCAACCTCAAGGTGGACTGACACACCCGCCCCGCTCCCGCCGTCCGCGCCACTTCCGCCGCGCGCACGGCATTCCCCGCCAAAGGAGGCCACATGAACGCCGCAACACCCGCCACCGTCTTCGGCTCGCTGAAGGACTACCGCAAGGGCTCGATCGAGATCACGCAGGGCTCACCGCGCCACTACGTCTTTTCCAACATCTTCGAGGTGGCGGCCAACTCCGCGCCCTACGAAAAAGTCGTGGTCGGCAAGAACCTGGAGTACGTCATCGAAACCCTGCGCGCCGAAGGCGTGTCGCCCTGGTACGCCTGCAGCCATGACGAGTTCGCCATCCTGATGGACGGCCAGGCCCAGGTCGAGTTCCTGGCCCTGGACCAGCCGCCCGCCAGCGCGGACGGCAGCGTGCTGGCGGGCCAGGCTCCGGCCGGCAAGCCCATGGGCCGGGTGCTGCTGGGCCGCGGGCACCAATGCCTGCTGCCCGCCGGCTGCGCCTACCGATTCACCGCGCCGTATCCGGGCGTGCTGCTGATACAGACCCGCGCGGGCAAGCTGTCCGTCGAGAAGTGGGCGGACATCTGCCTGCAGTAAGCCCCCCTTTTCCTTCAGGAGTACCGATATGGCCATGCTGGACACACACGCCCCCTCTTTCGCCGCCGGCAAAGTCGCCGCCGGCGCCGCCGACGCCGCGACCGGCTACAAGCGCTTCGACCTGGGCGCGTTCACCTTCATCCGCGACGAATACTTCGTCAAAGTGCATTGGCCTTCCAAAGGCCAGATCCGCACCCACGCCATCCCGGCCGATGCCTTCCTGCGCGCGCTGATGCGCGACGTGGCCTGGGGCTTTTTCTATGGCTGGGTCAACTTCGACCACGTGTTCGGCACACGCAACCATTACGGCAAGGTGGACGTCTACGCCGGTTCGTTCAACGGCGTCATGAAGGCGGCGGGCGTGGACTACACCGAGACTTTCGACACCCCGCTCATCATGGCCACCTTCAAAGCCATGCTGCACGACTGGACCAACGAGGGTTTCGATCCCTTTGCCGCGCCCGAGGAGACCGGCTCGGCCTTCGGCCGCAAGCATGGCGACAACATCGCCGCCATCGAGCGCTCGCGCATTGCCACGCGGCGCATGCCGGGCCTGCCGGAAGACTCGCCGCTGCGCGACGACCTGCCGGTCAACCGGGCCTTCGCCGACGTGACCCAGGACGAGCCGCAGATCCATGCCGAGCCGGGCTACGAAGGCGCGTTGCATGCGTTCAGCCTGTTCAAGTACCTGTCGCGCTCGGACGTCACCTGGAATCCTTCCGTCACGTCCGTTTGCGGCGCCAGCCTGTTCTGCCCCACCACCGAGGAATTCATCCTGCCGGTGTTCCACGGCAACGACCGCGTCGAATGGTTCCTGCAGCTGTCGGACGAGATCGTCTGGGACATCGGCGACAAGGACACCGGCGCACCGCGCGCCCGCGTCACCATGCGCGCCGGCGACATCTGCGCCATGCCCGCCGACATCCGTCATCAGGGCTATTCGACCAAGCGCTCGATGCTGCTGGTCTGGGAGAACGCCACGCCCGACCTGCCCCAGCGGTATGAAAGCGGCGAACTCGCGCCCTACCCGGTCGAGTTCTGAATCCGCCCCCTTCCACTCATTACGTACCCAGAGCCATGCAGAACAAACTCTTTATCGACGGCCGCTTCGTAGACGCCGCCGCCGGCGGCACGATAGACGTGCTCAACCCGCACGACGCCACCCTCATCACCGCCATCGCGGCGGCCGAAGCCGAAGACGTGGACCGCGCCGTAGCGGCCGCGCAGCGCGCCTTTCCCGCCTGGTCGCGCATGGCCGCTGCCGAACGCGGCCGCCTGCTGCTCAAGCTGGCCGACCTGATCGAAGCCAACTCGGAAGAACTGGCGCAGCTGGAGACGCTGGACACCGGCCATCCGATACGCGACACGCGCGGCCTGGACGTGCCGCGCACCGCCGGCTGCTTCCGCTACTTCGGCGGCATGGCCGACAAGCTGCAAGGCAGCGTCATCCCGGTGGAAGCCGGCTTCCTCAACTACGTGCAACGCGCGCCCATTGGCGTGGTCGGCCAGATCGTGCCCTGGAATTTCCCCTTGATGTTCACCAGCTGGAAACTGGGACCCGCGCTCGCGGCCGGCAACACAGTGGTGCTCAAGCCGTCCGAACTGACGCCGCTGTCGACCTTGCGCATCGCCGAACTGATGGCCCAGGCGGGCTTTCCGGCAGGCGTCGTCAATATGGTCCCCGGCTACGGCCACACGGCGGGACAGCGGCTGGCAGAACATCCCGACGTGGGCAAGATCGCCTTCACCGGTTCCACCGCCACCGGCCGCCGCATCGTGCAAGCGTCCCAGGGCAATCTCAAGCGCGTGCAGCTGGAACTCGGCGGCAAGGGCGCCAACATCGTGTTCGACGACGCCAACCTCGACGCCGCCATCAACGGCGCGGCCTGGGCCATCTTCCACAACCAGGGGCAGGCATGCATCGCGGGTTCGCGCCTGATGCTGCACGAGAAGATCGCCGATGCCTTCCTGGAGCGTTTCACGGCGCTGGCCGACTCCATCCGCCTGGGCGATCCGCGCTCGCCCGACACCGAAATGGGTCCGCTGACTTCGGCCCAGCACCGCGACAAGGTGCTGTCCTACGTGAACATTGCCGCCGAACAGGGCGCGCGCGTGCTGGCCGGCGGCACGGCGCCCGGCGGCGAGCTGGCCCGCGGCTACTACGTCGCGCCCACCATCGTCGAAGCCAGGCCCCGGGACCGCGTCGCGCAGGAAGAAGTGTTCGGCCCCTTCGTCACCGTGCTGCGCTTCGGCAGCGACGAGGAGGCGCTGGCCATCGCCAACGCCACCGACTACGGCCTGGGCAGCGGTTTGTGGACGCGCGACCTGGCGCGCGCCCACAAGCTGGCGGGCGCCATCCACGCCGGCATGTGCTGGATCAACTGCTACAAGCGGGTCAATCCCGGCAGTCCGTTCGGCGGTGTGGGCCAGTCGGGCTATGGCCGCGAGATGGGCTTCGAGGCCATGCATGACTACACTGAGGCCAGGTCCGTGTGGGTCAATGTGGACGCCGCCGTGCCGCCGCATTTCAAGCGCTGAGGAGCCGCCATGAACCCTGCCCTGCCGAACGCTGAAACCGCCTTGACCGACACGGTCGCCGCAGCCTACGCCCAGACGCCGGATCCCAGGCTGCGCCAGTTGATGCAGTCGCTGGTGCGGCACCTGCACGCCTTCGTCGCCGACGTCGAACCCACCGAGGCCGAATGGATGGCGGCGATCCGGTTCCTGACCGAAACCGGCCAGATCTGTGACGGCGTGGTGCGGCAGGAGTTCATCCTGCTGTCCGACACGCTGGGCGTGTCGATGCTGGTGGACGCCATCAACCACCGCAAACCCGGCCAGGCCACCGAAAGCACGGTGTTCGGCCCCTTCTACATCGCCGGCATGCCCGAGCGCGCGGCCGGCGAGGACATGGCGCAGACGCCCGGCGCGCCCGCGCTGGTGCACGGGTACGTCCGCGACACCGAAGGCCGGCCGCTGGCTGGCGCCGTGCTCGACGTATGGCAGACGGCCGCCAACGGCATGTACTCGGGCCAGGACGTAGAGCAGCCGCAAGGCAATCTGCGAGGACGCTACCGCAGCGGCGAGGACGGCTACTTCGCGATCCGCACCATCCTGCCGGTGTCCTATCCGATCCCGGGCGACGGTCCTGTCGGCCGCATGATGGCGGCGACAGGCCGCCACGTCTTCCGGCCCGCGCACCTGCACTTCATGATCGACGCGCCGGGACACCAGCGCCTGGTCACCCATCTGTTCAATGCCGGAGATCCGTATCTCGAGTCGGACGCGGTGTTCGGCGTGAAGCCTACGCTGGTGCTGCAATACGGCCGTCAGCTGGCGGATTCCGCACTGGGCCGGCGCCATGGATTCGATTCGGACTTCCACGAGGGGCGCTATGACTTCGTGCTGCCCCGCGCTTGAATTCGCAGCGGAGGCTGCGCTGTGCCGGGTCGACGATATTCCAGACGGCGGTTCGCTGACCGTGGACATCGGCGCGCAGCCGGTAATCCTGCTGCGGCGCGGGCAGTCGGTCTGGGGCTACCTGAACCGCTGTCCGCACTTCTCCGTCATGCTGAACGCCGCGCACGGCGCGGTCCTGACCTATGAGGCCCAGGTGCTGATGTGCGCACATCATTCGGCCTTGTTCCGCTTCGAGGACGGGCTGTGCATCGAAGGCCCCTGCCAGGGCGCGGCACTGGATCCGCAAGCGCTGCGCGTGGACGCCGGGCGCGTCTACGCGGCTTTGGAGGAACCACCGGCTGGTTGACGTAGCCCGCCACAATTGCTACACCCACAGACGCATTGCACTTGCCCTCAGAATCTCTCCATAAGAGGTGGTTTATGAACAAGCGTATTGTTGTCGTAGGCGGCGGCGTAGGCGGCACCATGCTCGCCAATCAGCTGGCCGGAAAGCTCTACCCCGAGATCACGCGCGGCGAAGTCTCCATCACGCTGCTCTCGGACACGCCGGATCATTACTACAAACCGGCGTTCATGTACGTGGCCTTCAACCTCTTCTTCCAGGAAGAACTGAAACGGCCGGAACGCTCCCTGCTGCGGCCCGAAATCGAGTTCCGCGTCGACAAGGTCACGCGGTTCCACTTCGACCGCCAGGAAGTCTCCACCCAGAGCGGCAAACGCTACGGCTATGACTACCTGGTCATCGCCACGGGCTGCGTGCCATCCCCGGAGCGCATCGAAGGACTGAAGGAAGCCGGGGATCATTTCTACCAGTACGCGCCCGCCAGGCAGCTGGCGGACCGCTTGTCGCGCATCGAACGCGGGCGGGTATTCATCAGCGTCACTTTCCCCAAGACGCCCAACGTCCCGCACCAATGCGGCATCGCGCCCATCGAAACCACGCTGATGCTGGACGACTATCTGCGGCGGCGCGGCGTGCGCGACAAGATCGAAATCGTCTACACCTACCCGACCACCTCGCAGCTGCTGCGCAACTGCCTGTTCCTGCAGCGCCCGACCTGCGAAGTGCTGCCCGCCATCTTCGAGCAGAAAGGCATACAGTTCCAGCGCGGCTTCACGCTGTCGCGGGTGGACCCGGAGCGGCGCATCGCCTACTCGGAGGAAGGCGGCGAGCAGCCCTTCGACATCCTCATGGCCACGCCGCCGATACGCGCTGTGGACGTGGTGCTGGAATCCGGCGTGTCGCAGGCCGAGAACAATGAAGGCTGGCTGCCGACCGATCACGAGACCCTGCAGGTCTACGGGCTGCAAAACGTCTACGTCATCGGCGACACCGTCGACCTGCCTGTCAGCAAGGCGGGCGGCTCCTGCCACAACCAGGCGCCCGTCGTCGCCAACAACATCGCGGGCGAGATCCGGCTGGGCCACCCTTGCAGCGTCTATGACGGCCGGGTGCAGGCGGTCGCCCAGATGGGGCTGAACGCCGGCATGCCGCTCTGGTACGACTATACCCACGACGTGCTGCCCACGCCGCCCACCAAGCTCGGCGGCCTGCTGCGCCACGGGTTCAACCGCGGCCTGTACTGGGCCGTCGCAAGGGGAATGCTATGAACGCGCCGCATGAAGCAAGCGCCACCCAGGCCGCCGATACGCCATCCGCATTCCTGGGCGGAGGACCTGGCGCGCGCGCGGTGGCCGACAGGCTGGGCCTGCTGGCCGAAGCCGGACGGCTGGACAATATCGCCGACCTGCTGTCGCTGGCCTCGGACCTGGTGGACCTGTTGGACCAGTCCATGGTGGAAAAGCTGGCGCTGCTGTCGGAGCAGGCCAGCAGCGCCGCCTGGACCGCCGCCAACACGCTGCGCGACGCCCATGCCCGCACGCTGCAGGAAGCCCGCCCGCCGAGCCTGACGGGCCTCATCGGCCTGCTGCGCGACGAAGACACGCGCCGCGGCATGGCCGTGGTGCTGCGGGCGCTGCAAACGCTGGGCCGGCAGATGGCGGCGCAGCGCAAGGACTACGCGGACGTTACCTGAGGCTGCGCCGCGCGGCTGCACACCTCCTGGCGTCCGGCCAGCCGCGGATACCAGGACCGCGCATGTAAAAACCCCCGGCAGCTGGATTTCAGTCCAGCTGCCGGGGGTTTGTTCTATGCGCTGCGGTATGCCCGCCGCGTGCCGGACCTGTTTACTGCAAGGTCCGCGTGAAGACGAACTGCCCGTCCTGCCAATCCACCGGCACCACGTCGCGCGGACCGAAGCGGCCTTCCAGGATCAGCCGCGCCACCGGGTTCTCGATCTGCTGCTGGATCGCGCGCTTCAAGGGGCGCGCGCCGAACACTGGATCGAAGCCGGAGCGGGCCAGTTCCGCCAGGGCGGGCTCGCTCACTTCGAGGCGCATCTCCTGCTTTTCCAGGCGCTCGCCCAGGCGGCGCAGCTGGATGCGGGCAATCGACTCGATATGCTGCGCTTCCAGGCCATGGAACACCACCACTTCATCGATGCGGTTCAGGAATTCAGGACGCAGGGTCTGCTTGAGTTCATCCCACACCACTTCCTTGACCACGTCGTAGGGCTTGCCCGCCAGGCTCTGGATATGGTGCGAGCCCAGGTTGGACGTCATCACGATGACCGTATTGCGGAAGTCCACCGTGCGGCCCTGGCCGTCGGTCAGGCGGCCGTCGTCCAGCACCTGCAGCAGCACGTTGAAGACGTCCGGATGGGCCTTTTCCACTTCATCCAGCAGGATCACGGAGTACGGCTTGCGGCGCACGGCCTCGGTCAGATAGCCGCCCTCTTCGTAGCCCACGTATCCGGGCGGCGCGCCGATCAGGCGGGCCACCGAATGCTTCTCCATGAATTCGCTCATGTCGATGCGGATCATGTGCTCTTCCGAGTCGAACAGGAACTCGGCCAGGGCGCGCGTCAGTTCGGTCTTGCCCACGCCGGTGGGGCCCAGGAACAGGAACGAACCATAGGGCCGCGACGGATCCGCCAGGCCGGCGCGCGAACGCCGGATGGCGTCGGACACCAGCCGCACGGCCTCGTCCTGGCCCACCACGCGCTTGTGCAGGTATTCCTCCATGTGCAGCAGCTTCTCGCGTTCGCCCTGCATCATCTTGGACACCGGGATGCCGGTGGCGCGCGACACGACCTCGGCGATTTCCTCGGCGCCGACGCGGGTGCGCAACAGGCGCGGACGCCCTTCGCCGCCCTCGGCGTCCTCGGCCGCTTCCGCGGCGCCCACTTCGGCCGCCTTCAGGCGCGCTTCCAGGTCAGGCAGCTTGCCGTACTGCAACTCGGCCAGCTTGTCGAACTGGCCCTTGCGCTGCAGTTCCGCCATTTCGGCGCGCACGCTGTCGATTTCTTCCTTGATGGCCTGCGTGCCTTGCACGGCCGCCTTCTCGGCCTTCCAGATTTCCTCGTAGTCGTTGTATTCGCGTTGCAGCTTTTCGAGTTCGTCCTCGATCACGCCCAGGCGGCGCTTGGAAGCGTCGTCGGTTTCCTTCTTGACGGCCTCGCGCTCGATCTTGAGCTGGATGATGCGGCGGTCGAGCTTGTCCATCACTTCCGGCTTGGAATCGATTTCCATGCGGATGCGCGCGCCGGCCTCGTCGATCAGGTCGATGGCCTTGTCGGGCAGGAAGCGGTCGGTGATGTAGCGGTGCGACAGTTCTGCCGCGGCCACGATGGCCGGGTCGGTGATTTCCACGCCGTGGTGGATTTCATAGCGTTCCTGCAAGCCGCGCAGGATGGCGATGGTGGACTCCACGTCGGGCTCGTCGACCAGCACCTTCTGGAAGCGCCGCTCCAGCGCCGCGTCCTTCTCGATGTACTTGCGGTACTCGTCCAGCGTGGTCGCGCCGATGCAATGCAGCTCGCCGCGCGCCAACGCCGGCTTGAGCATATTGCCGGCGTCCATCGCGCCTTCGGCCTTGCCCGCGCCCACCATGGTGTGGAGTTCGTCGATGAAGACGATGTTGCTGCCGTCGTCCAGCGACAGCTCCTTCAGTACGGCCTTCAGGCGTTCCTCGAATTCGCCGCGGAACTTGGCGCCGGCCAGCAGCGCCGCCAGGTCCAGCGACAGCACGCGCTTGCCGCGCAGGGTTTCGGGAACTTCGTCGTTGACGATGCGCTGCGCCAGGCCTTCGACGATGGCGGTCTTGCCCACGCCGGGTTCGCCGATCAGCACCGGGTTGTTCTTGGTGCGGCGCTGCAGGATCTGGATGGTGCGGCGGATTTCATCGTCGCGGCCGATCACCGGATCGAGCTTGCCTTGGCGGGCGCGCTCGGTCAGGTCCATGGTGTACTTGGACAGGGCTTCGCGGTTGGATTCGCCTTCCGCGCCGGAGACGTTCTCGCCGCCGCGCACGGCGTCGATCGCGGCTTCCAGGGCCTTTTTCTGCAGGCCCGCATCGCGCAGGATGCGGCCGGCGTCGCCCTTGTCGTCGGCCAGCGCCAACAGGAACAATTCGCTGGCGATGTAGGTATCGCCACGGCGCGCGGCTTCCTTGTCGGTGCGCGTCAGCACCGCCTGCAGGTCGCGGCCGACCTGGACGTTATCGTCGCCCTGCACCTGCGGCAGGGACTTCAAGGCGCTGTCGATGGCCGACTGCACCCGGTTGACGGCCACGCCGGCGCGCGCCAGCAGGCTGCCCGCGCCGCTGTCGGAATCCGACAGCAAGGCGGAGAGCACGTGGATGGGCTCGATATAGGGGTGGTCGTTGCGGGCGGCCAGACTTTGGGCGTCGGCCAGGGCTTGCTGGAACTTGGTGGTCAGTTTGTCGAATCGCATAATGGTCGTTTGGCTTGTTGGGGAGCCTGACCGATACGTGCCGGCTGGCTCGATATCCTGAATATGCGGCCAGATGCGAGAATTTCAACACCTTGCCCGCGCCATGGTTTTTCGACGTGCAGCAACAATCTGACTTATGAGCATATACGTTTTTGTCTACGGCACGCTACGCGCGGGCGAAATCAATGATCTGGCGCAAGCCGCCGCGCGGCGCGGGCTGCCGGCGGCGCGCTACGTCGGCCGGGCCAGCGTGCCGGGCAGACTGGTGGACTTCGGCGACTGGCCGGGCCTGATCCCCGTGGACGACGGTCGGCGCGTGCGCGGCGACGTGTTCCAGGTCGCGCCGGCCCTGGTGGCCCTGATGGACGAAATCGAGGAGTACCAGCCCGGCAAGCCCTGTTGCTTCGTGCGGCGCGAGGTCCTGGCGCGTCTGGAACCGCCCGCGGCAGCCTCCGAACTGCGCTGCCAGTACTACCCGATAGACCCGGCCCTGCGCGGCACGGCAGCCGATATCGACGCCGACGATTGGGTCGCATACCGCCTTGCCCGCCCCCTCCCGAGGGGCCGGTAAGACGCCCGTAGTAACAACGGACTACAATACAGCTTGTCTTAAGCTTTATACCCATGCCGGCATGCGTCCGCGCAATGGGCACTATAGAGGTCATCGTATGCAAAAACGGGTCCCCGTTGCCCCTGATGCCGCCCACTGCTCCACCTGCATGCTGGGGCATGTGTGCGTGCCCGTGGGCATGGCAGCCGCCGAAGTGGAAAAGCTGGACGAACTGGTCAGGGAACGTGTGCGCCTTGAAAAAGGCAAGCCGCTCTATTCGCTGAACCACCCGCTCGACGCCGTCTACAGCGTGCGCTTCGGCAGCCTCAAGACGCAGTTGGAAGACGCGACCGGCCAGATCCAGGTCACCGGCTTCCACCTGCCCGGCGAAATCGTCGGCATGGACGGCATGCTGGATGGCAAGCACGTTTCGACCGCCGTCGCGCTGGAAGATTCCGAGGTCTGTGTCATCCGCCTGGCCGATATCGACCGGGTCGCGGCCCACCTGCCCTCGCTGCAGCAGCAGTTCCGCCGCCTGATGAGCCGCGAGATCAACCGTTCGCACCAGATGCTGGCCTCGCTGGGCTCCATGCGCTCCGAACAGCGCCTGGCCGCGTTCCTGCTGAACCTGTCGCAGCGCTATGCGTCGCTGGGCTATTCCTCCACCGAGTTCGTGCTGCGCATGAGCCGCGAGGAAATCGGCAACTACCTCGGCCTGACCCTGGAAACGGTCAGCCGGCTGTTCTCGCGCTTCGCGCGCGACGGCCTCATCAAGATCAACCAGCGCGAGGTCCGCATCCTGGACCTGCCCGCGCTCAAGCAGCTGCTGGGCCAAGAGAGCTGCTGAACGCCCGCCGCGCCATGCGCCGCGCGCCCATCCTCCCCCTGCTTCAAGCGCGCCCGGGACGCATGCGCGCCCTGGCAGCCTGGTGCGCCCTGGCGGCGCTCGCGCCGCTGGCTGCGTACGCGCAGACGCCGCTGCCTGATCCCTACGACTATAGCGAAACCGCGCCCGCGCCCAAGCGCGCGGCGCCCTTGCGCTGGCAGTCCGTGGAACTGGGCAAGCCCGGCCACCGCTACAAGATGCCGGTCTACGCCAACCGCGACCTGGCAAAGGACGACCTGCGCAACATCAAGCAGGTCGTGGTCGTGATCCACGGCGTCAAGCGCGATGCCGACCGCTATTACGAATCCGTCGCCGCCCTGCTGGCGCACAACCCCGAGCGGGCCCGTGACACCCTGATCCTGGCGCCGCGCTTCTCGGGCTCGATCGATTCGGGCTTCGGCGGCATGGCGGCATGGCGCAAGGCCAGTTGGGAGGACGGCGAAGACAGCGTGCAGGCCACGGGACGCCCCGCGCCGGTCAGCTCATTCCAGGTGCTGGACGACCTGCTGCGCAGCCTGGACGACCGCAAGCGCCTGGCCTCGCTGGCCGGCATCGTGCTGGCCGGCCACTCGGCCGGAGCGCAACTGGTGCAGCGCTATGCGGTGCTGAACAACATCGACGGCCCGCTGCGACGCGACGGACTGGCGCTGCGCTACGTCATCGCCAATCCCTCGTCCTACCTGTACCTGAGCAACGAACGCCCGCGCGCCGACGGCAAGGGCTATGCGCCCTACGAACGCGGCATCTGCCCCACCTACAACCAGTACAAGTACGGCCCGGACAAGCTGCCCGCCTATTCGCGCGAGACCGACGAGTCCAAGCTCTTCGTGCGCTACGCGGCGCGCGACGTCACCTATCTGCTGGGCGGGGCCGACAACAATCCCGAAGACCGCCTGCTGGACAAGACCTGTGGCGCCGAAGCCCAGGGCGCGACCCGGCTGGCGCGCGGCACGGGCTATGTGCAATACGAGCACGTGCTGGCGGCACGCGGCGCCAGGCCCGTGACGCTGCATCGGCGCGCGTTCGAAGTAGCCGGCATCGGCCACAACAGCAAGAGCATGTTCGGCTCGGTCTGCGGCACGCGGGCGCTGCTGGGCGACGAGGCCCAGACGGCCGACGGCGCCGCGCCCTGCGTAGTCATCAAGCCGCGCGGCAAGTAAGGCGGCGCGCCCCATTCGGCGCGCAGGCCTGACAAAAAACTGAACGAAAAACAGCGCCGCAGAGCGTGCATTTCGGCACGGGCAGGCGCAACATAACGCAATGCGTGTTCCATTTCGCGGCTGGCCCGCCGTCATGGGTCGAGGCGGCGAGCGCGTGTCCGGCGTCCCCCGACAAACGCACCCGAAGGACGGATATGACGCAAGCATATCTCGACATCCCCGACGCAAAGCGCCGCATCAAGGCGATCTTCATCGGCTCCATGGGCAATCTGGTGGAATGGTATGACTTCTATGCCTACACCGCCTTCGCGCTGTACTTCGCCCCCGCCTTCTTTCCCTCCCACGATCCCGTCGTCCAGCAACTGAACGCGGCCACGCTGTTCGCGGCCGGCTTCATCGTGCGCCCGCTGGGCGGCTGGCTGTTCGGCCATCTGGCGGACCGGCACGGGCGGCGTCTGTCGCTGATGGTGTCGGTGGGGATGATGTGCGTGGGCTCGCTGATCATCGCCATCACGCCCACCTACGCCACCATAGGCCTGGCCGCGCCGGCCCTGCTGGCGCTGGCGCGCGTGGTCGAAGGCCTGAGCCTGGGCGGCGAGTACGGCGCCAGCGCCACCTACCTGACCGAGATCGCGGACCCCGAGCATCGCGGCTTCTATTCCAGCTTCCAGTACGTCACCCTGATAGGCGGCCAACTCTGCGCCATCCTGGTGCTGTTGCTGCTGCAGAACGTGTTCCTGACCCACCAGCAGCTGGTGGAATGGGGCTGGCGCATTCCCTTCGTGATCGGCGCCATGCTGGCCATCATCACCGCCCTGATGCGGCGCGACATGCCCGAGACGGACTCGTACAAGGAAGCGCAGAAGGCGCCCAAGCCGCAGACCAGTTCGCTGCGCGGCCTGCTGCAGTATCCGCGCGAGGTAGCGATCGTGGTGGGCCTGACTGCCGGCGGCACCGCGGCGTTCTATACCTTCACGACGTACATGCAGACCTTCGTGCGGCAGACCTCGGGCTTCTCCGATATCGTCACGACCTACATCATCGCCGGCTCGCTGATCTTCGCGCTGATCCTGCAGCCGGTCTATGGCGCGCTGTCCGACAAGATCGGGCGCAAGCCGCTGCTGGTGTTCTTCGGCGTGGCGGGCGCCGCGCTCACCGTACCCATCCTGATGACGCTGTCGCACACGCGCTCGCCCTTCATGGCCTTTCTGCTGATCTGCGGCGCCTGGGTGTTCACGGCCGGCTACACCTCCATCAACGCGGTGGTGAAGGCGGAACTCTTCCCCACCAACATCCGCGCCACCGGCGTCGCCGTGCCCTACGCCGTGACGGTGTCGATCTTCGGCGGCACGGCGCCGGCCATCGCCCTGTTCTTCAAGCAGCAAGGGCATGAGGAGTGGTTCTACTACTACCTCGCTGGGATCATCTTCCTGTCGTTGCTGGTGTACGCCACCATGCGCGACACCAAGCACCGCTCGGCCATGCACCAGCACGCCTGATTCCTGATCGCGCCAACTTTGTTGCTTGACAGCCATGCCGTTGCGGCTTAATACTTAACCCTATGGTTAAGTTTAAAGACGACATGCTCGACAGCATCTTCTCGGCCCTGGCCGACGGCACGCGGCGCCGGGTGCTGGCCGACCTGGAACAAGGCGCGGCCTCGGTCAGCGAGCTGGCCCGGCCGCACGCCATGTCCCTGCCCGCCTTCATGAAGCATCTGCGCGTGCTGGAAGACGCCGGCCTGATCGCCCGCGCCAAGGACGGCCGCGTCGTCAATTGCACGCTGTCGCCCGAACCCATGCGGGCGGCATCCGACTGGCTGGCCCGCTACGAGAAGTTCTGGAGCGGACAGCTGGATTCGCTGGCGCGGTACCTGTACCACGAGGAAGAGGTCCACCCATGGAAAACCGAAGCACCCAAGACGAATCAGCCCCCATCGAACTCCGGCTCAAGCGGCGCTTCGACGCCCCCGTCGAACGCGTCTGGCGCGCCTGGACGGACCCGCAAGCGCTGATGCGCTGGTTCGGCCCGGCCGAGACCCGCAAGGTACTGCGGGCGGAAACCGATGTGCGCGTGGGCGGCGCCTATGAGGTGGGCTTCGCCACCGAGGACGGTCTGGAGCACCATGCCAGCGGCCACTACCGCGAAGTCGAGCCGCAACGCCGGCTGGTCTTCACCTGGGCCTGGCGCGACACGCCCGCCGAAGTCTCGTTGATCACGCTTGAATTCACCCCCGCGGGCGGCGGCACCGAGCTGGCCTTCCTGCAGACCCCGTTCGTCGACCAGGCCACCCGCGACAGCCATCAGCATGGCTGGGCTGGCGCGCTGGAGCGGCTGGCGGCCCATCTGGCGAATCCGGCCTGAATCCCGGCCACTCGCCCTACCCGGGCCTACCGGCCCGTTCCGAGGAGACACACGATGCAGACCGATCACCCCGTCGTATCCCGAGCGCAATGGGACATCGCCCGCGAGGCGCTGCTGCGCCGCGAGAAAGAACTGACCCGGGCCCACGACGCCCTGGCCCGCGAGCGCATGGCGCTGCCCTGGGTCAAGGTGGACAAGCCTTACCGCTTCGAGGGCGAGGCCGGCGCCGTGGGCCTGGCCGAGCTGTTCCAGGGCAGGAGCCAGCTCATCGTCTACCACTTCATGTTCGGCCCGGACTGGGAAGAAGGCTGCGTGGGCTGCTCGTTCCTGGCGGACCACATGGACAGCGCGATCTTGCACCTGCGCCAGCATGACGTGACGGTGGTCGCCGTGTCGCGGGCTCCGTACGCCAAGCTGGACGCGTTCAAGCGGCGCATGGGCTGGCGCTTCCCCTGGTATTCGTCCGAAGGCTGCGATTTCAACTTCGACCTGCAGGCCAGCGTGCCCAAGGCCGACGGCGGCATGGAGGAAAATTCCGGCGCCAGCGCGTTTTTCCGCGACCCGGACGGCGAAATCTTCCATACCTATTCAAGCTTCTCGCGCGGGGTGGAGCGGCTGGCCGGCGCCTACAACTACCTGGACTTCGCGCCGCTGGGCCGCAACGAGCACGGCCCGCACTTCAATCTGGGCGACTGGGTACGCCACCATGACCGCTACGACGACGCCCCGGCGCACGCCTGCCACGCCTGCGGCTAGGCCCAAGCCTGGCCGTGCCGTCCGCCTGGCCTCCGACGCGGCGTTCCTGTGGCTGGCCTGCACCGCCGCCATGGCCGCGGGCCTGTGGGCGGACACGCTGCGCACGCCTGCGGCGCTGCTGGCCAGCCAGTGCGCAGCGCCCGGCGGGCTGCTCGAACAGGCGTGGCGCCATGCCGCCCTGATGCCCGCCAGCAGCACGGCCATGCTGATCGCCGCATTGTTGCCGCTGCCGGGCGCTCCCCGCATGGCTGCGCGGCTGGCCTGTGCGCTGACCATGGGGCTGGGCATGCTGGCGGGGGCTCAATGGGGCATGGCGGCGGCCCTGGCCGCAGGCGCCGCGCCATTCGGCGGCATGGCCGCGGGCATGGCGCTGGGCATGGCGGCCGCCATGGCCGCTGGAGCGCTGATCGCAGGCGCTAGCGCCGCGCTCCGGTAAGCGGGCGCGGCGTCGCCCCTGGCGCGGCCTCGATGGGCGCAGCCAGCGGCGCCTGAATTTCAAGCGCGGATCCGGCGCGCGCCACGCAAGGCAGGATCCAGCCCTCTTCCTTCTCGTCGCGCGACAGCCCCGGCCATTCGATGATATAGGAGATCTCTCCTTCCAGCAGCAGGCACATGCAGGCGCGGCAGGTGCCGTTGCGGCACGAGCTGGGCAGCTTGATGCCGGCGGCCTGCGCCGCCAGCAGCACGGAGGTATCGGCCGGCGCATCGAAGCGCAGGCCGGCAGGCTGTACCAGAACGGGAAATGCGGACATTGGACGGATCCCGCGGGCGGCCCTCAGCCCGCGTTGTCCTGCCAGTCCAGCTGCCAGGCGCCCGACAGCACGTTCTGCATCCACAGCACGCAGGTCAGCGTCTTGGCGTCGGTGACTTCGCCCTGGGCGCAAGCCGCGATCAGTTCGGCGGGGTCCGCGCTGATCACGTCCAGGAATTCATCCTGGTCCAGCTGGCGCGGCCCGGCGCGCAGGCCTCGGGCGAAGTAGATGTGGATGATCTCGGTGGAATAGGCGATGGCCAGGTGCAAGGCGCCCGCATGGGCCCACTGCGCAGCGGTGTAGCCGGTTTCCTCCAGCAGCTCACGCTTGCCGCAAACCAGCGGATCCTCGCCCGGGTCCAGCTTGCCCGCGGGAAATTCCGTCATCACGCGCCCGATGGGATAGCGGAACTGCCGTTCCAGCAAGACCCGGCCATCATCCAGCAGCGGAATCACCACCACCGCGCCCGGATGCACCACGTATTCGCGCGTGGCCGTGTTGCCGTTGGGCAGGCTGACCGTGTCGCGGCGGATCTTCAGGAAGGCGCCGTTGTACGGCGCCTCGCTGGCGACGAGTTTTTCTTCGAGATGGGAATCGGGCTTGCGGGTCATGGGGGTCGGCTACCTCAAGGAACACGCAGGCGGCTGGCCCGCGCGGGCAGCACGAGCTTACCATCGCTGCCCGCCTCCCCCGATGACGCCTACTCCGCGACCCGGATGACGATCTTGCCGAAGTGCCGGCCCGACGCCAGGTGCTCGAAGGCCTCGCGCGCTTCCTCAAAAGCGTAGACACGGTCGATGACGGGCGCGATGCGCGCCACGTCGACAAAGCGCGCCACATCCTCAAGCATCTTGCGACTGCCGACGAAGATGCCTTCCAGGCGCTTGACGCCCGCAATCAGGGCCAAGGGCGCCACCGGCACGGCCGCAAAGCCGCTGACGCCGCCGATGACCGCGATGGTGCCGCCCATGCGCGCGGCCGCCACGGAACGTTCCAACGTGCCTTCGCCGCCGACTTCCACCACCACATGCGCGCCTTCGCCGCCGGTCAGGCGCAGCACTTCGTCCTGCCATTGCGGCGTCTCGCGGTAGTTGATCGTCAGGTCCGCGCCCAGTTCGCGCGCCCGGGCCAGCTTGTCGGCGCTGGACGAGGTGATGATGGCGCGCATGCCGGCCGCCTTGGCCAGTTGCAGGCCCCAGATGGAAACGCCCCCGGTACCCAGGAACAGCGCCGTCTGGCCCGCCTTGGCGCGTCCGGCAACGAACAGCGCGTTCCATGCGGTGACGGCGGCGCAAGGCAGGGTCGAGGCCTGCTCATCGCTCAGGGAGTCCGGCGTGGCGACCAGGGCATGCTCGGAAAAGATGCTCTCGGTGGACAGCAGGCCGTCGGTGGCGGCGCCCGGGGCCAGCGCCACGGTGGCGGGCGTGGGTTCGCCATCGATCCAGTCCGGCATGAACGCGCCCATGACGCGGTCGCCGATCTTGAAGCGGGTCACGCCCGCGCCCACCTCGATCACCTCGCCCGCGGCATCGGAGGCGGGTATGACCGGGTCGCCCGAACCCTTCAGATACTCGCCGCGCGCCACCATGAGATCGCGATAGTTCAGCGACACCGCCTTGATGCGCACGCGCAGCTCCAGGGGAGCCAGGCGGCGCGGTTGACGCGTGACGCGTTCCAGCGAAGCGATGTCCTTGCCGCTGGTGATGGTGTAGGCCTGCATGTTGTTTCTCCTGTATCGGTTCAAGAAAGCCGCCTTTCGGCGTCTGCCGCTAGATGTGGCGGCCAAGTACCGATAAGATATATGGGAATCAATTTCCCCAGTGGCGAATCTTTTTCTTTTCACCGATTCCCAATTGGAACCAATCAGGACGAAGGAGCCCGTGATGGCAACCGCGATCACCTATGACAGACTGAGCGGCATCGAAGTCTTTGTGCAGGCCGTTGAGGCAGGCAGCTTCGCGCTGGCGGCAGAACGCCTGAACCTGACGCGCTCGGCGGTGGGCAAGTCCATCGCGCGGCTGGAGGCGCGCCTGGGCGCGCGGCTGTTCCACCGCACCACCCGCCAGCAGAGCCTGACCGACGACGGCCAGGCCTACTACGACCGTTGCGTGCGCGCGCTGGCCGAGCTGCAGACCGCCGAAGCCGAGCTGGACAGCGGCCGCCGCGAGCCCCAGGGACGCCTGCGGGTCAGCGCGCCCCTGGTGTTTGGCCGGCACTGCGTCGCACCGGTGCTGCGCGAACTGGCGCTGCAACATCCGCAGCTGCAGATCGAGATCTCCTTCAATGACCGGGTGGTGGACCTGATCGAGGAAGGCTATGACCTGGGTATCCGCGTGGGCGAGCTGCCCGACAGCGCCAGCCTGGCCGCGCGCCGACTGGGCATGCAGACAATGGGAATCGGAGCGTCTCCCGCCTACATCCAGGCGCACGGCCGTCCAACCACGGTGGACGAGCTGATGCAGCATTCCTGCATCGCCTACACGCACAACGGAATCGAGAGAGGCTGGACCGTGAAGGGAGCGGACGATCAGGTCATGCAGCTACGCTTGCGGCCGTGCCTGCGGCTGGATGACCTGCAAGCCATCGCGGATGCCGCCATCGCCGGTGCGGGGCTCGCCTGGCTGCCCTGCTGGATGCTGACGCACTATGTGCGCACCGGAGAACTGGACGTGCTGATGCACGGCGACCGCCTGGCCGCGCAGGAAGTGCATGCGGTCTGGCCGCAAGCGCGCTACCTGCCGTCCAAGACGCGCGCCGCCATCGATGCGCTGGCGGCACGCGTGCCGGCCATGCTGGCCGCCTGAGCGGCTCAGCCGAACTTGCGGCGGGCGTCCAGCGCCAGGCCGGCGCCGATGCTGCCGAACAGGTCGCCTTCGACGCTGCGGGCGTCCGGCACCAGGGCCGAGACGGATTCGCGCAAGCGCGGCACGCGGCTGGAGCCGCCGGTGAAGAACACCGTGTCCACGTCGGACGTCGACACGCCGGCATCGCGCAGCAGCGCGCCCACCGTGGCCTCGACCTTCTCGATCAACCGGCCGACGCAGGCGTCGAACGACGGCCGTGTTACGTCCACGCCCAGCTCCGGCGCGATGCGCGACAGGTCGATGCGCGCGGCCGGCGTTTCCGACAGCGCAATCTTGGCCTCTTCGACCTGCACCGCCACCCAGTGGCCGGCGCGCTGTTTGACCAGGTTGAGCAGCAGATCGATCTTCTCGCGGTCGCCGGCTTCGGCGCGGATGTAGGCGAAGTGCTCGGCCGCCTTGCGGGTATAGGCCTGGTTGATGGTGTGCCAGCACGCCAGGTTGCCGTATTGCGTGGACGGCACGTCCTTGCCGCTGCGCAGCTGGCTGCCCAGCCCCAGCATCGGCATCACGTGGGCCAGGCTGAGCTGCTTGTCGAAGTCCACCCCGCCGATGTGCACGCCGCCATACGCCAGGATGTCCTCGCGGCGGTCGGCCTTGGCGGCGCGGCCGGGTCCCAGGCGGATCAACGAAAAGTCGGAGGTGCCGCCGCCGATGTCGATGACCAGCACCAGCTCTTCGCGGTCGATCTGCGATTCATAGTCGAATGCGGCGGCCAGCGGTTCGAACTGGAATTCGATATCGGTAAAGCCCACGCTGCGCGCGATCTCGCCCAGCGTGTCCTGGGCGGTCTGGTCGGCGGCGGGGTTGTCGTCCACGAAGAACACCGGCCGGCCCAGCACGGCGCGCGTGAAGCCGCGACCCGCCGCGGTTTCGGCGCGGAGCTTGAGTTCGGCGATGAAGCGCGTCAGCAGGACGCGGAACGGAATCGAACGGCCCTGCACTTCGGTCGAGCCATCGATCAGCGAGCTGCCCAGCAGGCTCTTCATCGAGCGCATTAGGCGCCCGTCGTAGCCGGCCAGGTAGTCGGAGATGGCGGCGCGGCCATAGCTGACCTCGGCGTCTTCATCATGGAAGAAAATGGCCGAAGGCAAGGTGGTCTTGCCGTCTTCCAGGGCCAGGAGCGCGCGCTGATCGGGGCGGCTCCAGCCCACGGTGGAATTGGACGTGCCGAAGTCGACGCCGCATGCGGTGGAAATCATGAGGAATTCTGGGGCTGAAAGCAAAACGGCGCACAAGTGTAGCCGCAACCGCCAGAATCGCCATATCAGCCCGCGCGCGCCAGCGCCCTGGCCGTGAACGCCAGCGTCGCGGCGGCCACCAGCAGGCCGCTGGCAAAGCCGCCGGCGTAGCCGACCTGGGCCGCCAGCCCGGTCATGAGCGACGAGGTCAGGATCTCGCCCAGGTCGCGGGCGCTCTGCACCGCGGTCATGTCGGTGCCGGCCTGCTCGCCCCGGCTGGCGAAGCGCATGGCCAGCGTCATCAGGGCCACGGACGCGGCGCCCGCGCCGAACGCGCCCAGCGCCTGCGCCCCCAAGGCCGTGCCGGCCTGCGCCGGCGTCCAGCCCTGGGCCTGCGCCAGCCAGGCCAGCGCCGCCGCGCCCGAGGCGGCCAGGCCCAGCGCCAGCACGGCACGCGCACCCAGCCGGCCGATCAGCCATGCGCCGCCGCCGCAGCCCAGCAGCACCGTCACCACGCCGCCCGCCATGCCGATGCGCCCCACCGCCTCGACCGCCCAGCCCGCATCCACCAGGAACAGCTTGGACAGGCCGTAGCCCGCCACCGCGGTCATGGCCGACAGGAACGCGGCCGCGGCCAGGGCCCAGGCGCCGGGACGCCGCACGAAGGCCGCCAGCGTGGCGCGCTGCCGCGCCGCGGGCGCCGTCAGCGCGCTTTCGCGCCAGGCGGCCGCCAGCAACAGGCTGAACGCCACCACCGCCGCCAACATCAGCAGCGCGCCGGTCTGGCCCACATGGCCGGCCAGCACCAGGCAGCCCGGCCCACCGAAGAAAAAGCCCACCATCGTGCCGCCGACCTGCACGGCGTTGGCGCGCGCCAACGCCTGCCCGTGGAAGCGTTCCGCCGTCAGGCCGTCGGTGGCGATGTCCTGCGTCGCGCTGGCCAGCGACGCCAATGCCATCAGCGCCACCACCCAGCCGGCCGCAGCGGCATCGATGCCAAGGAAGGCCAGCGCCAGCAGGCAGGCCAGCACGATGGCCTGCATCGGCAGGATCCAGCTGCGCCGCCGGCCCATGGCGCCGGTCCAGCGGTTGTCCACCACGGGCGCCCACAGGAACTTCAGCACCCACGGCAAGCCAACCAGCGGCAGCCAGGCCAGCGCGTGCAGGTCCGCGCCATCGCGGCGCAGCAGCGTGGGTAAAGCCTCCATGGCCACGCCCAGCGGTATGCCTTGGGAGAAATACAGGGCGCCTATCATCACGAACATGCGTCCGTCTGCATTGCGGTTCACGTCAGATTTCCTTCAACGAGGGGCTGCGGGATTGGGGCTCGTCCGCGCGGCGGTGTTCACTACCCTGCCCCGGCGTCACGAACAGGATCTTGCCGGGACAGGCCACGTGCAGCCGGTGCCACACGCCGCGCGGCACGATGGCGCTGCGGCGCGTATCCAGCAGCAGGTCGGTCTGGGCGCCGTCCTCGGCCATCAGGGTGACCACCACGCGCCCTTCCAGCACGCAGAGCATTTCGTCGCCGGCAGGGTGGCGTTCCCACACATCGCCATGCACATCGGCGTCGCTGGCCACGGCCTTGATGCCGACCAGCCATTCGTCCTGCGGCGCAAGCCGGCGCAGCCGGCCCACGTCGCGCATGGCGCCGTCGCGGCCCAGCGCCACGAAATGGTCCAGCCAGTCGAACACGGGCCCGGTGTCGGGTGCATTCATCGATCTCTCCTTCTCGTTGGCGGCGGACGTCCGCGAACGGCGCCCGCCGCGATTCATCAGTACTCGGCGCGCAAGGTCAGCATGACGTTGCGGGGCTCGCCGTAACGGTTGTTCCAGGCGGTGCCCGACAGGCTCTGGTAGTAGCCGCGGTCGAACAGGTTGTTGACGTTGAGCGACGCGGTCACATGCTTGTCCACGCGGTAGGCCATGCGCAGATCCACCAGTGCGTAGCCACCCTGGCGCAGCGTGACGGGGCCGGACACCGTGGAGTAACCCGACTGCACCTGCAGGCCGCCACCCACGCTCAGGCGCCGCTCCAGCCCGGGCAAGGCATAGTTCGTCCACAGCCGGAAGATGTGCTTGGGCGTGAAGCGCGCGAAAGGCTGTCCGCCGGACTCCGAGTCCGTCAGGTACTTGCTGGTGTTGAAGGTGTAGCCCGCCGCCACCGTCCAGTAGGGCGTGATGCTGCCGGAGGCTTCGGCCTCGATGCCGCGGCTGCGGACTTCCCCGCCCGAGATGTAGTAGCAGTTGCGGCCCACGCAAGGCCAGGCCGGGTCTTCCTGCGCGCGGTTCTTCTGCTGGATCTGGAACACGGCCAGCGACACGTTCAAGGCGCCGTCGGCCAGTTCGCCCTTGACGCCGGCCTCGTAGTTGGTGCCGGTGATGGGATCCAGCGGCTGGCCATCGCGGGTCAGCTCGCCCTGCGGCTGGAACACCTGCGCATAGCTGCCATAAAGCGACCACTGGCGGCCCAGGTCCACGATCAGTCCGCCATACGGCGTGAACTCCGGATCGATGCGCTGCCGCGCGCGCGGCGCGCTCTGGTTCCACCAGCTCATGCGTCCGCCCAGCACCAGGGTCACCGGATCGGCCAGCGAAAAGCGGCCCATGCCGTAGACGCCTTGCTGCTTCAGCCGGGTTTCGCCGGGCGAGGTGTACGGTCCCACGCCCGGCTCGGGCACGCTGTGCGGATCCCAGTCGAACACATTGACCGGCACGTTCGGATAAGGCGTCAGGTCCGCGCTGTACTGCTCGGACGTGGTGCGTTGGGCATTGCCGCCCAGCAACAGTTCATGGCGCCGGCCGAACAGTTGCACCGGGCCGCCGACATAGGCGTCCACGCTGGCCTGGGTGTTGTCGAACTTGTAGGCGGCGCCCATCAGGGATGAACCCAGCCCGGTCTGGCGGTCTATCGCGCCATAGGCGCCGGCGTACTTCAGGTTGCTGTCGGCGGTCAGGTAATTGGCGCTGACCTTGGCGCTCCAGCCCTGGCCGAAGCGATGCTCCAGGTCCGCGAACACGCGCGTCGTATTCCAGTTGAAACGGTCCCAGGCCGCGTCCAGGTAGGTCGAGCGCTTCAGGCCGATATCGCCGCCGTCCTTGTACAGCGGCACGCCGGCCATGTTGGTGGTGGAGCGGATGCGCTGATATTGCAGGCCGGCCGACAGCACGGTGTCCCGCCCCAGGTCCACTTCGCCGATGCCGTAGAACAGCGCCGACTTCTGGTCCGCCACGTCGTAGAAGTAGCCGCGGTCCTCCACGGCGCTGACGATGCGGCCGCGCACGCTGCCGCTGTCGTTCAGCGGACCGCCCAGGTCGGCTTCGGCGCGGTAGCGGTCCCAACTGCCGGCGCTGAGCGAGCCGTTGAAGGACAGCTCGCGCTGCGGCCGCTTGCGCACCAGGTTGACCGTGGCGGCGGGGTTGCCGGCGCCGTGCATCAGGCCGTTGGCGCCGCGCAGGATCTCCACGCGCTCGTATACCGCCATGTCCTGCGGCGACGCGGCCATGTTGCCCATCAGCACCGGCACCCCGTCCTGCTCGAACGAATCCACCTTGAAGCCGCGCGCGTAATACGCGGTGGTCAGCAGTTGATAGGGCTGCACCGTGATGCCGGTGGCGTGCTGCATCACCTCGTCCAGGCTTTGCAGGTTCTGCTCGCGCATCCGCTCCTGCCCGATCACCGTCACCGACTGTGGAATCTCGCGCAGCGTCAGCGGCAGTTTGCCCAGGGTCGCCGTGTCCTGCGCCACGCCCTCGCCGCTGACCGTCACTGCCGGCAGCGACGCGGCCTCCTGCGCCAGCGCCGGCCCCGCAGCCACCGCCAGCCACAGCGGCCAATGCCGCGCACTCGACGCGTTCCTGCGCGGCGCCCCCGCGCCCGTTTTCACCTGTTTTCGCACTGCCTGTCCTCTTAGAACTTTATTGAGAATAATTCTCAAGTAATTCTAAAAACGAGGGCGGCCGCGTGCTGGCGATTGCGGAAGTCTTGCTGGCGATTGCGGAAGTTTCGGCGCTTCAGCGGCCGGGCGCGACGCTGCTGGGCAGCACGCCGTAGCGGCGCAGGAATGCCTTGGTGAAGTGCGAATCGGTGTAGCCGCAGGCATAGGCCGCCTCGGATACCGTATAGGCGCCTTCGGCCAGCAGGACGTGGGCCTGCTCCATGCGCCTCTCGCGCACATAGGCGTAGACGCTCTGGCCGAACAGCTTGCGAAAGCCGGTGGTGAGCTTGTTGACGTTGACGCCTGCGCGCCGCGCCAGTTCAGGCAAGGACGGCGGATCCTGCAGGTTCGCGGCGACCAGGTCGCGCGCATGATGCAGGCGTTCCACGTCCGCCCGCGTAAGGCCGCGCGCATGCGCATCCAGCTCCGCAGGTTGCAGCGCGCCCAAGGCGAGCGCGGTCAGTTCCAACGCCTTGGCCGACAGGTACATGCGCTTGAGCGCGCCCTGCACCGGGCAGGCCAGCATCTGATGGCCCAGGGCCTCCAGCTTGCGGTCCGCCCGCATATTGGTTTCGGCGTAAGCGCCGTCGGCCCCCGGCGCGCGCAACAGGGCAGCCAATTGGGCCGGGTCCATGCAGAAGGCGTCGCGCAGATGATCCAGGCCCGTGCGCAAGGACACGAAGCGCAAGGACTGGTGGGCGCCGAATTCATGCTCCATGCCCATCGCGTCCTGGCACACGCTCAGGTGCAAGGCAGGACCGCTCACGCGGGTAGGCGCCGTGCCGCGCACGCTATAGCGCAGATCCCCATCCAGCACGAGCACCAGCTTCAGGCCGGGATCCAGGCGCTCCTGCACCCGCTCGTCGCGGCCAAAGCGCAGCGTGCCGCCGGCCAGCGACATGGCGGGCGTGGCGGCCGATAGGGTCCAATCAGGTTCGGGTGAGGCGACGGTCAAAGTAGCGGCTCCGCGGCGAGCAGCGCTGTTGATGAGATTGAATATTATTACCGTTTGACCCGAACGGAAAGCCGCCCGCCTGGCGGGCAGCGCGATTTATTGTTGCCGGCGCTGCTCCAGCTCCTTCAGACACTGCGCCACGCCGGCCTGCATCTGCGCATTCGACACGGCGGCGCGATCCGATACCTCGCGGCAACGCACGTACTCGGCCTGGCTTTCCGGCGTATCGCGGATGACCGCGGGCGCGGCGCCTGGCTCGGGCGTGACCGTCATGCGCAGCGTGGAAGGCGGCGAGAGGCTGCCGTCCTTGGAGCGTACGCTGGGGTACTGGTATTCCTGCGTGGCGGGAGGCGCGTTCTGCGCTTGCGCGGCGCCCGCTGCGCACAGGGCGGCCAGCAGGAAAGCGGATATGTGGAGTTTCTTCATGGCGACCTCTCTTCAATGAGCTGGCGTCCAGGGAGCGGACCGCGACCGCTGGACAGGCCGCACTATCGTATCCCCGGGCGCCCATGCACAGCGTGCCAAGACGCTACACAATCCGCCACAGTTGTTTCCCGGGGTTTCTCCCGCAGGCCGGCCTACTTCTTCGGGGCGGACTGACGCAAGGGGGCCAGCAATGAAGACAGCCCGTTGTGGTCCAGCTCGTGCATCAGGGCCAGCAGGCGCCCCAGCTCGCCCGGCGGAAAGCCCTTGCGCGCGAACCAGGCCAGGTACGGGCCGGGCAAGTCGGCGATGAGGCGCCCCTGGTACTTGCCGAAGGGCATGGTGCGCGTGACCAGCAGCGATAGCAGTTCGGGATCCATGGAGATCACCGCCCCGCCCTGGCGGCGAAAACGATATCCACCGCGGGCACGGCGGCGATCTTCACGCCGAAACTGGCAATGGACGACAAGGTCGCATTGTGATGCGCGCGGATCTGCGCGCCCGGCGCGTGTGGCTTGTCCTGGGTGGTATGGGCGTCCGCCGCCAGCGTGACGGGAAAGCCCAGCGCGGCCGCGCGGCGCACGGTCGTGTCCACGCAGAACTCGCTGGCATAGCCGCACACCACCAGCTCCGTCGCGCCGGCTTGCGCCAGCACATCGGCCAATTCGGTGCGCAGGAAGGAATCGGGCGTGGTCTTGCGCACGCGGACATCGCCATCCGCCGGTTGCAGCCGCAAGTCCAGCTGCCAGCCCGGCAGGCCGTGGTCCATGGCGCTGCCGGGACTTTCGTGCTGCACATAGATGACGGGCGCGCCAGCCTCGCGGGCGCGCGCGGCCAGCGCATTGATGCGGGCCAGCACGGCCTCGGCATCGGCCGGCGCGGGAGAGGCCTCGAACAGCGCGCGCTGCACGTCTATCACGATCAAAGCGGACGTCATGTATTTCTCAAAGAGGTCGGGAATCAGCGTTGCGGCAGACTGGGCGGCAGCGCCGCGACATGGCGCAGCTTATCAGGGTTGCGCACGATGTAGATGGCGGTGATCCTGCCGTCGCGCACCTCCAGCGTGGTGGACCGGGGCAGACCGTCCAGTTCGGTCGCCAGCACGCCCGGCATGCCGTTCAACTGCGTCACCACCGCCTCCAGGAACTGGCCGCTGGGCTTGGACGACAGGCCGGCGAAGAAGCGCGCGATCTTGTCACTGCCCAGGATGGGTCTGAACACGGCCAGCTTCTTGCCGCCGCCGTCCGCATGCAGCACCGCGTCCTGCGCCAGCAGGCTGCGCAACGCGTCCACGTCGCCCGCCCGTGACGCCTGCCAGAAGGCATCGGCGATGCGCGCGCCCTCCTGCTCCGTCACCGCGAATCGCGGACGCGCATCGCGCACGCGGCTGCGCGCCCGCGCGGCTAACTGGCGGCAGGCGGCCTCGTTGCGGCCCAGCGTCGCCGCGATCTCGGCGAACGGCATGTCGAACACGTCATGCAGCAGAAAAGCGGCCCGTTCGAGCGCCGACAGCCGCTCCAGCGCCAGCATCAACGCCACCGACAGGTCGTGCGCGATTTCCCCCGCCCCCGGCGCCTGATAGCTGGCGGCGTCGGGCAAGGGTTCCGGCAGCCATGGTCCGACGTATTCCTCGCGCCGCGCGCGCGCCGACTTCAGCTGGTCCAGGCACAGACGCGTGACCGTGCGCGACAGGAAGGCGCGCGGCGTTTCGACCTGACCGCGGTCCGCGTCGCGCCAGCGCAGCCAGGCGTCCTGCACGACGTCCTCGGCCTCTGCCCATGAACCCAGCATGCGATAGGCCAGGCCCTGCAGATGCCTGCGATGGGGCTCGAAGTCGGCAACGGCATCGGAAATGGCGGATGCGCTCATGGAGCCAGGGCCTCAGTGCTTGGGATGCTGCGAGCGGAACCCCACGGCGATGCGGTTCCAGCTGTTGATCATGTTGATGGCGACCGTCAGGTTGACCTGCTCTTCCTCATTGAAATGCCTGGCCATTTCGGCGTAGTCGGCGTCCGGCGCGCCGGTCTCGGGCAACCGGGTCAGCGCTTCCGTCCACGCCAGTGCGGCGCGCTCGCGTTCGCTGTACAGCGAAGACTCGCGCCAGGCGTCCAGCAGGTACAGGCGCATTTCGGTTTCGCCCTGCTTGCGGGCATCGGTCGAGTGCATGTACAGGCAGTAGGCGCAGCCGTTGATCTGCGAAGCGCGCATCTTCACCAGTTCAAGCAGGCTGTGTTCCAGGCCGCAGTTCTCGACGAAGTCGTTCAGGGCGATCATCGCCTTCATGGCCTTGGGCGAGGCGGTGTAGGCGTTCAGGCGGGCAGTGCTCATGGGTCTTTCTCCAGCAAGGTCGGCATGCGCCGCGGAATGCAGCGCCATTACCCCTAGGACGAGATAGCCTGGCAGGATGTGACATCGTCCATCGGGAAATTTGTAAATCCGGCCTAGAAATCCAGCCGCCCGCGCAACTCCCCGAACGGCACCATCACATGCTCGCGATAAGCGGGACGGGCCTGCAGGCGCTCGTACCAGGCTTGCAGATGGGGCATGGGCGGATGCGGGATATCCAGTTCGAAATAGCGGTAGAGCGTGGTGCCGGCCGGGATGTCCGCCAGTCCCAGGGACTCGCCGCACAGATAGGGCCGGTCCGCCAGCGCGCGGTCCAGCTGCCGCAGGCAGGCGTGCGTGGCCGCGACGGCGCGCTCGATGGCCGCCGTGTCGCGCTGGGCCTCCGGCGTGCGGTAATAGCCCCAGAACACGCCCGTCAGGAAAGCCGGCTGCAAGGCGGTCTGGGCCCAGTCCATCCAGCCGTCGGCGCCCGCCCGCTGCGCCGGGTCGTCCGCCCAGAACCGGCCAGCGCCGTCGCGCGCGGCCAGATAGCGCAGGATGGCATGGGACTCCCACACCACCGTGGCGCCGTCGCGCAACAGCGGCACCTTACCGTGCGGGTTCATGGCGCGGAATTCGGCCGTGTCCAGTAACCCGAACTGGCCGCCGGCCAGCACGTGCTCGTATTCCAGGCCCAGCTCGCCCGCCAGCCACAGCACCTTTTGCACATTGAACGAACTGCGGCGTCCCCAGATGGTCAGCATGGCGGTGGCCCTCAGTCGGCGTGCACGATGCGCGGCTCGCAGCGCACCGGGAAGTTGACCGAGTTGGCGATGAAGCAGAAGTGATGCGCGCGCTCGTGCAGCTCGGCCGCCAGCGCCGCGTCGTCGCCGGCGCGGATGGTCACTTCGGGCCGCAGGGTGACGGCGCTGAAGGCGCCGCCGCGCTCGCGGTCCTCGACCATGACGCCTTCCGCTTCATCGTGGTAGGCCTGCACCGTCACCCCTTCGACCGCGCAGAAGTGCAGGTACCAGAGCTTGTGGCAGGCCGACAGCGACGCCACCAGCATGTCCTCGGGATTCCAGCGCGCGGGATCGCCGCGGAAGGCCGGGTCGGACGAGCCCGGCACATCGGGCTTGCCCGCCGCGCGGATCAGGTGGTCGCGGGAATAGGCGGCGTAGCTGGAGGTGCCCGTACCGGTGTTGCCGGTCCAGTCGACGGTGACGTTGTAACGGTGTTCGCCTTTCATCGGAATCGTCCTATTCAAGGGAGAAGGCCCAGGCCGGCGCGCCCGGAAAACAGCCTAGCGTAGCGCATGCGCGGCCGCGCCAGGCCCGCGCGCTTTACATCCCGTTTCAGCACCGCCCCGTTACTATCCGTATCGTGACCGGTCTGCCAAACAGGAGCTCGCCATGATGAAAACCACCCTGACCTGCGCCCTGACGCTAGCCCTGCTCGCCGGCTGCGCGCCTTCCCGGCCCGGCTCCGGCGGGTCCGTGCCCGTCGACAGCCACACCGCCCGCGATTCGCTGGACTGGGCCGGCAGCTACGAAGGCACCCTGCCTTGCGCAGACTGCCCGGGCATCCGCACCCGGCTGACCCTGGAGCAGGACGGCCGCTACGAAAGACAGACCCAGTACCTGGACCGCCAACCGCAGCCCGAGGTCGTAACCGGGACATTCAGCTGGGAATCCGACGGCAGCACCATCCGGCTCGACGCGTCCGGCGATAGCCAGCGCTATTTCGTCGGCGAAAACCAGGTAACCATGCTGTACCGCGACGGCACCCGCCCGACCGGCCCGCTGGCCCCGCATTACGTCCTGCGCCGCGCCCAGTAACGCATCGCGCAACGTAAGGCATCGCGCAACGCGGGCGCTTGCGGCTATGCTTGCCGCATCGTCCGCGCCCGTGCGCGCGATCCCCATGCCCAAGGAAATCATGAAGACCGATCACGAGCTGCTCTCCGCCTTCGCCCCCACCGGCACGCTGCGCGCGTCCATCAATCTGGGCAATCCTATCCTGGCCAACGCGGACCCCGTCACCGGCCAGGCCGGCGGCGTGTCGGTGGACCTGGCCACGGAACTGGCGCGACGCCTGGACGTGGGGCTTGAACTGGTGGTGTTCAAGTCGGCCGGCGAATCCGTCAACGCCGTGGCCGCCGAACAGACCGACGTGGGCTTCTTCGCCATCGACCCGCTGCGCGGCGCCCAGATCGCTTTCACCGCGCCCTACGTGGTCATCGAAGGCGCCTACCTGGTGCGCCAGGACTCGCCCATCGCCAGCATGGAGGAAGTGGACCGCAAGGGCCAGCGCGTGGTGGTCGGCAAGGGCAGCGCCTACGACCTGTACCTGACGCGCGAGCTCAAGCAGGCGGAGATCTTCCGCGCGCCGACCTCGCCGGCCGTCGTCGACACCTTCTTGCAGGAAAACATGGAAGTCGCCGCAGGCGTGAAACAGCAGCTTGAAGCCGACGCGCAGCGCCTGGGCGGCCTGCACCTGCTGGACGGCCATTTCATGCTGATCCGCCAGGCCATGGGCGTGCCCAAGAGCCGCGGCGACAAGGCCAGCGCCTACCTGGCCGCCTTCGTCGAAGCCATGAAGAAATCGGGCTTCGTCGCCGAAGCCCTGGCCCGCCACAAAATCCAGGGCGCCGCGGTGGCGCCGCTGGAAGCCTGAACCGGCGGGCATACGTGCGGTAAGAACAAGGCCCCGCACAAGCGGGGCCTTTGCACGCTGGCGGCACGTTCTCAGTGGCTGATCATCCAGGGCCTGGCGCCCGCGAACGATTTCGCCCCATCCGACGTGGTACGCGTCTTGCCGCCCGTCTTGCCGCCGGAACAACATCCGCAATTCATGCCGTGGCCGGACCGCGAGCTGCGCGGCTCGTGCGCGCTGCGCTCGTTGACGGCGCGCGCCCGGTTCACCGCGGACGACAACGCCGAAATCGCCGGCGCTCCGCCCACGATGCGGCCGCACATCGCGCCGCATTGCGGGCAGGCGGCGGGATCGCGCCACCGGGCCAGCGGCACCAGCGCCGCGAACTCGCCGCAATCGCCGCAGGCATAGTCATACATGGGCATGGCGGCGTCTCCTAGCGGTCGCGCGACAGCGGCATGTCCACGCCACCCTGGATGTGCTTGACGGGGCCGGACGCCGAGGGCTGGATGTCGAAATCGAAGATCTCCGTCGGCAGCCACAGCGTGGCGCAGGAATTGGGTATGTCCACCACCCCGCTGATATGCCCCTGCACCGGCGCGCAGCCCAGCAGCGAATACGCCTGGGCGCCCGAATAGCCGAACTTCTTCAGGTATTCGATGGCGTTCAGGCAAGCCTGCCGGTACGCGACGTTCACATCCAGATAGTGCTGCTTGCCGGATTCGTCCACCGAAATCCCTTCGAAGATCAGGAAGTCTTTGTAGGCCGGCGTGATCGGGCTGGGCTTGAAGATCGGGTTCTTGATGGCGTACTTCTCCATGCCGCCCTTGATCAGCGACACGCGCATGTGCACCCAGCCCGCCATTTCAATGGCGCCGCAGAAGGTAATCTCGCCGTCGCCCTGCGAGAAATGCAGGTCGCCTACTGACAGGCCGCCGCCCTGCACGTAGACCGGAAAAAACACCCGCGCGCCGCGCGACAGATCCTTGATGTCGCAGTTGCCGCCGTGTTCGCGCGGCGGCACGGTGCGCGCGCCCTCGCCCGCCGCCTTGTCGCGGTCGGCGCCCTGCATGGCGCCCATGTGCGCCGTCTTCGGCGCGGGCGGATTGGCCAGCGGCGGAACGCGGTTGGGATTGGTGTCGATCAGCGCCTGCTCGCGCCGGTTCCAGGTGTCCAGCAGCTTCTTGTCGGGCAGGCAGCCGATCAGCCCGGGATGGATCAGCCCGGCGAAGTTCACGCCGGGAATATGGCGCGACGAAGTGAACATGCCATGGAAATCCCAGATGGATTTCTGCGCATGCGGAAAATGCTCGGTCAGGAAACCGCCGCCATTATTGCGGCTGAAAAAGCCATTGAAACCCCACAGGCTGTCCGGCTTCGCGCCGATGTCCAGCAGGTCCACCACCAGCAAGTCGCCGGGCTCGGCCCCTTCCACGCCCACCGGCCCCGAAAGAAAGTGCACCGTGGACAGGTCCACGTCGCGGACGTCGTCGGCGCTGTCATCGTTCTTGATCGCGCCGCCGGTCCAGTCATAGGTTTCCAGCACGAAGTCGTCCCCCGGCTTGACCCACACGGCCATCGGAATATCCGGATGCCAGCGATTGTGGATCTGCGCGTTCTCGTAGGGGGATTGGGCCAGGTCGACCTTGATGAGGGTGTCGGTCATTCTCTTTCATCTCCAACGTAACGTGTTGATAAAACAGAAATTTCTATCTTCGACCGTTTAACACGAAGGCGCATGGCAGCGCTTGCGGGTCGTTGATATGTGAAGCACAGTAGGCGAGTTTTGGAACGCCGTAAACTGGGTTTCCGACCAGTAGCCCAGGGATGGTTCAAGGCGAAGGATGGCTGCGGGCGCCGCACCATTGCACGGTCGGTTTCGTCGATGAATAATTGGTGCTCCCAGCACCGCGAATTGGAGTACCAATGAGCCTCGTCGAGCCCCCGAAAGAAGGGACTGCTGCCCCTTTCAGCAGCTTGGCCCAATTGGATGAACCCTACCGCTACCAGCTTCTGGTGGAGGGCGTCCTTGACTATGCGATTTTCCTGCTCGACGCCAATGGCTTCATTGCAAGCTGGAATGCCGGCGCGCAGCGCTTCAAAGGCTACGAAGCCGCCGAAATCATCGGGCAGCATTTCTCGCGCTTCTACACCGATGAAGATCGCGCCGCAGGCGTCCCGCAGCGGGCCTTGGCCATCGCGTCGAGCGAAGGCAGATTCGAGGCCGAGGGCTGGCGAGTCCGCAAGGGCGGCTCGCGATTCTGGGCCAGCGTGGTCATAGACCCCATACGGGACGGTTCGGGCAAGCTCATCGGTTTCGCCAAGGTCACGCGCGACATCACTGAAAAGCGGCACAGCCAGCTCGAGTTGCAGGCGACCCAGCTGGCTCTGCATCGGGCCCAGCGCATGGAAGCGCTGGGGCGCGTGACTGGCGGCCTAGCCCACGATTTCAACAATTTCATCTCGGTCATCGACGGGGCCGCGGAGTTGCTGCGCAACCCCGAACTCGCGCCTGAAAAGCGCGTCAAGTACCTCAATGCCATTGCAGATACGGCGCAGCGGGCGACCCACCTGACCCAGCAAATGCTGGCGTATGCGCGCCGCCAGCCTCTCGAACCCTCCCAGGTAGACGTCGGTCTATGCATCGAAGGGATGAAGCCGATTTTCCAGGCAACACTTGGAGCAGCAGTCCGGGTGCAGTACCAGCTCCCTGATGATCCCTGCCTCATTTGCGCCGACGTCAGCCAGCTGGAAAACGCCTTGTTGAATCTGGTGGTCAATGCCGCCGACGCCATGCCTTTCGGCGGCAATGTAAGAATTGCAGTCAGCTGCGTGGACTCGCGCCCGGATGAACAGGGAGGCCTCGCCGCCGGGCCGTTTGTCGCCGTCAGCGTTTCGGACGATGGCGAAGGCATCGCGCCGGAAATTCTGGACCACATCTTTGAACCCTTCTTCACCACCAAGCCGGAAGGCAAAGGAACGGGCTTGGGCTTGAGCCAGGTTTTCGGCTACGTCTCGCAAACAGGCGGTCACGTCGATGTGGCCAGTTCCGCCCAAGAGGGTACGACATTCACCCTCTACTTCCCCAAGGCCTCCCCCGGGCAGGGGGCCGCACAATGATGGTATTTCGGCCCGCCTGCTTCCTTAGTAGCTGAGGCACAGCACTGTTTCCAATTCACGGATCAACTCATCCGCAGCCCATGGTTTCAGGATGAACTTCGTCGCTGGCGGAAGATCACCCGCTGCGGGGTAATGACGGCCGGACGTGAGAAGCACGGCAATTTCGGGTGATTGACTGCGTATTCGCGCCGCCATCTCGAGGCCATCCATGGAGCCCGGCATCTCGATGTCCGTAATGACCGCGCGTATGTCGGGACGCTCCCCGAGCCGCTGCAGCGCCTCGTCGGCATTGCCCGCCTCGCAGACGGCATAACCCTCGCCGGCCAATATCTCGGCCAGTATCCATCTGGCGGTCTCGTTGTCATCGACAACGAGAACAGCCTTCCGCCCAGCGCAGATTTTGGCGTCCGTCATATGTCCCAACCTGAATGGTGGAGCCGGTGGATTTTCGAGGCCTTAACGGCATGCGGGAGTCAGCAAGCGTCATGCCTGTCTACAAAGTGCCTGGCGCATCGGCTCCTGTCCCGATTTTCCCAGCAGTTATGATGCTGCCCATTCTGTCGCACTATCAAGGTATCTCCGCATGGCCGCCCTTAACCGCCGCACTCTTGCCGTCCTGCTCATCTGCACCGCCAGCGCCAGCGCGCCCGCGGTCGCGGAAGACTGCATCGCGCAGATCGAGGCGGAGCAGGCGCGCATCGACCGCGCGCAGGACGTGCAGCGCACGCGCGAGGCGTCCAACGACCTGCAATTGAATCGGGAACTGTGCCAGGGCCGGCTGGACCTGCTGGATGCCCGCTACGCCCTGGTCGACGACTTCGAGGCCTGTCGCCGCCAAGGGGTGGAGTTTCCGGCAAGGATGGCGCGCGCGCTGAGCGAGGCGTCCGACGAGCTGGCGGACAAGAAGGCCGCGTGGATCAGAACCTGCGGCCTCCAGATGAAGGACTGAATGAGGGATGGCGCGGCCTGCTTTTCGGCGCTGCGTGGGAAGAAGATGGTCCGGCCACGATCGAAGCAGTAACGGTGCTCAAACTCGGTCGCATCGGCTCCCGGTACGTTCTCAGGCCGCCGATGTAGTCTTGCGCCTCACGTGACGCAATACCAATCGGTGCTGACGCCAAGATGGACGGCTTTAGATCTAGCGCTAGATCGCGACGCTCAAACCGCTAATCAGCTCGCTCGGCCAAAAAAAACGACGTCGAGAATTGCGTCGCGCAGGCGTTGATTCCACGCGCACCCATGCACCCATGACGTGCCGACCCCTTGAAAAAATAGATACGCAGAGAACCAGCTCAGTGAGGCCTTGATGGAAGGCACGGCGGTCGTAGTGTTCGCCAAACGGTGCAATAAACACGGCGTCCACTACGCAACGTATCACCCATAGGAGGGCAAGTACCCGGTGATCAGGCGTCCGAGTTACGACGGTCGATCAATCTTCAGACTGATAATGCCAATCTCTCGCGCCGTCTTTACCTATCTAGCGCCGGAGAACGGGGCGATCAAGGACCTCCGCATTGAGCCGGTCCAACCGACTAACGAGCGAAGACTAGTCAACTACAACCAATGCACAAGTCGCCAGGTCGCCTCCGCTGAATGCAATGCATGTCCCGCCAATCCCCATTCCGAACCACTATCAGCCCACATCTACTGAATTACTTGCGACGACACCGTCGGGAGTGATAGCGAATAGCAAATGCGGCGAACCAGATTCTGTATATATCCAGCGGTCGAGAGTCGGTCGTCATTACTCTAAGAATTCGCGCTATCCTACGAATTTCACGATTCGCACCAAAAATCCGAGAAACCTTGCATGGTTCTGCCCCCAAAAAACAAGTTGTTAGCATCGGACTTTGATGCTCCATTGAGAAAATATCTGGACTCCTTTAAAGAATCTGACTTGCTGCACAACATCAGGCGATTCCGTTCGCTCAACTTTCACAGCATGAACGACTCGACATATCGTGCAGAGTTCGGACGCGTATTGATGGTTAAAACAAAAAGTTACGTACTACCAGTGCACCATTATTACATTCCTCGAGGAACCAAACTGTTCCGCGCTCGCAAGATTGCTAAAACCGACCGCCGTTTACCGTTTCAAGCAATGCGCATAGAGTCAGACGCCTGGGCTCCTCCTGCGGCCTTCGTACAATATCCTGGCAGACTCCACAAAAAAAATGAGCCACTGCTTTATACGGCAGACCATGGAGTCACCGCCTTCTTGGAAACACGCATCGCTCCTAAGGAGCTTGCATCACTGACTGTATTTGAAGCCCAAGAAGATATAACGCTCACTAAAATCGGAATAACCCCAGAAACATCTAGCATGACTAAAAACGAGGCAAAGAAACTAATTTTGGTTTGTAACTTTGTGAGGGATGAGTTTTCCAGAAAAGTAGGGAAAGGCACAGAGCATTTTTATCGTGGAGCCGAAATTATTACCAAAGATCTTCACGACCTTCCTCTTTCTCAGGGCTGGGCATACTCTTCGGTGCAAGACGAAAGGGGAACAAACTATTGCTTTCGACCGGATATTGGAAAACAATACCTGAAGATAGTTGGGATTCTATTTTCTAGTTACGATCAGCCCAACAGGGACCATCCCTACTCGATCCACATGACCGCATCGATTGAAACCGATGAGAACTTATTGGTTTATCACCCTCTTGGAAGTGAATTTCAAGTTCGGAATTTTCCAGAAATATCTGCCTCGACTCTCCCTTCCGCATTGCCTTTGATGTGGCAAAATCATTAGCTAATAAAATCAGAATTCGCACTTTTATGTCTTTAAGTTACAACCCAAAAAGCCTCAAGGCCAAAATATCGGCTTAGTTCACGCTTCCACCAGCCTTCAGATTTGAATATGATTCCCTCTCTCTTTCGCCTGCGCTAGCGCCCCCACGTTCGGGGACGACCACTCTCCTGAGGTCGAGCACTCGCGCGAGGCGTCCAACGACCTGCAACTGAATCGCGAACTGTGCCAGGGCCGGCTGGACCTGCTGGATGCCCGCTACGCCCTGGTCGACGACTTCGAGGCTTGTCGCCGCCAAGGGGTGGAGTTTCCGGCAAGGATGGCGCGCGCGCTGAGCGACGCGTCCGACGAATTGGCGGACAAGAAGGCCGCGTGGATCAGAACCTGCGGCCTCCAGATGAAGGACTGAATGAGGGATGGAGCGGCCCGCCTGGCGGCGGGCGCACGTCTCACGCGGCCTGCTTGTCGGCGCTTTTCGGGAAGAAAATCGCGCGGCTCGGGTCGAAGCCGTAGCGGTGCTCGAACTCGGTTGCGTCCGCGGCCAGCGCCAGCACCGAATCCAGGATGAAATCGGCCTTCTCGTCCGCCAGCAGCACGCTGAAGTTCAGCCGGATGAAGCCCGGCTTTTCCATTTCCCGGCCGTCCAGGATGGCCTGGCGCATCTGCAGCGATTCATCCGCGCCGATATCCAGCAAACGATGCACGTAAGGACCCGCGCAAGCGCAGCCGCCGCGCGCCTGGATGCCGAAGCGGTCGCTCAGCATGCGCGTCACCAGTTGCTGATGCACGAAGCCGCCGCGGCCATTGCGCACCCGGAACGAAAAGATCGGCAAGCGTGCCGCCGTCAGCGAACCCAGCAGTTCCAGTTGCGCCGCGCCCTGCCATCTGGCCAGCGCGCGTTGCACGAAGTGTTGATTGCGCTGGCGCATGAAGTCCGCGCCCAGCGCTTCCTTCACCAGCAGCACCAGGGCGGCACGGATATCGCCCACCACATTGGGCGTGCCCGCTTCCTCGCGCGCTTCCAGGCTGCCACTGTAGTCATGGCCCACGGGCGAAACGAAGCGGACCGTGCCGCCACCGGGCCAGGTGGGCGTGGTGTCCAGCACCGCGTCGCGGCGCACGATCAGCACGCCAGACGCGCCCGGGCCGCCGATGAACTTGTGTGGCGAGAACACAATTGCGTCGATCGCCGCATCGGCGGCGGGCGTCATCCGGATCGGCAGATAGGGGGCGCCGCCGGCATAGTCCCACAGCATCTTGGCGCCCGCGGCCTTGACGCGCCGGGTCACTTCCGCCACATCCGCCACGATGCCCGTCACGTTCGAAGCCGCCGACAGCGCGCAAACCACCAGCGCGCCCTCCCCGGCTTGCAGCGCCACATCCAGCTGCGCCAGGTCGGGGCCGCCTTCAGGGCTTTCCGCCAGCTCGACGATTTCCGCGCCGCATTCGCGCCACGGCAGGATGTTGGAATGATGTTCGTAGGGGCCGATGATGACGCGCACCTTGCGGCCCGCGGCGATGGCCTCGCGCACGCCGAACAGATGCACCAGCCGGTTGATCCCCGCCGTCGCGCCCGAGCCCGCAAAAATCACCGCGTGCTCATCGCCCGCACCGCAGCAGCGCGCAATCGCCGCGCGCGCCTCGCGGCGCAGGCGGGTAATGAAGCCACCGCAATAAGACGCCTCGGTATGCGAGTTGGCGTAGTACGGCAGCACCTGCTCCAGAACGAAGCGCTCGACCTGCATCAGCGCCCGGCCGGACGCAACGTAATCCGCATAGACCAGCGGCTTGACGCCATAGGGGCCGTCGACCACCGCATCCTTGCCGATCAGCCCATCGGCCAGCGCCGCGGCGACGTCGTCCGCCTTCAGGCTTTCTTGAAATTGCTGCAACGGCGTAGCCGGGACGGAGGCTGTTTTGGTGGTCGTATTCATGTCGGGGATATTCCTGGGAACGTCGGAATATCATACGATGGGGTGAAATTTAAAACCTCACCTAATTTTTGCCTAAACTAACCAATATTGGGTCATTTGATCTTTTATATGGAAAAAATAGACAAGTTTGATCTTAATATCATCTCCTGCCTGCAAAAGGACGGCGCGCTGTCGCAACGCGAGCTGGCCGATCGCGTCGGCCTGTCGCAAAACGCCTGCTGGCGCCGGCTGCAGCGTCTGAACGCCTGCGGCATCATTCGCGGCACCCGGGCCGAGGTCAACCTGGTCGAACTGGGGCTGGACCTGACGGTATTCGTGATGATCCGCACCAGCCACCACGCCAAGGCCTGGGCCGATGGTTTCCGGCAACACGTGGGGCGCCTGCCCGAAGTGACCGAGTTCTATCGCATCGGCGGAGATTGGGACTACCTCATCAAGGTGGTCTGCCGCGGCATGGCCGGGTACGACCGCTTCTACCAGAAGCTGATCACGGATTTCGAGCTGTCGACGGTGACGGGGTTCTTCAGCATGGAGGCCATCATCGAGAACCGGCCGCCGGATCTGGGAGGGCTGGAGGGCTAAGACCAGCGGCCAGGCACCGCGTCATGTGCGATCCACGCGGACATGACAAAACCGTGATGCCGGGACGATCAGATTTGTAATTTCAGCGACCGCGGATTGTCGGGCAACGGCCTTCACACTGGCCCTGCCTATCCGCCAGAAGACATGTTTTCCGTGGCTTCCGGTCGGTATGACGCATATCGATCTTCCCTGCTCACGGAGTCCACAATGAAAAAGCTATACGTCGCGGCGGCCGCCACGGCACTGTCCGGCGCCGCCTATGCGCAGTCCTCTTCCGTCACGCTCTATGGCCTTATCGATACCGGCATCGGCTACGCCAACGTCGACGGCACCTACACCGATCCCGCCACCGGCAGTCGCACCCGCGTCGACAGCAGCCGCATCGGATCCACCACCGGCACCACCGCGGGTTCGCGCTGGGGCCTGCGCGGCAAGGAAGACCTGGGCGACGGCCTGTATGCGCTGTTCCAGCTGGAGTCCGGCTACGACAGCCGCAACGGCAACTCGCTGCAAAGCGGCCGCCTCTTCGGCCGCGAAGCCACGGTGGGCCTGGGCAGCGCCGACTGGGGCGAGGTCCGCCTGGGCCGGCAGTACAACGTCGCCGCGCGCTACTTCACCGGCATGTTCGGCTCATCGTTCGGCGGCGGCTTCAATCAATTGAACACCGGCGCCGGCCTGGGCTTCAGCTCGGCCTACTTCGTGCGCTACGACAACCTGATCGTCTATGAAACCCCGTCGATGGCCGGCTTCAAAGGCGCCCTGGGCTATGCCTTCAACGCCGACGACCGCCGCGTCGCCCAGACCGGTTTCGCCACCGCCGACAACACCCGCGCCATCACCGCCGGCCTGCGCTACGACAACGGGCCCGTCATGGGCTTTGCCACCTACGACCAGCTCAACGCCTCGAACAAGCTGAGCCAGAGCCAGAACGATGCCACGCCGCGTTCCTACATCATCGGCGGCTCCTACGACTTTGAAGTCGTCAAGGTGGCCCTGGCCTACAACCGCATGACCGACGGCTGGTTCGCCGGCAAGGGCTTCCCCAACGGCGGCAGCATCGGCGGATTTACCGGCACCCCGTCCTACGCCTTCGTCAAGGGCTTCCGCTCCAATGCCTACATGCTGGCGCTGGCCGCCCCGGTCGGCAAATCCGGCGGCGCCTTCGCATCGTGGCAACGCGCCGACGCCAACAACAAGCAGCTCACGGGCGGTGACGCCACCAGCAATACCTACAGCCTGGGCTATAACTACAACCTGTCCAAGCGCACCGATCTGTATGCGGTGGCGTCCTACACCACCAACTGGGCCTTCCTGGACAACGCCAAGGCGACCGAGGTGAATATGGGCATCCGCCATCGGTTCTAGCGCCAGCTTTCATAAAACGCTGCAAGCAGGAAATCCCTTGATCGAGCCCTCCTCCGCGAAGGGAAGGCCTGATGATCGCCGCGCGCCTTTCGGGCGCGCGATTTTTTTACCTGGTATCGCGCGGCGTATGGCGGCCCGACGCATGGCGGCCGCCGTTCAAGAACTTGTGCGCGTCACAACGGGCCTTCCGTCAGCAGGTAGCTGCCGCCCCGTATCGTATGCAGCAGCTTGGGACCCGAACCCGCATCGACCTTCTTGCGCAGCCGGCGCATCGCGACCGCAACGGCATGGGATTTGAAATTGCGCTTGTCGTGGACATGCAGCTTCATTTTCCAGACCTGCTCGGCAAGCTCCCAACCCACACACACCACCCCGGGCCGCTGCATCAGGAAAGCCAGCAAGCCGAACTCCTTGGGCGTCAGCGGCAGGAACTGCCGGTTGCGATAGGCGCGGCAACGCAACAAGTCCAGCTCCAGGTCGGCAAGCTGCAACCTGGGGCTGGACTCGGGGGGATTGATGACGGAGGAGTCAGCCACGCCGGGCTCTCCCGCCGCGTCGGCCGGGTATCAGCGCAGCGCGTTCTGGCGCTGCACTTCGGCTTGATACTCCGGCCCCGAACGCAGGCGGAAGTACTCAGTGAATGCGGCCTTGTACTCCGGGCTGTAAATGTCCGGCGTCTCCTCGCCACGCCAGAACCGGTCCACGCCCGCGCGCTTCCAGAGCGCCAGGTCGGCCAGCACTTCGGCACGCGTCAATGACGGACCGTAGGGATTGGCCAGGCCGGCGGGAGGCGACGCAGGCTGCGCCAGCGCCGCGCCGGTAGCGGCGGCCGACAGCGCCAGGATCAATGCGGCTTTGCGGATCATCTGCATGCTTAATTCCTATATATCGTGGAGGGGACTGCACGATCAAATTCTAGGAAGGCGATGCAGACAGAAAGCGGATAGCGGGATTACGTTTTTGAAATGCTGAGCCATACGGACGCGGCTGCGCGCTCTGCCATGGCTACCAAGCCAGGCCCTGCTCCGCAAGCCCGAGGCGCCGGGGCCTCAAGAACACATAGCAATGCTGGAACCCGTCCGCCACGACGTGCCGCGCACCCGTCATCCCGGCGATGCCGGGCTCAAATGTCTTGTAGACCTGAAACCCCTTGGCCTGCTCGACCTTGAAGCTCAGACGATCGGGCTTGTCGTTATAGCCGAGCACCAGCATCCCATCGCCCGTCAGGACGCGATGGCATTCAAACATCAATTGATTGAATGCCTCCTCGGTATCCAGGCCAAAACCGATCAACCCATTGGCAAACACCACATCAAAACTGTGGGGTGGATAGTGAGAGGACAGCTCTGTCGCCGAGCCCACCACGTGCCTGTTGGGCTGGCCGTAGGCCGCATTGCGCGGATTCAGGTCGATTGAATAGATGTATTGACCCAGCAGAACCTGCTCAGGTTAAGCGGCTAATGCAAATGTCTCAGCCGGGGTCTTCATACCAAGCGCC
>NZ_JBYSYI010000003.1:0-669630 GCF_058783105.1 Achromobacter sp. FW305-C-30-7 | reverse complement strand
GATGTCGTCTTCCATCTTCATACTCATCGTCAACTTCCTCGATTATGACGTGAGCAGGTTTTCACTGGGTCAATACAAGACCGCCACGAGTGAGGGCAACGCTCTACATGGCTGCGATTGTGGCCACGCGCTATAACCCACATGTCCAAGCCCTCTACGCCCGACTGCTAGACGCCGGTAAAGGCAAGATGTTCGCACTCGGCGCTGCAATGAGAAAGCTTGCTCATCTC
Organism: Achromobacter sp. FW305-C-30-7; assembly: GCF_058783105.1. Classification (NCBI taxonomy): domain Bacteria; kingdom Pseudomonadati; phylum Pseudomonadota; class Betaproteobacteria; order Burkholderiales; family Alcaligenaceae; genus Achromobacter; species Achromobacter sp. FW305-C-30-7. Next base: position 669,400 of record NZ_JBYSYI010000003.1, on the reverse strand, counting down.
TGCTTCGGCGTGCTCAAAACGCGTTCATCCGGTCGCCCGGATTACGCCTAATCTCTTGACGGGCAAGACGGTATCTTTTTTCCTGTTCGGCCAGGAGTAGCCGCTGGTGGCGAACAAAAAATTCCCAACGTTTGAGTTAGGCGAACGTTGCTGCATGGGAAGGCTTTTCAACGATCTCCGCAATATCGGCAATGCTTCCGATTGTGAGCAGAACGGGAGATAGTTCTTCAACTCGCTGGCCGGGGTGCCATGCAAAACGCCACTCATGCTGTGAGCTAAATTTAACTGGTTTGGAGAAAACTGCACCAAGCTCACTTCTGCCTCCATACACGACGGTGGCATCCATGCCTGCCCATTGAGGCAGAGCTATCTCAGCCGCATAGTGCAATCTTTCACAGAAATCATCTACTTCATGGATGATTAGGCATGCATCGGTGCCAGGAAAGTTATCAAATTGATGCTCATCCCACAACTTCGAAAAGCAGATGGTTAAATAATTTGTTCCGACTTCTGTTCGATAGACAACTTCGCCAATTGGTTTGATGATTTGCCCCGTGTGTATAACGGTGATCGATACGGAACTAGCCGGAGACGTGTCAATACGAACTAATTCATCATCATGTCGTGCTGCGTCAGTCTCTTGTAATTTATAGTCGGTCGCGGGCCGAAGGCGAAACTCACCGAACTCAAGAGAGCGCTCTAGCCAATTCTTTTCGGAGTATCTGTACAGCTTTTGTGGCCGCATAACGTCGATTTTCATAAGTCCCTACCATAATTTAAACCAAACCTATCTGAATCCAGTATATAGCGCTTGGAAAATGGTGTCAGACTACAATTTCGCTATCCAGACGCTGCGAAATTGTAGTCTGGCACCATTTTTAGTTCAGAAGAGCGGATCGAGGTTTAATCTTTATCGCAAAGTCTAAGCTTTCGGTGTCAGATCAAAATCGTCGAATCCGCAGTGGTGATAGCTGATCACCACAGAGACCAAGATACAAGGTGTCAGACTGCAATTCCACTCGGAAAATTGTAGTCTGACACGTTTTCTATTTATATCACTTCTCCGCATACCGTACTTCATAGTGGTGGCTGAATCGGCGGGTTCCTTTGATTCCATCGATGTGTGTTTTATGGGTAACGTATTCATTGTTGGTGCGAATTTCGAATTCATACCGTTCCCTGGTCATCCAACCAGGGATCGATACCAAAATAACGCGATAGTCTTTAACGTAAAGATCTTTATAGTTTTCGTCGAGATATCTTGGGTCTTTCTCATTCTCGTCCAGAGTTGGCCACCAACGAGCATCTTCAATGCGTTTGAGGATAATGGGTTTGAAAATTCGAAAGATGCGATTTTGGTTTTGAATGGATTCAAATACGGAAAAGCTGTGAATGATTGATGCAATCGAGCCTGGATTAAATAGCACTAGTTTGACCAAGAAGTGTTCATTCAACTGTTCGGAGCTAATATACTGCAGCACAATCTGGCTGCTTCTGTGATTATTTCTGGAAATACGATATGTTGATAACTGTGTTTCCCTGTTTTTGATATTTATATAAAGCAGGTAGAGGGAGATAAGCAGGCCAAGGATGGCAATGGCGAGCGTGATGAGTTGTTGGGTCTCTGGGTTCACGATATATGCGTCTGATACTGATTTTTCTAATAGGAATTCCGGGTCGACTGCTATGCCTGCCGTCTCGGCTCACGGAAATTGTTAGATGAAAATAGCAATAAAGTGCAGCTACAATTTCACCATCAAAATAAAAAAGGTGTCAGACTAAAAATTCGCTAGCTAAATGTTGCGAAATTGTAGTCTGACACCTTATCTCCTTGTCAATGATTATGCACGATTGCATAGCGTTTATGACGGTGATGAGGCGAATTGGGTCAGCGCCCATTGGCTCATACTGAGCGACTGTTTATTGCTTGTCGCGCGCCACAAAGCAGCCGGAGAGGGCGCGTCTTCGAATTGCTGCTAAGGGTTTGCAAACAACCGTTATCAAATGTCTGCGTTCGGCCAGAAACGGCCGGTGCCAACAGGGGGCTGTGTTCTACCAGTCGAGGGTTAGCATGCTCAGCGCCTCGGATCTGGATGCCCAGCACCATATGTTTGGCGTTGCTTGCCTATCGGCACAGGGCTGTGCTACGATTTTTCCACACCAGCGACTAGGAGTAGCTCCAGTCTAATGTCTGGTCCCTAGGGCGTAATATCAACTTACGCATGCCCGGTCGCAGGCTGACGCCCGACCGGGCGTTTCGTATCTGTCATCTACAGGCTGCAATCAGCCACACGTCACCTACAATTCAGTCTCAATTGTGAAGGGATGCCTAAGGTGAGTGATCGATGACTTCACGTCCGCTGCACCAGTTGTTCGATGCCATGTATCACGGGAAGTATAAATTCGAAGAGTTCTTGGAACTGAAGCCCGAAGAACACTACACCCCCGTCCAGTGGAACAGCCGAACCATCTACAAGCCCTCCAAAAAGCTGAAAGAGTTCCACTCTTTCCTCAACGGATTCCTGCTTGAATATCTTTCAGTTAATCAATCCGTGTCGTTTGCTTATCGCAAGGGGGCTACCCTTCTGCAAGCTGTCGTTCCCCATGCACACAGCCGAGCTTTCTACCAAACAGATCTAGAACGGTTCTTCGACAGCATTACCTCGGGCCTGATCCGGTCAACCCTTGAGCGAGCTGTAACTCCTGCCTCTGACTTGGACGAGCATATTGACCATGTCGTGGGCCTGCTCACCATCAATGGCAAACTGCCGATTGGCTACTCCACATCTCCCATCCTGAGTAATGCTTGCTTGCTCGGGTTTGACGAACGACTGGCCACCATTAGCAAAGAGCGGCAATGGATATACACGCGCTACGCTGATGACATCATTATCTCAACACACGATCGCCAAGCTATTGAAGCTGCTAGCGAAGTGATCGAAGGCTGCCTGGCAGCTGAGCTGGGTGATGGTTTCACTCTCAATCCGAGCAAAAGCAAGCTCACGACGATCGGACGGAAAGTGAAGATACTAGGCCTTGTCATTCTGCCCAATGGCACCATCGCTATTGATCGAGACGTTAAAAACAAAATCGAGTCTTGGCTTCACTTCTATATAAATGATAGATCGCGGTTGGAGAAAATTTTCGAGGAAGAGCGAAGCGAGGGAATGGAAGAAGGGTTGCAAAGGCTAAGCGGCTTGATTAGTTACGCCTATGCAGCTGACCTTCCCTACTTGGAAAAACTAAGGGCGAAGTTCGGGACCACAGTTATTGATAGCTTCTTGCACAGGTCTGCCCAATGAACAGCCTCCGAGTCAGTCTCGAGTCCATTCAGCACGTTGTTGACCTTACGCTGGACCTAGACCTCTCGGCTCCCGGATTGATCTGCTTGGTGGGACGAAACGGGACCGGCAAAACGACCTTGGTTCGTGCGCTGCGGAACCTATCCAGCGCCGACACTTTTGTTAAGACGGCGACTCCCTACGCATTCTCCTCCAACAGCCGAATCACCTACGTCGCAGATGGAACCAAGGTGGTGTTCGCGTACGACGAGAAGATACGATCCCTGAACTGCAGAGAAGCAATTCCGTTCGAACTGCGTGGCCTCATCTCAGCCGAGCTGCCGATGCCCCACGGCATACGCTTCAATTACTTCAAAAACGCAGGCGAGGCGGATTTAGATATCCGTAGGGCGATTGCACTTGGAAATTATAGTCACCCTAGTGAACTTGTTGCCTTTCTCACTGCAATGTATGGCTCGATACGCTATTCGAGTATGGTAGAGGTGAGCGTCAGAGGAAAGAGTTACTACGCAATTGTTAAGGATGATGGTACCTACATTCGTGAAGACTACCTAAGCTCCGGAGAATATTTTCTTATAAACCTATATCGAACCATCAAGGGATCTTCCCAGCTCATCGTAATTGATGAGATTGACCTTTCTCTCGATGCGGCGGCCCAGGCGAATTTGGCAGCGTGGCTACGAGATTTCTGCGCCAAGTATGAGCGCAAGATTCTATTTACAACCCACTCCATGGCCCTGATGCGACAGCTTGAGACGCACGAGCTTTTTTATGTGGACGAATGCGAGGGCTACGTCTCTATTAGCCAAAAATCGTATAGCTACGCTAAAGCGCGCCTGTTCGGATTTGCTGGATGGGACAGATACATCCTGACGGAAGATGAGGTTCTTCTTGGCTTCATTGAAGCCATCATACAAGCATACTGCCCGCAGACGTTCTTTCATTACAAGATCATCTTCATTGGTGGAGGAACCCAAGTAACCGGTCTGATGAAACACAATGAGAAGGAGCAGTTCCTGTCTGCACCTGGCAAAGTGATTGCGATCCTTGATGGCGATCAAAAAAACGTGAAATTTGTCGATTACCCTGGTGTCTATATGATCCCTATCGAAAGTGTAGAAAAGGCTATTTATACAGAAAGTCAAGAAGATGGCCATTTCCCATTTGAGACGAATAGGGATCATTTCACGAGTGCCAAGGACTTCCATAACTATCTCCAGCAAAAGGGGATAGCGACGCAGAAGCAGATCTTTGGATATTTGATGAAAAGAAATGAGACGGCGCTTCAAGAAATTGTTGGCGTGCTTCGTAGTTTTCTTGCTCCTGCAACCTGATTTTGGCTTGAGGCACAGCGTGAGATGTCCTCAAAGTCGTGCAAAAAATAATCTCGAATCCCAGTGCCGAAAGTCCGCAATGGGTCGCAACCGGTCTCTCAATGTGTGAAGTTCAGCACCTCCTACACCGCAGCGGAATTGCCACTCTTGTGGCGCTCAGCCGCTGTCCATGCGGTAGACTTTTCCCCACTACCCCACCGGTAGTTCGGTTTGGAAGCCGGAAAGCTATAGGCGGATAGCTGCAACGCATGCGGCTTGACTCATCCCTATAGGAGGCAGCCCCATGCTGCACCACCCCCTGACCGAAAACCCTTGGTCCATCGACACCAATCTCGAATCCGGCCCAGTCTCCCTTTCCCACATCCATCAAATAGACCGCGCCCGCTACGCCATCCAGACCATCGCCCGCATGGTCGGTAACAGCGCATCCGAACCCGATGCAACCGGCTCGCCGCCGCTGGATGCCTGGTCGGTGGCTGCGTTAATGGGAGGAGTGGAGGGCCTTTGCGAACACATGGCTACTTTGACCGACGCCATGTTGGAACAAGCGCTGCATGGAAAGGACGACGCAGATGCAGGTGACGCGATGCACGAGGCGCTGGCGTTGATTCAGTAGTGGCGAGGAAAGCGCGACGCGCCGATCGCTGATCCAGGAGTACCAAGGGAATGGTGTTCGCCTACAGTCTCGACGTCGAAGCCGACATCGAAGTGCAGGCGGGCACTATCTTCTTCCCCGGGGCAGTGGCGTTGATGGAAACACACGACGCCAAAGACAACGTCTAACCTCTGGACCCCGGACCCGACCCCACTCAACCACGAATAAGGGATAACCCTAGTCATCACCATTCACGAATAAAATTCCTACATCACCGGGAATTTATATCGTTTTGAGGAACACCCCCTGGGGCCTTGTAATGCGTGTTCGCTTAACGCTGTTCACGCATCTACCCCGGACTTCCTCATGAATCCCATCGGATACCGCATTCTTCCCCGTTCCGGCCCGGCCGTCTCGGCCGACGTGCTGGCCGGCTTCGCCGCCATCGGCTCGGCCCAGATCAGCGATTGCATGAACCGCCTGTACGGCGTTTCCGGGCTGCGTCCGCTGCACGCCGGCGCTCGCCGCACGGTTGGTCTGGCGCTCACGGTCAAGACCCGCCCGGGTGACAACCTGATGATCCACAAGGCGATTTCGCTTGGCGGCGCGGGTGACGTGATTGTTGTCGACGGCGCGGGCGATACCAGCAATGCGCTGGTGGGCGAGCTGATGATGATGGATGCGCAGTCGCGCGGCATTGAAGGTTTTGTGATCGACGGCGCGGTGCGCGATCTGGACGTGTTCGCGCAAGGCGAGTTCGGCTGCTATGCGCGGGCCGTGTCGCACAAGGGTCCGTACAAGGATGGTCCGGGCGAGATCAATGTGCCCGTATCGGTGGGTGGCCAGGTGGTCAATCCGGGCGACGTGGTGGTGGGCGATGCGGATGGCGTGGTGGTGATTCCCGCCGAGCATGCCGCGGCCGTGCTGGCCCTGGCGCAGAAGAAGGAAGCCGACGAGGTGGTGGCGAAGGAAAGGTTGCGCGCTGGCACCTATACCAAGCCCTGGCTGGAAAAGACCCTGGCCGAGAAGACGGGAGCCGCGAAATGAGCCAAACCCTGGGCCAAACCCCGAGCCAACCCGTGAGCCAAACCCAAACCCCGCAACCCACCAGCATCGTCGCCGACCGCATCAAGCGCATCAAGCTGTCGCCCAGCGTAGCCGCGCGCGCCATCATCGCCGAACTGCGCGAACAAGGCCGCCGCATCATCGACCTGACCATCGGCGAGCCGGATTTCTCGACGCCCGAACACATCCGCCTGGCAGCCACCGCCGCCATGAACCGCGGCGAAACCAAGTACCCGCCGGCCCAGGGCACCGTGGCGTTGCGCCGCGCCGCCGCCCAGCATTTGCTGGAAGCGACCGGCGTCGATTATCCGGTGGGGCGCATCATTGTCAGCACGGGCGCGAAGCAGGTGATCTTCAATGGCCTGGCGGCGACGCTGAACGATGGTGACGAGGTGCTGATCCCCGCGCCGTTCTGGGTGTCGTACCCTGACATGGTGCTGGTCAACGGCGGCGTGCCGGTGACGGTGGAGACCGCGCCGGCGACCGGCTATAAGGTCACGCCCGAAGCGCTGGAGCGCGCGATTACGCCGCGCACCAAGTGGCTGATGATGAATGCGCCCAGCAACCCTACGGGCTCGGTCTATAGTGCGGACGAGCTGCGCGGCCTGGCCGAGGTGCTGAAGCGCCATCCGCATGTATGGCTGATGACGGACGATATCTACGCCCGCCTGAATTTCACGGACGAGCCGACGGTGCATCCGCTGCAGGTCGCGCCGGAACTGGCGGCGCGCACGCTGGTGGTCAATGGCGTGTCCAAGGCCTACGCCATGACGGGCTGGCGCATCGGTTACGGCGCGGGTCCTGACGAGCTGATCAAGGCGATGGCGATCCTGCAATCTCAGAGCACGTCGGGCGCTTCGTCCGTTAGCCAGGCGGCGGCGCTGGAGGCCTTGTCGGGGCCGCAGGATTGCGTGGCCGAGTTTGCCCAGGTGTTCCGCCAGCGCCGCGATCTGGCGATTGCGGAATTGTCGGGCACGCCGGGTCTGGACATCGTCGTGCCGCAGGGCGCGTTCTATGTGTTCCCGGACTGCTCGGGTCTGCTGGGCAAGAAGACGCCGGCGGGCGACGTGATCGCGACCGATACCGATCTGACGCACTATCTGTTGCGCGAAGCGGGCGTGGCGGTCATCGACGGCCATGCCTATGGCGCGCCGGGCACGTTCAGGTTGTCGTTCGCGGCTTCGATGGACGATATCAAGCAGGGCTGCTCGGCCATCCGGGAAGCTTGCGCCAAGCTGGCCTGAGGCCGGGCTAAGCAGTCAGTTCACCATACAACCATACAAGGGGAATCAAGCATGAAACGTCACACTCTTTTCGCCGCCTGCCTGGGCCTGGCGACGCTGGCCCTGGGCGCCGTCGCCCAGGCCGATCAGGTGGATGACATCAAGGCGCGCGGCGAGTTGATCTGCGGCACGCTGGGCACGTCGCAGCCGTTCAGCTTCCAGGATGGCGCGACGCGCCAGCTGGTGGGTTATGACGTGGACGTGTGCAAGCTGGTCGCGGACAAGCTGGGCGTGAAGATCAGCTACAAGCTGCTGTCGGTGGCGGCGCGGGTGCCGGAACTGAACGAAGGGCGGGTCGACATCCTGGCGGCCAACCTGGGTTATTCGCCGGACCGGGCGCAGCAAATCGGCTTCAGCCACGCCTATTACGTCAGCCCGCAGAAGCTGCTGGTGCGCAAGGATTCAGGGCTGGAAACGGTGGAAGCGCTGAACGGCCGCCGCATCGGCGCGACCAAGGGCTCCAGCTCGGAACGCGAGATCAAGCGCATCCTGGATAAGTCGCAGGTGATTGGCTATGGCGACAGCTCGGCTACCTATCTGGCCTTGCAGCAGAAGAAGGTGGACGCGCAGTTCGCTTCTGAGCTGGTGCTGGTGCGCCTGGTGCTGCAAAGCCCGCCGACCGCGCCCGTCAGCGTGATCGCCAAGTCGGTGTTCGACGAGCCTTGGGGCCTGGGCGTGCGCAAGTCCGAACCGCGTTTCCTGGAAACGGTGAACCAGGCGCTGGACGAGGCCGAAGCCTCGGGCGTGGCCGCCAAGCTGTTCGACAAGTGGTTCGGCCCCGAGACGCCGTACAAGCTGGAGCGCGGCTTCAAGATCGGTCCGATTGCGGGCTGAGGTCGGGTTAAGCACCATCGCGAGTCCCTCGTCACGGGTTCCGGCGCCGCATCCAGCGGGCGACCGGGACCCGTGACGTTTGGTCTGGGCCTCGCGCTAGCAGGAGATTGATTGTTTTATGAGCCTACTTGACGCTTCCCAATACCAGCTGCTGCTGAGCGGCATGGCTGTGACCGTGCAGCTGTTCCTGGTTGCCTGGGTCATGGCCTTTGCCATCGCGGTGACGCTGGTGGTGGTGCGCGCGACCAATCTGGCGCCATGCCGCTGGCTGGTCGACGCCTACGTGGAATACCACCGCAACGTGCCGCTGCTGGTGCAGGTGCTGTTCTGGTACTTCGGCATGCCCGAGCTGCTGCCGGAAGGTTTCCGCATGTGGCTGTACCAGCACAATGCCGAGATGTCGCTGGCGGCGATTGCGCTGGCACTGGGGTCGGCGGCGTATATCGCCGAGGACATCCGCAGCGGTTTGCGCGCCATTCCCTTTACGCAGTTCGAGGCCGCCCGCGCGCTGGGCGCCAGCTATCTGCAATGCATGCGCTTCGTGATCGTGCCGCAGGCGGTGCGGATTTCGATTCCGCCGCTGGTGGGGCGCGCGCTGCTGCTGTTCAAGAACACCAGCGTGGCGATGGCCATCGGTGTGATGGAGCTGACCTACCAGGCCCGCGAGATCGAAAACGAGACCTACCGCACCTTCGCCACGTTTGGCGCCGCCACGATCATGTACCTGCTGGGATCGTTCCTCATCATGCTCATCGGATCGCGCATCTATGACCGCTATCGCTTGAACCGGGGAGGCCACGGTGCTTGATCTACTGTCTCAATACTGGCCCACGCTGCTGGTTGGCCAATACCCCAACGGACCGCTGGGCGGACTGGCGCTGACGCTGATCCTGGCCGCCTGCGGCCTGGCTTTGTCGCTGCCGCTGGCGCTCTTGATCGCGCTGGCGCGGGTCAGTCCCTATGGCTGGCTGCGCACGGCCAGCAAGGCGCTGGTCAACGTGGTGCGCGGCATGCCGCTGCTGATGCTGATCTTCTGGGCCTACTTCGTGGTGCCCAAGCTGACCGGGCAGGTGATCAGCGGCTTCTGGACGCTGATCTTTGCGCTGGTGGTCTATGAAAGCGCCTATCTGTCGGAAGTGATCCGCTCGGGCATCGAGGCGGTGCCGCGCGGCCAGATCGAAGCCTCGCGTTCGCTGGGCGTGGGCTACTGGACCACGATGCGCCGGGTGGTGCTGCCGCAGGCGCTGTTCAACGTGCTGCCCAGCATGACCAGCCAGTTCGTCTCCACCATCAAGGAGACCTCGCTGGGCTATGTCATCAGCGTCAACGAGCTGACTTTCGCGGCCAACCAGGTCAACAACCTGGTGCTGACCAAGCCGCTGCAGGTTTTCGGCATCCTGGCCATCATTTATTTCCTGGTGTGCTTCAGCCTGAGCCGCGGGCTGAGCTGGCTGGACCTGCGTATCCGCCGCTCGCGCGCCATGGCTTGAAGGAACTAAACATGATCAATCTAGAAAAAGTGAACAAGTGGTACGGCGCGCATCATGTGCTGAAGGACGTGGATCTTTCGGTGGCGCGCGGCGAGGTGTTGGTGGTGTGCGGTCCGTCGGGCTCGGGCAAGTCCACCATGATCCGCACCATCAACCGGCTGGAGCCGATCGAGAAGGGGCGCATCCTGATCGACGGCAAGGACATCTATGCCAAGGGAGCGGACTTGAACGCGCTGCGCCAGAAGATCGGTTTCGTGTTCCAGCAGTTCAATCTGTTCCCGCACATGAGCGTGCTGGAGAACGTGATCTTTGCGCCCGTCAGCATCCGCAAGCAACCGCGCAAGCAAGCCGTGGAGCTGGCGCGCGGGTTGCTGGAGCGGGTGGGGCTGGAGCACAAGATCGACGCCTATCCGGGCTCGCTGTCCGGTGGCCAGCAGCAGCGCGTGGCGATCGCCCGGGCGCTGGCCTTGCAGCCGCCGGTGATGCTGTTCGACGAACCGACCAGCGCACTCGATCCGGAGATGGTGGGCGAGGTGCTGCAAGTGATGAAGGGCCTGGCCAAGGACGGCATGACCATGGTGTGCGTGACGCACGAAATGGGCTTCGCGCGCGATGTGTGCGACCGGGTGGTCTTCATGGACGCGGGCGAGATCCTGGAGATGGACACGCCCGAGCGTTTCTTCAGCGCGCCCTCGCATCCGCGCGCGCAGCGCTTCCTGGCGGACATCCTGCATCCGCGCGGCTGAGGCCGGACGGCGGGCGTTGCCATGATGGTAAGGTGAGGGTTTCCATGCGTTTCGCATCGACCGCCGCGATGTACACCCTCAAACAGTTAGAGGCTTTCTACTGGAGTTCCCAGCTGGGCAGCTTCAGCGCATCTTCCCGCAAATTGCACACCACCCAGTCGGCGGTCGCCAAACGGGTGGGCGAACTGGAAGCCTTTGCCGGCGCGCCGCTGTTCGAGCGCCGCGCCAAGAAGCTGATCATGACCCCGCAGGGCCGCAAGCTGTACGAGCTGGCGCGCGAAATGCTGGACCTGAACAGCCGCATCGTGCAGAACATGGCCGATCCGGCCAGCTTCGAAGGCGTGGTGCGGCTGGGCGTGACGGAACTGGTGGGCATGACCTGGCTGGCGCGGCTGATCAGCCAGATCAGCCTGCGCTATCCGCGCGTGCAATTGATGCCGGAGATCGACGGCGGCATCACGCTGTATGAAAGGCTGGAGCAGGACGAGCTGGATCTGGCCATCATGCCGGGGCCGTTCTGGGGCTATCAGTACGATTGCGTCCACCTGGGCGCGGTCACCAATGTCTGGATGGCCAGTCCGGCGTTGGACATCGATTTTTCCGCGAAGCTGACGCCGCAGGACCTGGCGCCTTATCCGGTGATCTCGCAGCCTACCAATTCGGCCTTGTCGCATCTGTACGATGCCTGGTTCGCGGAACAGGGCCTGCCGGTCAAGCGCGTGCTGACCTGCAATAGCCTGGGGATGATGGCGCAGCTGACGATGCTGGGCCTGGGCATCAGCTATCTGCCGGGCGCGTATTTCGCGCCGCTGGTGGAGCGCGGCGCGCTATGCCGCTTGAATGTGCAACCCGACCTGCCCACGATCAATTACTACGCGGTGCACAAGAAGAACATCGTCAACCCGGTGGTGGCCCGGGTGATCGATATCGCGCGCGAGGAATGCGCTTTCGAGGTGGCGGGGGCGTTCCTGCCCCATGTGCCGCCGGCGGTCAGGCCGCCAGAGGCGTAGCGCGAGGCCGGCCGGGCCGACCCCCCCGAGGCATCAGCCGCAGCGGATGGCGGTCATGACGTCCTTATCGTCAACGATCAGGTTCAAGCGCGTAGCGTTGTACTCCATCGTGACCAATTGGCCCGGACGCAACATGCGGGCCGTGCTGCTGCCGCTGCGGGTGCGCAGTTCTTCCATGACGGATGCGGTGGCCTTTTGGCCGATCTGGGATTGCAGCGCTGCGGCGTCGCAGGTCTTGCCGCCGCCCATGGAGGACGACGAGCCATAGGACGAGCCGCCGTACGTGCTGGTCCCGGCGTCAGAGGAGGACGCGCTGCCGGAGGAGCTGGAGGCCGCCGGCGCACTGGATGAACGCGGGGCGCCGGTGTTGGCGCATGCGGTCAGGCTGGCGACCAGCAGGAAAGGGATCAGCTTTCGGATCATGTAACGCTCCTTACAACAACTCGTCGAAAAAGCCATGATAGACCAGCCATGGCGGGCTGTGACCGGGAGCGGATGCGGCCGGCGCGAGGTGTTGCCGTTATAGGACGCTGTGCGCGTTCTTGCGCATGCAGGGCCGCCATGGCCTTGACGCCCGCTCATCGAATTTCTTTCCAGGCGTCCAGATTTCCGCGGGCATTCGCCGCTGCGCGACGATCCGATTTTTGCGTTGACACTGTAGTTTCATGAATATATATTTGTGAAACTACAGTTTCATAGGCGGGATCATCATGACTTCGGTGTTGCAGGAGCGCATCCTCGCGCTGCAGGACAGCTTCACGGACAGCGAGCAGCGGCTGGCCAGCGTGACCCTGGAGTGCCTGGGCAATATCGCGGCCTATTCGGGCGCCGAACTGGCGCAGAAGGCGGGCGTGTCCAAGGCCACGGCGGGGCGGTTCTTCCGGCGTCTGGGCTACGAAAATTTCAACGAGGTGCGTGCGCAGGCGCGCGACGAGGCGGATCGTGGGTCTCCGCTGTACGAGATGGCGGGCGTGCGCCCGCCGGACGCGACGGGCGACGCGCTGGCGGAGCATCTGGCCACGGACTTGCAGAACCTGGCGCAGACCTTCGAGCGCCTGGACAGCAGCGACGTGGAGCGGGCCATCGAGCTGTTCGCCGGCGCTCGCCGCATCTGCATCGCAGGCTTTCGCAATGGACGGGTGCTGGCGCAGTACGCCTGGGCCTTGCTGACGCAGCTGCGCGACGGCGTTGCGTTGGTGCCGGGTGCGGGTTTGAACCTGGCCGAGGATCTGGCCGACCTGGGGCCTGACGACGTGCTGCTGGTGATGGATTTCCGGCGTCGCGTCACGCTGCTCAAGCCCATCGTCGAACACGCGAACCGGGTAGGCGCGAAGGTCGTGGTGCTGACCGATCCGACCGCTACCGAATTGCCCGCGCGCTCGGACCTGGTGCTGCGATGCGTGAACAGCGGCGCGGCCGTGTTCGATTCCTACGTCGCCGCCACCAGCGTCATCAATCATCTGTGCTCGGCCCTGGCCCGCAAGCTTGGACCTGCCGCGCGCGAACGTCTGCAGAACATAGAACGCCTGCACGAACACTACGGCGACTTGCATCGCTGAATTCCAAGAGGAGACTGACTTGAACCATCCCATTCCGAACATCCGGCTGCAGTACGCGCCCAACCCGGCCTTTGAACCCGCCGCGCCTTACGGCCAACGGCAGCTGGACGTGCTGGGCGGTAAGGCCTATGCGCAGGCCGACGCGCAGATCCGCCGCTGGCCGGGCTATCAGCCCACGCCGCTGCGCGACCTGTCGGGCCTGGCGCGCGCCGTGGGCGTGGCGGGCATCCGGTACAAGGACGAGGGCGGCCGCTTCGGGCTGGGCAGCTTCAAGGCCCTGGGTGGCGCGTACGCCGTCAGCCGCCAACTGCTGCGCGAATTGGCGGCCAAGCTGGGGCGTGACGATCTGTCGGTCGAGGATTTGCTGTCCGGCCGCTATCGGGAATTGACCCAGGCCATGACGGTGACCTGCGCGACCGATGGCAACCATGGCCGTTCTGTCGCCTGGGGCGCGCAACGCTTTGGCTGCCTATGCGTGATCTACATCCACGCGACCGTTAGCGAAGGGCGCAAGCGGGCGATTGAGCAATATGGCGCGCAGGTTGTGCGCACGCCTGGAAATTACGACGATTCGGTGCGGCAGGCGGCGGAAGACGCGGCTCGGCTCGGACGTTATGTGGTGTCGGATACGTCGTATCCCGGCTATATGGAGGTGCCCAAGGACGTGATGCAGGGGTACGCCGTGATGGCCGACGAGGCATTGCGCCAGCTGCGCGAGGCGGGCGATGGCGAGTTGCCGACGCACGTGTTCCTGCAGGGTGGAGTGGGCGGTTTGGCCGCAGCGGTCTGCGCGCATTTCTGGGAGCAACTGGGCGAGCGCCGTCCGCGCTTCATCGTGGTGGAGCCGGACAAGGCGGCCTGCCTGTACGAGAGCGCCCGCGCCGGTAAGCCGGTGGCGGTGCATGGCGATCTGGATACCGTGATGGCCGGGCTGGCCTGCGGGGAGGTGTCGCTGCTGGCGTGGGAGGTGCTGCATCCCGGCGCGCAGGCTTTCCTGACGGTTGATGACGAGGCCGCGCTGGAGACGGTGCGTCTATTGGCTGGCGGCAAGTATGGCGACGCGCCCATCGTGGCTGGCGAATCGGCCGTCGCCGGGCTGACCGGTTGTCTTGCTGCGCTGGCCGACCCGGCAGTGCGTGATGCGCTGGGCCTGGACGCAGGCAGCCGCGTGCTGGTGTTCGGCAGCGAAGGGGCGACCGACCCGGAACTATATCAACGCATCGTCGGCCGGAGCGCCGCCGAAGTCGAAGCCGAGGCCGTGGCATGACTGGCGCCACGCTTGAGGCCGGCCGCGAGGCCGTGCGGATCGACGGCGCCCGCCTGTTGCGCCGCATTGCCGACCTGGGGCAGGTCGGCGCCATCGAGGGCGGCGGCGTCTGCCGCCTGGCGCTGACGGACGCGGACCGGCAGGGGCGCGACCTGGTGGTGCAGTGGATGCGCGAACTGGGCCTGGCCGTGACGGTGGACGGCATAGGCAATGTGGTGGGCCTGCGGGCCGGGCGCAAGGCCGGTCCGCCCGTGATGACGGGGTCGCACATCGACACGGTGCGCACCGGCGGCCGCTATGACGGCAACCTGGGGGTGTTGGCCGGGCTGGAAGTGGTCGCGGCATTGAACGACGCGGGCGTGGTCACTGAAAGGCCGATAGCCGTGGCGTTCTTCACCAACGAGGAAGGCGCGCGCTTTGCGCCGGACATGATGGGCAGCCTGGTGTTCCAGGGCGACTTGGCGCTGGCGGATGCACTGGTCACGGTCGGTATAGACGGCACCACGGTGGGCGAGAACCTGGCCCGCATCGGCTATGCCGGGACGGCTCCGGTAGGCAATAACGAGGTGCATGCCTTTGTCGAGCTGCATGTGGAACAGGGGCCGGTGCTGGAGCATGAGGACTACACCATCGGCGCGGTGACCGGGGTGCAGGGCATCCACTGGATCGAGTTCACCGTGCGGGGAGTGTCCAACCATGCCGGCACCACGCCAATGGCGTTGCGCCATGACGCCGGCATCGTGGCGGCGCGCATCGCGTGCTTTGCACGGGATCTGACCGTCGAATTGGGGGCGGGGCAACTGGCGACTGTTGGCCAGGTCAATCTGTTTCCCAACCTGATCAACGTCATCCCCAACCGCGCCACCTTCACGCTGGACCTGCGCAACACCGATGGCGCGGCCTTGCAGGAGGCGATTGCGCGCTGCATGAAGTACGCGGCGCAGGCTGCGGCGGACGAAGGGGTGGAACTGAGCCATCGGGTGCTGGCCGATTTTGCGCCGGTGGCGTTCGACGAGGCCATCGTCGGCCGGGTCGAGGACATCGCGCGTAGCCGCGGGCACCGCGTGCGGCGGCTGCCCAGCGGCGCCGGGCACGATGCCCAGATGCTGGCGCGCATGTGCCCGACGGGCATGGTGTTTGTTCCCAGCGTGGGCGGGCTGTCGCACAACGTCGCCGAATTCACGCATGACCAGGATATCGAGGCGGGCGCCGGCGTGTTGCTGGAGCTGATGCTCGAACTCGCAGAACAATGAAACCGTAGGAGACTGAACATGTCACGCATCATCAATGTCGCGGCCGCGCAGCTTGGGCCGATTCAGCGCAGCGACACACGCCGCGACGTCGTCGAGCGCCTGCTCGCGCATCTGCGCCAGGCCCATGCCATGGGCTGCCAGCTGGTGGTTTTTCCGGAACTGGCGCTGACGACTTTCTTTCCGCGCTGGTACATGGAAGATCCGGCCGAGATCGACGCGTTCTATGAAAGCGAAATGCCGGGTCCGCAGACCCGGGTGCTGTTCGAGACCGCGCGCAAGCTGGGCATAGGCTTTTACCTGGGCTATGCGGAGCTGGCGGTGGAGCAGGGCGTCAAGCGCCGCTTCAACACGTCGATCCTGGTGAACCAGAACGGCGACATCATCGGCAAGTACCGCAAGGTGCATTTGCCTGGGCATGCCGAGCATGAGCCGTGGCGCGCATTCCAGCATCTGGAGAAGCACTATTTCGAGCCGGGCGAGTCGTTCGATGTCTGGCGCGGCTTTGGCGGCGTGATGGGCATGGCCTTGTGCAACGACCGCCGCTGGTCCGAGACCTATCGCGTGATGGGCTTGCAGGGCGCGGAAATGATCCTGCTGGGCTACAACACGCCGGTGCACAATCCGCCGGCGCCCGAGCATGACGACCTGTCCATGTTCCACAACCACCTGGTGATGCAGGCGGGCGCCTATCAGAACGGCACCTGGGTGGTGGGCGTGGCCAAGGCCGGCAAGGAAGAGGGCTGCGAGATGATAGGCGGCAGCTGCATCATCGCGCCGTCGGGCGAGATCGTGGCCGCCTGCTCGACCAAGGGCGATGAGCTGGCGATCGCGCGCTGCGACCTGGACCTGTGCCTGTCCTACAAGAGCACGACTTTCAATTTCGACCGGCACCGGCGTCCCGAGGCTTACGGCCTGATCACGGAACGCAGAGGCGCGGTGGAACCTGCGCTGGAGGCGGCGGCAACCGCCTGACCTGCGGCGCGACCAGCGTGGCCGGCCGGCAGGCTGGCCGCATAACCGGTCCGGACGTTTCCTTCCCATAAAAAACAGCATGCGGACGCCCCGAGCGCCTGCAGGGGAGCGTTCGGCCTAAAAAAACAGACCCCAAGGTGAAAATATGGACCAGTCAGTCGAGAGTATTGCGGCGCCTCCGGTTGCCGCAGACAAGGATCCCCTGGCGGCGCGGGATGACGCGCTGTATCGGAAGGTGGCGTGGCGGCTGCTGCCGTTTTTGATGGTGTGCTACATCGCGGCGTTTCTGGACCGGGTGAACGTAGGCTTTGCCAAGCTGCAGATGCTGGACGATCTGAAGTTCAGCGAAACGGTGTACGGCCTGGGCGCGGGCATTTTCTTCATCGGCTATTTCCTGTTCGAGGTGCCGAGCAATGTGCTGATGCACCGCATCGGCGCGAAGAAGACGCTGGCGCGCATCATGATCCTGTGGGGCATCATCTCGGCCGCCATGGCCCTGACGCAGACGCCGACCCAGTTCTACATCCTGCGCTTCCTGCTGGGGGCGGCCGAGGCCGGCTTCTATCCCGGCATCATCCTGTACCTGACCTATTGGTTTCCGTCGAACCGGCGCGGCCAGATCGTGGCGGTGTTCATGACGGCGGTGCCGTTCGCCGGCATCCTGGGCGGGCCGCTGTCGGGCTGGGTGATGGAATCCTTCCATGACACGCATGGTCTCGCTGGTTGGCAATGGATGTTCATCATCGAGGCGATCCCTTCGGTGCTGTTGGGCCTGGCGGTGTTCTGGTACCTGGATGACCGCATCGACGATGCGCGCTGGCTGTCGACCACAGAGAAGTCGCGGCTGGGCCAGAACCTGCTGCGCGAGAAGACCGCCAAGACCGAACACGTGTCGATGCTGACGCTGCTCAAGGACCGGCGCGTGGTTCATATGGCGCTGATCTGCTATTGCACGGTGTCCAGCCTGTCCGGCCTGGCGTTCTGGATTCCGTCGGTGATCCGCTCCACCGGCGTGGTGTCGCTGCTGGATATCGGCCTGCTGACGGCGGTGCCGAACATATGCGCAGTGATCTCGATGGTGCTGGTGTGCCGCCATTCGGACGCGACGCGGGAGCGCCGCTGGCACATGATCGTGCCCTTTCTGGTGGGCGGGACGGGTCTGGCGCTGAGCACGCTGTTCAGCCATAACCCGATGTTGGCCGTGGCCATGCTGTCGGTGGCGGCCGCGGGTTGCATGGTGTGCTCGCCGCTGTTCTGGAGCCTGCCGACGGCGTTCCTGGAAGGCAAGAGCGCGGCGGCGGGTATTGCCGGGATCAATTCGTTCGCAGGGTTGGCGGCCTTTGTCAGCCCGTACGCGATCGGTTGGATCAAGGACCTGACCGGTTCGACCGACTGGGGCATGTATTTCCTCGCCAGCTTCGCGCTGATCGGGGCGGTACTGGTGTATCGCGTGCCCAAGAGCCTGGTCAACCGGTAGGCGTCGCGCCTCTCCACATCGGCGGGCGCGCCGCGCCCGCCACTCTCAGACAGGAATGATGATGACTCTGGACGTAGTTGCATTGACGCAGGCGATGGTGCAGGTTCCGAGCCTTTCGGGCAAGGAAGGCGAGATGGCGGCGCTGATGGCCGCGACCATGCGTGAGGCGGGCTTCAGCTCGGTCACGACCGATAGCAATGGTTCGGTGCTGGGATTGATCGGCCCCGAGGATGCGGACGTGGCCCTGTTGTTCGACGGGCACATGGACGTGGTGCCGGTGGCGGGCGAGTGGCGCTTCGATCCGTTCGGCGCCGAGATCCGGGATGGGCGGCTGTATGGGCGCGGCAGCACCGACATGAAGGGTGGCATCGCCGCAGCGATTTGTGGCGTGGCGGAGGCCGCGCGGGATGGCTTGAAGCGCCGTGTGGCGGTGTCGGCCAGCGTGCTGGAGGAAGTCATCGAAGGGCATGCGCTGGCTTCGGTGCTGGACATCTGTGAGCCGCAGGCGGTGGTTATCTGCGAGCCCTCGAAATTGCAGATCAAGGCGGGGCAGAAGGGACGGGTGGAGTTGCTGCTGACCTTCCACGGCAAGCCGGCCCATGCCGCGACGCCGCACATTGGCGTCAATCCCTTGCATGCCGCGGCCCGGGCGCTGGCGGTCCTGGAGAGCTTGCCTTTGCCGCACGATGAGGTGCTGGGCCAGGCGCTGCTGGTGCCGACGGACATCGTGTCGCATCCTTACCCGTCGATTTCCATGATTCCGATTTCGACGACGATACGTTTTGACCGGCGCACCGTGTCGGGCGAACGCCTGGAGGACGTGTTGGCGCAGATCCGCGGGCATCTGGCGGCGCATGGCCTGTCCGACTTCACCTTGCAGGTCAGTGAGGACCGGGTGGCGACCTATACCGGGCAGCACGCCACGCCGCCGCGCTGGTTGCCAGGTTGGCGTTGCGATGCGCAAGCCAGCTTGTTGCAGGCCGCGCGCACGGCGGTCAGCGGCAGCGGCCGGGATCCGGTGGTGGGCAGCTGGGCGTTCTGCACCAACGGGTCGGAATCGGCCGGACGCCGCGGTATCCCGACGATAGGATTGGGGCCGGGCAATGAAGAAGACGCCCACACGATCGACGAATCCATCGCGCTGGAACAGTTGGAAGGCGCGCGCGACATTTACCGGAATCTGGTGCGCGCTGTCTGCGGTTAAGGCGCCTGCATTCCGGGCAGGCGGGCCAGCCGGTCATTCAGGAAGTCGATCAGCAGCCGCGCCCGCAGCGACTGGTAGCGGCGCGATGGGTAGATGAGAAAGGCCTCTTGTGGCGTGGCGGCCCATTTGGGCAGGACGCGCAGCAGTTCGCCGCTGGCGATCAGGTCCTGCACCAGCCAGGCGGGACATAGTCCGATGCCGGCGCCCATGGCCAGGCTTTCGCGGATGGCCAGGGCGTTGTTGACGCGGAAGCGCCCCTGGGTCTGGACCGTGGCGAGGGTCGCGCCCTGGTGCAGTTCCAGGGTGTCGCCGGCAGCCAGCCAGGCAAAGCGCACGTATTCGTGGGTGGCCAGATCGCGGGGCGCGCGGGGCTTGCCGCGCTGCGCCAGGTAGGAGGGGGCTGCCACCAGGTAGCGTGGCGACTCGGCCGCCTTGCGCGCGATGGCGTTGGGCGGCAGGTTGCCGCCCAGGCGCAGCGCCACGTCCACGCCTTCTTCCACCAGGTCCACGTAGCGGTCGTTGAGGATCAGTTCGACCTGGATGTCGGGGTATTCGTCCAGGAACTCGCGGACCAGCGCATTCAGGCGGAACTGGCCCAGCGCCACGGGCGCGTTGATGCGCAGGAAGCCGGCGGGCTTTTCGGTCTGGCCGCGGGCGTCGGCGACGGCTTCGGAATATTCCTCCAGCACGCGGGTGGCGCGCTCGTAGAAACGCTTGCCTTGCTCGGTGGGTACGACGCGGGTGGTGCTGCGTTCCAGCAGCCGCACGTTAAGGTCCTTTTCCAGCGCGGCGACGATCTTGCTCAGGGCCGGTTGGCTCAGCGTCTGTTCGCGGGCGACGGCCGACAGGGTGCCCAGCTCCACGGCGCGGACGAAGGCCCGCATGGCGCGCAGGGTATCCATGGTCATTCCTTTTTGGAAGAAGTGGTATGCAGTTTAGGGTTCTACCGGTGGAATTGGGAAGAACCTATCGTGACGTCACTTTCTCTTTTTCTGGAGTCGTCATGAATCGCTTCAATCCTCATTCCCTGGTTTCGGCCGTTGCGTTGGCCGGTGGCCTTTCGGTCCTGGCCCCGTCCGCCGCCATCGCGGCGCAGCCTCCTGTTCAGGCCGATGCCGCGCGTTCCAGTTGGGTCAGTTCCTGGTTCGCCAGCCCGCAACCGCTGTGGGAGGATTCCTTCGTGCTGCCCACGGAAATGCCGGCCGAATTGCGCGGACAGACCTTGCGGCAGACCCTGATGCTCAGCGTGGGCGGACCGCGCCTGCGGGTGGTGTTGTCCAACCGCTATGGCACTCAGCCCCTGGAGATCGGGGCGGCCAGCGTTGCCTTGGCCTCCGGCCCTTCAAAGATCAGTCCGGCGTCCAGCCGCGGACTGGCCTTTGGCGGTCGGCCAAGCGTGACGGTGGCGCCGGGCGCGCAGGTCGTCAGCGATCCGGTGGACCTGCCGGTAGCCGCGCTGGCCGAGCTGGCCGTCAGCCTCTACTTCCCGCAGGCCACGCCGGTGACGACCTTCCATTGGGGAGCGCAGCAGACCGGTGCCCTGGTGCGGGGCGATGCCACGGCGGCGGCGGAGCTGCCGGATGCCCAGGCGCTGCAAGGCCGGGCTTTCCTGGCCGGGATCTGGGTCGAGAGCCCGTCGCGCGCGCCGGTGGTGGTGGCGTTTGGGGATTCCTTGACCGATGGCAATGGCTCGACGCCCGGCGCCAATCGCCGCTGGCCGGACTTCCTGGCGCGCCGTCTGGCGCCGCAGGGCATGGGCGTGGCGAACGCGGGCATTTCGGGCGCGAGGGTCTGGGGCGACAAGATGGGCGTGAACGCGATGGCGCGCTTCGATGCCGACGTACTGTCGCAGCCTGGCGTGCGCACGGTGGTGATGATGATGGGCATCAATGACATCGGTTGGCCGGACAGCGGCTTCGCGCCGGACGACGCGCCCATGACGGCGGCAAGGTTGACCGAGGGCTACCGGCAACTGGCGGAGGCCGCCCACCTGCGCGGCGTGCGCATCGTGGGTGGCACCATCGCGCCGTATGAAGGCTCGCTGCACGGCACGCCGCTGTCGGGCCACTACAACCCGGCGAAGGACGCGGTGCGGCGGGAGGTGAACCGCTGGATCCGCGAAAGCGGCGTGTTCGACGCGGTGGTGGATTTTGACGCGGTGTTGCGCGATCCGGCGCATCCGGCGCGGCTGCTACCCGCGTATGACTCGGGCGATAACCTGCATCCCAACGATGCCGGCTACCAGGCCATGGCACAGGCCTTGGATCTGGCCACGCTGTTCGGCGATTGAGATGCGTCCGGAACGGTTAGTGGAAATTGCGGCTCTGGGTGTTCAAGTCGCCCAGCAGTTCGGACAAATCCACCAGCCGTTGCGCGATCAGGTGGCGCACGCCGTCCACGCTTTGCCAGGATCCATAGACGCCCAACAGCGAGGCCCCCAACAGTTCCCGGCGCTGGCGTTTGATGAGTTCCGTACGCACGACCACGTTGACGGGGCCGGTCTCGTCTTCCAGCGTGACGAAGATCACGCCCTTGGCGGTCTGCGGGCGCTGGCGCACGGTGACGATGCCGCAGGCGCGCGCCACGCGCTTGTCGGGGTAGCCGTTCAACACCGAGGCGGGCTGGAAATTGCGCGCCGCCAGTTGGGGGCGCAGCAGGGCCACGGGGTGGCTGTGCAGGGTCAGGCCCACGCTGCGGTAGTCGGCCGCCACGGTCTGGCCCTCGGAGGGGGCGGACAGTTGCGGCGCCTGGGTTTCCTGGATGGCGGCGTCGCGCAGCAGGTCGCGGCTCTGCACGCTGGCGGCGGCTTCCCAGCTGGCCTGGCGGCGATGGCCGGCCAGGGTGCGCAGGGCGTCGCCGGCGGCCAGCGAGTTCAGGTCATGGCGGGTGAGCGCGGCGCGGCGGGCCAGGTCGCCGGTGTCGGCAAAGGGCGCGGCGGCGCGCGCGTCCTCGATGCGCCGGGCGGCGTCCTCGCGCATGCCCTGGATCAGGCTCAGCCCCAGCCTGACGGCGGGGCGGGTGCCGTCGGTGGCGGGCGCGTGCGGATGCGCGGTACGGCGGGCGCCGGGGTGGCCTTCGGGCAGGGCTTCCAGCGCCGAGTCCCAGCCGCTGATCATGACGTCCGGCGGCAGCACGCAGACGCCGTGGCGGCGGGCGTCCTGCACCAGCTGGGCGGGAGCGTAGAAGCCCATGGGCTGGGAATTGAGCAGGGCGGCCAGGAAGGCTTCGGGCTCATGCCGCTTGAGCCATGAACTGGCGTAGGCCAGCAGGGCGAAGCTGGCGGCGTGGCTTTCGGGGAAGCCGTATTCGCCGAAACCTTCGATCTGCCGGAACAGCGCCTCGGCGAAGTCCAGCTTGTAGCCATGGGCCAGCAGGCCGCCGACCAGCTTGGTACGGTATTTGTCCACGCCACCCTTGCGCTTCCAGGCGGCCATGGAGCGGCGCAACTGGTCGGATTCGCCCGGCGTGAAGCCGGCGGCCACCACGGCGATCTGCATGACCTGTTCCTGGAAGATGGGCACGCCCATGGTGCGGCTGAGCACACCGCGCACTTTTTCGCTGGGATAGGTTTCGGGCTCCTTGCCCTGGCGGCGGCGCAGGTAGGGATGGACCATGCCGCCCTGGATCGGGCCGGGCCGCACAATGGCCACCTGCACCACCAGATCGTAGTATTGACGCGGACGCAGGCGCGGCAGCATGGTCATCTGGGCGCGGGATTCGATCTGGAACACGCCTATGGTGTCGGCGTCGCAGATCATGTCGTAGGTGGGCGTGTCGTCCGGCGGGATGTCTTGCAGCCGCAAGGGCTGGCCGCGGCGCTGGCCGGCCAGCTCCAGCGTGCGGCGCAGCGCCGACAGCATGCCCAGCGCCAACACGTCCACCTTCAGCAGGCCGAGTGCGTCCAGGTCGTCCTTGTCCCACTGCACGACGCTGCGGTCTGCCATGGCGGCGTTCTCGATGGGCACCAGGCGCGACAGCTTGCCGCGTGAAATCACGAAGCCGCCGGGGTGCTGCGACAGGTGGCGCGGAAAGCCCATCAGCGTCTGCGCCAGCGATGCCCAGTGCCGCGCCACCTGCGATTCCGGGTCCAGGCCACAGGCGCCCAGGGTGCGCAGCATTTCCTTCTTGCCGTCCCACCATTGGTGGGCGCGCGCCACGGCGTCGATGACACCGAGGTCCACGCCCAGCGCGCTGCCGGTATCGCGCAACACGCTGCGCGGGCGGTAGGAGATGACCACGGCGGTCAGCGCGGCGCGCTCGCGACCATATTTGCCGTAGATGTACTGGATGACCTCTTCGCGGCGCTGGTGCTCGAAGTCCACGTCGATGTCGGGCGGTTCGTTGCGTTCCTTGCTGATGAAGCGTTCGAACAGGTTGTTGCCGCGCACCGGGTCCACTTCGGTGATGCCCAGGCAATAGCAGACCGCGGAGTTGGCGGCCGACCCGCGGCCCTGGCACAGGATGCCCTGGCCGCGGGCGAACTGGACGATGTCGTAGACCGTCAGGAAATAGGCTTCGTAGTGCAGGTCCGTGATCAGGGCCAGTTCTTTTTCGATCTGCGCGGTGACGCTGTCCGGCGTGCCCAAAGGAAAGCGGCGGGCGGCTCCGGCCAGGGTTTCCTGGCGCAGATAGGTCGCCGGCGTGTGGCCGCGCGGAATGATCTCGTCCGGGTATTCGTAGCGCAGCTCGTCCAATGAGAAGGCGCAGCGGCGGGCCACGGCCAGCGTCTGGGCCATCGCTTGCGGCGGGTACAGGTTGGCCAGCCGCATGCGCGTGCGCAGGTGCTGCTCGGCGTTGCCGGACAGTTCGTAGCCGCATTGCGACACCGGCTGGCGGGTGCGGATGCCGGTCAGCGTGTCGTGCAGCGGCTTGCGTGAACGCAGGTGCATCTGCACCTGGCCCAAGGCCACGAGGGGCAGTTCCGCGGCCTGCGCGGCTTGTTCGACTGCGGCGCGGTGCAGGTCGTCGCGCGAGCGGTGCAGCAGGGTCAGCCCGACCCAGGCGCGGTGGGGGAAGACGCGCGCCAGCCAGCGCGCCTGCTCGGCCATGCGGTCGGCATCGGTGCCGTAGGCGGGACTCAGGATGGCCAGGCATTCGGGCAGGTGGCGCAGATGGGCGTAGCCCGCGGGCGGATCGGTGAGGTCTTCGGGCGCCAGCCGGTATTCGCCCTTGGGCGCGCGGGTACGGGCCAGGGTGATCAATTCGGACAGGTTGCCGTAGCCCTCGCGCGTTTGCGCCAGCAGGGTCAGGCCCAGCGGCGCGGCGTCGGGCGCGGCGCGCAGCTGGAAGGTGGCGCCGATGATGAGCGGCAGCTTGCGGGCGCGGGCCTCCACGTGGGCGCGGACCACGCCCGCCAGCGAGCATTCGTCGGTGATGGCGAGGGCGGCATAGCCCAGCTCGGCGGCGCGGTCGATCAGTTCCTCGGGGTGCGAAGCGCCCTGCAGGAAAGAAAAATTGGACTGGCATTGCAACTCGGCGTAGCCGGGCAGCTGCGCCAGGATGCCGGGGGTATTGTCGTCGTCCATGCGCATGCCGCTTCAGGCGTAGAGCCCATGCAGGAACCAGCGGGCGTGTTCGTCGTCGCGCTCGCGGTAGATCCAGTAGCGCGCGGCGGCGGCGTCCTCGGCGACGAAGTAGTCGCGCACGGTCAGGGCCGGATCCCACCAGCCGCTTTCGATGCGTTCCGGGCCGCGCATCAGCCGCAGCGCCTGGCCGCCGTATTGCGGGCGATGGCCGGACAGCTTCAAGGGCAGCGGCGGGTCCAGCAGCCAGAAGGGCCGGTCCAGCAAGACGGGCAGGGGGGCGGGCCGCTGGGGCGGCGACAGCGCGTCGCCCCAGGCGTTGGCGGCCTCGGGGCGGTGATCGGGAACCGGATGGGCGTGGCGCACCTGATCGCGGCCCAGCCGCGCGACCAGCAGGTCCAGCAGCCGGGCATGGTCGGCGGGCGTGCCGCCGGGCTCGGGGAACAGGGTGGTGCTGGCGGCGGGCTGCTCGACCGTGTCGGGCGCCAGCAGCATCACGGCGATCACGGGCGCTTCCAGCGTGAAACGGGCCAGCTTTTCCCGCAGCAGGTGGAGGATCTGCGGCGCCTGCCACACCGGCTGGGCCAGGGCCAGCTCCAGTTCGGTGGGCGGCCGGGCGTGGCGGCCGCGTTCGTGCTCCATGCTGAGCACCACGCGGCGCACCGCCAGTTGTCGGGCGCTGAGCCAGCCGCCCAGCTGTTCGGCCAGGCGGCGCGCCACCGCCAGCACCGCGTCGGTGTGCTCGACGTAGTCCGTGAGTTCGATGCGGCGCGAGAACTGGTGCGGCGGCTCGATCCAGCGATGCAGTTCGGGCGCCTGGCCGTAGGCGGCGTCCAGGGCCTGGAGCAGTTCGGGGGCGCTGCGCCGTTGCAGGCCCGCGCGCGGCAGGGCGCGCAGGTCCGCCAGGGTATGGCAGCCGATGTCGTCGAGCCAGTCGCGGCGGGTCTGCGCCTGCGGCAGCAGGGTGAGCGGCAGGGCGTCCAGCCGCCGGGTCAGCGTGGGCAGCGTCAGGGTGCGTCGGGGCGCGCGCCGGCCGGGGCTGCGCGCCAGCAGCCAGGCGCCGGCGGCGGTGGGCGCCATGCCTAGTGAGACGCGCAGGTCCAGGGCGCGCAAGGTAGCCGTCACCCGCCGGTGCAGCGCCTTCGGGCCGCGGAAGAGCATCAGGCTGGCGCTCACGTTCAGGAGCAGGGTGTCATCGTCGGCCAGGGCGATTTCGGGCGTGTATTGCAGCAGCGCCAGCGCCGCGCCCTGTAATGCTTCGGCCTCGGCCTGGACATCGCGGGGCAGCAGCTCGACCTCGGGGGCGATGGCGGCCGCGCCGGCGCGGCGCATGCCCGGCTTGACGCCGGCCCGGCGGGCGGCGGGCGTCAGGGCGGCGACGCGTTCCTGTTCCAGGACCGCGAACGCCTGCCCCTCAAGCGGCCAGTGCGGGCGCAGTGCGTCCAGCGGCAGGCAGCGCAGGAAGGCGGCGATCCAGAGGCGCATGGCGGGGAGTAACAGGTGTGGTGGCGCCCGATTCCAGGCCCACGTATAGCGGGGTGTCGCAGGCAGGCCCGCGGCGCTTCAGGATGTGCACGGACAGGCCGCCCGCGGCCGGCGCAAGCGCCAGCCGCAAGGGCGCGGGCGTGGCGTTCTGCGCCGCGCTGCTGGGGCGCACGGCGATGAACAGCAGGTCGCTGGCCTGGGCGGCCAGGTGCAGGCGGCGCAGGGATTCGGGGCGCACGTGGGGTAGCCAGCAGATCAGGGCGCCGCAGCTGCCGTTCTTCAGGATCTGTTCGGCGGCCCAGAGCGCGTCCACGGGTTTTTCCGGCGCGACCCAGAGCAATTGGCGCGGATCCAGCCGCCAGCTCATCCAGCTGGCGATGTGAGGCGCGTGCGGCGGCTGCACCAGCGCGATGGCGCGGCGTGTTTCCAGCTGGGCCAGCGCCGGACGCAACAGGCGGATTTCACCGATGCCGGGATGCGGGGCCATCAATTCGATCAGGGAACTCAGCGGCCAGCCGCCGTCCGGCAGCTCGGCGGACAGCGCGGCGTGCCCGGTGGGCAGGGTGCGGGCGGCGCTTTGGGCCAACTGGGTGGCGCGCCACAACGCGGGATGGATACGTTCTGGGGACTGCATGGCAATCGGTTCCTGGATGGCAGGAACCGGGGTAGTGGCCGATGCATCATTATAGCTGTATGTATATACAGTAGTTAAAAGGGGCGGAGCGTGCCGCGAATAGTTTTGCGCCGGTAACGCCGTAGCCCAAAAGAAAACCCACCCGTACACCTTTCGATGCAGAGGGGTGGGCCGTGTTGAGTGCGATGTTAGTCGCTTCAGGCACGCGGATCCACGGTCAAGCCCGGGCGTTCTCCGCAGTAGATACCGAGGTCTCCGTCCCCGCCGCGCGATCCAGATCCAGCCCATAAAACCGCATATCCTCGTACCGGATCCAGTGCGACTTGCGCACCAGCCGGTGGCCGATCCACAAGGCCAGGAACAGCGGAATCGCCAGGTAGGTGGAGATCACGCCGATCCAGTCGATGCGGTCTTGCAGGAAGGCCTGGTAGTTCTGGCCCAGCGTGACCAGCAGGCACAGGACGAAGGCGAGCAGCGGGCCGAAGGGGAACAGGCCGGCCTTGTAGGGCAGGTCGGCGGTGTCGTAGCCGTGCTTCACATAGCCCTGGCGGAAGCGGTAATGGCTGACGGCGATGCTCAGCCACACGATGAATTCCGTCATGCCGGCGAAGTTCAGCAGCCAGATGTAGACCGCCTTGGGGCTGTACACCAGGCTGAACAGGCACAGGCAGGCCAGCAGCGCGGTGGCCATCAGCGCGTACAGCGGCACGCCGCTGCGGGTGACGCGCCGGAACAGGGCGGGCGCTTGGCCTTCCACCGCCATGTTGAACAGCATCCGCGTCGCCGCGTACATGCCGGAATTGCCGGCCGACAGCACCGAGGTCAGGATCACCGCGTTCATCACGGTGGCCGCCGACAGCAGCCCCGCGTGCTGGAATACCAGCGTGAAGGGGCTGACCGCGATGTCTTCCACTTCGTTGCGCAGCAGTTGCGGGTCGGTATAGGGCAGCAGCAGGCCGATGATCAGGATGGCCAGCACGTAGAACAGCAGAATGCGCCAGAACACGTGGTTGATCGCGCGCGGCACGTTGCGGCGGGGGTTCTCGGATTCGCCGGCGGCCACGGCCACCAGTTCGGTGCCCTGGAACGAATAGGCCACCACCATCGCCACGCCCACCCAGGTGGCCGCGTTGCCCACGAAGGGCGCGTCGCCGATGGTCCAGTTCGCCAGGCCTACCGTCGTGCCGCCATGGATGATGCCGACCAGCATCGCCAGCCCGACGCCGATGAAGCACAGCACGGCCACGACCTTGATGATGGCGAACCAGTATTCGGCCTCGCCGAAGCTGCGCGCGGAGAAGGCGTTCAGGCCGAAGGTCAGGGCCAGGAAGGCCACGCTCCAGATCCAGCCGGGCGTGTCGGGGAACCAGTAGGCCATGACCAGTTGCGCGGCGACCACGTCCACCGCCACGACCGTGGCCCAGCTGATCCAGAAGTTCCAGCCCAGCGCAAAGCCGAAGCCGCCATCCACATAGCGCGAGGCATAGGTGCAGAAGGAGCCCGATACCGGCATGAAGGTGGCCAGTTCGCCCAGACTGGTCATGATGAAGTAGACCATCAGGCCGATGGCCAGGTAGACCATCAGCGCGCCGCCCGGGCCCGCCTGGGCGATGGCCGCGCCGGAGGCCACGAACAGGCCGGTGCCGATGGCGCCACCTAACGCTATCATCGTGAGGTGGCGCGCCTTGAGCACGCGATGCAGCTGGTTCTGGCTGGCAGGCGTGGCGCCGGATTCTGTCGTCGGAGTTTGCATTGCTGGGTAGGTGGTTGCCGGGGCGGCGGACCCATCAGGCACGGGCATGCGGGCCTGCCCGCCGGGCAACGCCGCAAGCCAGCCGGTCCGTGGCGGTGCGGCAAAGGTTGCTTCAAGGCGCGCATTTTACAATGCGGCTATTCCGGGGCTGTTCGGCGGCCCCAGCCAGCACGGAGCGGTTTCATGGCGTCTTCCTCTTCTATCGAATTCCTTCCCGATGCCGGCGTCGACGTGCGCCAGCTGTTCATCCTGCTGCACGGCGTGGGCGGCACCCCCGCTGACATGCAACCCCTGGCGCAGGCGGTGCGCGCGGCGTTCCCCAGCGCGGCGGTGCTGGTGCCCCAGGGGTTCGAGCCTTTCGACGGCGGCGGCGAGGGCCGGCAATGGTTCTCGGTGCGCGGCGTGACCGAGGAAAACCGCCCCGAGCGCGTGGCGCGGGCGCTGCCGCCCCTGGAAGCCTATATGCGCGAGGCGCAGGCGCGCTTCGGCCTGCTGCAATCGGACACGGCGCTGGCGGGTTTTTCGCAGGGCGCCATCATGGCGCTGGAACTGGTGCAGGCGCACGACGGCATGGCTGGCCGCGTGATCGCGTTTTCAGGCCGCTATGCGCAGCTGCCCAAGTCCGCGCCGCAGTACACCACGCTGCACCTGCTGCATGGCGAGGCCGATCCCATCATGAGCGTGGACCACATCCAGGCCGCCCAGGCGCGCCTGAGCGAACTGCACGGGGATTCGACCATCGATATCGCCAGCAATGTGGGGCACGCGCTGCATCCGGCCTTGATCGAGCGCGCCATCGTGCGCCTGAAGACCTGCGTGCCGCTGCGCAGTTGGGAGGCCGCGCTGGGCCTGAACCAGACGCCGCCGGACGGCGCCTCGGTGCATTGATCACTTTTCCCAGCCGCCGCCCAGCGCCAGGAACAGCGCGATCTGGTCGTTGCTGAGGTCGGCCTGCGAGGCGGCCAGCGCGCTTTCATTGGTAGCCAGCGTGCGTTCGGCGTCCAACACCGTCAGGTAGTCGGTCTTGCCGTACTGGAACAGGCGGCTGGCCTGCGAGGCCGCCTCGGCGCTCTGGTCGCGCGCGGCGCGCAGGGCGGCGTCGCGGTCCAGTTGGCGCGCGTAGACCACCAAGGCACTTTCCGTTTCCCGCAGGGCGTTCAGCACGGTGGCGTCGAAACGCGCCGCCGCGGCCTTGGTGCTGGCCTGGGCCTCGGCGATGCGGGCTTGGGCCGCGCCGGTGTTGGGGATCGTCCAGGAAATCAACGGACCGACGCTCCAGCTGAAGGTGCCGCGGTCGCCGAACATGCTGGCCGGGCCGCCCGAAGCGGACGACAGGCCCAGCGAGATTTTCGGATACAGGTCGGCCGTGGCCACGCCGATGCGGGCGGTGGACGCGGCCAGCGTGCGCTCGGCCTGGCGGATGTCCGGACGGCGGCGCAGCAGTTCGGCGCCATCGCCCACGGGGATGGTCTCGGTCAGGCGCGGCGCCTGGGCGCATTGCAGCAGCGCGGGTGAGATCTCGCCGGGCGTCTGGCTGGTCAGCGCCGCCAATCGGTACAGGGCCGTGCGCTGCTGGGCCTGGAACGGCGGCAGATTGGCCTGCAATTGTTGTAGCTGGCTGCGGGCGCGGGTCACGTCCAGTGTGGTGCCGCGGCCGGCGCGTTGCAGCCGGTTCACTGCGTCCAGCGATTGCTTCTGCACTTGCACCGAATGCTGGGCGGAAGCCAGTTGCATGCCGGCCGCGCACATATTGGCGTAGGCGCGGGCGGTCTCGGCGGCCACGGTGACGCGGGTGGCGTCGTAGGCCGCCTGCGCGGCCTGCTCGTCGCCGCTGGCCGCTTCCACGGCGCGGCGGATCTGGCCGAACAGATCCAGCTGATACGACACGCTGGCGCCCATGGAATAGGACCAGCGGTTGGGCGGATCGATGCCGGGTTGCAGCTCCTGCAAGCCCGACACGTGGCCGAAAGTGGGCGAGGCATTGACGCCGATCGTGGGCTGTTGCTGCGCCTGGGTTTCCTTCACCGCGGCCTGGGCGCGTTCCAGGTTGGCGCTGGCGACGCGCAGGTCGGTGTTGGCCGCCAGGGCTTTTTCCACCAGTCCGTCCAACACGGGGTCGTCGTACAGGCGCCACCAGTGGCCAGGCACCGCATCCTGCCGGAAGGCCGCGTTGCGCGCTTCCGTGAAAGGCGTTTGCGCGCTCTGCCGCTCGGCCACCGATCCGGCGGGCACCTGATAGTCAGGGCCCACGGTGGTGCATCCGGCCAGCGTCAGGGCCAGCAGCAGCGGCAGGAGGTGTCTGGTGTTCATGGCAATTACGGCTGTGCGTCGATTAGGGGGGAGAGATTGAAAAAAAAGCGGCGATCAGGACGGCTGGTGAGCCTCGTTCAGCGCATGGGCCGGGCCGGAATCCACCGACACGGTGGCGGTCTGGCCGGCCACCAGGCGCACGCCTTCCGGCACGTCGTCGATCTTCACGCGCACCGGGATGCGCTGCGCCAGGCGGACCCAGTTGAACGTGGGATTGACGTTGGGCAGCAGGTTGGCGCCGGTGCTGCGGTCGCGGTCGGCGATGCCCATGGCGATGCTTTCCACATGGCCGCGGATATGGTGCGAATCGCCCATCAGCGTCACGGTGACGGGATCGCCCTCGTGGATGCCGGGCAGCTTGGTTTCCTCGAAATAGCCTTCGACATAGAACGAACCGGAATCCACCAGCGCCATCACGCCGCGGCCGGCGGTGGCGTAGGAGCCGGCGCGCAGGTCCAGGTTGGTGACACGGCCGTCGTTGACGGCCAGCACCCGGCTGCGGTCCAGGTTCAGGCGCGCGGTATTGAGCTGCACTTCGGCCTGGGCCAGCGCGGCCTCGGTCTGCTGCAGCTTGGTCTGGCTTTGCTCCAGCGCCTCGGCGGCGACCAACTGGCCCAGCGAGCGGTTGCGCTTGGCGTCGCGCACCGCCTGGTCGCGCGCCACCTGCGCCGACCGCACCGAGGCCTGGGCCTGATCAAAGGCCAGCTGGAAGCGCGCACGGTCGATTTCGAACAGCACGTCGCCGGCCTTCACGTCCTGGTTGTCGTGCACCGGCACGCTGGTCACCAGTCCGGAGACATCGGGCGCCACCTGCACCACGTAAGCCTTGATGCGGCCGTCGCGGGTCCAGGGTTCGACTTCATAGTGCACCCAGAGCTGCCAGCCGGCGTAGGCGGCCGCGGCGACGACGACGGCGGTCACCGCGAACTTGCCGATGGCTGCGGGGCGCAGGGCGTTGGGGAGTTTCATGCTTATCTCTGGAGTAAATAGGGGGAAATGAGGGATACGCCGTACAGCAGCACCACGAACAGCGCCAGGTCGAATAGCGCGGGGTGCCACACCAGGCGGTACAGCCCGGCGCGCGCCAGCACGCGGCGCACCGCCCAGGCCACGCCCAGGGTCACCACGCCCAGCACCAGCAGCCAGGGGAAATAAACGCCGTAAAGATTGAATTCGCCGATCATGATGCTTGGCCCTCCAGGGTGGGATGGGCAGGTTGGTAGTCGGGCGCGTCGGGGAAGAAGGCGCGGCGCAGGCCCACCAGGGCGACCACGGCGCGGTCGCGGGCGGCGGCGCCTGGGGGCGTGGCGGCCACGCTGGCCAGCGCGCGGTCGATCTGCGCCAGGAACTCGGGCGTCTTCTCGCCGACTTGCCAGGCCGAGCGCGCATGGAAGAATCGGGCCAGCCCGTCGAGCACCGGCTGGATGGCCGGTTCCGCCATGGGCAGGTGACGGCGGGCGCGCTGCAGTTCGGTGATGTCGCGGCCCACGCGCAGGTCCTTCAGCGCGTCGGCGGCCACGACATCGTCCGGACGCTGGGCCAGCGCCAGACGCGGCTGTAACAGGCCGATGCGGTCCAGCATGCGGGCGGCATAGGTGTGACGCGAAGGCGCGCGCGGCGAGCTTGCCAGCGTTTCCAGTTCCTTCCAGTTGGCGGCCTGGATGCGGCGCGCGCTCCAGTCGGCGCTGACGGTGCGGAAGATGGCGGCGATGATGGCCGCCGTGGCCACGCCCATGCACTGCGCGACCTGCGTGTCGATGAACGACACGATGTCGGCGGTGTTGGTGTCCTGCAGCGCCATGGTGCCGAGGAAGCCGAACAGCATCGCCATGGCCTTGCCGGCCGTGGCCGGACGGGCGATGAAGATGCCCAGCACGAAGGTCGTGGGCAGCATGGCCAGGGCCAGCATCTCGAACGAGTGCAGGGCGGGCATGATGCCCAGCAGGTACAGCGCCGACAGCGGGATCGAATACACCGTGTAGGTCAGGAACTGCATGATGCCGGGGACCGGGTTGTCCTGCGACGCGAAAAAGCAGCTGAAGATGGCGGCCATGAGCGCGGCGGTGGCGCCGTTGCTCCAGGCCGTGCCGATCCAGAAAGCGCAGCAGACTGAAATGGCCACGCCGGCGGCCAGGGCCGATAGCAGCGCCATGCCGCGGTCGCGGTGCAGCGCGGCGTTGGGCGCGGGCTTGGAGCGCGTCGCGCGTAGCGGCGCGCCGGCCAGGCCTGCGCGGATCTCGCGGCGTAGCGCCAGGCATTCGTCGTAGGTGTCGACCAGTTCGCGCAGCCGCGTCATCAGGCTGGCCAGCAATACGTCGCGCCAGCTGGAGCGGCTGTCGATAGCGGGCGTGAGTTGGGTCGCGGTGGCGCGCAACTGCACCGCGGTCTCGTGCGTGGCCTGGGCGCCGGCGTTGATCCATTCGGAGATGTCTGCCAGCAGGGCCGAGACTGGCTCCGGCAGCGGCTGGCCGCCGGCCTGCAGGGCGCGCATGCGGTCTTCCACGGCCGACACGGTGGGGGTCAGGGCCGCGATCTGGTCCTGCATGGCGCGCACCGCGCCCGAGGTCCAGCGCAGGTTGCTGGTGTCGAAAGGCACGTGGGTGGACATCAGGCGCAACTGGGTGATGTCGTTGGCCAGCACGCGACGGTCGCGGTCCTTCTGTTCGGTGGCCTGGCCGCTGAGCGTGTCGTGCATCCAGTTGCGGGCGTCGCGCACGGCCTTATCCAGCATCAGCGTCAGGGCCGGGGCCAGGCCGCGCGGCAGCACGATGCTGTGGATCAGGGTGGCGCAGACGATGCCCAGGCTGATTTCCTCGACGCGGGCGAGCGCGGTGTCGAACACCAGGGCAGGAGCCGTCACGCTGGGAAAGCCGATCATCGCGGCGGTGTAGCCCGCCAGCATGAACAGGTACGAGCGCGGAGTGCGGTCCAGCACTGACAGGTACAGGCAGGCGCCCACCCACAGCACCATGGCGGCGGTCATGACCACCGGCGAATTCGACAGCCGCGGCACCAGATAGACGGTGGCGGCGGAGCCAAAGAAGGTGCCGGCCAGGCGATACAGCGCCTTGGAGCGCACCGCGCCCGACCAGGGCTGGGCTACCACATAGGCCGTGGTCATGGCCCAGAACGGACGCGGCAAACCCATGCTGTAGGCCAGGTAGAGCGCCATGATGGCGCTCAGGTAGCTCTTGAGCGAGAAGATGGATTCGCGGACGTTGGGGAGTTTCACGCTTGTTCGTCCTGTGGCTGGGTGCCCGCGCCGCCGCGGCCCAGGGTGACTTTCAGGCTGTCGAAGACCCGCAGGCAGGCTTCCAGATCCGCTTCGCTCACGCCGCGGAACAGACGGCGGCGCAGGTCGACCAGCACGTCCTCGACCGTGGCGCGCAGCGCCTGGCCGGCGTCGGTCAGGTGCAGGGTCTTGGCGCGGCGATCGTGTGGGTCTTCGCGGCGTTCCATCAGGCCGGCGGCGACCAACTGGTCCAGCACCCGCACCAGCGAGGGGCCTTCCACGCCCAGCGCCTCGGCCAATGCGCCCTGGCGCACGCCGTCTCCCAGCCGGCCGGCCAGGATCACGGGCCAGGCGGTGGCCTGGGACAGGCCATAGTCGGCCAGGGCTTTGTCGGCGGCGCCGCGGTAGGCGCGCGACAGCACCATCAGGGCAGAGGTGGTGGCCATGAGCTGGGAGTCGGTGGGCGTATTCATGGAATAGATTGTATCCTATCTATTAGCTTACTAATAATTGAAAATGGCGATTATCTCCATGGATTTTCTCAATCGGGAAAATAGGGGGCGGGTTTCCCGTCTATGGAAAACCGAAGGTCAGGGGCCGGTGGCGAGGGAAAGACAGGCGCGGCAGCGGCGGCCGCGCCCCGGGGTTCAGCCGTTGCAGTCCGCCCAGCAGTTGGGCGTTTCGTACAGGCGCACGCGGGTCAGGCGCAGTTCGGCGCCGTAGTGGCGGTGATAGTGCGGCGCCAGGGTCTGGAAGACGATGGCGGCCAGGTTTTCGGCCGTGGGGATGCGGTCCAGCACCACGGTCTTGTGGCCGGGCAGGCTGTCCAGGAAGCCGCGCACCGCGGCGTCGCCTTCATAGACCAGGAAGGCATGGTCCCAGACGTCCACGATGTGGGTCTTGGCGATGTGCTTGATTTCGGAGAAATCCATCAGCATGCCGTTGTCGGACTCGCCGGGCGCCTGCACCACGTCGCCGGTCAGGGTGATTTCCAGCACGTAGCGGTGGCCGTGCAGGTTGCGGCACTGGCTGCGGTGGTCGGGAATGCGGTGGCCGGCGTCGAACTCCAGCCTGCGGGTCACGGAAATCATGGCGCGCTCCGCAGGGGGCAAGGGTAAATCATGGAATGCCTATGTATTTGTGGGTCTGCAGGCTGAGCCGCCATTGCGGGTGCTGCATACAGTACTGGACGGCTTGCTCGGTGTTGGCCGCGCGCGCGGGGCCGTCCATGGGTTGCAGGAAGAAGTGGTCGAAGTCCAGGTGCGCAAAGGCTTCGGGGCGCGCGTTGGCTTGCGGATAGACCAGCTTGAGCTCGTCGCCGCGTTCCAGGACCACGGGCGCCGTGCCCTTGGGGCTGACGCAGATCCAGTCGATGCCGGCGGGCGGCTTGATGGTGCCATTGGTTTCGATGGCAATGGTGAAGCCGCGCGCGTGCACGGCCGTGAGCAGGGGCGCGTCCAGCTGCAGCAGCGGTTCGCCGCCGGTAAAGACCACGTAGCGGTCAGCGGCGCCGGGGCCCCAGGCCGCGGCGATGGCGTCGGCCAGCAGTTCGGGCGTGGCGAACTTGCCGCCGCCTTCGCCGTCGGTGCCGATGAAGTCGGTGTCGCAGAAGGTGCAGGCGGCGCTGGCGCGGTCGCTTTCGCGGCCGGTCCAGAGGTTACAGCCGGCAAAGCGGCAGAAAACCGCCGCGCGGCCGGCGTGGGCGCCTTCGCCCTGCAGCGTCTTGAAGATTTCTTTGGCGGAATAAGTCATGGTGGTGCCGGCGGCCGGATAAGGCCGGACCTCGGATAAATCAGGCAAAAGCGCATTATTTTACTTTGCGCGGCGCATCTATACTTGCGGCCTATGTTTCACGTCCAAGATTCCATCTACCTCGATGAACGCGACCTGGCGTTCACCATGATCCGCGCCCAGGGCGCGGGCGGCCAGAACGTCAACAAGGTGTCCAGCGCTGTGCACCTGCGTTTCGACGTGCGCGCCTCCAACCTGCCCGAGGAAATCAAGGAAGCGTTGTGCGCGCTGAGCGATCACCGCGTCTCCAAGGACGGGGTAATCGTCATCAAGTCGCAGGCGTTCCGCAGCCAGGAAAAGAACCGCGCCGAAGCCATCGAACGCCTGATCTCCATGGTGCGCGCGGCGGCGCGCACCGACAAGCCGCGCCGCCCGACCAAGCCCACCCGCGCCTCGCAACGCCGACGCGTGCAGCGCAAGGTGCTGCACGGCGAAGTCAAGCGCCTGCGCGGCCGGGTCCAGGGAGACTGACCGTGGCCGACCCGCGCCGGCGCTACCTGTACACGCTGGGCGCGCTGTTCGCGCTCATCTGGACGGCATTGGCCATCGCGCCGCACGATCGCGCGGACTGGGCCCTGGAGAACGCGCTGGTGCTGGCCTTCGGCGCGGCGCTGTTCTTCACGCGCCGCTGGTTCGTGTTTTCGCGGACCTCGTACACGCTGATCTTTCTTTACCTGTGCCTGCATGCGGTCGGCGCGCATTACACCTATTCGCTGGTGCCTTATGACGACTGGTGGCGGGCGCTGACGGGCCACAGCTTCAACGGCATGGTCGGCTGGGAACGCAATAATTTCGACCGCGTGGTGCATTTTTCCTACGGCCTGCTGCTGGCCTATCCCATCCGCGAGATCTTCCTGCGCGTGGTCGAGGTGCGCGGCTTCTGGGCGTACTTCCTGCCCATGGACGTCACGCTGTCGACCTCGGCGCTCTACGAATTGCTGGAATGGGGCGCCGCCGCCACCGTGGGCAGCGAACTGGGCGCGGCCTACCTGGGCACCCAGGGCGACATCTGGGACGCGCAGAAGGACATGGCGCTGGCGGCCGGGGGCGCGGTCATCGCCATGGCTATCACCGCTTTGGTCAACCGGCGCGCCCGCCGCGACCTGGCGCGCGATTGGGCCGACAGTCTCAAGCCGCGCCGCCAGCCTGGCGGTTAGCTACGGCACCTGCCTGGGTCAGTCGCTGGATGCGGCGCCGGAACAGGTCCGCCATGGTGGACGCCGCCAGCGACAGTGGCGTCCCCCGCAGCGTCATGATGCCTATGCTGGCGACCGGCATGGGCGCCTCCGTCAGGATTTGGCTGGCTTCAGCGCCGTAGGGCGGGATATCGAGCATGCCCGCCGGGCAGACGATCAACGCGTCGCTGCGGACCATCAGGTTCCACATCACCCCGAACGTATCGCAGTCGATGACGCGTTCGGGTGGCTTCAGGCCGTTTGCGCGCAAGCCTTGCAGAAAGGCGTCGGTGTGGCTGCCGCCCGAGGTGTTGAGCAGCCATTCGCAGCCCGCGATGTCGTGCCATCGCGTGGCGCCCGCCAGCGGATGCCCGCGGCGGCAGGCGACCATGAATTCGAGCGGCCGTAGTTCCTCGAAGTCGAATTCCTGCCCGCCATGGTTGTCCGCCATGCTGGACGCCAACGCGAAATCCAGCGTGCCGTTGCGCAGCGCGGGCAGGACCGCCGCCAGCAAGCCTTCCGAGACCTTGAGTTTGGCCGCGGGCATGCTTTGCCTGAAATCGCTCAGCACGTCGGGCAGCACGCTCAGCATCACCATGGGCGTCACGCCCACGGCCACCCGCGCCTGGGCGCCGCTGAGCAACTGCCGGATGTCCTGGCGCGCCAGCGTGAGCTGGGCCTGGGCGAGCTGCGCCCGCACCGTCAGGTGTGCGCCGCATTCGGTGACCTCGATGCCCTGGGGGCTGCGCGTGAGCAGCGGCGCTTCGAGTTCGGTTTCCAGTTCCTTGATGGCCTTGGTCACCGCGGCCTGGCTCAGATGCAGGCTGCGGGCGGCGGCCCGGATGCTGCGCAGTTCGGCGACCTTCAGCCAAGCCCGGAGATGGTGATCCTTCATGCGCCCCTCGATAGCGACAACTTGAAGTTGTCACCTTAACAAAGAAATAGCCTTATGCGCAGCGCGGGCGGTCTCTAAGCTTCACGACGACAAGACTCGGTGCAGTCCCGTACTTCAGTTCAGGAGCAAGCCATGCAGATCTTTTCCCGTCGTGTCCATCAGGCCATTTCTTTGTGCTTTGCCTTGCTGGGAGCGGCCAGCGCCGGCACGGCCCAGGCGGATTGGCCCGAGCGGCCGGTCAAGCTGATCGTGCCGTATGTGGCGGGATCCGGGCCCGATGTGGTGCTGCGGCCGATAGC
Source organism: Achromobacter sp. FW305-C-30-7 (assembly GCF_058783105.1). Classification (NCBI taxonomy): domain Bacteria; kingdom Pseudomonadati; phylum Pseudomonadota; class Betaproteobacteria; order Burkholderiales; family Alcaligenaceae; genus Achromobacter; species Achromobacter sp. FW305-C-30-7. The sequence continues at coordinate 630,913 of NZ_JBYSYI010000003.1, read as the reverse complement.
CGATGCCCTGGGGCGCGAACTGGGCCAGCCGGTGATCGTCGACAACCGCGGCGGGGCGGGCGGCATCGTCGGCACCCAGGCCCTGGCCGCGGCGGCGCCGGACGGCTACACGATAGGCTTCGGCAATCTGGTGACGCTGGCGATCAACAAGAGCATGTATTCGAAGCTGCCTTATGACCCGCAACGCAGCCTTGCGCCCATCAGCCTTGCCATCAGCAACGCCCTGGTGCTGATCGCCCGCAACGACTTCCCGGCAAGCAATGTGCAGGACCTGATCAGCTATGCCAGGCAACATCCGGGCAAGGTCAGCGTCGGTTCGTTGGGCGTGGGTTCCAGCGCCCACCTGGCCGGAGAAATGCTCAAGAGCGAAACCGGCACGACCATGCTGCACGTCCCTTACAAGAGCGGCCAGCAGGCGGTGGGCGACATCGTGGGCGGCCAGCTCGACGTGATGATCGACAACGTTGCAGGCGTGCTGCCCTTCATTCGCTCCGGCCAGGTCAAGGTGCTGGGCGCGACCAGCCTTGCGCGCGTGCCGGTCCTGCCGGGCGTGCCTACCGTCGACGAATCCGGCTTGAAGGGATTCGAAGTGGTGTCCTGGGGCGGCATCGTCGCACCCGCCGGCACGCCCAAGCCCATCATCGACAAGCTCAATGCCGCCATCGCCAAGGCGCTGCGGGATCCCGCAGTCCTCAAGCTCAATGAAACGCTGTCCGTCGACGCGACGCCTTCCACGCCTGAACAATTCGCCAGCCTCATCGCCACCGAGATTCCGCGCTGGGGCGAAATGGTGAAGCGCTCCGGCGCGTCGGCCGACTGACCGCGTTCACAACCATCCGGAGCCATCATGACGAACGAACTCTGGCGCTGGAGCGCCGTCGACCTGGCCCAGGCCATCCGCAAGCGGGAAGTTTCCAGCCGCGAAGCCGTGCAGAGCTGCCTGCAGCGGGCGGAGCAACTCAACCCGGTCTTCAATCCGTTGACCGGGATCTGCGCCGATCAGGCCCTGAAGGCGGCCGACGCCGCCGACGCGGCGGTGCGCGAGGGGGCGCAGTTAGGCCTCCTGCACGGCGTGCCGGTAACGATCAAGGCCAATGCCGATCTGGCGGGATCGGCCACGACCAATGGCGTCGTCGCGTACCGTGACCTTATTGCCCGCGAGAACAATCCGGCGGTCGACAACTGGCTCAAGGCGGGCGCGGTCGTGATCGGCCGCAGCAACGTCCCGGCATTTTCCTGGCGCTGGTTCTCGGACAACGACCTGCATGGCCGCACCGTCAACCCATTCGATGCCGCGCGCACGCCGGGCGGATCCAGCGGCGGCGCGGCGGTCGCCGCCGCCCTGGGCATGGGGCCGCTGGCGCACGGCAGCGACCAGGGCGGATCGATCCGCTACCCGGCCTATGCCTGCGGCGTGGCGGGGCTGCGGCCATCGCAAGGCCGGGTGCCGGCCTACAACGCCACCCAGAAATCGGAGCGTCCGGTCGCCTCCCAACTGGCTGCGACCCAGGGGCCATTGGGCCGCAGCATCGCCGATCTGCGGCTGGGCCTGGAAGCCATGTCCGCGGGCGATTCGCGCGATCCGTGGTGGGTCCCCGCGCCGCTGGATTTGCGGCGGCCTGGCGACAGCCGGCGGGTGGCGCTATTCTGCGGCACCTCGGCCTTGCAGCCCGATCCCGCCGTAGTGGACGCCTTGCTGCGTGCCGCCAAAAGCCTGGAAGACGCCGGCTACATCGTGGAAACGGCGGCGCCGCCCAGGTTCGAGGAGGCCGCCGAGCTCTGGCGCAATGTGTTGATGAACGAGGCGTCCGGCTCCATGGGCCGCGAAATCGAGCGCGCCGGCGACGCGGCGATCCAGCGCGCGTACCGCAGCATGCTGGCCCACACCTCGTCCCTGGACAAGGACGGCTTGGTGCAGGCGCTGGCTATGCGCACCACGCTCCTGCGGGAGTGGGGCGCGTTCTTCGACCGCTATCCGGTTCTGCTCATGCCGGTGTCGTTCGAACGCCCGTTCCCGATCGACCAGGACCAGCAAGGCGACGCGGCCATGGGCGACATGCTGCGCGCCCAGAGTCCGCTGGTCTCGACCGCGATACTCGGCTTGCCGGGCTTGTCGGTCCCCGTCGGCCTGGCGGACGGCGTGCCGATGGGCGTCCAGCTGGTGGCGGGGCGTTTCCGGGAAGACCTGTGCCTGGCCGCGGGCGAGGCCATCGAGGCGCGCGCGGGATGGTCCGTGTTGGACCGGTGCCCGGTCTGAGCGGTACGGCACGGGGAAGGGCGCTGCCGGGGCGAAAAGCCCTGACCACCGCAGGGGCATGACTATATATCGAATAGTTCCGATATAAGATTCGGTAAATTGCGATATTTGAATATGACTGCCCCCACTCCCAGCCCAGACCCCGCCGCCGTGCTACCTGCCGTCGACGCCGACGCCATCCTCAAGGCGCTGGCCAATCCGGTGCGGCGCGACATCCTGACGTGGCTGAAGACGCCGCATGCGTACTTCCAGGAGCGCCCGGGCCATACGCTGGAGCATGGCGTATGCGCGGGCCACATCGATGAACGCTGCGGACTGTCACAGTCCACCGTGTCCTCGCACCTGGCCGTTTTGCAGCGCGCGGGCCTGATTTCGGCCACCAAGGTGGGGCAGTGGATCTTCTACCGTCGCAACGAAGCCGTCATTGCCGCATTCCTGCGGCGCTTGAACCAGGATATGTAGCCCCGCTACGCCGCCAGCGGCCCCTCGTCCGGGGCCAAGGATTTACGCATGAACCAACTTTTCGAACCCCTGCGCGCAGGCGATCTGACGCTGCGCAACCGCATCGTCATGGCGCCCATGACGCGCATGCATTCCAGCCCGGGCCGCGTGCCCAATGAGCTGATGGTCGAGTACTACACCCAGCGCGCCGGCGCCGGCTTGATCCTGACCGAAGCCACGGCCGTCACGCCGCAAGGCGTGGGCTATGCCGATACGCCGGGCCTGTGGACCCCCGAGCAGGTCCAGGGCTGGCGCAAGGTCACGTCGTCGGTGCACCAGGCCGGCGGCCTGATCGTGGCGCAGCTCTGGCACGTGGGCCGCATTTCCGATCCCATGTTCCTGGACGGCGAACTGCCCGTGGCGCCCAGCGCCATCGCTGCCAAGGGCCACGTCAGCCACGTGCGCCCGCAGCGCGCCTATGTCACCCCGCGCGCGCTGGAAACGGCCGAGATTCCGGGTGTGGTCGAGGCTTACCGCCATGGCGCGAAGATGGCCATGGAGGCCGGTTTCGACGGCGTGGAAGTGCATGCCGCCAACGGCTATCTGCTGGACCAGTTCCTGCAGGACAGCACCAACCACCGCACTGACGCCTATGGCGGCTCGTTGGAAAACCGCGCGCGGCTGCTGCTGGAAGCGGTGGATGCCTGTATATCGGTGTGGGGCGCGGGCCGCGTGGGCGTGCACCTGTCGCCGCGCGGGGATATCCACACCATGGGCGATTCCAATCCGGCCGCCACGTTCGGTTATGTGGCGCGCGAACTCGGCAAGCGCGGCATCGCCTTCCTGTGCGTGCGCGAGTACGAAGCCGCTGACAGCCTGGGCCCGATGCTCAAGGCCGAATTCGGCGGCACCTACATCGCCAACGAAGGATTCGGCCGCGAGTCCGCCGAGGCTGCCATCGCCGCGGGCCGGGCTGATGCCGTGGCCTTCGGCGTGCAGTACATCGCCAACCCGGACCTGGCGCGCCGTTTCGAACTCAAGGCGGCGCTGAACCGGCCCAACCCGGCCACCTTCTATGCGCCGGGTCCGGGGGGCTATACCGACTATCCGGCACTGGCGTAGGTAAAAGGCCCAGCCTTCAGAGCACGGCGCGCATCGGATAGGTGAACAAGCCGAAGTGCGCCGCGTTCAGGCCCAGGTGCGCCAGCACCGCCGCGGCCAGGCCGCCGTAGCGGTAGGCCAGGCCGTAGGCCGCGCCTGCCAGGCCGGCCAGCAGCATCCATTGCCAACCGCCAGCGTAATGCGCCAGGCCGAACAGCACGGCCGCGATGATCAATGCCGCCCACGGCCCCCAGTTGCGGCCGCTCCACAAGTCCGTCAGCCGCTGCTGCAGGTAGCCGCGGAACAGCGCCTCTTCCGCCAGCGTTACCAGCAGGGCGTTGTTGATCAGCCAGATCCAGCCCGATGGCGGCCATTTGGGCGTCCAGCCCACCACGCCCAGCGCCAGGGCGCAACCCAGGCAGACGGCCACCGCGGCCGCGCAGGCCAGGAACGCCGCCGATAGCGTTGCGCGGAAATCCGCTCCCGCCATCGGCGGCGCCATGGCCAGCACCACCCAGAACGCCACCAGCGGCTTGTCCAGGTTCAGGTACATGCCGAAAGGCACGGCGTCCGGACTCAGCGGCGCCGGCGCGATGACCTGCGGGTTGTGAAAGCCCGGCAGCAGATGCAGGAACAACAAGGTCGCCAACGCGATGAAGAGCGCGTGGCCGGCGGCGCGCGTCGTTGCGTTCGATGCCGATTGGACCAGCACCCCAGCCAGGATCAGCAGCGCAGGCCAGGCCAGCGCCACGGGATCTATCGTGCCCTCGGCCCAGGCCCAGGCGTAGGCGGCGGCCAATGGCGCCAGCGCCCAGCGCCGCGTGGCGGGCGGCCACAACATGGCGGCGGCAAGAAACAGGGCGGACCAGGGGCTGAGCAGGGGCATGGAGGTGGATGGACTTGGCAAGCGCTGAGTGTAAACGCGGCCCGGCGCAAGCCGCGCGGACCAGGCCCTGCACTTCATTCTCTGCCGCCGCGCTCCGAACAAAGGTATCCTGGCGCCTGCCGGATACCTGGGAGCCAGACTATGAAAATGATCGCGTGGTTGATGTTGGCGGCGGCGCTGCTGCCTTTCGTATCGGCGATAGTCGCCAAGGCGGGCGGACAGAAGTTCGACAACAATGATCCGCGCGCCTGGCTGGCGCGCCAGGAAGGCTGGCGGGCACGCGCCAACGCGGCGCAGACCAATACCTTCGAATCGCTGCCGTTTTTCTATGCGGCCGTGCTGTTCGCGCTGTATACCCAGGCGCCGCCCGCGCATGTCGCCACCTTGATGGCCTGCTGGCTGGGCGTGCGGCTGGGCTATCTGGCCATGTACCTGGCAGGCTGGGGCGCGCTGCGCTCGCTGGTCTGGACGATCAGCGTGGGCTTCATCATCGCGATCCTGTTCTCCGGCGTCTAAGGGGCAGCAGGCATGCGCAAGCGGCGCGTTGCAGCGCTGGCAGCCATCGCGTTGCTGGGCTTCGTCTATCTCAACAACGCCGACCGGACCGTTCCCGATCCCGGCGCGAGGGCGACGCTGCTGGCGCATCGCGGCATTGCGCAGCGCTACGACACGGCGGGCATGGAGCAGGACACCTGCACCGCCACCCGCATCGTCGCGCCCACGCACGGCTATCTGGAGAACACCATCGCGTCCATGCGCGCCAGCTTCGACGCCGGCGCCGACATCGTGGAGATCGACGTCCATCCCACCACTGATGGACAGTTCGCCGTGTTCCACGACTGGACGGTCGACTGCCGCACCGAGGGCCGCGGCGAGACGCGCGCGCACACGATGGCCGAGCTCAAGGCGCTGGACATCGGCTACGGCTATACCGCCGACGGCGGCAAGACCTTTCCGTTCCGCGGGCGCGGCGTGGGTCTGATGCCCACGCTGTCCGAAGTGCTGGAGGCCTTTCCGCGCCAGCGTTTCCTGATCAACGTCAAGAGCCGCGACGCGGCCGAGGGCGCGGCGCTGGCGGCCGTGCTCAATGGCATGCCATCCGCAAGGCGGGCCGACTTCATGGTGTACGGCGGCGAGGAGCCGGTAGGCCGGCTGCGCCAGCTGGCGCCGGACCTGCGGACGCTGACACGCTCGGACTTGAAGTCCTGCCTGTTGCGCTACGCGGCCGCAGGCTGGAGCGGCCATGTGCCGCAGGTCTGCCGCGGCATGGTGTTGATGGTGCCGGTGAACGTGGCGCCCTGGCTGTGGGGTTGGCCCGGTCGCTTCCTGGAACGCATGGATGCCGCAGGCAGCAGCGCGTTCCTGATCGGCCCTTACGGCGGCGAGGGGTTTTCCACGGGCATCGACACGCCCGAGGACATCCGCCGCGTGCCGGCGGGTTACGCGGGCGGAATCTGGACCAACGAAATCGAAGCCGTGGCGCGCGCGTTCAAGCGCGTGCCATGACGCCCGCTACTTCCATTCGAATACGGCGCGCGCGGTGCCCGCGTTCTGCACGGACACTTCGCGTTGCTGCGCCTGGCCGTTGTAGGTGGCCGAGATCTTGTAGTTGCCGGCAGGCAGCTTCACCAGCATGTACGGACCTTCGGCGGTAACTTGCAAGACGGACTTGCCATGCGCGTCACTGATGGTGACGGCGACATTGGCGACGTAGTCGGCCTTGCCGTCGCGTTGCGCGGCGAACGTCAGCGCCAGTGGATAGTCTTTGGCGGCGGCCTTCATGGCTTCGGATTCGTCCAGCCCGATGCCGCCGCTGACGTACTGCACCGAACCTTGCTGCTGTACCGGCGGCAGGCCCGCCTGCGCGGTGGACAGGATGCCGGCAAAGGCCATGCTGCCCAGCGCCATCGCGGCGGCCATGGTGCAGCGTTCTATACGCTTGTTCATGAGACTCTCCTGAATAGGACGATCTGCACGCCTGCCCGGCGCGCATGAACAGTTCGACCCGCATGCCGGCGCGGAGTTCGCTCCCGCGGGCCTCCGATATCAACCGATTGTTTCCGCAGCCTATGCAAGCGTACCGCTAGTCGCGCGCCAGGAAAATGTCAGCCGGCTTTCGCCGCTGACGGTGCCGTCCGGGCCAAAGCGCCTTTCATCCAGCTGTCCGGCGCCATCGTCGCGCAGCGCCAGCACGCTGGAACTGCGGGTGCCATAGTTCGGACTGACGATGAAAGGGCTGCTCAATAGCCTTTCCCGATCCAGCGGCAGGCCGGTGGCAGGCAGCTCGGCGTCCCCGGCGGGCTGGCGGTCGGCCAGCGCGGCCATCAACGCGGGCAGGTCTGGCTGCGGCCCGTTGCGCAGCACGGCTTCGAAAGCAGCCTTGGTGCGCGCCAGCTTGGGCCAGGGCGTGTCCAGCAGATGGTTGGACAGGGCATAGACGCCGGGAGCCAGGCGGCGCGGGCCGCCGTCGCGGTTGCTGAGATACCAGGCTTCATGCGCGTCGCCCACGATCAGGTTGAAGCCGTTGTAGGCCTGGCCGGCGGCATGGACCTGCGTCAGGTAGTCGGCCGGGGACGTCGCGCCGCGCAGATAGTCTTCCACCAGCGCGCCGCGCGAAGGTGCGTTCTGGATGAGCTTGCCGGGTTCGCGGAAGTTGGTCACCAGGGCATGGCGGCCGCCGGTCGTGACTCCCATCCAGCTGCCGCCGGCCAGACCGTCGCGGCCCGCGTAGACCTCGGGCGCGTCCGGCCATTGCGCGGCCGGCAAGGTGGGGCGTTGATGGAACTCGTCGCGGTTGGCGGCGATCAGGACGGGGATACCCGGCAGGGCATGCAGGGCCAGTACGGCAAGACACATGGTTCAGACCTGGTTGGCGGGTTTGTGGGGAAGGGCTTTGCCTGGCGCGGCCGCGAAATCCGGGCCGGCCAGCGCGGCGCGCAAGGCTTCGATCTGGGCCGCCACGTCGCGCAGCGCGGGCGCGGGCGAGGCGATGGCGGCGGACGGCATCGCCTCGCCCTGGACGACCGCGGCGCTCATCTGATGCAGGCTCGCGGCCAACTGCGCCAGTTCCGCGGCGCTGGGCGCGGCCTGATCGGCGGGCAGCGACCATGCCGTGTCGGAAATGGCGTTGGCGACCCGTTCCAGCGCCACCTCCACTGGCCACCACGCCAGCGCGCGGCGGCTGACCAGGCGGGGCTCGGACAGCCCGCGCTGCAAGGCGATGCGCAGGTCGGAAAGCCGCGCATAGGCGCTGGCGCGCAGGTCGTGGCGGCCCGTGAGGTCGGCCTGGAACACGGTGTTCAGATAGGCGGCCAGTGTGTCCATGGCGGCCGCGACCGCGTTGTCCAGGTTGCCGCGTTCGATGCGTATCCAGGGCAGGTAGCCCACCAGCAGCACGATGCCCGCGGCCACGGCCACGTCGATCAGGCGTGCCAGCGCGATGGGCCAGCTGCCCGGTTGCAGGGCGCCGATCAGCAGCATCAGGATGGGCAGCATGATGGCCGAGAACAAGCCGTAGTTGCGCCGCACCGACCAGGGCAGCAGGGACGCCAGCGCCGCCACCGTGAGCAGGCTGACGATGCCGTTGCGGTCCAGCGCCAGCACGGTCGCGCTGATCGCCACGCCGACCACGCTGCCGGCGCAGCTTTGCAGCGCCCGCGCGAACACCGAGCCGAAGTTGGGCTTGAACACCACCACCACGATCAGCGGCACCCAGTAGGAGCGCGGCAGCGAGGCCGCCATCGCCACCACCTCGGCGGCGATCAGGCACAGGCCCAGCCGAACCAGATAACGCAGCGTGGTGGGCCCCGGCCGGTAGGTGCGCGCCAGCACGCGCCAGGGCGTGCGCGGCCGCGCCGGCGGCAGGCCGGCGAAGGCGTCGGCCTCGGTCAGCGCGGCGCCGTCCAGCAGCGGCTGCACCTGGGCCAGCGCGTCGGCCAATGGATCCATGCCCGCCTGGCGCAAGGTAGCGATGTCGTCGCGCGGGTCCGGCGTCGCGTCGTTTTCCACGCGGTCGGCCAGCCGGTTCATGACACGGGCGCAATCGTGCGGCAGCACCCGCCCGGCGCGGGCCAACGCCAGCGCGGCGTTGGTCAGCGGCGTGCAGGCCTGCAACTGCGCGGCCAGCCGCGCCAGCCGGGGCGAGGGGCCGGCCGCGCCGCGGCGGGCGGCCAGCACGGTGTCGTAGGCGGTGGTCATGGCCGCTTCCATGTCGCGCCGCGCGCTCATGGTGCGCGAGGTGCCGATGGCGGCGAACATGGCCGCCAGCTTGCGGTAGGCCATGGCGACCGCGGCGCGCTCGGGCGCTATCGGGTTGACCACCCAGCCCGTCAGGGTCAGCGCCAGGCCGAACAGGCCGCCGGCGCCCACCAGGATCGAAGGCAGCCAGGGCGGCAGGGTGGAAGTCAGGCTGGCGCCGACGATGACGTAGACGGCGAATTGCAGCGTGGCGACGGCGGCAATGTTGTTGAAGGTGCCGACCAGGCTGGCCGCCAGCACCAGCAAGGTCATGGCGGCGGAGGTCCACAGGCCATGTCCGGCAATCATCGTGCCCAGGAAATACCCCAGCGCGCCGCCGAACACGGTGGCACCGATGGACAGCGCGCGGTTGCGGTAGGGGCCGCCGTTGTCGCCGGTGATGGCGGGCAGCGCGCCCAGCGCAACCAGCGCCGCGGCCGCGCTCTGGTCCAGCGCCAGCCCGACGGCCGAGGGCAGGCCGATGGCGAGGGCGGCGCGCAGCGCCACCCAGCGGCTGATGGGCGAAGGCTCCATGTGCGCCAGGCTCATCAGCCAACGCATATTGGAGCCGCTTGCGGCATGTTTCAGCGAGGAGCGGAACATGGCGGCCTCGTGGCGCGGCCTGGGGATCAGGCCTTGATCAGCGGCGCCTCTGCGGGCGCGGCCAGCCGGAAATAGTCTTCCGTGTTCAGGAGGATGGAGGCGTCCAGACGCCCCGCATTGAACACGATTTCACCATGGCGCAGGCGCAGGCTGGGATCCACCAGCAGGTGCAGTTCGGGGTTGAAGCTGAAAGGCGGGATGGCGCCGATTTCGCAGCCGGTGAGTTCGCGCGCCAAGTCCTGCGACGCCAGCGAGGCCTTCTTGCCGCCCGCCGCGCGGGCGATGGCGTCCAGGTCGGCCTGCTTGTCGGCAGGGAACACCGCCAGCACGTTCTTGCGCTGATTGGACGATATCTTCACGCGGCACACCAGCGCCTTGGCGCCCTGGCTGACCTCGGTGCCGCGGATCGCCGCGACCTCGACGGAGCGGCCGGCCGCGGGGTGTTCAATCAGGCGGTAGCGGGCCTGGTTCAGGGCAAGCAGGGCTTGCAGGCGTTCGAAGACTTCCATGTCGGGCGCGAAGGAGGGAGCGTGGCGGGCGCAGGCCGGGAATCGGCCTCGTACGCCGCATGATACGCCCGCCGCGGGCCGCGGCGGCGGGCGCGCCCGCGGGGCCGGGCCTGCGGTCTCAGATTTCTCCGGTGAAGGCGTAGCCCCAGCCCCAGACCGTGCGGATCGGCAGTTCCAGGTTCAGGTCTTGCGCCTTGCGCCGCAGGCGGCTGACCAGCACGTCGGTGCGGCGCATCGATTCGTGGCCGCCGTGCGTGTCGGTGCTGGCCGCGTCGGCGCGCGGCAGGCGCTTATCGGCGGAAGCCGTCAGCTTGAGCAGGAACTCCCGCTCGGCCAGCGTCAATGCCAGCCGCGTGCCTTGCGGACTGACCAGGGTCCAGGCCGCGTCATGGAACTGCCATTTGCCGGGGGCTTCGCTTGGCGCGGCTTGCGCCGGGCGCGGCTCGGCGTCCGCGGCGCGCCTGGCGGCGGGTATCCGACGTACCAGCGCTTGCAGCGCGGCTGCGATTTCCGCGGCGCATACATCGGGCGGCAGGCAGACGTCGGCGCCGCAATGCAGGCCGAGGATGCGGTTTTCAGGGGAATCGAAGGTGGACACGGCGACGATGCCGGCGGTGGTGTCCATGGCGCGCAGGCCGGCCACGGCCATGCAGAGCTCGGAAAGTCCGGCTTCCATCACCAGCAATGGAGTGCGGTGGGCCTGGAACAGCCGGAACAGGCTGTTGGAGTCTTCGCACGGCCGGGGCGAGAAGCCCATTTCCGCCAGCGCCGCGCTGCGCTGCGCGCGTACTCCGGGGGCGGGAGAGAAGACGATCAGGTCTAGTAGGTCATTCATGAATCGTTGTGTCTGTGCAGCATGAGCGCATGCATGATGCATCGGATACAGCGATTTCCTAAACCTCGCACAACACCAGTTTCTTACCCGAATTCTCGGACATGGTTACGCATTGCGCATGGACGGCACCGTTATGGTGCGCCGCCGGGCGCTTCGTTCCACCAGCCGCCGCCCAGCGCCTGCAACAGGGCGGCGGTGTCGGCATGGCGGGCCGCGTCCGCGGCGGTGCGCGCGATGCGTGTCTGCAACAGCTGGCGCTGGCTGTCCAGCAGGCTCAAGTGGCTGATGCCGCCGGCCTGGTAGCGGCCTTGCGCGATGCGCTCGGCCTGGTCGGCGCGGCGCCACGCCTCGTCGCTGGCCTGGTAGGCATCGCCGTCCGTCTGTACCGCGCGCAAGGCGTCGGCCACTTGGCGAAAGCCCTCCAACACTGTTTGCCGGTATCCGGCGGCAGCCGCATCGTAGGCGGCCTCGGCCGAGCGTGTGCGCGCGCGCAGTTCGCCGCCGTGGAACAGCGGCTGGACCAGTCCCAGGCCCAGGCTCCAGACGTTCAGGCCATTAGACAGGTCGCCCACGCGGGTGCGTTGCGAACCGAAGCTGGCGGTTAGGGTGAACTGCGGATACTGGTTGGCGACGGCCACGCCGACGTTGGCCGAGGCTTGGTGCCAGAGCGCTTCGGCGGCAAGGATGTCGGGGCGCTGGCGCGTCAAGGCCGAGGGCACGCCGGTGGGCACGTCGGCGGGCAGCGTCAGATCGGCCAACCGCAGCGGCGCGGTACGCAGATCGGCCGGCGCCAGGCCCAGGTAGGCCGCCAGTTGGTGCGTGGCCTGCGCCAGCTGGTACTCCAGCGGCGGCAGCGTCGCCCGCGTCTGCGCGACCAGCAGTTCCTGATTGCGCAAATCAGCCTCGGAAACGCCGCCCGCCTGCTGGCGCTGGCGCATGATGTCCTGCTGCCGCACTTGGGCCGCCAGCAGCTCGCGGGTGTCGGCCAGGCGTTCGTCCAGGTCGGCCTGGCGGATGGCGGCGGTGACCACATTGGCGGCCAGCGACATGCGCGCGGCCTGCAGCTCATGCGCCTGGTAGTCGACCTGCGCGCTCAGCCCTTCCAGCGCGCGGCGGTTGCCGCCGAACACGTCCAGCGTGTAGGACACGTCGATGGACGCGTTGTAGAGCGTGAAGGGCGCGGGCTGCTCGGCTACCGGCACGCCGAAGGCCGACGGATCCACCTTTTGTCGCGTCACCGACAGGTTGCCGTCGACCTGGGGCAGCATGCGGCCGCCGGTTTCGGCGTTCAGGTCTTCACCGGCCTGACGCAAGCGCGCGCGCGCCTGCTCCAGAGTGGGGCTGGCTTGCAGCGCCTGCCGCACCAGCTGATCCAGCGCCTCGGAACGGAACAGCCGCCACCATTGCGCGGGGATGTCGGCGCCGGCCTGCAGGCGTTGCGCGTCCGCGGAAGGGGCGGACGCGCGCGGCGCGGCGTAGGCGTCGACCTGCGGCGGCGCAGGCCGCTCGAAGTCCGGTCCGACCGCGCAGCCCGCGAGCAGCGCGCACAGGACCGGCGCGGCCAGCCTGTGCGTGGCGGCGGACGGAAGGGGCAGGGGCGTGGGGCGGGACATGGCGGTTCAATCCAGGGTGCGGCGGTAAAACTTCACGGCGGCGGTCATCACGACCAAGGTAAACAGCAGCAGCGGCCAGATGCTGGGCCACAGGTCCCACCAGCCATTGCCCTTGAGCAGGATGCCGCGGATCAGCCGGTTGAAATGGGTCAGGGGCAGCAGGTTGCCCAGGTATTGCGCCCACAGCGGCATGCCCTGGAACGGGAACATGAAGCCGGACAGCAGCATATTGGGCAGGAAATAAAACATGGTCAGCTGCATGGCCTGCAACTGGTTCTGCGCCAGCGACGACAGCGTGATGCCCACCGTCAGGTTGGCGGCGACGAACACCAGCGCCGACAGGTACACGGCCAGCAGCGACCCCAGGAATGGCACGTGGAACACGAAGTGCGCGGCCAGCAGGATGATGCTGGACTGGATCAGGCCGATCGCGATGTAAGGCACGATCTTGCCCGTCATCACTTCGAGCGGCCGCACCGGCATGGCCAGCAGGTTTTCCATGGTGCCGCGTTCGCGCTCGCGCGTCATGGCCAGGCCGGTCATCATCACCAGCGTCATGGTCAGGATCACGCCCATCAGGCCGGGCACGGTGTTGTACTGCGAGATCTGCTCTTCGTTGTAGAGCTGGTGCACCAATACGTCGAAGGGCGGCTGGCCGCCCGCCAGGCTGGCCAGCGGGCCGGTCAGGTCCTTGGTCGCCACCGCCTGCGACAGCTGCGTGGCCGCGCCCAGGGCCAATCCGGTCGCCATGGGGTCGGTGGCGTCGGCCTCGATCAGCAGCGCCGGACGCTCGCCGCGCAGCAGCTTGCGGCTGAAGTCCGGCGGTATGGTCAGCACGAACAGCACGCGGCCCTGGGCCAGCGCCGTGCGTCCGGCCTCTTCGGTGTCCAGTTCCTCGATGATGTGGAAGTAGTCCGACGATTTCATCGCCGCGACGAAGCTGCGCGTGAAGGGGCTGTGGTCGGCGGTGATGACCGCCGTCGGCATCTGCTTGGGATTGGTGTTGATGGCGTAGCCGAACAGCGCCAGCTGCATGATGGGCAGGCCCACGATCATGCCGAAGGTGATGCGGTCGCGGCGCAGCTGCAGGAACTCCTTGAGCACCATGCTCCACCAGCGCGACCAGGAAAAGCCTTGCAGATGGCGCATCATGGCGGGCTCGCGAAATTGTCGGTGGAACGCTTCATCAGGTAGATGAAGACGTCCTCCAGGCTGGTGTCGATGCGTTCCAGGCTCAGGTCCTGGCCGGCAATGGCATCCCGCAGCGTGCGTTCCAGCAGCGCCGCGTCGCGGCCGCTGATGTGCAGGGCGGAGCCGAAGGCCACGGTCTGGTCCACGCCCGGCGCGCCGCGCAGCCGCTGCGCCAGCGGCACCAGGTTGTGGCCGTGGATGGCCCATGTGGTCAGGCCCTGTTCGGCGATGACGTCTTCGGCCGTGCCCTGCGTCAGCAGCTTGCCGTAAGAGATATAGGCCAGCTTGTGGCAGCGCTCGGCTTCGTCCATGTAGTGCGTGCTGACCAGCACCGATATGCCGCGCGCCGCCAGCTCATGCAACTGCTCCCAGAAGTCGCGGCGGGCGGTCGGGTCCACGCCGGCGGTGGGTTCGTCCAGCAGCAGCAGTTTCGGCCGATGCAGCAGGCAGGCCGCCAGCGCCAGGCGCTGCTTCCAGCCGCCGGACAAGGATCCGGTCAGCTGTTTGGCGCGGCTTTGCAGGCCCAGGTCTTCCAGCGCGCGGTCCACGGTGGCTTTGCGGTCCGGCATGCCATACATGCGCGCCACGAAATCCAGGTTCTCGCGTATGGTCAGATCGTCCCAATAGGAGAACTTCTGCGTCATGTAGCCGACGTGCCGCTTGATCTGCTCGCTGTCGCGCAGGATGTCGTAGCCCAGGCAAGTGCCGCTGCCCGAGTCCGGCGTCAGCAGGCCGCACATCAGGCGGATGCAGGTGGTCTTGCCGCTGCCGTTGGGACCCAGGAAGCCGAAGATCTCGCCCTCGCGCACCTGCAGCGACACGTCGTTGACGACGTGCTTGTCGCCGAAGCGCTTGTTCAGCCCGTGCACGTCGATGACGTATTGCCCGTTGGACGCTTGCGTGGCGGCCGGCGCGTTCATTGCTGCGTCACCTCCACTGGCTGACCTGGGTGCAGCCGCGCGGCGGCCTCGGGCGCGGGCCGGGCCTGCACCATGTACACCAGCTTGCTGCGGCTTTCGCGGCTGTAGATCACGGGCGGCGTGTACTCGGCCTGAGTCGAGATGTAGTCGATGCGCACGGGAATGGGATCGCCGCAGGCGTCGCAGCGCACGGTGGCCTGCTGGCCCATCTTGAGCGCGCCGAGAGCTTCCTCCGGCACGAAGAAGCGCACCTTGATATTGCCCGGCGGCAACAGGCTGACCACCGGACTGCCTGCGGGCACCCATTCGCCCACGCGATAGAGCGTGTCGAACACCAGTCCCGCGGCCGGCGCGGCCAGGCGCTTCTGCGCCAGCGTCCATTCGGCCTGGGCCAGGGCGGCCTTGGCCGCATCGACCTCGGCGGCCTGGGCGCGGCGCTGTTCGTCGCGGCCGGGCAGGCTGGCCACTTCCAGCTGGGCCTGCAGTTCGCGTACCCGCGCCGCGTCCGACTGCGCCTGCTCGCGGCTGTCGTCCAGCTGCGCGCGGGCGATGCCGCCGATGCGGAACTGGTCGGTGTCGCGCCGCAGTTGCGCCGCGGAGCGGCGGCTGGCGGCCTCGGCCTGCGCCAGCTGGGCGCGGCTGACGTCGACTTCCGCCGGGCGTTTGCCGGTGGCAATGTCTTCCTGCTGCGCCACGGCGGCGGCCAGTTGCGCGCTGGCCTGGTCGCGCGCCGCGGTTTCGCGCGTGGCCTCCAGCGCGAACAGCGGCGCGTCGGCCGCCACTTGCTGGCCGCGCCGCACCGGCAGTTCGGCCAGCCTGCCGGCCTCGGAGGATGCCACGTAGACGTATTCGCCTTCGGCGTAGCCCTGGAAGAAGGCGTGGTCTTCCTTGCCGCAGCCGCCCAGGGCAAGCAAGGCCAGCGCGCTGGCGGGCAGGGGGCGGCGCAAGACGGGATGGATGCGCATGGTCAGCGTCCTGGAGGAGCGGAAATCGAAACGGACGGCGAGAACAGGCCGCCCGTCAGCATGGCGATCGCGTGCGCCGCGATCGCGCGGGTGTCGATGGATTGCGCCTGCGCGTCGTCCTGCAGCACGCGCCGCCACAGGCTGGAGGTGGCAAGCGGCAGCAGGGTCAGGCCCAGGATGGAAAGAAACACCAGGCGCGGCTCCACGCCCGGCGTGATGGCGCCCTTGCGTTGGCTTTCGGCGATCAGGCCGATCAGAGTCTGCAGGCGTTCGGCAGGCAGATGGCGCAGCACGCGGTCACGCAATTGGCCGCCTTCATTGACGACCTCATGCAGCCACAAGGCGGGCAGCCAGGGGCGCTCGGCGGCGCTTTGCACCAGGCGGCCGACAACCTCGGTGATGAAGGCCCGCACGGCGGCCGCAGGGTCGGCAGCCGGGTCCTGCGCCTGCGGCACGGGCGACCAGACGAAGCCGATGACCGGCAGGATCCGCTCCTCCACCACCGCGTCTATCAGTTGGTCGCGGCTCTTGAAGTAGTAGTGCACCATTGCCGAGGTGACGCCGGCGCGCTGCGCGATATGCGTCAGCGTGGTGGCCGCGACGCCCTGGGCGGCGAACAGGCCGGTGGCGACGTCCAGCAGATTGGCGCGCGCGGCGGCGTTGTCGGGGCGCGGCGGACGGCCCGGCCGGCGAGCGGGCGCGGAGGAATCGGAGCGGGGTTCAGGACACATGCGGTGCATGTTAATTAAATTATTAATTAATTAAAAGAGGGGCAGCGGCCAGGGTTACATGTCGGCCGCGCGAGCATCGATGGTGTAATGGCCCGGTACCCATCCCGCCACCCGGGCTGTTCCCGCAAGGCCCGGGCGGCTTCCTTGCAGGAGGCTGGACCGTCATGCCGCAATCGTCTTCCATCAACCGTCGCATCGTGCTCGCCGCGCGCCCGCAGGGCGAGCCGGCCGACAGCGATTTCCGCCTGGAAACCGGCGAAGTTCCGCAACCGGGGCCAGGCCAGGTGCTGCTGCGCACCGTGTACCTGTCACTCGATCCCTATATGCGCGGCCGCATGAGCGACGCGCCGTCCTATGCCGAACCGGTGCAGGTCGGCGCGGTCATGGTCGGCGGCACCGTCACGCGGGTCGAGGCCTCCAACCACCCCGACTACCGCCCGGGCGAGTGGGTGCTGGCGCAATCCGGCTGGCAGGACTACGCCCTGTCCGACGGCGCCGGCCTGCTGCGCCTGGGGCCCGATCCCGAGCACCCGTCCTATTCGCTGGGCGTGCTGGGCATGCCGGGCTTCACCGGCTACATGGGCCTGCTGGACATCGGCCAGCCCAAGGCGGGCGAGACCGTGGTGGTGGCCGCGGCCAGCGGGGCGGTCGGCGCGGTGGTCGGCCAGATCGCCAAGATCCACGGCTGCAAAGTGGTCGGCATCGCCGGCGGCCCGGACAAGTGCCGCTACGTAGTCCAGGAACTGGGTTTTGACGACTGCCTGGACCACAAGGCGCCCGATCTGCCGGGCCGCCTGGCGCGCGCCGTGCCGCAGGGCATCGACGTGTATTTCGAAAACGTGGGCGGCGCGGTCTTCGACGCGGTGCTGCCGCTTTTGAATCCGCGCGCGCGGATACCGGTCTGCGGCCTGATCTCGGCCTACAACGCCACCAGCCAGCCGCAGGGGCCGGACCGCCTGGGCCTGCTGATGCGCACCATCCTCACCAAGCGCCTCAAGATGCAGGGCTTCATCATCTTCAACGAGTACGCGCACCGCTACGGCGAATTCCGCGAGGCGATGGAAGGCTTGATCAAGCAAGGCCGCATCAAATACCGCGAGGACGTGGTCGATGGGCTGGAAAACGCGCCGCGCGGCCTGATCGGGCTGCTCAAGGGTGAAAACGCCGGCAAGCGCATCGTGCGCGTCGGCCCGGATGAAAGGAGCGCCACATGAACATCCTGATCGTGCTGACTTCCCACGACACGCTGGGCAACACCGGCCGCAAGACCGGATTCTGGCTGGAGGAATTCGCCGCGCCGTATTACGCGTTCGTCGACGCGGGCGCCAAGGTCACGCTGGCGTCGCCCGCGGGCGGACAACCGCCGCTGGATCCCAAGAGCGACGATCCCGACGTCCAGACCGACGATACGCGGCGCTTTCGCCAGGACCAGGACGCGCAGCGCCAACTGGCCGCCACGCTGCGGCTTGCGCAGGTGCAGGCGGCCGATTACGACGCCGTGTTCTATCCCGGCGGCCACGGCCCTTTATGGGATCTGGCGGAAGATCCGAATTCGGTCGCGCTGATCGAAACCATGCTGGCGGCGGGCAAGCCGGTGGCGGCCGTGTGCCATGCGCCCGGCGTGCTGCGCCATGCCAAGACGGCCGACGCCAAGCCGCTGGTGCAGGGCAGGCAGGTCACCGGGTTTTCCAATGCGGAAGAGGCCGCAGTGCAGCTGAGCGACGTGGTCCCGTTCCTGATGGAGGATGAACTCAAGCAGTTGGGCGGGCTGTACACCAGCGGTCCCGATTGGCAGCCGCATGTGGTCGGCGATGGCCTGCTGGTCACGGGCCAGAATCCAGCGTCTTCCGTGGGCGTGGCGAAGGCGCTGCTGGACAGGTTGAAGGGCTGAGGCTGGGCGCAGCCGGGTCCGCTGCGCGGCAAGCCTGCGGACGGCCCGGCTCTGCTTTGCCCTGGGGCGCGGCATCTGATCGGCAAGGATTGCTGCGCAATGTGTCAGAATCGCGACCTTTTGATACGGCGCAACGCGGCACGATCCGCTTGCGCGCGATGACCGATGCCTCCAGACGTACCCGAATATCCTGCTGGTTCCTGCGTGGCGGCCTTGTTCGCCGCCATGCGGGCGCGCGACCCGGCCACAGGCCGCCATTCTGAAAGAGTTGTTGCGCTGAGCGTGGCGCTGGCCGGGGCCTGCGGCCTGCCCGAAGCGGAGCAGGAGGCGATCGCGGTTGCCGCCCGCCTGCACGACATCGGCAAGATCGGCACGCCGGACCGCGTGCTGTATTCCCCCAAGCGGCTGGACCCGGACGATTGGGAAATCATGAAGGCGCACGCCGCGGCGGGCGCCGACATCATCATGCACAGCGATATTCCGCAGCGCGAGTTGATCGCGCTGGCAGTGCGCCACCACCACGAGCATTTCGACGGTTCGGGCTATCCGGCCGGCCTGTCCGGCGAGGACATCCCGCTGCATTCGCGCATCATTTCGCTGGCCGATTCCTACGACGCCCTGGGTGACGCGCGGCCCTATCACCCCGCGCGCACGCACGCGGAAATCATGCGCATCCTGAACCAGGAGGCCGGCTCCAAGTGCGACCCGGCGCTGCTGCGCACGTTCGAGGCGATGATCCAGAAGAGCCGGCTAAGAGTCCCGTAGGCGATGGGTGCGGCGCGTGAGAGCGAGCGCAAGAAAGCCGCTCGCAAGCATGCGCGACCCATGGCCCACCGCGCTATTTGAGACGGTAATTCGCCGCGACCACTTCAAGGTCCTGCAAGGTGCGCTGCTGCCAGGCGGCATCGTGTCCCAGCTCTTCCGCCAGGATGCGCGCCACTTCCGGCGCGGCCAGCATCGCAGCCTCGGCGTCCAGGAACAGGGCGCGGTTGCGTCGCGCCAGCACGTCCTCGGCGCTGCGCGCCAGTTCGTAGCGCGCGGCGAAACGCACGTGCGCCTCCGACAGGCCGCTGCTCTTGACCAGCATGCGTTCGGCGCCAGGCAGCGCCTTCAAGGCGGGCAGGTCGCTGCCGTAGTAGCTGTCCGGCGTACCGGCATGTTCCTGCGAGGGCGCCAGGCCCGTCGCGCCGTGCAGCGGCAGCGATTCCGTGCGGCAGGTAGCCTGCGTCAGCAGCTGGTGCTGGATGGCCGTGTCCACCACGTCCTGCGCCATGCGGCGGTAGGTGGTCCATTTGCCGCCGGTGACGGTCACCAGCCCGGCCTTGGACACCAGGATGGTGTGCTCGCGCGACAGCGACTTTGTGGAGGCTTCGCCGGTGGCCTTGACCAACGGACGCAGCCCGGCCCAGACGCTGGTGACGTCATCGCGCGTGGGCTTGCGGCTGAGATAGCGCGCCGCCGTGCTCAGGATGAAATCCACGTCCTGGGCGCCGGCCTGCGGATCCAGCGGCAGGTCGTCGCGCGGCGTATCGGTGGTGCCGACGATGGTGTGGCCGTTCCATGGCACCACGAACAGCACGCGGCCGTCGTCGGTCTTGGGGATCAGGATGGCGCGCTTGCCCGGCAGGAAGTCCTGCGGCAAGGTCAGGTGCACGCCCTGGCTGGGCGCGACCATGGTCTGCGCATTCTTGTCTTCCATGCGGCGTACCGCGTCTACCCAGACGCCGGTGGCGTTGACCACGCAGCGCGCGCGCAGCGTGAAGCTGGCGCCGCCGATCGCGTCCTGCACCGTCACGCCGTCGACCTTGCCGCCCGTCATGGTCAGGCCGGTGGCGCGCATGTAGTTCACCGCCGTGCCGCCCAGGTCGAACAGCGTGCGCATCAGGCTCATCGCCAGGCGCGCGTCGTCGAACTGGCCGTCGTAATACAGCACGCCGCCCTTGAGGTTCTTGCCCTGCACGTTCTCGGCCAGGGTCGGCGCGTTGGCCAGCGTGTCGCGGCGCGACAGCCAGCGGCTGGGCGCCAGGTTCAGCTTGCCGGCCAGCATGTCGTACATCTTCAGGCCGACGCCGTAGAAGGGCTGGTCGAACAGGTTGTAGGCCGGCACCACGAAGCCCAGCGGCCACACCAGGTGCGGCGCATTGCGGTTGAGCAGGCCGCGTTCATGCAGCGCTTCGCGCACCAGGCTGACGTTGCCCTGCGCCAGATAGCGCACGCCGCCATGCACCAGCTTGGTGGCCTTGCTGGAAGTGCCCTTGGCGAAGTCCGCGCCTTCGATCAGCAGGGTGCGATAGCCGCGCGAAGCGGCGTCGACGGCCGTGCCCAGGCCGGTGGCTCCGCCGCCGATGACAATCACGTCCCAGGAGTGCGTGTTGTCCAGCGTGTTCAGGAGGCGGTTGCGGTCGGGCGGGGCGACGGAGGCTAGCGGTTGGTTCATGGGATTCAAGGTGTTTGCTTCAAGGTATTCGGGGCGGCCGCGACGTCGCAGCGCACGCCAGCGTCCAGCAGGACCTGGGCCAGCGGCTCTTGCGGATGCGCATCGGTGAAGAAGCGGTCGATTTGCGAGATGTGCGCCAGTTCCACCATGGCCTGGCGCTTGAATTTGCTGCTGTCGGCGGCCAGCCAGACTTCGCGCGATTGTTCGATGATGGTCCGCGCGACCCGCACTTCGCGGAAGTCGTAGTCGCGCAGGGTGCCGTCGGCCTCGATGCCGGAAATGCCGATCAGGCCGATGTCGACCTTGAACTGGCGGATGAAGTCCATGGTGGCTTCGCCGACGATGCCGCGGTCGCGCGAACGCACCACGCCGCCGGCCACGATGACTTCGCAGTCCGGGTTGTCCGAGAGGATGTCGGCGACGTGCAGGTTGTTGGTAATGACGCGCAGGCCGCGGTGGCGCAGCAGGGCGCGCGCGATGGCTTCGGTGGTGGTGCCGATGTTCAGGATCAGCGAACAGCCGTCGGGCACGGCGCGCGCCACGGCTTCGGCGATGCGCTGCTTGCCGGCGGCGTGCAGGCCCTGGCGCTTGCGGTAGGCGATGTTCTCGATGGTGGACGCTTCGATGCGCACACCGCCATGGAAGCGCGACAGCAAGCCCGCTTCGGAAAGAATGTTGACGTCGCGCCGCACCGTCTGCAGCGTGACGTCAAAGCGTTTGGCGAGTTCCTCGATCGAAGCCGAGCCTTGGGCCCGCACCATTTCGATCAGGGCGCTCTGTCTGGGGTTCAGTGTCATGTTCGTATAGTAAAACAACAAAAGCGAAAAATAATGACGCGCCGCAAGATTGTTTTTTGTTCGCTTCTTGAGTAAAACGCACAATAAACGAAAGCTATCTGAAAGAGTATGCTCATCCTGTTGTTCGATTGAATGCAGGCCGAGCCGCTGTACCGAATACCGAAGTCCACCGTAAAAAACAGGGACGTATTAGTAGGTAGAGGAGACCAGATGCAGCTGAACTTGGACAGGATAGGTTTGCGGGCCGGCTCGCAGACGCACCTGTATCCCATGAGCCTGGCCCCCGTCGCGGGCGCCATGACGGTATTGCTGGGGGCCACCCTGGCGGGCAAGACCTCGCTGATGCGCATCATGGCCGGACTGGACCGGCCCACCGAAGGCCGCGTGCTGGCCGATGGCGCCGACGTGACCGGCGTGCCGGTGCGGCAGCGCAACGTCGCCATGGTCTACCAGCAGTTCATCAATTACCCGTCCATGTCGGTCTACGACAACATCGCCTCGCCGCTCAAGCTGCGCGGGGCGGGCGACATTGCCGAAAAGGTCCGCGCCATGGCGGCGCGGCTGCATATCGACCATCTGCTGGAACGCTATCCCTCGGAACTGTCCGGCGGACAGCAGCAACGGGTGGCGCTGGCGCGCGCCCTGGCCAAGGACGCGCCGCTGATCCTGCTGGACGAGCCCCTGGTCAATCTGGACTACAAGCTGCGCGAGGAATTGCGCGACGAACTTTCCGAATTGTTCGCCGAAGGGCGTTCCACGGTGGTCTACGCCACCACCGAACCGGGCGAGGCCCTGTTACTGGGCGGCCACACCGCGGTGCTCGACGCCGGCGAATTGCTGCAATACGGCCCCACGGCCGAAGTCTTCCACCGGCCCAACTCCATACGCGTGGCGCGCGCCTTCAGCGATCCGCCCATGAACCTGTTCTCCGCCAAGCGCACGGCTACCGGCTTCGTCCTGCAAGGAGACGTGGCGGTCGAACGGGCGCTGCCGTCAGGCGCCGATGCGGACATCACCGCCGGCCTGCGCGCCGGCGCGCTGGACGTGGAAGCGCGGCCGGGCCACATCGTGCTGCCAGGCGTGGTGAAACTGGCCGAGATTTCCGGGTCGGACACCTTCGTGCACGCGCAGACGCCGGCGGGCGACGTGGTGGCGCAACTGCCCGGCGTACACCGCTATACCTTGGACCATCGCGTGCAGCTGTACTTCGACCCGGCGCAGACCTATGCCTTCGGCGCGGGCGGCGCGCTGCTGGCCGCGCCCCGGCAGCCGGTGGGCGCGGGGGAGACGGCCTGATGGCGCAGATCGAGCTGGACCTGTCCCATTCCTACGTGGCCGATCCCAAGACCGACGAGGACTACGCCCTGCTGCCGCTGGCCTTCACCTTCAGGGATGGTGGCGCCTATGCCTTGCTGGGGCCGTCGGGCTGCGGCAAGACCACCTTGCTCAATTGCGTGTCTGGCCTGCTGCGGCCGTCGCACGGGCGCATCCTGTTCGACGGCCAGGACGTCACCGACAAGACGCCGCAGGCGCGCAACATCGCCCAGGTGTTCCAGTTCCCGGTGGTGTACGACACCATGACGGTGGCCGAGAACCTGGCATTTCCGCTGCGCAACCGCGGCATGGCGCCCAAGCTCATCCGCGAGCGCGTCGGGCGCATCGCCGAGATGCTGGAAATGTCCAATGTGCTGGACCGGCGCGCCAGCGGCCTCACCGCCGACGCCAAGCAGAAGATCTCGCTGGGGCGCGGACTGGTGCGCAGCGACGTGTCGGCGATCCTGTTCGACGAGCCGCTGACCGTCATCGATCCGCAGCTCAAATGGGAGCTGCGCCGCAAGCTCAAGGAAATCCACCACGAGTTCAAGCTGACGCTGATCTACGTGACGCACGATCAGACCGAGGCCCTGACCTTCGCCGACGAGGTCATGGTGATGGCGCGCGGCCGCGCGGTGCAGGTCGGTTCGGCGGATGACCTGTTCCAGCGGCCGGCGCACACCTTCGTGGGCCATTTCATCGGTTCGCCGGGCATGAACTTCCTGCCGGCGCAATGGCGCGACGGCGGGCTGGAAGTGGGCAAGAGCCGCGTCGCCGGGGTCCCGGCGGAGATGGCGGCCAAGCTGGACGGCGCGGGTCCCGTGAAACTGGGCGTGCGTCCGGAGTACCTGCGCATCACCGAGCCGGGCGCGCCTGGCGCCGTGGCCATGCGCGTGGAGCGGGTACAGGACGTAGGCACGTACACGCTGCTGGTGGCGGATTTCGAGGGCACGCCGGTGCGGGCCAGGCTGGGCAGCAACATCGTTCCGGCCGCCGCCGGCGGCACGGTCTGGCTGTCGGTCGTGAATCCGCACACCTGCTTCTACCGCAACGAGGAGCTGATCCGATGAAACCCATAGATCACCGGGCCTGGTTCCTGGTCCTGCCCGTGGTGCTGTGCGTGGCGTTCTCGGCCATCCTGCCGCTGATGACCATCGTCAACTACTCGGTACAGGACATCATCTCGCCCGAACGCCGCGTCTTCGTCGGCACCGAGTGGTATGCCGCCGTGCTGCAGGACGAAGAGCTGCATGGCGCGCTGTTCCGCCAGATCGGCTTTTCGCTGGCGGTGCTGGCCATCGAGATTCCGCTGGGCATCCTGCTGGCCTTGTCCATGCCGGCCAGCGGCTGGCGCGCGTCAGCGGTGCTGGTGATCATCGCGCTGTCGCTGCTGATCCCGTGGAACGTGGTCGGCACCATCTGGCAGGTGTTCGGGCGCACCGACATCGGTCTGCTGGGCGCCACGCTGTCCTGGCTGGGGGTGGACTACAACTACACCGGCAACGATTTCGATGCCTGGATCACGGTGCTGATCATGGACGTCTGGCACTGGACGCCGCTGGTGGCGTTGCTTTGCTACGCCGGCCTGCGCGCCATCCCGGACGCCTATTACCAGGCCGCCCGCATCGACGGCGCCTCGCGCCTGGCGGTGTTCCGCTACATCCAGCTGCCCAAGATGCGCGGCGTGCTCATGATCGCGGTGCTGCTGCGCTTCATGGACAGCTTCATGATCTACACCGAGCCCTTCGTGCTGACGGGCGGCGGGCCGGGCAACGCCACCACTTTCCTGTCGCAGTACCTGACGCAGAAGGCGGTGGGCCAGTTCGACCTGGGGCCGGCGGCTGCGTTTTCGATCGTCTATTTCCTGATCATCCTGCTCTTGTGCTTCATCCTCTACAACTGGATGCAGCGCGCCGGCACCACCGGCGGCTTTGACGAGGAGCGCGCAAATGCGTGAGAAAAATTCCCGCTGGCGCAGCGTCTTCCTGACCCTGTATCTGGTGTTCGCCATCCTGCCGCTGTACTGGATGCTGAACATGTCGTTCAAGACCAATACCGAAATCGTCAGCTCCCTGACGCTGTGGCCGCGCGACTTCACCTTCGAGCACTACCGCACCATCTTCACCGACCCAGCCTGGTACTCCGGCTACATCAACTCGCTGATCTACGTGGTCATCAACACGGTGATTTCATTGGCCGTGGCGCTGCCGGCGGCCTACGCGTTCTCGCGCTACCGCTTCATCGGCGACAAGCATGTGTTCTTCTGGCTGCTGACCAACCGCATGACGCCGCCCGCGGTGTTCCTGCTGCCGTTCTTCCAGCTGTACAGCTCGTTCGGCCTGATGGATACGCACCTGGCGGTGGCGCTGGCGCACCTGGTGTTCAACGTGCCGCTGGCGGTGTGGATCCTGGAGGGCTTCATGTCCGGCGTGCCACGCGAAATCGACGAGACCGCCTATGTCGACGGCTATTCCTTCCCGCGCTTTTTCCTGACCATTTTCCTGCCGTTGATCAAGTCGGGCGTGGGCGTGGCCGCGTTCTTCTGCTTCATGTTCAGTTGGGTGGAACTGCTGCTGGCGCGCACGCTGACCTCGGTCAACGCCAAGCCCATCGTCGCCACCATGACCCGCACCGTGTCGGCTTCCGGCATGGACTGGGGCGTGCTGGCGGCGGCCGGCGTGCTGACCATCGTGCCGGGCGGCATCGTGATCTGGTTCGTGCGGCATTACATCGCGAAGGGTTTCGCGATGGGCCGGGTGTAGGCGCAAGGGATACCGGGAGAACTCGATCATGTTCAGCTGGATGGTATGGACCACGCCCGTCGCCGTGTTCTTTTCCTGCATCGTTTTGATGCTGGTCGGCATGACGGTCTGGGAATTGAAATCGCCCACGACGGAGCGCAAGGGTTTCCTGCCCCTGCGCACCACCCGCGGCGACCGCCTGTTCATCGGCCTGATGGCCGCGGCCTGGCTCAACCTGGCATTCCTGGGGCTCGGCCAGAAGGCGGCGGAATGGTTTTCACTGGACGAGCCGCCATCGGTGTGGATCAGCTTCATCGCGTCCATGCTGCTGCTGGCCTTCGTCATGCGGAAAGGCTGAAGAGGGGCGCCAGACCCCTTGCATATTAAAGAGGTAGTGGAAGGACTATCGGCCAGCATCTTCCCCGGCCAGCGGTCCGCAGCAAACGATGGGGAAGATTTATCGAGGAGACAGGTCATGAAATTGCGCATGCACGCCATGGCGGCCGCTATCGCCCTGATCGGAACTTCGGCGGCCTGGGCCGGCGAACCGGAAGCGAAGAAGTGGGTCGATTCGGAGTTCCAGCCTTCATCGCTGTCCAAGGACCAGCAGATGGCCGAGATGAAATGGTTCATCGACGCCGCCGCCAAGCTCAAGGCTAAAGGGGTGAACGAAATCAGCGTGGTGTCCGAAACCATCACCACGCACGAGTACGAGTCCAAGACTTTGGCGAAGGCCTTCGCCGAGATCACCGGCATCAAGGTCAACCACGACCTGATCCAGGAAGGCGACGTGGTCGAGAAGCTGCAGACTTCCATGCAGTCCGGCAAGTCGATCTACGACGGCTGGATTTCCGATTCGGACCTGATCGGCACGCACTACCGCTACGGCGCCATCCTGCCGCTGTCGGACTACATGGCGGGCGCGGGCAAGGAGTGGACCAATCCTAACCTGGACCTCAAGGATTTCATCGGCACCAAGTTCACCACCGCGCCCGACGGCAAGCTCTATCAGCTGCCCGACCAGCAGTTCGCCAACGTCTACTGGTTCCGCGCCGACTGGTTCGCGCGCCAGGACCTGAAGGGCAAGTTCAAGGCCAAGTACGGCTACGAACTCGGCGTGCCCACCAACTGGTCCGCCTACGAGGACATCGCCGACTTCTTCTCCAACGACGTCAAGGAACTGGACGGCAAGAAGGTCTATGGCCACATGGACTACGGCAAGAAGGACCCGTCGCTGGGCTGGCGCTTCACCGATGCCTGGCTGTCCATGGCCGGCGCTGCCGACAAGGGCCTGCCCAACGGCATGCCGGTGGACGAGTGGGGCATCCGCGTGGCGGACGACAAGTGCACCCCGGTGGGGGCGTCGGTTGCGCGCGGCGGCGCCACCAACAGCCCGGCCGCCGTCTACGCCCTGACCAAGTACGTGGACTGGATGAAGAAGTACGCGCCGCAGCAGGCCATGGGCATGACCTTCTCGGAATCCGGCCCGGTGCCCGCCCAGGGCCAGATCGCCCAGCAGATCTTCTGGTACACGGCCTTCACCGCCGACATGACCAAGAAGGGCCTGCCGGTGGTCAACGACGACGGCACGCCGAAGTGGCGCATGGCGCCGTCGCCGTATGGACCGTACTGGAAGGACGGCATGCAGAACGGCTACCAGGACGTGGGCTCATGGACCTTCTTCAAGTCCACCAACCCCGACAAGATGGCGGCGGCCTGGCTGTACGCGCAGTTCGTCACGTCCAAGTCGGTGTCGCTGAAGAAGTCGATTACCGGCCTGACCTTCATCCGCGACAGCGACATCAACAGCGAGTTCTTCACCAAGAACGCGGCGAACTACGGCGGCCTGATCGAGTTCTACCGCAGCCCGGCGCGCGTGGCGTGGACGCCCACTGGCAACAACGTGCCTGACTATCCCAAGCTGGCGCAGCTATGGTGGAAGAACGTCGCCACCGCGGTCACCGGCGAAAAGACCCCGCAGGCCGCCATGGACAACCTGGCCAATGAAATGGACCAAGTCATGGCGCGGCTGGAACGGGCCGGCATGGCGCAGTGCGCGCCCAAGCTCAACGCCAAGAGCGATCCCAGCAAGTGGCTGTCCGACCAGCACGCGCCGTGGAAGAAGCTGGCCAACGAGAAGCCCAAGGGCGAGACGATTGCTTATGAGAAGCTGCTGGATGCTTGGAAGCAGGGCAAGGTGAGGTAAGACGCTGACACTCCCTGAATAAAGCGTCGCTGGAAGGCGGCGCTTTTTTTTGGCCTGGAATGTTGCGGCCATCGTGCGCACAGCAGACTCTCGAGGCGGCTTGTGGCGAAGGATCTAATTTGATAGATTGATTTACTATTAGTTACTTCAACCTTCAGGCATAGATGGACCCGGCCGTACCTTTGCACAGTTCTCCGGCGATAGCTGCTGTCCTTGCCACTCCATTGGCCTTGATGGGTGGATTCCTGGCGACGGGTGGCGGCGTTTTCTTGATCTGGAGCGTGAAGCTTTTGCTGAGTGCGCTTTTTTCGATCCCGGATCAGTGCATGTACGTGTTCAAGCATCGCCGCGCCATCCTGTTTTCCGCCGGTAGCCGATTCCGCAATTTTGCGTATCGGCGCACGGGGCAGGAAATGGAGGCCGCAAGTATCCGCCTATTGAGTGAGATGTCCTGCGGCCAATCTTTCCAAAGTCATGAGCGACTTCGGACAGCCCTCATTATTCCCGGCACTTGGAGCGGGCCCAGGTACGACTGGGCGCGGTGGGCTCAATGCCGAAAGGGCCTTGAGTCCGCTGGCTTGACGGTGTACGGCCTGTGCTGGGAGTCTGGAAACAAGCAGTTATCGCGAAGCGTCGCTGCGGAGAACGTCAGAAAGTGGCTTGATGAGGCCAAGTTTCCACTGAATACCGTGGTGCTGATCGGTCATTCGTATGGCGGCCAAGTGGCGGCAA
Organism: Achromobacter sp. FW305-C-30-7; assembly: GCF_058783105.1. Taxonomy (NCBI): domain Bacteria; kingdom Pseudomonadati; phylum Pseudomonadota; class Betaproteobacteria; order Burkholderiales; family Alcaligenaceae; genus Achromobacter; species Achromobacter sp. FW305-C-30-7. Next base: position 602,507 of record NZ_JBYSYI010000003.1, on the reverse strand, counting down.
TGGCGGCCGACCATCCCGCGGTTGAAAGGGCGGTCACGATTGCTGCGCCATTTGTCTCGTTGAGGAAGTTGACGATTGAAGAAATCGCCTCTGGAGGGATGGCGGTATTCAGTCGCTTCGTGCTGTTGATAATTGTGTTCTTTGGCTTGTTGGCCAGCGCGCCGTATACGGGTTTGGACGCGCTGTGGCCAACCATTTCCTGGAGTACATGGGAATCATTGACGATCGCTGTCGGTGTTGCGGTTCTTGATTTCGTCCGCACGGTTGTCGGCATTGTGGGGGCTTGGTCACGGTGGCGGCCCATAGCGGACGAGCTGCCTGCGGCGTGCAGGGTGATAGCTCTGCGGGTGGACGAGGATGAAATCCTGGACGAAATGCTGGACGCATCCGTTAGCGCAGGTGTCGAACCTGGAAGCAGCCCGGCTTTTGTGGAGCAAAAGTCGCTGCGCAGGGAGCAGTTCAGGAAGTGGTCTCTGCCTCTGTATGTTTGGTGTGTTGTTTTGGAACTAATTTGGCTAGTCGCCACAACCAAAGGAAAGGCCCTTTCGATGGAATCGGTCTTGCTCTATGGACTGACCGCGTTTTTGCGCGGGTTTTTCTACGTCATCGCTTTCATCATCCTGCTCGCATGCGCAAAGAGCATCAGCAAGATGGCTCGGGATATTCATGCCTTGATGCGCGATCTGCTCGGTTTGGTGGATTACGCTGCGCTGCTCCGATTCAATCGCCGAAAAGTGGTGGCGCGGATCGCAGGCCTCACCAGCCATGAACTGCTGGTTCACGGCGCGAGCATCGAAGCTAGCCACGGGCCCGGTTGCGAACAGCGCAGAGTCCACATGCCCAATGGGCGTTGGACTCTGCGAGATGGCAGGCGATCCTTGATGAACGGTCGGCATTCGAAAGCGATCGAAGACGCCACGATGGCAAAGGCGGTAGTGGACGCGCTCGGTCTGGCATCGACGCCCGGATCCGGCGAGTCCTGATCTGGGAGCCGCCGCTCAAACATCCTGCCGCTCGCCGACCCTGGCCGCCAGCAGGTCATAGAACAGCTTGGCGACCGGGTTGATCGCCTTGCCCCGGCTATGGATCAATCCTATGGTCCGCGTGATGGCCGGCTCGCGCAGCGGCACGCTGACCAGATCGGCATGTTCCCCGGCTGGCATGGCCAACCGTGGCACGACGCCTACCCCCAGGCCGGCCTCGACCATGCTCACTAGCGCCGGCACGTGTTGGACTTCGCAGAAATGGCGAGGCCGCACGCCGCTGTGCGCCAGCGCCTGATCTATCAGGAAGCGGTTGCCGCTACCCTGGGCCAGGCTGATGTAGGGATGGGTGTCCAGGTCGGCCCAGGTGACCGATTCTCTTTGCGCGAAAGGATGCTGGCGGCTGACCGCGGCCACGAAGGGCTCTTCCAGCAAAGGTTTGAATTCGATGTCGGCGTCGTTCGCGCCTATGTAGGTCAGGCCGAAATCGGCATCGCCGCGCGCGACGGCGGTCAGGATCTGCGACGAGGACTCATCGATGATCCGGATGCGTATGCGCGGGTATTGCTCGTGGTAGCTGCGGATCACGCCGGGCAGGAAGTAGGCGACCGCGGAAGGCACGCAAGCGATGGTGACCAGGCCCGACAGGCGTTCGGCCACGTCCTGTATGCCGACCAGGGCGCTTTCAAGCTCGTTGAGCACGTTGCGCGCGCGCGGCACGAAGCCGCGGCCTATGGTCGTCAGTTCGACCTTGCGGGTGGTGCGCGTCAGCAACTGCACGCCTAGCGCGGCCTCCAGCTTGTCGGCGCGCCGCGACAGGGCGGATTGAGAAAGATGCAGGGCTTCGGAGGCGGCGCGGAAGCTGCCCAGGTCGGCGACCGCCAGGAAGGCGCGCAAATCGGCCAAATCGAATTTCATGCGTTTTCGTCAAGAATTGATCTAATTTTTGCACTTTACTCTATTGTGAGTGCTGCGCATCATGTCTTCCAAGCTGCCCCGAGCGCGGCACATACCAGGAGACAAGCTCATGATTCGCGTCCGCCGCCTACGCCGGCAATTCGCCCTTGCACTGGCCTGCGTGCCATTGATGGCGCTTTTGGCGCCAGCCTCGCGCGCCGAGAGCGGGGACTGGCCGCAACGTCCGATCCGCCTGCTGGTGCCCTACGGTCCCGGCGGCAGTTCGGACGTGGTGGCGCGCGCCGTGGCGGTGGAGATGTCGCGCGATCTGGGCAAGCAGGTCATCGTGGAAAACAAGGGCGGCGGGCAGGGGATGATCGCCACCGTGGAAGCGGCGCGCGCCGCTCCCGATGGCTACACACTCATCCTGGGCCATGTGGGCACGCTGGCCGTGAACCCGTCCATGGTGGCCAAGCTGCCGTATGACCCGCGCCGCGACTTCGCGCCCATCGTGCTGCTGGCGAAGCTGCCCATGGTGTTCGCGGTGGGCGGCAAGGTCCAGGCGTCGACGCTGCCGGAGTTCGTGGCATTGGCGCGCGCCCGGCCGGGAGCCTTGAACTACGGGTCCGCCGGCAACGGCAGCGCGGGCCATCTGGCGTTCGAGATGCTCAAGACGGCGACCGGCATCGACGTGGTGCATGTGCCTTACAAGGGGACCGGCGCGCAGGTGACCGATCTGCTGGCGGGCAACATCGACGCTGCGGCGGCCGGCACGCCCGGACTGCTGCCGCATGCCCAGGCGGGCAAGATCCGCATCGTGGCGGTGGGATCGGAACGGCGCCTGCCCGTGCTCCCTGATGTACCCACCGTGGCAGAGCAGGGCTATCCGGGCTTTGAAAGTTCGCAGTGGTTCGGCCTGTTGGCGCCTGCGGGCACGCCGGCCCCCGTCATCGAGCGCCTGCACCAGGCCGCGCTCAAGGCGCTGCAGACCGATTCCGTGCGCGAACGCCTGGCGCACGACGCCAGCGAGGCGTCCGGCGCGGGACCGGCCGAATTTGCCGCCTTCATCGACGCCGAAGAGAAGCGCTGGGGGCAGGTGGTGCGCAGCGCCCGCCTGTCCGCCGAATGATCCATCTTTCACGAATCCCCATTCTTTTTCGAGAAGCATTGCCATGAGTAGCCAAAAGCAAGACCCGATTCTTATCGCCGAAGAGGAGCTGACCCAGCTCGGCCTACGCGCGTTCGAAAGCCTGGGGCTGCCTGCCCAGGATGCCGCCGATGTTGTCCAGGTGTTGGTGTTGGCGGACCTGTTCGGCCTGTCCACCCATGGCCTGAGCCGCATTGAATCGTACGGCGAGCGCCTGCAGGTGGGCGGCATCAATCCCCGCGCCCGGATTCAAGTCGAGCGCCCCGCGCCCGGCCTGTGCCTGGTCGATGGCGACAACGGCGTCGGGCCGCTGGTCGGCATGCACGCGCTGCGCGCCGCCATGCAGGCCGCCAGCGAGTGCGGGGTAGGCATGGCGTTCGCTCGCCAGAGCAATCATTTCGGTCCCATTTCTCCCTATGGCCTGATCGCGGCGCAAGCGGGTTATGCCAGCATCATCGGCAGCAACGCCACCACTACCATCGCGCCCTGGGGCGGCACCGACGCCCGGGTCGGCAACAGTCCGATCGGCTTCGCCGTGCCCAATCCGGAGGGCGCGCACTTTCTGCTGGACATGGCAATGAGCGTGGTGGCGCGCGCCAAGATCCGCAACGCCCTGAAAGCCGGGCAGGAGATTCCCGACAGCTGGGCCACCGACGCGGCCGGACAGCCGACGACCAGTCCCAAGGATGCGCTTGACGGCTTTCTGCTTCCGATCGGCGGGCACAAGGGCTACGGCCTGGCGCTGATGGTCGACCTGTTCGCCGGGCTGCTGTCGAACGCGGCTTATCTGACGCATGTGAAGTCATGGGTGGATGCGCCCGATCAGCCACAGAACCTTGGCCACTTTTTCCTGCTGATAGACACCCGCAGGCTGGGTTCGACGCAATGGCTCGCCCAACGCATGGCCGACTTCGCGCAGATCCTGCACGGCAGCGCGCCGGCCGATCCCGCGCGGCCGGTGATTCAGCCCGGCGAGATCGAACTGGCCAAGATGGCGCGCCAGAAGGAGCAGGGGATTGCACTGGACGCGGATGTCCTGGCGTTGTTGCGCCGCCATGCGGATTCCCTGCCGGCCTGACCTGCGCTGGCGGCAGCATTTCGGAGACAGACATGAAATACACAGCCATGGCTACGGCAATGATGGCGGGCGCGTTGGGCATGATGGCGGCCGGCGCGGCGCTGGCGTCGGACTATCCCAGCAAACCGGTGCGCCTGATCGTGCCCTATGTCGCGGGCGGCGCAGCGGACATCACCGCCCGTGTGATCGCGCAAAAGCTGTCGGTCAGCATGGGCGCAACCTTCGTCGTGGAAAACAAGCCGGGCGCCAACGGCATGATAGGCACTGATTTTGTTGCGAAGGCCGCGCCTGACGGTTACACGCTGCTGCTGGATGCGAGCGGGCCGCTGGTGGTGAATCCCTCGCTGTACAAGAAGACGCCATATGATCCGGTGGCCGACCTGGCGCCGATCAGCCAGATCACCAGCTACCAGTACGTGCTGGTCGTGCCGCAGCAGTCGCCGATACGCAGCGTGGATGACCTGATCGCGGCGGCGCGGGCCAAGCCGGGCCAGATAAGCTACGGCTCCGCGGGCGTGGGGGCGGGCGGGCATCTGGCGGGCGAACTGTTGGCGGTCATGACGCAGACGCAGCTCACGCATATTCCCTACAAGGGCAATGCCCAGGCCCTGACCGACGTGCTGGGCGGGCAGCTCAGCTTCACGTTCGACACGGTGGTGACGGCCACGCCACATCTGCGTTCCGGCAAGCTGCGCGGGTATGCGGTGTCGGGGCCGAACCGCGCGCAAGGCCTGCCCGATATCCCGACGATGGAGGAACTGGGCTTCAAGGATTTCGTGGTCACGCAATTCCAGGGTTTGCTGGCGCCGGCTGGCACCGATCCCAAGATCCTGTCGCGCCTGCATGAAGAGGTGGTCAAGGCCGCACGCGAGCCCGACGTGATCCAGAAGCTCCAGACCGAAGGCGGCAACGAGATCGTCGCGGGCTCCCCGCAGGAATTCGCGCGCCTGATCCAGGAAGACCTGCAACGCTACCGCAAGCTGATCGCGGATGCGCATGTGCAAGCGGAGTAGGCCATGTATGACATCGAGGTATTGATACAAGGCTATCCAGGGCGTTCGCTGTGCCATGGCGGACTGGGCTGGAGCACCACCACGCTTTTGCGGGGCGGCGGGCGCAACATACTGGTGGACGTGGGCGCGTTCGGTGTGCGCCATCTGCTGGGCCAGCACCTGAGCCGCTGCGGCGTGGCCGCGGCCGACATCACCGACGTGGTGCTGACGCACGCCCACTATGATCACGCCGTCAACTTCACGCTGTTTCCCAACGCCACCGTCTGGATCGGCGAGCTGGAGCTGGCCTGGGCGGCCGCCCAGCCGCCCGGGTTCAATCCGCTGCCGGAGCTCTACGTGCGCGAACTGGCGTCGTCGGAGCGTGTCCGGCGCATACGCGATGGCGACGAATTCCTGCCGTACCTGCGCGCGATTGCGTCGCCGGGGCACACGCCGGGCCACTTGCTGTTCTACGTCGACGATGGCCTGCAAACGGTTCTGTTCACCGGCGATGCCGCGAAGAACCGGGCCGAACTGCTGTCGGGAACGGTCAATGACACCGCCGATATGGACGCCAGCCGCGCTACGCTGGCCCGCATCTGGGAGCTGTGGCGCAAGACGCCCGGAACGCTGCTGGTGCCGGGCCATGACCTGGGCATGAAGCTCGGCACGGACGGGCAGCCGGTGTATGTCGGCGAACGGCGCGCGGCGTTGAACGCCTGGTTCGGCGACACGCTGGAGCCGACGCGCATCGACCTCTGCTGCGGCGGCGTCTTCAGCCGCCATGGTTCATGATCTTTCCACCCTGCACAAACCTATGAAGCTGAACACGAACATCATTTCCGCCTTCGCGCCAACCGGCCGGCTGCGGGCATCCATCAACCTGGGCAATCCCATCCTGGCGGGGCGCGATGCTGCCGGCGCGCCGGCCGGCGTGTCCGTGGACCTGGCGCGCGCCTTCGCCGAAAGGCTGGGCGTGCCGCTGGACCTGGTCGTGCTGGATAGCGCGGGCGCTTCCGTGGAGACCGTCACGCGGGAGGACGCCGACATCGGCTTCTTCGCCATCGATCCGCTGCGCGCGGCCGGCATTGCCTTTACCGACGCCTATGTCCTGATCCAGGGCGCCTACCTCGTGCGCGAAGATTCTGCGCTACGCGCATTGGACGAGGTCGACCGCGAGGGACATCGCGTCACCGTCGGACAAGGCAGCGCGTACGACCTGTACCTGAGCCGTGAACTGAAGCGGGCGACCATTACGCGTGCGCCTACCTCGCCGGCCGTGGTCGACACTTTTTTGGCAGAGGGCACGGACGTGGCGGCGGGTGTGCTGCAGCAGCTGGAGGCGGACGCCAGGCGGTTGCAGGGCTTGCGCTTGCTGCCCGGCAGCTTCATGACCATACGCCAGGCCATGGGCGCGCCCAAGAGCCGTGGCGCCGAAGCCATGGAAGTCCTGTCGGGGTTTGTCGAAGAGATGAAGGCCAGCGGCTTCGTCGCAAACGCGCTGCGCCGCCACGGCATAGAAGGCGCCGCGGTAGCGCCCGCGGCAGCCTGAACAAGGCGCCTTTCTCGCGCTAGTGAATGACGCGCGCCGTCTTGCGCGCCCGCTTGACCTCATACATGCGGGCGTCGGCCAAACGCACGGCGGCTTCCGCGTCCAGGCCGCGCGGGTCCAGCGCCACCACGCCTACGCTGGCGCCCTCGTACGGCACGGCATCTTCGCCGAGCTGGTAGCGCCCCACGGTGGCGGCGGTGGCGCGTTCTTCCAGCGACCGGGCGGCTTCTTCGGCCTCGCCGCGTGGCGCGTGCACGCCATGCGGCCCGTCGCCGGCTGCCAGGGCCGGGCCCGGCCCGATCAGCACGAACTCGTCGCCGCCCAGCCGCCCCAGCATGTCCGAGCCGCGCAGGGCAGCGGCGATGCGGCGCGACACCTCCTGCAGGAATACATCGCCTTGCTGGTGGCCGTAGACGTCGTTGATGCCCTTGAAGCCGTCCAGGTCGACCACGCCGACCAGCACGCTGCCGCCTTCGCGGACGGCGCGCGCCTGCAGGCGGTCCAGCGCCTCGTAGAGGGCGCGCCGGTTGGGCAGGCCGGTCAGCGTGTCGGTCAACGCATAGGACATGAGCTGGACGTTGGCGGCGTGCAGCTGCTCCATCAGCATTTCGCGTTCCAGGAAGCGGGCGATTACGCTGGAGAAGAGCTTCAGTACCAATTCCGCCCGAGGCTCGATCTGGCGTTGCGTGGCGCTGGCGGCGCACAGGGTGCCGAACAGCACGCCGTCATCCCTGCGCACCGGCGCGCTCAGATAGGTCTGTATGCCCAGTTGCCGGGCGGCGTCGGAGTCCGGCCAGCAGCTGGAGACATCGCTGGTGCACAGGCGTCCTTCGTCCAGCGCGCGCTTGCACAGCGTGTCGTCCCAGGGTACGGACAGCCCTTCGGGGATCTGCAGTGCTCCGGCGTTGCGCGCGTAGCGGATGTGTTGGAGATCCGCCTTCAGGTCGATGGACGTGAGATAGGTGGACTCAAGCCCGGTCACCGCGCCCAGCATGTCCAGCAGCGGGCGCGTCAGCTGTTCGACGGACTTGGCCTCGGGCAGGGTGGTCGACAGTTCTGCAAGTATCGGATCCAGCACGGCGTCTCCAGGAAGCGAGGGCATACGGGTGGGCATATGGACCTGCGGCCCGTCGCTCCATCAGGAGCGCGGGCCGGCATAGCCGTCATTATGCACGTTGCGCAATGGGTTGCATGGAACCTGTGCGCGGTACTACCCTGGACTTTCTACACGCGGCGGCCGGCCACGATGGGTAGCGGCCGCCAGGGAGGCAGGCATGCAACACCCGAGTGAACTGCGCGGCCGGGTGGCCGTGGTGACAGGGGCGTCCTCCGGCATAGGCCGCGCCACCGCGATCGGGCTGGCCGCGGCCGGCGCGCGGGTGGTGGTGAATCATCGCGCGGGCGGCGATTCCCAGGGGCGCGCGGCGGCAGTCGCCGAAGCAATCCAGCGCCAGGGAGGGTCGGCCGTCACGGCGGCCGGCGACATCAGCAAGGAGGCCGAGGTGGAGCACTTGTTTGCGCAGGTGCTGCAGCATTACGGACGGCTGGACATCCTGGTCAATAATGCGGGCATAGAGCATTCGGCCCCAGTCGCCGACATGACGCTGGCCGATTGGCAACGCGTCATCGATGTGAACCTGACGGGGCATTTCCTGTGCGCGCGCGCCGCGGCCAGGCTGTTCCAGTCGCAGCCGGCCGACCCGGCGCGGCAGGGGCTGGCGACGGGCAACATCCTCTTCATCAGTTCGGTGCACGAGGTCATACCCTGGGCCTTCCAGGTGAATTACGCGGCCTCCAAGGGCGGCGTGTCCATGCTGATGAAATCGCTGGCGCAGGAACTGGCTCCGGCCCGGATACGGGTCAATTCCATCGCGCCGGGCGCCATACGCACCGCCATCAACCAGCCGGCTTGGGACACCCCGGAAAGCCTGGCCAAACTGCTGAAGCTGATTCCCTACGGCCGTATCGGCGAACCCGAAGACGTGGCGCGCGCGGCAGTATGGCTGGCCAGCGACGCCTCGGACTACGTCACTGGCACGACTTTGTTCGTCGACGGCGGCATGACGCTGTATCCCGAGTTCCGGGGCGCGGGCTAGACCATGTCCAAGCCCCTGGAAGACTACGGATTGATCGGCAACATGCTGTCGGCCGCGCTGGTGGCGCGCGACGGCTCCATCGATTGGCTGTGCCTGCCGCACTTCGATTCACCGGCGTGCTTCGCGGCGCTGCTGGGGGACGAACGGCACGGACACTGGCGCATCGCGCCGCATGCGCAGAAATACACGGTCTCGCGCCGCTACGTGCCGGATACCGCGGTGCTGGAAACGCGCTACGAGACCAGCTCGGGCGCGGCGCTGCTGTACGACTTCATGCCCCTGAGTGACGACGATGAGCGCGCCGACGTGGTGCGCATCGTGCGCGGCGAATCCGGGCACGTGCAGATGGACATGGAGATGGCGCTGCGCTTCAACTATGGGCAGGCCGTCCCCTGGGTACGCCGGCGCGACTACGGCCTGAGCGCCATCGCCGGCCCCGACGCGGTCGAGCTGCATACGCCGGTGGACCTGGCGGGGCACGAGCTCACGACCACGGCGCGCTTCTCGGTGCATCCGGGCCGGGTGGTGCCGTTCACGCTGTCCTATCACCGCTCGCACCGCACGCCGCATTTCGTGCCGGACCGCGTGGAAAGCATGGACCGCACCATCTCCTGGTGGCAGGAGTGGGCCAAGCGCTGCCGCTGGGAAGGCAGCGAGGAAGGGCGCGATGCCGTGGTCCGCTCGCTGATCACGCTCAAGCTGCTGACCTTCCAGCCCACTGGCGGCATCATCGCCGCGCCCACCACCTCGTTGCCGGAAGCCCTGGGCGGCAGCCGCAATTGGGACTACCGGCATTGCTGGCTGCGCGACTCGGCGCTGACCTTGTACGCCTTGCTCAATGCCGGCTACCGCGAAGAGGCCGAGGCCTGGCGCCAATGGCTGCTGCGCGCCGTGGCCGGGCATCCCGACCAGTTGCAGATCATGTACGGCATCGCCGGCGAGCGCTGGCTGCCCGAGCTGGAAATCCCCTGGCTGCCGGGCTATGAGGGCAGCCTGCCGGTGCGGCGCGGCAACGGCGCCGCCGGGCAGAGCCAGCTGGACGTCTACGGCGAGCTCATCGAGACTCTGTATGCCGCGCGCGCCGCGGACCTGGCGCCGCTGGCCGAGGCCTGGCGCCTGCAGAACGTGCTGCTGGAGCCGCTGAAACACCGTTGGCAGGACCTGGACCATGGCATCTGGGAGGTGCGGGGCGAGCGCCGCGCCTTCACGCATTCGCGGCTGATGTGCTGGGTCGCGTTCGACCGCGCGGTGCAGTCCTGCGACCGCTTCGGCCTGCGCGGGCCGCGCGATGAATGGCAGCGCCTTGCCGACCGCATCCGCGCGGATATCTGCAAGCACGGCTACAACCCGGCGCGCGGCTGCTTCGTGCAGAGCTACGGATCGGAGGAACTGGATGCCAGCCTGCTGCTGATTCCCCAAGTGGGCTTCCTGCCCGCGGACGATCCGCGCGTGGCGGGCACGGTGCGTGCTATCGAACGCGAACTGCTGCGCGACGGCCTGCTGTTGCGTTATTCCACCCAGCACGCCAGCGACGGCCTGCCGGGCGAGGAGGGCGTGTTCCTGGCCTGCAGCTTCTGGCTGGCCGATGCCTATGTCATGCAGGGGCGCATCGCCGACGCCGAACGCCTGTTCGAACACTTGCTGGCGTTACGCAATGATCTGGGCCTGCTGGCGGAAGAATACGATGTCGGCCGGCGCCGCCTGGTGGGCAATTTTCCGCAAGGGTTCTCGCACATCGGACTGGTGAACACCGCCTACAACCTGAGCCGCGCCAGCGGTCCGGCGCGTCAGCGCGCCGAGCAGGACGCGCCGCGGGAATAGGCGCGTCCGGCGCGCGCACCGGCCCGGTGTATTCTGGCGATCTGACGGCCGTCCCAAGCGGACGCCGAAACGCAGAACAGAGCAGGCCGCGCGCCGGCCGCCACCGCATCCAGGAGAGACAGACATGCTTTTGACGGAAGAACAGCTCAGCGTCCAGGAAATGGCGCGCCGCTTCGCGCAGGAGCGCCTGGCGCCCAACTCGGAGGCCTGGGACCGTGACCACGCCTATCCCGCCGACGCCATCGCCGAAATGGCGCAGCTGGGCTTTTTCGGCATGCTGGTGCCCGAAGCCTGGGACGGCAATGACAGCGGCTATATCGCGTATGCGGTCGCGCTGGAGGAAATCGCGGCCGGCAATGGCGCCTGCTCCACCATCATGAGCGTGCACAATTCGGTCGCCTGCATGCCCATCCTGAAGTTCGGTACCGACGCGCAGAAAGAGCAGTTCCTGCGTCCGCTGGCGAGCGGTGAACATATTGGTGGATTCGCGCTGACCGAGCCGCAGGCCGGGTCGGACGCCAGCAGCCTGCACACCCGGGCGCGGCGCGATGGCGACGACTACATCCTGAATGGCGCCAAGCAGTTCATCACGTCGGGGCGCAGCGGCCAGGTCGTGATCGTGTTCGCGGTGACCGACCCCGAGGCCGGCAAGCGCGGCATTTCCGCCTTCATCGTGCCCACCGACACCCCGGGCTACAAGGTGCTGCGGGTGGAGGACAAGCTGGGCCAGCATGCCTCGGACACCTGCCAGATCGCGTTCGAGGACATGCGTATCCCGGCGGCCTACCGCCTCGGCGCGGAAGGCGAGGGCTACAAGATTGCGCTGTCCAACCTGGAAGGCGGGCGCATTGGCATTGCATCCCAATCCGTGGGCATGGCGCGGGCCGCGTTCGAGTGCGCGCGCGACTACGCGCGCGACCGGCAGGCCTTCGGCAAGCCCATCATGGAGCATCAGGCAGTGGCTTTCCGCCTGGCCGACATGGCGACGCAGATCCACGCGGCGCGGCAAATGGTGCTGCACGCCGCGGCGCTGCGCGAAGCCGGCAGGCCGGCGCTGACGGAAGCCTCCATGGCCAAGCTGTTCGCCTCCGAGATGGCCGAAAAAGTGTGTTCGGCCGCCATCCAGACCCTGGGCGGCTATGGCTATCTGAAGGATTTCCCGGTCGAACGGATCTATCGCGATGTGCGCGTGTGCCAGATCTACGAAGGCACCAGCGACATCCAGCGCCTGGTCATCGCGCGAGGCTTGTAAACGGTGCGGTTTAGGCGGCCGGCTGGCGCCGGCCGCGCCGCGCCCACAGCGTGTAGACCACGATGTTGCCCACGATCAGCAAGGCCGCCAGCACGATCTGCGTCGCACGGGTGATGCCTTCGGGGTAGATCAGCGCCAGCACGTAGTGTTCGATGAAGCCGCCGCCATAGCCTTGCTGGCCGGCCTGCTGCCGCAGCGAAATCTCCAGCGGCGTCAGCGGGCAGATCCAGCCCATGCCTATGACCAAAGCGCCCCAGGCCAGGGCCGGCAGGTGCAGGTAGGCGATCCAGCGCTTCCATAACGCCAGCAGTCCGCCGAACACCACGAAGGCGACGAAGAGGCCGTGCACGATGAGCACGAGGTCGGCAAGCAGGCGGTAGCTCATTGCCGTACCGAGGTCAGGGCTTGAGGTCCCGCAGCAGCTTGGCCAGTTCGGGCGCCATCATCAGCGACACCCCCTGCGACTTGGCATATTGCAGCGCATTGTCCGAAACCTCGCCCAGTGCGATATAGATGGCTTCGCGCGCGCCGCGTTTCTCGCGCGCCGCCTGCAGCTCGCGCAAGGGCTCGACGCCGACGCGGGCGGCTTTCCAGCGCTTGGCGCTGACCAGGGCGACGTGGCCGTCCTTGGTGAGCGCGAAATCGGCGCCGGGCAATTGCAGCCGCTGCACTTCACAGCCGTCGCGGCGAAAGCCCGCTTCGACGGTCTTGGAGAAGTCGGCCCAGGACATGCCGGCGGCGGCCTCGGCCACGGCCTGCACCCGCGCGCCCGAGGGCGAGCGCAGCTGCTTGTAGGCCGCCATGATGGCGATGACCGCGAACGGCACCGCGGCGAACACGCCCATCGCGGCGTACTCCAGCGGCAGCGCGGCAAAGCCGGCGGCCGACAGCAGCACGGCCACGCCGGCGCTCATCCACCAGGGCGAGCGCAGCAGCACGGCAAAGATGGAGTTCTGGGACATCTTGAATTTCATGGCGGCTCGCGGTGATGCTTTGGGATGTAGGGCTTCAGGCGTCCTGGCCGCCGGCGTCGGCGGCGCGCACGACGATGCGCACGTCGCCGCAGGTGACGATCTGGCCGGCGCGGATCTTCGCCGTCTTGCGGCTTTCGACCACGCCGCCCACGCTGACGTGGCCTTCGGCCACGAGCATCTTGCCCGCGCCGCCGCTGTCGCAGACGCCGGTGGCCTTGAGCAGCTGGTTCACTTCAATATAGGGGCTGCCTTGGGCCAGCGTGAATTCGATGATGGGCATAGCGTGAGTTTCGTAGAGGTGAGGGCGGGGCGCTCAGGCCTGGCCGCCGCCGTTGGCGCCGTCCTGCGCGGGGGCGGGAGGCTCCTGCGCGGCCGGACGGTTGTTGTTGGTTTCGGCGCGCGCCATCCAGGCGATCAGGGACGAACGCATGGCTTCCTCGACCGACATCTGGATGGGCTGGACCCATTCCTGCGGCACGAACACGGTATAGCCGCCGATCATGTAGCCCATCGGCAGGTACACGGCCACGCGCTCGCCTTGGGTGAAGCCTTCGGGCAGGCCTTCCATGTTGCGGCGGGTGACCAGGCCGACCAGTTCCAGCTGCTGGCCCGGCACGCGCAGGATCACGACCTGCTGGGCGGTGTTCTTGGAGCTGGGCGAAAAATAATCCGCGAAGCTCTTCAGGGACGAGTAGATGCTCTTGACGACCGGCAGGTTGGTGAACGGCATTTCCAGCAGCACCAGCACCCGCTGCACGCGTTCCTTGGACACCAGGTAGCCGATGGCCAGGATGCCGAGGATGCCCAGCGCCAGGCCCATGCCCGGCACGTAGAACCCGCCGATGAAGGGACGCAGGAAGGTCAGCGCCACGGCTTCGGTCCAGGCCAGGAAGATATACAGCAGGTAGATCGTCAGGGCCAGCGGCAGGACCGTGATCAGGCCGCGGAAGAAGTACTTGTAGAGACGGGTCATAGACATAGGCAAATAAATTAGGGTCGGATTACGCGGCATAGGCACGCGCCGAAGGGCCGCCAGCATAGCAGCCAGCGCGGACCCGACCGGTAACAATCGGCGTGCAATCCGCGCAGGCGGCGCGCCTAGCGGTCCACAGGCAGGTACAGGGTCTCCTTGATCTCCTCCATGACCACGTAGCTGCGCGATTCGGCGGACGCGGGCAGGCGTTTGAGGATTTCGCCGAGGAGACGGCGGTATTCGTTCATTTCAGTCAGGCGGGCCTTGACCAAATAGTCGAAGTCGCCGGACACCAGGTGGCATTCCATGACTTCCGGCACATATAGCAACTCTTTCTTGACCTTGTCGAACACGTCGCCGGATTTGGCCGACAACTTGATCTCCAGGAAGACGAGCAGGTTCTTGCCCAGCGCCGCCGGATTGACGCGCGCATGGTAACCCGTGATGACGCCTTCGCGCTCCATGCGCTTGACGCGGTCGGAGCAGGGGGTGGCGGACAGGCTGATCCGGTCGGCCAGTTCAGTGACGGAAATACGGCCTTCCCGCTGCAGGATATCCAGGATTTTCAGGTCGATACGGTCTAGCTCGCGCATTTCACTTTTGGCGATCAAAAAACAGGAGGGGGCCGGGAAAAAGCACTGCCAAAGAAAAATCTTCAGTGCTTTTCACTACTGAGAGGCCCATAGACTACCGAAATTCCTGAACAAAACCAATCATCGGAAAGAATCATGCACGTCATCGTCCTCGGCAGCGGCGTCATCGGCACCACCACCGCTTATTACCTGGCCCGTCAGGGAGCCAAAGTCACGGTGCTGGACCGCCAGCCCGCGGCGGCGCAGGAGACCAGCTACGCCAATGCCGGACAGGTGTCGCCGGGCTATTCCACGCCTTGGGCGGCGCCCGGCATTCCGCTGAAGGCCATCAAGTGGCTGTTCCAGAAGCACGCCCCGCTGGCCATCCGCCTGGACGGCAGCCTGTTTCAGCTGAAATGGATGGCGGCCATGCTGGCCAACTGTTCCGCCGAACGCTACTCGGTCAACAAGGAACGCATGCTGCGCCTGTCCGAGTACAGCCGCGATTGCCTGCGCGAATTGCGTACCTCCACTGGCATCCACTACGAAGAGCGCACCCGCGGCACCCTGCAGCTGTTCCGCACCGAGGCCCAGCTGGAAGCCGCCCGCCGCGACATCGCCGTGCTGGAAGAAGTGGGCGTGCCCTACGAACTGCTGGACCGCAACCGCCTGGTGACAGCCGAGCCGGCCCTGGCGCGTTCGCTGCACAAGCTGTCGGGCGGCCTGCGCCTGCCCAATGACGAAACCGGCGACTGCCAGCTGTTCACCACGCGCCTGGCCGAATTGGCCAAGGGCCTGGGCGTGGAGTTCCGCTTCGGCCAGTCGGTGTCGGGCCTGAACACGGCCGGTGGCCAAATCACCGGTGTGCGCGTGGGCAACGAAGTGCTGACCGCCGACCGCTACGTCGCCGCCTTCGGCAGCTACACGCGCGATTTCCTCGCGCCGTTGGGCCTGGACCTGCCGGTGTATCCGCTGAAGGGCTATTCGCTCACCATCCCCATGGCCGACGAATCGGCCGCGCCGGTGTCGACCATCCTGGACGAAACCTACAAGATCGCCGTCACGCGCTTCGACCAGCGCATCCGCGTGGGCGGCATGGCCGAGATCGCGGGCTTCGACTTGCGTCTGAAAGAGGCCCGTCGCAAGACGCTGGAACTGGTCGTCAACGACCTGTTCCCGGGCAGCGGCCACGTGGCCCAGGCCGAGTTCTGGACCGGCTTGCGTCCCATGACCCCGGACGGCACGCCCGTGGTCGGCGCGACGCGCTACGGCAACCTGTACCTGAACACCGGCCACGGCACGCTGGGCTGGACCATGGCCTGCGGCTCCGGCAAGCTGGTGGCCGATCAGGTCATGGGCCAGCGTCCCGCCATCCGCACGGACGGCCTGGACCTGTCGCGCTACGACCGCAAGGCGGCGTCCAACCAGTCGCTGGTGCTGGACGGCAAGAGCGCCTGACTCCTGTTTTTCTCTGGCCCGGGCCGCAAGCCCGGCCCCGCGGAGGCCCCGCCAGCACAGAACGCTGGCGGGGCCTCTGTCTTCATGGCTGTTGCGGTTGCGCCAATTGCTCCAGCATGGCCAGCACGGCGGGCTGCGTTTCGTCGTGGCGCCAGATGCCGCGCAGGTCCGACGGGGTCGACGCATGCGTCAGGGGACGGCAGGCCAGGTTCGGCAGTTGCACCTTGCCCAAGGAGGCCGGGACCAGGGACACGCCGAACTCATGCGAGACCAAGGTCGCGATCGTCAACATGTTCCGCACCTTGTGCCGGATATGCGGCGTGAAGCCGGCCTGCAGGCATAGCGCCAATATCTTGTCGTAGTAGCCCGGCGAAAAGTCCCGCGGAAACAGCACGAAGTCATCGTGCTGCAACTGCTGCGCGTCTATCGTTTCGAGCGCTGCCAGCGGATGCGTGGCCGGGAGCAGGCAGACGAAGTCTTCGCGGTGCAGCACGCGCGACGAGACGCCGGATGGCATGACCCGCGGATGCACGATCCCGATATCGATCTGGCCGCGTTGCAGCGCGTCGATCTGTTCGTAGCTGCTGAGCTCATAGAGGACCACCTCGACCTCTGGGCGCGCCACGGCGTAGGCCCGCACATCCGAGGCCAGCCGGGTCAGGAACGACGAACCCACGAATCCGATATGCACGGCGCCAGCTTCGCCATTAGCCGCGCGTCGCGCCTGCTCCTCGGCATCGCGCGCCAGCGCCAGCAGTTTCAACGCTTCCCGATAGATCACCTTGCCCGCTTCGGTCAGCGCCACTTCGCGGGTGGTGCGCCGTAGCAGTTCCATGCCCAGCGAGGCTTCCAGCTGGCGGATGTTGAAGCTGAGGGGCGGCTGGCTGATGGCCAGGCGCTTGGCGGCCCTGCCGAAATGCAGCTCCTCGGCGACGGCCACGAAGTAGCGGAGTTGGCGCAGATCCATGGGAAGGCTCGCGGGTGGGAAGGACGCCGGATCGCTCGGGCAGCTTGGAAAAGATTGATCCAATATCGGTATGAATAGCACAAAAAAATATATTGGACGAGAAAAATCACGCTGCCAATAATGGGTTTCACCGCAGAGACATGCGGCAATGAATCCGGGCACAGACCCGCGATCCCCCAAGGAGACTCTCGTGCGTATTTCCATCCTCACCGCGTTGGCCGCCAGCGCATTGCTAGCCGCCAGCGCCGCAAAAGCCCAGGACTATCCCCGCATGCCGATCCGCCTGATCGTGCCGTACTCGGCGGGCGGCATGACCGACGTGGTGGCCCGCGTCATCGGCCAGAAATTGGGAGAACGGCTGGGCCAGCCCGTGATCGTGGAAAACCGCGCGGGCGCGGCCACCATCATCGGCGCGGAAATGGTCGCCAATGCCAAGCCGGACGGCTACACCTTGCTGGCGGCGACCAACACCACGCTGACCATCAATCCCTGGCTGTACCCGAAGCTGCCTTATGACGCGGTCAAGAGCTTTGCGCCGATCGCCTTGATCGCGAGCACGCCCAGCGTCATCGTCGTCAACCCCAAGGTTCCGGCGCAGACGCTGGAACAGTTCGTGACCCTGGCCCAGGCTAAGCCGGGCGAATTCAGCTACGCGTCCTATGGCGCCGGTTCGACCGCGCATCTGGCCGGCGAAATGCTGCGGTCCAGGGCCAAGATCAATCTGCTGCATGTGCCGTACAAGGGCAGCGCGCCCGCCAAGGCGGCGGTGATGGGCGGCGAAGTCTCCGTCACGTTCGAGCCCGCGTTCACCGGCCTGCCGCAGATCCAGGCGGGCAAGCTGACCGCGCTGGCCGTCATGAGCGACAAGCGCTCCGCGGTGCTGCCGCAACTGTCGACCACGGCGGAGCTGGGCTATCCCGACATGAAGATGTCCGCGTGGGTCGGCATCCTGGCGCCCGCAGGCACGCCGCCCGCCATCGTCAAGTCCTTGAGCGGCACGATCGAGCAGGTCATGGCCCAGGCCGATGTGCGCGAAGCCCTGCTGCGTTCGGGGGGCGAGCCGGTGGGCTACTTCGGCGAGGCCTTCAGCGCCTACATGCGCGAGGAAAGCGCGCGCTACGGGCAGGTCATCAAAGACGCCAACATCCGCATCGATTGACTGCGCCGCAACGGCATCGAGACCCAAGACACATGACCATCAAACCGCTATCCCATATCCGCGTGCTGGACCTGACCCGCGTGCTGGCAGGTCCCTGGTGCACCCAGAACCTTGCCGACCTGGGCGCCGACGTGACCAAGATCGAACGCCCGGGCGCGGGCGACGATACCCGCGGCTGGGGGCCGCCCTGGATGCCGGATGTCGACGGCGGGCCGCGCGAGGATTCCGGCTACTACGCGTCGACCAATCGCGGCAAGAAATCCGTGACCGTGGATATCTCCACCGCCGAAGGCCAGGACATCATCCGCCGCCTGGCCGCGGATTCGGACGTGCTGGTGGAGAACTACAAGGTCGGCACGCTGGCGCGCTATGGCTTGGGCTACGAAGACCTGTGCGCGGATAACCCTGCGCTGGTTTATTGCTCGATCACCGGTTTCGGGCAGACCGGGCCGTACCGCCACCGGCCGGGCTACGACTTCATTTTCCAGGGCATGGGCGGCTTGATGAGCGTCACCGGCGAGGCCGATGGCCTGCCGGGCGCGGGCCCCCAGAAGGTCGGGGTCGCGGTGGCGGACATCACCACCGGCATGTACGCGAGCCTGGCGATTGCGGCCGCGTTGGCGTGGCGCGAACGCAGCGGGCAGGGGCAGCACATCGACATGGCCTTGCTGGACTGCGTGCTGGCGTTCGGCAGCAACCCCGCGGTCAACTACCTGGTGTCCGGCAAGACGCCCCGGCGTTATGGCAATGCGCATGCCAACGCGGTGCCTTACCAGGTCTTCGACACGCAGGATGGGCGCCTGATCGTGGCGGTGGGCAATGACAGCCAGTTCGCGGCCTATTGCCAGGAGATCCAGCGGCCGGACCTGGCGCAGGATCCGCGCTACGCCAAGGTCAGCGGACGCCTGACCCATCGCGACACGCTGCTGCCCTTGCTGGCTGAAATCATGGCGACGGATACCAGCGCGGCATGGCAGAGCCGGCTGGAAGGCGCGGGGGTTCCTTGCGGACCTATCAACAGCTTTGCCGAAACGTTCACCGATCCGCAGGTCATGCATCGGGGCTTGCGGGTCGATCTGCCGCTATCCACGGGCGGGACCTGCCCAAGTATCGCCAGTCCCATGCGCTTTTCGGCGACTCCGCTGGACCATCGCGCGGGTCCGCCGGTGCTGGGCGAGCATACCCGCGAGGTGCTGGCGCAGCGTCTCGGGCTGTCGGAATCCACCCTGACCGAATTGCGCGCGGCCGGCGTCATCTGACTTTTCATTCGCGAATCATGCGTCCGCGCCGATTGGGGGCGCGGCGTCGAACCACGACCTTCAGGAGCTGCTTGTGCCATTTCTCGCCAGATACGACGAATACGTCCGCCCGCGTCCCGAGCGGTCTTCGCAGAGTTCGCATTTCCTCGCGCCCGATTGCGCAGGCCAGGATTTCTACGCGCTGGACCGGGGTTTGCAGGATCTGTTGAGGCTTTACGTGCCCGAGGCCGCGCATGCCAGGCTGCTGCCGCAATTCCAGCGCATGGGGCAACTGGCGGGAGGGCGCCTGAATGCGCTGGCCACCGTGGCGGACAAGTTCCCGCCCGTGCTGCATCCGCGCACGCGCTGGGGCGAGGACGAAGACTGGATCGAGTACCACCCGGCCTACCAGGAAATGGAGCACATCGCCTTCGCCGACTTCCAGTTCCATGCCATGAGCCATCGCGCCGGCGTACTGGGTTGCGACGCGCCGCTGCCACCCGTGGCCAAGTACGCCTTGCAGTACCTGTTCGTCCAGGCCGAATTCGGCCAGATGTGTCCCATCAGCGTATCGGACACGTCGATCCATCTGATCCGGAAATTCGGCAGTCCAGCCCTGCAGGAAAAGCTGCTGCCCCGCATGCTGTCCAGCGACCCGGACACGCTCTGGAAGGGCACGCAGTTCATGACGGAGAAAGCTGGAGGATCGGACGTGGGCGCGTTGGAGACCGTTGCGCGCCAGGTCGACGGCACCTGGCGTCTGCACGGCGAAAAGTGGTTCTGCTCGCACACGGACGCGGATGTGGCCTTGTTGCTGGCCCGCCCGGAAGGCGCGCCAGCAGGCACGCGCGGGCTGGCGCTGTTTGCGATGCCGCGCCGCCTCGAAGACGGCAGCCGCAACGCCTATCGCATCGTCCGTCTGAAGGACAAGCTGGGCACGCGGTCGATGGCCAGCGGCGAAATCCGGCTGGAAGGCGCGCAGGCATACCTGGTGGGGCAGGTGGATCAGGGGCTCAAGCACATGATGGAGCAGGTCAACCTGTCGCGCCTGTCGCATGGCGTGCGCGCGGCGGCGATGATGCGCCGCTGCCTCAACGAGGCCATGCTGGCGGCGCGGCATCGGCATGCGTTCGGACGCGATGTCATGGCCTATCCGCTGCTGCGCCGCCAATTGCTGAAACTGCTGACGCCGACGGAAGCGGCCTTGTCCATGGTGATGGCCACGGCCGACATCATGCGCCGCGCGCAGGAAGGCGATGCGGCAGCCGCGCCGGTGCTGCGCCTGCTGACGCCGCTGTTGAAGCTGCGCACTTGCCGCGACAACGTCAGCGTCGCGACCGGCGCGATGGAGATACGCGGCGGCAACGGCTACATCGAGGACTTCATCAATGCCCGGCTGGTGCGCGACGCGCATATCGGCGTGCTGTGGGAGGGCACCAGCAACATCAATGCGCTCGACGCCATCCAGCGCGCCGTGCGCAAGGAGCGGGCGCACGAGGCGCTGTCCGCGTTGCTGGAAAGCCGGATAGAGCAAGCGACCGCCTTGCCTGCCGCCTGGCGCGCCACCTTGCGGGATTGCCTGCGCCGGGCGGTCGGTCTGGCCGAGGCTGTGGGAGCGGACGAAAAGCACGAGGCGCAGGTGCGGCGCGCGGCGTCGGCGCTCTATTACGTGTCGGCCGCGGCATTCATGGCCTGGGAGAGCTGCCAGCCTGGCGTGGATGCGAGGCGCCTGCTGCTTGCCGACGCCGTGTTGCGCCATTACCTGCTGCCGGCCGATCCCTTGCGTGACGCGGCCCAGGACGGCGAGACGCAGGGCGACAGGCTGATGCTGCAAGAAACGCCTTTGACGTTGGCGCAGGTCTTGCCGTTGCTGGCTTCGCCTTCCTGAAGGGGAACTCCGCCGCAAGCCGGGTCTTGCTCTTACAATTCCGCGCATGACCCATTTCCTGCATACCGCCGATTGGCAGATCGGCCGGCAATACGGCCAATTTGAAACCGACGACGCCGCCATGCTGGCCGAGGCCCGCTTCGATGTCGTCGCCCGCATCGCGGCGCTGGCCGCCGAGCGCGGCGTGGACGCCGTGCTGGTGGCGGGCGACGTGTTCGATACGCAAGGCGTGTCGGACCGCACGATACGCCGGCTGTTCGCCGCCATGGCGGCTTACGCCGGACCCTGGGTCATGATCGCCGGCAACCACGACGCGGCGCTGGCCGACAGCGTCTGGAGCCGGGCGATGCAGCTGGACTGCATACCTTCCAACGTGCACGTGCCGCTGCGCACCGGCGTGGTCGATCTGGCGGCGATCAATCTTGCCGTGCTGGCTGCGCCCTTGACGCAACGCCATACCTATGACGACGTGACGCAGGCCTTCGACGCGCTGGAAACCGAAGCCGGCCGTATCCGCGTGGGCCTGGCGCACGGCAGCGTGGCGGGCCGCCTGCCGGACACCATAGACGCGACCAATCCCATCGCCCCGGATCGCGCGGCGCGGGCGCGCCTGGACTACTTGGCGCTGGGCGATTGGCATGGCTGTCTGTCCATCGACGAGCGCACCTGGTATGCCGGCACGCCGGAGCAGGACCGCTTCCGCGGCAACGAGCCCGGCTACGCGCTGCATGTGCGTATAGCCGCGCCTGGCGCCGTGCCCGTCGTGGAACGCGTGGCCACGGGCAAGTACCGCTGGTCGGCCTGGTCGGAAACGCTGAGCTTGCCCACCGATGCGCAGGCGCTGGCCGGGCGCATGGCGGATCTGCGCGCCGAGGACGTATTGCGGCTGGAAGTGCAAGGGCACGTCAACATGGAAACCTGGGAAGCGCTGCAACGCGCCGTGGACCAGGCGGCGGCGCAGGTGCGCGCGCTGCTGCCGGACCTGTCCGGCCTGCTGCTGGAACCAGACGAAGCCGACTTGGCCGAACTGCGCGCCAGCGGCTATGTGGGCGAAGTGGCGGCGCAATTGCAGGCATTGCAGTCGGACCCGGACCAAGCCGCGGTCGCCGGCGAGGCCTTGCGGCTATTGCTGCGGTTCCAGCGCGAAAGCGCCGTGCCGGGAGCCGCCAAATGAAGCTCTCGCGCATCGCCCTGGAAGAATTCCGCAAGTTCCGCCAGCCCATGGCGCTGGAGGGGCTGCAAGACGGCCTGAACCTGTTCGTGGGTCCGAATGAAGCGGGCAAGAGCACCGTGGCCGCCGCCATCCGTTCCGCCTTCCTCGAACGCTACAGCACCAGCAAGGTCGCCGACCTGGCGCCGCACGGCGAGTCCGGCGCGCGGCCCAGCGTGGAACTGGAATTCACGCATGCCGGGCACAGCTATGTGCTGAAGAAGCAATTCCTGTCGCGCGCGCGCTGCGAACTGCTGATCGATGGCGGCGCGCAGCGCCTGGACGGCGAAGAGGCCGAGAACGCGCTGGCTGCGCTGCTGGGCTTTGAATTGCCCGGACGCGGCCAGAGCAAGCCAGACCTGGCGGGCATCCCCGGCCTGCTGTGGATCCAGCAGGGCGACGGCCACAACCTGCAGGAAGCGGCCGGTTATGCCGGCGCGCATCTGCGCGAGGCCTTGACGCAGCTGTCGGGCGAACTGGCTTCCGGCGATGGAGACCGCCTGTACGAACGCGTGGCGGCCGAGCGCGGCGCGCTGCTGGACGCGCGCAACGGCCGTCCCAAGGGCGCCTACAAAGAAGCCGAGGACGC
This sequence comes from Achromobacter sp. FW305-C-30-7, assembly GCF_058783105.1. Taxonomy (NCBI): domain Bacteria; kingdom Pseudomonadati; phylum Pseudomonadota; class Betaproteobacteria; order Burkholderiales; family Alcaligenaceae; genus Achromobacter; species Achromobacter sp. FW305-C-30-7. The sequence continues at coordinate 579,661 of NZ_JBYSYI010000003.1, read as the reverse complement.
GCTCGCGCGCGCCGCGGCCGAACGCGACGAGTGCGCGCAAGCCATGGCGCAGCTGAACGCCGACGTGGATCGCCTGGCCGAATTGCGTCGTGACCATGAACGCGCCCAGGCTGGCGAACCCTGGAAGGACTTCGAGGCCAAGGCGGCCGAGGCGCGCTCGCGCCTGGCGGCCCTGGCCAAGGAGCGGGAAGCTTTTGAAGGCCTGCGCCGTGAACAGGCGCAAGCCGCGCAGACGCTGGCGCTGTTGCAGGACCAGGTCCGGCGCGACCAGCAGGACGAGGCCGAACTCCAGTCCCTGGTCAACGAGGCCCGCGCCGCGCGCGCCCGGGTCGAAGCCGCGCGCGAGCCGCTGGCGCGCGCGCAGCAACAGCGCCAGACCCATGCCGCCGCAGTGGACGCGGCGCGCCTGCGCGTCACGTCGGTGCAGGCCGTGGCCGACCGGCGCGACCTGGAGCATCAACTGGTCCAGCTGGGCGCGGAGATCGAACGCCTGGACGGCGCCTTGAAGGAAGTGACCGCATTGATCGAGCAGGGCTCCGCGCTCAAGGCCGAGACCATGCGGATCGAAATCGCCGACGCCGATATCGAGACGCTGCGCAAGCGCGAGCGCGAGCTGGCCAATCTGCAGTTGCAGCAGCAGGCCAGCGCCACGCGCCTGTCGTACCAGCTGGATGCGGGCGCACAAGCGCGGCTGGACGGCCGCATCCTGAGCGGCGCCGACGAGGTCCTGCTGACGGCCGCGGCCGAACTGGATCTGCCGGGCGTGGGGCGCTTGCGCATCGAACCGGGCGGCCAGGACCTGCCCGCCCTCAAGCGCGAAGTCGACGCGGCCCAGGCGGCCTGCGCAGCCCTGTTCAAGCGCCTGGACGTCGAGACCTTGGCGCAAGCCGAACAGCGCTACGCCCGCTACGGCGCCTTGCTGCGCGAATTGGACGGCATGCGCAAGACGCTGGGCATCCATGCGCCCAAGGGCGTGGACGTGCTGCGCGGCCAGCGTGACGACGCGCTGGCGCGCCGTGCGCAGTTGCAGGAACGGCTGGACAAGCTGCCTGCCGTGCAGGACACGGAGGGCGGCGATCTGCCCGCGGCGCTCCAGGCCCTGCGGGAAGCGGAGACGGTTGCGGCGCAAGCCGAGACCGCGCTGGCCGCCGCGCAGCGCGCCCTGGACGCGGACGGCGCGCGTGCCCAATTGCTGGAAAACCAGGCCGCCGCCCGCGGCGCCGAACTCCAATCGTCCGAGCGCGGCGCGCAACGCCAGGCCCGCGCCGGCAGGCTCGCCGAGGCGCGCAGCAGCCACGACGAGCTGGAGCGGCGCGTGCGCGAAGCGCAGACCGCATTGGCCGGCCATCGCCCCGAACTGGTCGAGCAGGATGTCCAGCGCTACGAGAAGTCCGCCGCCATCGAGCGCGATGCGCAGCACAAGCGCCACGGCGAAATCCTGCAGCTGCAAGGCAAGCTGGACCAGGCGGGCGCGCAAGGGCTGGGCGAACGCCTGTCCGAAGCCCAGGCCGCTTGCGAACGCCTGGAACGGCGGCGCGGCGACTTCGCTCGGCGCGCGGGTGCCCTGGAGCTTTTGCAGAAGCTGCTGGCGGACAAGCGCGCCGCCGCCACCCAGCGCCTGCAGGCGCCGCTGGCCCGCAGGCTGAACCACTACCTGGCCTTGCTGTTCCCCGAGGCCGACCTGCGGCTGGACGAAGCCTTGCTGCCCATGGCGCTGCGCCGTGCCAGCGGCGAGGACCTGCTGTCCGTGCTCAGCTTCGGCACGCGCGAGCAACTGGGCATCCTGGCCCGCTTCGCCTACGCGGACCTGCTGCGCGAAGCAGGGCGCCCGACGCTGCTGCTGCTGGACGACGCACTGGTCCATACGGACGACGCGCGCCGCGACTTCATGAAGCGCGCGCTGTTCGACGCGGCCACGCGGCACCAGATCCTGATGTTCACTTGCCATGGCGAAGCGTGGCGCGACATGGGCGTGGAGCAGCGGCGCATCGCTTGACCGCGTTGCGCGCAAACGGTAGGCTACGCCCCATGCCTGATCACACGCTCCTCGCCGACTTCGCATCCGCTGCCTCCGCAGCCGATCGGCGTGCGCGCGTGTCGTCGCGGCACTCCGCAGTTTCCCCCGGTTTTTCTCCTGTCGTGTCCACGGTGGTATCGCCGCCGGTCGCGCCGCCTTGCGGCGTGGTCTCGGGCGCTTACCCGCCTTGCGCGGTCGTCGTCGGCTGACGCCGTCCGCAACGCGACTCCAGTCTCTTTCCCAGCAGATTTGCCAGACGTCTTGATGCGTATTGCATCCGTCTAGCGCACGCTTGCGTGCGCCTGCACGGACGGGACCGGAGCCTGTTAATACCCCGACAGGTAGAAACCTCATGTCTTTCGATAGAAACGCGTGGACCTCCTATGGCTCCACTTCCTTGTTCGTGCTGCTGTGGAGCGGCGGCGCGATTTTCGCCAAATGGGGGCTGTCCCATGCCTCCGCCTTCGGCTTCCTGCTGCTGCGCTTCATCCTGGCCCTGGCCGTATTGCTGCTGATCTGCGTATGGCGGCGGCGCTGGCTGCCCGAGCGCGGCACGCGCGCGACGGTGGCGGCGACGGGCCTGCTGCTGATCGGCGGGTATTCCATCTGCTATCTGCTGGCGTTGGACCACGGCATCACGCCGGGAGTGCTGGCCACGCTGCTGGGCGCACAGCCCATCCTGACGCTGGCGCTGATGGAGCGGCGTTATTCACTGCCGCGCTTGGCCGGCCTGTTCCTGGCGCTATGCGGGCTGGTGATGGTGGTCTACCAGAGCATAGGCATGGCGCGTTTTTCCGCGGCCGGCATGGTCTTCGCGCTGGCCGCGTTGGTCTGCATGACGACGGGCGCCATCCTGCAGAAGCGCGTGCGTCAGGCGCCCATGGACGTCATGCCGCTGCAGTACCTTGTCAGCCTGGCGCTGTGCCTGCTGTTCGTGCCGTTTCAGCCTATGCATGTGGAGTGGGTGACGGGCTTCGTCCTGCCGTTGATCTGGATGGGGCTGGTGATATCCGTCGGCGCGACCCTGCTGTTCTACCGCATGATCCAGGCCGGCAATCTCGTCAACGTCACCAGCCTGTTCTATCTGGTCCCGGCCGGCACCGCTGCCCTGGATTACCTGATCCTGGGCAACCGCCTGTCGGCGCTGAGCCTGGGCGGAATGGGCGCGATCCTGCTGGGACTGATGCTGGTGTTGCGCAACCCGGCGCCGCAGGCGAAAGCCGCATAGCTGCGGCCGTCAGCGGTTGATGGAACACCCCACGGGCGAACTCGCGTTCGCCTGTGGGGCCTCATTCGCATACGCCGGGTTTTCCCCAGGTATCGAAAAAAAATACCAAGTAGTATGTTCTCGTTCAACTCACTAAATACTGATTAGTATGTTGCTGGAGACAAGCATGTCCGTGATCTGGAATCCCTCACTCAACCCGGAAGCGTGCGCCTGGCGGGACAAGGCCGCCGACCTGACGTTGCGGGCGTTCGCGCCCGCCGCCGCCGCCATCGACCGGGACCAGCGTTACCCCGTCGAACACCTGGCGCCCTTGCGGGAAAGCGGGATTTCGGGGCTTTTCATTCCGGCCGAATACGGTGGCGCAGGCGCATCGCTGACCTCGTTGGTGGCAGTGGTGGAGACCGTGGCCCAGGGCTGCGCCTCCACGGCCGCGATCCTGGCGGCGCTGTCGCTGGGCGCGTTTCCGATCATCCTGGGAGGCTCTGCCGAACAGAAGATGGTGCTGCTGGGCGGCCTGGCGCGCGACGGCCATGCGGTCAATTTCGCCCTGAGCGAGCGCGGCGCGGGTTCGGATGCGGCGGCCCTGTCGACCACGGCGGTGCCGGAAGGCGATGGATGGCGCATCCGGGGTGAAAAGTGCTGGTTGGGTAACGGCGGGCATTCGCGTTACTTCATCGTGTTCGCGCGCACGGGGGAACCCTGCGCGCGCAACAACATCAGCGCATTCGTGGTGGACCGCGATGCGCCGGGCGTGGTGGTGGACCACTACGAAGACAAGATGGGCATACGCGGCACCACCACCACCAACTTGAAAGTGGACACCTGGGTCGGCGCGGAAAGCGTGGTCGGGGCGCTGGGCGAAGGGCTCAAGCTCGCGCTGGCGACGCTGAGCATCGGCCGCGTGGTGGTGGCCGCCCAGGCCAACGGCATTGCCCTGTGCAGCTATGCCGAAGCGCGGGACTTCGCCGTGCAGCGCCAGACCTTCGGGCGCAGCATCATCGACCACCAGGGCGTGGGCTTCAAGCTGGCCGATGCGGCCACCGCGTTGTCGTCGTCGCGGATGATGACCTACGAGGCCGCGCGCGCCTACGACGCCGGGCAGGACATCGGCACGCTGGGCGCGATGGCCAAGCTGCTGGCCAGCGAAACCTCGCACAGCGTGGTGGATGACGCGATGCAGATCCTGGCCGGGCGCGGCTACGTGAAGCCCAGCGCGGTGGAGCGCTGCTACCGCGACCAGCGCATCACCGAAATCTACGAAGGCACCTCTGAAATCCAGCGCGTGGTCCTGGCCCGCGCCATCAAGAAAAGCGCCGGTGCAGCCGCGCAACGCTAGGAACATCATGAAAGCCAAGACTGTTATTCCCTACGACGAGATGCCGCTGCGGCAGGTGGAGCTGCTGGACGCCGCCGCGCAAGCCTTTACTGAAATGGGGTTCGCCGCCACGACCATCGATTCGGTCGCCGACCTGATCGGCGTCACCAAAGGCAGCGTCTATTACTACTACCGCAGCAAGACCGACCTGTTCTTCGCCGTGCACCGGCGCGCCATGCAACTGAACCTGGACAGGGTGACGCCGCTGGCCGAGGACGCAGGCGCGTCGCCGCCCCAGCGGCTGTGGAACATGGCCCATGCCCACACGCACCTGATGATGGCGCATCTGCCATACCAGCGCGTCACGGTGCAGGGCGTCGAGCTGCATCTGGCCGGACGCACCACCGCGGGCCAGCGCGCCGAGCTGGAAGAACTGGTGCGGCAACGCGACCGCTACGAGTCGCTGTTTCGCAGCGTGATCGAGGCGGGCATGGCGGCGGGCGATTTCCGGCGCGGTCCCCCAGCCTTGCAGGTCAAGCCGCTGCTGGGCGCATTGAACTGGACCACCATGTGGTATCGCCCGAGAGAGGGCGAATCAGAGGTGGATCGCGAGGCCATCGCGCGCGACATCGCGGATTTCGCCGTCGCGTCGATGCAATCCCTGCTGCCCGGTTCCGTGGTGGCTCCCACCGGAGTGAATGGCCATGCATGACATGCAATCCGAGGAACGCGGCTGGCGCGCCGTTTCCGAGTGGTACCACGCCTATTTCACGGGCATCGTCCTGTCCGCCGTGACTCGCCGCGGCACCGCGCGCGCCGCGGAACTGGTCTACGAGATCTTCTGCCGCCAGCGCAACGAGCGCTTCCTGCCGGGCCTGAAGAAGCTGGGCATCGCGCATCTGCCGCCCGCCGTCGCGGCAGCGCAATATCACTACCTGTCCAACCATATCGGCGGCGTGGCGGTGCAGTACATGCACGAGTCCGACCGCAAGGCCTGGATACGCTATTCCGCGCCGCGCTGGATCTGGTCGGGCACCGCGCTGTGCGCGATCCCGTCGGAGGTGTCGCGCGCCATGCTGGCGGGCTGGCACGCGCAGAACGGCGTGTCGCTCAACAATCCGCGGCTGGGCTTCGTGTGCACCAAGCAGGCCGTGGACGGCCAATCCGGCCTTGAGGGCTATTACTACGAGTACGACCGCGACCTGCAGCCGCATGAACGCCTGCGCTTTTGCCGCAATGAGGACGCGCCCGATTTCGATGCCGCAGCCGCGCCCACGCTGCCCACGGCGGATTGGCCCGCGACGCGCCTGGCCAAGGCCAGCCGCAACTACGCCATGGAGTACGTGCGCAGCGCCTTGCCCGTGGCCGTGAACCTGTGGGGTCCCGAGGAAGCGGCCGGCTTGCTGCACCTGACCGGACGGATGATAGGCATGCAGTTCTATCACCAGACGGCGCAGGCGCTGGGCGTGGCGCAGGATGCCTCCGCCCTGCAGTTCGGGCGCTTCATGGTGGCGCTGGCGCAAGCGCAGGGTGACCTGTGCGAGTTGAGCGAGACGCCGGAAGGCGTGCGCGTGACCCAAACGGGCTGGAACCTGATGGACGGCGTGGCCGATGCGCATCCTTGCGTGGCGCAAGCCTGGAATGGCCTGCTGGAAGGCGCGCTGGATGCGCACAACCACCGGCTCGCGCTGCGCATGAGCACCCAGGCGGGCGCGCAGGGCAGGGAATTCAGCTGGCTGATCGCCCGCGCCTCGGCCTGAGTCCTGAATCGGAAAGGAGACAGACATGCATAACAGCGATGCGGGCGGCGCACTCGCCGGCCTGCGCGTGATCGACGCCTCGCGCGTCCTGGCGGGCCCGTTCTGCGGCCAGATGCTGGGCGACCACGGCGCCGACGTGATCAAGATCGAGTCGCCGGACGGCGATGAATGCCGCGGCTTCGGCCCGCCGTTCGTGGATGGCAGTTCGGCGTACTTTCGCGCCGTGAACCGCAACAAGCGCAGCATGGTGCTGGACTTGAACAGCGAGTCCGGACGCGAGACCTTCTGGCAATTGCTCGAAACCGCCGACGTGCTGATCGAAAACTTCAAGGCCAGCACGCTGCGCGGCTGGGGCGTGGCCGAACCGTCCGCCATCACCGAGCGCTTTCCGCGGCTGGTCCATTGCCGCATCACGGGTTTCGGCGACGATGGTCCGCTCGGCGAACTGCCGGGCTACGACGCCGCTGTGCAATCCATGGCCGGCCTGCTTAGCATCAACGGCGAGGCGGGCGGCGAACCCTTGAGGCTGGGGGTGCCGGTGGTCGATCTGACCACGGGCATGAATGCCGCGATTGCCGTGTTGCTGGCGCTGCAGGCCCGCCATCGCACCGGACGCGGGCAGATGGCCGACGTGTGCCTCTACGATTCCGCCGTGTCGGTAGCGCATCCGTTCCTGGCCAACTACCTGGCATCGGGCAATACGCCGCGGCCCAGCGGCAACGGGCATCCGAACATCGTGCCTTACAACGTGTACCAGACCCGGACCTGCCCCTTGTTCATCGCGGTCGCCAACGATCGTCTGTTCGGCAAGTTGTGCGCGCAGCTGGGTATTGCGGAAATGGCGCAGGACGAACGCTACAAGTCCAACGGGCAGAGAGTGGTCAACCGCGAGGCGGTGGATGCCGCGCTGGCCCAGGCCTTCGCGCGAGTGGATGGCGAGACGTTCGGCAAGCAGCTGCTGGCGCAGAACGTGCCCGCCGCGCCGATTCTGGACATGGCGTCGGTGGCCGCGGCCGCGCATACCGAGCATCGCCAGATGGTGGTCCGCCGTGACGATTACCACGGGCCAGGCATACCGATAAAGCTGTCCGACACGCCTGCGGCCATACGCCGGGGCCCGCCGCGCTTGGGCGAAATGAATGCCGCAACGCCGCCGTCAGAGCGGTAAGGCAAACCAGGCAGTACCCATAAAACCAGGAGACAACACCATGAAAACGATTCGATTCGCGCTGTTGGCGTGCGCCGTGCTGGGCCTGTCCGCGCAGGGCGCGGCGCAGGCCGATAGCTATCCGGGCGACAAGCCCATCAAGATCGTGGCGGCCTTTTCGCCAGGAAGCGCCACCGACACCAGCGCTCGCATCATCGCGGAAGAACTGCGCAAGGATCTGAACGCCAATGTGATCGTCGAGAACAAGCCCGGCGCCCAAGGCCTGATAGGCACCGAGTACGCGGTGCGTTCACCGGGCGACGGCTACACGCTGACGATCTCCAGCAGCTCGCTGAACTCCATCAACCCGGGGCTGTTCAAGAAGCTTCCCTACGATGCGCAGAAGGACTTCAGCCACGTGTCGCGCTTGACCACCATGCCCATGCTGCTGCTGGTGCGCGCCGATGGTCCGTACAAGGACCTGGCCTCCTTCGTGAAGAAGGCGGCCTCGGGCTCCTTGAACTACGGCTACGGTTCTCCCGGCGGGCAGGTCGGCGCCGCGGCTTTCAATCGCATTGCCGGCGTGCGCGCGGAAGGCGTGCCATATAAGAGCCAGCCCCCGGCGCTGACGGACTTGGCAGGCGGGCAAGTCGATTACGTGATGGCGGACCTGTCCGTCGCGACGCCGCTGCTGCGCGGCGGCAAGCTGCGGGCGCTGGCTATCAGTACCGAGCGCCGGTTGCCGGATTTGCCGGATGTGCCCACGTTCGCCGAGACCGGCTACCAGGATTTCGATCTGGTGGTCTGGGTCGGCCTGGCCGGTCCCGCCGGCATTCCTCAACCGATCCTGGAGCGCTTGAACAAGGCGGTGAACGACGCGCTGGCGCGGCCCGAGGTGCAGCAGAAGTTTGCCGCCCTGGGCATGACGGCGGCGCCGAACACGCAGGCGCAGCAGCAGGCTTTCGTGCAGGCGCAACTGGGCACCTGGGGCCGGCGCATGCAGGAAGCGAACATCAAGCCAGAGTAGGCGGCGTTGCGCCAGGGCAGCCGCTATGCGTACGCGGCGCTGTCCTGGCCGTCCCAGTGTCCGCTGACCAGTTGCTCGGGCCGGCTCTGCGCCACGACGCGCGCGCAGGCGGCCCAGGCGTCCAGGCGCACGCTCAGGCCGGCGTAGATGCCGTGGCCCGCGCCCGCTTCGATGACGCCTTCGGCCTGTACGCCTTCACCCGCGCGGATCGCCCCGTCGGCGCGGATGTCCTCGCCGGCGATCAGGCCCCAGCCCGAAGCGAGGTGTTCGCCGCACTGGATGGAGCCGCCGGCCTGGATGCCGCAGGCGGCGTCTATTTCCTTTTCGGCGCGCACGTCGCCGCCGGCCTTGATGCCTTGGCCGCATTTGATCGCGCCTTGCGTCTGCACGTCCTGTCCGGCATGCAGGTGGCCGGTCACGGCCAAGTCCTGGCCGGCGCAGATGTCCCATTTGGCGCGGACGTTGCCGCCGCAATCCAGGCGGGTGGCGGTCTCGATGCCCCAGTCGGCCATGATGTCGCCGCCCGCGCGGATGTTGCCGCCGCTGGCGATGGTGGCGCCGGCGGTGATGTTCTCGCCCGCCTGGATGGTTTCGCCGGCGCGGATGCCGCCGCCGGTGACGATGCTGCGTCCGGCGCGCACCACGCTATCCACATTGATGCCCATACGCACCTCCAAGGTGCCGGCAAAGACGATGGCGTTGGCGTCGACCGAATCCAGCCGCAACACGGCGTCGGTGGGGCCGAACTGGTCCAGCAGCCAGCAGGCGTCGCTGACGCGTCCGTCAGCGACCAGGGCGTCAAGCACGGCCTGATAGTCTCCTTGCCCGTTGTGGTCGCGGATGAACCATTTGTAGCCGCCCGCGCAGGGATTCTTGGCTTTGACGAAATTCTTGGTGAGTTGCATGGCGCTTGGAATAGGTCGGTGCGTGGCCTGGCCGCAAACCTCCGGCGGCTTGCGGATAAAGAGACGAGGCTTGGGGCCCGGCCACGCGGCAGGGCTTGCGCCGGCCGGCTGCAGGGCTGCGGAAAAGCGCGGGTGTGCGCAGGCAGCCGGCGGCGGGCCGGGATAGGGCTCAGGAAGGGGAAAAGCGGGCGATTAGCCGGGCTTGGAGCGGGCGTAGGCGGAGCGCGCGGCGACTTCCTGCGAGCTCAACAGGGTCGAGCGCAGGGCGCAAAGCGCGCAGGCGGCGCAGGGGAGGGGAGAAAAATGGGATCGCACGGTCGCACATGCTACCACCGGGGCGATTGCAGTCAAGGCCGGACCACGGGAACGTACGCCTGCCGGAAAAGCGTGGACACAGTAGAAGAGCCGGTCTGGGTAGACCGGCTCTCGGGTATGGCCGGCCCCGAAAATCGGGCCGGCGCGTCGCGGCGGACGATTAGTTGGTCGACTGGATGTTGCGTTCCTTGGCGATGCGTTGACGCAGTTCCAGCTCACGCTTGATCTGGGCGGCGTATTCGGCGGGCGTGTTGCCGTCCACCAGCGAGCCGCCGTCGGCCAGGCGCTGCACGATCTTGGGATCCTTGAGCGCCTTGACGGCGGCGTCATGGATGCGGTCGATCACGGCCTGCGGCGTGCCGGCAGGCGCGACCAGGCCGTACCAGGCCATGTTGTCCATTTCCGGCAGGCCGCCTTCGGAGAAGGTCGGCACGTCCGGCAGCGCCGGCAGGCGCTTGGGTGCGGCCACGGCCAGGGCGCGCAGCTTGCCGGCCTGGATATGGGGCATGGACGAGGGCAGGTTGTCGAACTGGGCGTTGACCTGTCCGGCGATCACGTCGTTCAGCGCCGGGCCCGAGCCGCGGTAGGGCACGTGCACCATGTCGGTCTTGGTCAGCGACTTGAACAGCTCGCCGTCCAGGTGGCCGATGCCGCCCGCGCCCGACGAGGCGTAAGCGTACTTGCCGGGGTTGGCCTTGAGCAGGGCGATGAACTCGGCCAGGTTCTTGGCCGGCACGGCCGGATTCACGGTCAGCACGTTGGGCACGTTCACCATATTGGTGATGGGGGCGAAGTCCTTCAGCGGGTTGTACGGGTTCTTGGGGTTGGTGGCCGGATTGGTGGCCATGGTGCTGACGGTGGCGACGCCCAGGGTGTAACCGTCGGGCGTGGAGCGGGCCACGGCGTCGGCGCCGATGGAGCCGCCGCCGCCGCCGCGGTTCTCGACCACCACCGCCTGGCCGAGTTCACGGGTCAAGCCCTCGGCGACGATGCGCGCCACGATGTCGGTAGTGCCGCCGGCGGCGAAGGGAACGATCAGGCGGATGGGCTTGTTGGGGTAGGGGTCGGCGGCCTGCGCGGCGGTGCTAAGGCAGAGGCCGGCGATGGCGGCGGCCAGGACGGCCTTGGCTTGGGACAGCATGGTCAAGAGTCTTCTCCAGATTATTTGAATTTCCGACCCGGCCGGCTTCTTGGGCCGGCGTCGGTGAAGCTTGCCGCGCCGGGATGCTGGCGCGGCGGATGCCTCGTGGGCGCCATTCCACACAGTAAATTTGCGCCGGTCAACCCGGATAGACCCTGGCTTGCCCAGGGTTATTTTTTTACCGCGTTGTTGCCCGAAGAAGGACGGAATAGATGAAAAAAACCAATGCTGACAAAGACATGAATAGCTTCAGGAATATTTCAATTGCGCAAGGATTGCGCATCGAACATGCCGTCATCCGCTCGGTACGCACATAAATCTCTGCATAACTTACAAGAATCTGATATTTTTCGTATGAGATTCTTGGCCGGTCTTGCAAGAAAGCTATTGCGTTTGTTTCTGTCTGCGCCGTTCAATGGCGTTGGTTGATGTCCCCCGCGGGGCAACGTGTAGTGCAGCGACGCACCGGGCCAGGGTTCCGTCCGTTTTTCAATCCCCGGTCTGTTCGTCTTTCGCTGCCTTGCGCTGGCGGGAGGGGGCCCGGACACTCTCGGAACGCCATGTCGCTGATCCTGATCCTCGCTCTGCCGTTTGCCGGCAGCCTGTGCGCCGCGCTCCTGCCATCCAACGCCCGCAATGCAGAGGCCTGGCTGGCGGGGCTCATCGCCCTGGCCTGTGTGGTGCTGGTCATCAGCCTGTATCCCGAAGTCACCAACGGCGGCGTGGTCCGCTTCGACATGCCCTGGGCGCCCGCCCTGGGCCTGCAGTTCACCCTGCGCATGGACGGCTATGCCTGGCTGTTCGCGCTGATCGTGTCCGGCATGGGCGCGCTGGTGGTGCTGTACGCACGCTACTACATGTCGCCGGAAGACCCGGTGCCGCGCTTTTTCTCGTTCTTCCAGGCCTTCATGGCCGCCATGCTGGGCGTGGTGCTGTCCGGCAACCTGATCCAGCTGGTCATGTTCTGGGAAATGACCAGCCTGGCGTCCTTCATGCTGATCGCTTACTGGCATCACCGCCTGGACGCGCGCCGCGGCGCCCGCATGGCGCTGACGGTCACGGGCGGAGGCGGGCTGTGCTTGTTGGCCGGCGTGCTGATCCTGGGCCACATCGTCGGCAGCTACGACCTGGACCGGGTGCTGGCCGCCGGCGACCTGGTGCGCGCCGATCCCTGGTATCCGGCCGTCCTGATCCTGGTGGCGCTGGGCGCGCTCACCAAGAGCGCCCAGTTTCCGTTCCATTTCTGGCTGCCCAACGCCATGGCGGCGCCCACGCCCGTATCCGCCTATCTGCATTCGGCCACCATGGTGAAGGCGGGCGTGTTCCTGCTGGCGCGGTTCTGGCCGGTGCTATCCGGCACCGACGAATGGTTCTGGATCATCGGCGGGGCGGGGCTGATCACGCTGGTGCTGGGGGCCTATGCCGCCATCTTCCAGCAGGACATGAAGGGGGTGCTGGCGTATTCCACCATCAGCCACCTGGGGCTGATCACGCTGCTGCTGGGCCTGAACAGCACGCTGGCGCTGGTCGCGGCCATCTTCCACATGATCAACCACGCCACCTTCAAGGCCTCGCTCTTCATGGCGGCCGGCGTGGTGGACCATGAAACCGGCACGCGCGACCTGAGCCGGCTGTCGGGCCTGTACAAGGCTATGCCCATCACCGCCACGCTGGCGATGGTGGCGGCGGCCTCCATGGCGGGGGTGCCGCTGCTCAACGGCTTCCTGTCCAAGGAAATGTTCTTCGCCGAGACCACTTTCGTCAGCGGCGACCGCATCACCGAGATAGGCCTGCCGCTGGTGGCCACCATCGCGGGCGCGTTCAGCGTGGCCTATTCGCTGCGCTTCATCCTGCAAGTGTTCTTTGGTCCCCCGGCCACCGACCTGCCGCGTGCGCCGCACGAGCCGCCGCGCTGGATGCTGTTCCCCAGCGCGCTGCTGGTGGCCATCTGCCTGCTGGTGGGCGTGGTGCCCGGCCTGACGGTCGGCCCGTTCCTGGCGACCGCGGCGCAAAGCATCCTGGGGCAGGACATGCCCGAGTACAGCCTGGCGGTCTGGCACGGTTTGAACCTGCCGCTGGTCATGAGCCTGGTTGCGACCACTGCCGGCATCCTGCTCTACCTGGCCTTGCGCGCCCATCAGCGCGCCAACCCCGGCAGGGTGCCGTTCATCTACCGCCTGGACGGCCGCCGCACTTTCGAGGCGCTGCTGGACGGCTCCAGCGTGGCCGCGGCCTGGCTGCTGCGCTGGCTGGCGTCCTCGCGCCTGCAGGTGCAGATGCTGCTGATCGTGCTGGGCACCCTGTTCGTGGCCTGGCTGCCGCTGCGCGGGGGCGGCTGGCTGGACGGTGCCGGCCGCATGACGCCGATCGATCCGGCCTTCGCGCTGCTGTGGCTGGTGGGCGCGGGCTGCGCGCTGGCTGCGGCCTTCCAGGCCAAGTACCACCGCCTGGCGTCGCTGGCGCTGGCCGGGGGCGCCGGCCTGATCACCTGCCTGACCTTCGTCTGGTTCTCGGCGCCCGACCTGGCACTGACCCAGTTGTCGGTCGAGGTGGTGACCCTGGTGCTGTTGCTGCTGGGCCTGCGCTGGCTGCCGCGGCGCATCGCGCAGGACGAGGACGAAGGCCTTAAGGCCACGTTGCGCGCACGCGGACGCCGGCTGCGCGACCTGCTGATGGCGGGCGCCGCGGGCACCGGCATGGCCGCACTGGCCTATGCGGTGCTGGTGCGTCCGCAAGGCGACACCATCTCCTCGTATTTCGTCGATCGCGCACTGCCCGACGGCGGCGGCACCAATGTGGTGAACGTCATCCTGGTGGACTTCCGCGGCTTCGATACCTTTGGCGAGATCACGGTGCTGGGTATCGTGGCGCTGACGGTCTACGCGCTGCTGCGCCGCTTCCGTCCGGCCGCTGAAAGCGCGGACCTGCCGCGTCAGCAGCTCGACCAGGACGGCGGCGTGCCCGAGGCGCCGGACATCAAGTCGCTGGTGCCCACGGGCTCGATGATGGTGCCGACCGTGCTGGTGCGCCTACTGTTGCCCACCGCCGCGCTGATTTCCGTGTACTTCCTGCTGCGCGGCCATAACCAGCCGGGCGGCGGTTTCGTGGGCGGACTGATCTTCGCCACCGCCGTGATCCTGCAGTACATGGTGGGCGGCGTGTACTGGGTGGAGTCGCGCAGCCGCCTCAATCCGCAGAACTGGATCGGCATCGGCCTGCTGTTCGCCGGCACGGCGGCGGTCACCGCCTGGCTGGCCTACAAGCCTTTCCTGGCGGCGCTGTCCTGGGACGTCGCGCTGCCGCTGATCGGCCACGTACACCTGTCCAGCGTGCTGCTGTTCGATCTGGGCGTCTACATGCTGGTCGTGGGATCCACCGTGCTGGTGCTGGTGGCGCTGGCCCACCAATCGCTGCGCGCGCAACGCAAGGCAGCCGTCGAAATCCAGGCGGCCGCCGCACAAACAGGGGAAGCCTGATGGAATTGATATACGCCATCGCTATCGGTGTCTTGGCGGGCTCGGGCGTCTGGCTGCTGCTGCGGCCGCGGACCTTCCAGTTCATCATGGGCCTGTCGCTGGTTTCCTATGCGGTGAACCTGTTCATCTTCGGCATGGGCCGGCTGACCTCGGGCCGTCCGCCCGTGGTCGATCCGGCAGTGGCCCATGATCCTTCCTGGTATGCGGATCCGCTGCCGCAGGCGCTGGTGCTGACGGCCATCGTGATCGGCTTCGCCACCACCGCGCTGTTCCTGGTTGTGCTGCTGGCCTCGCGTGGCCTCACGGGTACCGACCACGTTGATGGACGGGAGTCCCAATCTTGAATTTTTGGCTGCAACACCTGCCCGTATTGCCCATCGTCACGCCGCTCGCGGCCGGCGCGGCAATGCTCCTGTTGGCTGACACCCGCCGCTACACCCGTGGCGCCATCGCGCTCGTCTCCACCCTGGGCCAACTGGCCGCCGCCATCGCGCTGCTGGTGGTGGCGGGCGGCGGCGTGCCCGGCGTCTGGCCGGACGGGGTAGGGGTCTATCTGGTGGGCGACTGGCCCGCGCCCTTCGGCATCGTGCTGGTGGTCGACCGTCTGGCCGCCGTCATGCTGACCCTGACCGCGGTGCTGGGATTGGCCACGCTGGTCTATGCGCTGGCCCGCTGGGATCGCGCCGGCGTGCACTTCCATTCGCTGTTCCAGTTCCTGCTGATGGGGCTGAACGGGGCATTCCTCACGGGCGATCTGTTCAACCTGTTCGTGTTCTTCGAAGTGCTGCTGGCCGCGTCCTATGGCCTGTTGCTGCACGGCTCGGGCGTGGCGCGCGTTAGCGCCGGCCTGCAGTACATCGCGGTCAATCTGGTGGCTTCGTTCCTGCTGCTGATCAGCATCGCGCTGATCTACGGCGTCACCGGCACGCTGAACATGGCGGACCTGGCGGTGCGCGCGGGCAACCTGGCGGGCGCGGACCGCATGCTGTTCGAGGCCGGCGCGGCCATCCTGGGCGTAGCCTTCCTGGTGAAGGCGGGCGCCTGGCCGCTGAACTTCTGGCTGGTCAAGGGCTACGGCTCGGCCGGCGCGCCGGTCGCGGCCATGTTCTCCATCATGACCAAGGTCGGCATCTACGCCTTGCTGCGCATCGGCTCCTTGCTGCTGCCGACAGGCGCGCCAGCGGCCTTCAGCCTGGATTGGATGTTCGCGGCGGGGCTGGCCACGCTGCTGTTCGGCGGCCTGGGCTTGCTGGCGACGCAGCAGCTGGAAAAAATGGTGGGCTACTGCGTGATCGTGTCGGCGGGCACGCTGCTGACCGCGCTGGGCATGCCGGGCGTGACGTTGACCGGTCCGGCGCTGTTCTACCTGCTCAGTTCCGTGCTGACCACGGGCGCATTCTTCCTGTTGGCCGAGCTGATCGAACGCACCCGCAGTTTCGGCGCCAACGTGCTCGCCGTGACCCTGGATGCCTTCGACCTGGACGATCCCGCCTCGGTCAACCGTTCCGACGACGTGGTGGGCGTGGCCATTCCCGCGGCCATGGCCTTCCTGGGCCTGGCCTTTATTTCCTGCGCCTTGCTGGTGACTGGCCTGCCGCCCCTGTCGGGTTTTGTCGCCAAGCTGTCGCTGCTGTCGGCGGCGGTGTCGGCCGCCAACGAATCGGCCGTGCCCATGGACGCATGGATACTGGTGGCCGCCGTGCTGCTGTCCGGTTTGGCCGGCCTGATCGGCCTGGGCCGCACCGGCATCCGGGTGTTCTGGGCCAGCGATGACCGCAGCACGCCGCGCCTGCGGCTGATCGAAGCCGGGCCGGTGGCCGTGCTGTTGCTGCTGTGCGTGGGCCTGGCGGCCGGCGCGGGCCCCGTGTCGGCCTATCTGGACGACGCGGCGCGCTCGCTGGACCAGCCCAAGTCCTATATCGACGCCGTCATGTCCGCGCAGACCGTGCGCGGCCTCAAGGGAGGAAGCTGATGCGCCGCCTCTACTTCCTGTTCCTGCCGGTCTACCTGTTCGTCCTGTGGCTGGTGCTCAATGAGAGCGCGTCCGCCGGCCAGATCGCGCTGGGCATCGCGCTGGCGCTGTGGTTCACCTGGGCGGCGTCCCGCCTGCGGCCGCTGCGGGCGCGGCCGCGCCGCCTGTGGAAGGTAGTGCCGCTGTTCCTGCACGTGACCGCGGACATCATCAAATCCAATATCGCCGTGGCGCGGCTGATCCTGAATCCGCGCCGCAATAACTTTTCGCCCGGGTTCATCATGATCCCGCTGACCATGCGCGACCCGCATGGCCTGGCGATGCTGGCCTGCATCGTCACCTACACGCCGGGCACCGTCTGGGTGGACCTGACCGACGACCATCGCCTCAAGCTGCACGTGCTGGACCTGCAGAACGAGGGCGACTGGATCAAGCTGGTCCAGGAACGCTACGAGCGCCCGCTGATGGAGATTTTCGAATGAACAACATACTTTACTGGGCCGCGTCCTTCGCCTTGCTCTGCTTCGCGCTGGGCATGGTCTTCGCCGCCATCCGGCTGCTGCGCGGTCCCACCGCGCAGGACCGCGTGCTGGCCCTGGACACGCTGTACATCAACGGCATGCTGACCATGCTGGTGTTCGGCATCCGCTCCGGCACGTCCGTGTACTTCGACATCGCGCTGCTGATCGCGCTGTTCGGCTTCGTCGGTTCCACCGCGATGGCGCGCTTCCTGCTGCGCGGCGAGGTGATTGAGCCATGATCGACGCCCAGATCCCGCTGTGGGCTGCCATACCCGCCAGCATCCTGCTGGTGCTCGGCGGCTTGCTGGCGCTGACCGGGTCGGCCGGCCTGCTGCGCTTCCGTACCTTCTATGCCCGCATCCATGCGCCCACCCTGGGCAACACCATGGGTTGCGGCTGCGTGTTGGCCGCTTCCATCCTGGTGTTTTCGGCGCTGTCTGCCCGGCCTGTGTTTCATGAAGTCATCATCACCTTGCTGCTGATCGTGTCTTCGCCCGTGACCGCCATGCTGCTGATGCGCGCGGCGACCTACCGTAACCGCCTGAGCAAAGCCGACGCCGAGCGCGATGCCAGCTAAGCCGGCAGGGCGGGTTTGTTGCGCCGCGTCAATTGAAACGTAGTCTTACGAATTCAAGTCGCTGGACATGTAGCCGAAGCGTCATCGTGGGATAGTGGGTAACGGATCAACCAATCTCAAGGAGCTGACCATGACTACACGTCCCATGCATACCAAACGCCTCGCGGCGACGCTTTGCGCTGCAGGCCTGATGTTGGCCGCGGGAGCGGTCCACGCGGCAGATGCGAGCGGCCGCGGCTCAGCCCAGTCCCAGTACCAGCAGGATGTGGCGGCTTGCAAGAGCGGCGCCACCGGCCAGGACCAGGCCGCCTGCATGCGCGAAGCCGGCGCGGCGCGGCAAGAGAGCGGCCGCAACAATCTCAAGGACGGCGGCACCGACCAGCTGCAGCAGAACATGCTGGACCGCTGCAACCGCCTGCCGGCCGCGTCGCGCCAAGATTGCGTCACGCAGATGACTTCGCCCACCAATGTGCGCGGCAGCGTGCAGGGCGGGGGCGTGCTGCGTGAAACCGTCATCCAGGTGCCCGCCGACACGGTGCCGCCCGCGGCCGGCGCGCCGGGCATGGCGCCCGCGCCCGCCGCGGCGCCCATGACCGCGCCGGTCCGCCAGTAAGCGGACGGGTCGGGCACAGGGCCTGCATCCGGGCCCACAGGGGCGCAGCCGCCGCCACATTCAGGCAAAATGGCGGCTGTCGCCCCTTTTTCACGCATATACATGTCCGACGTCATCGCCCTGATATTCGACTTCGACGACACGCTGGCCTCGGACAGCACGTCCGGCTTCCTGGAAAGCATGGGCGTGGACACGGCATCCTTCTGGAAGGATGAGGTCGATCCCTTGCTGTCGCAGCAGGATTGGGACCCCGTGCCCGCCTACCTGTACCAGATGATCCAGCTGTCGCAATCGGGCAAGCATGGCCTCATCACGCAGCAACGCCTGAAGGACTGGGGCGCGCGGCTGGAACTACACGATGGCGTGCCCACGCTGTTCCAGCGCCTGCGCGCCGCGGTGCGGGCCGAACAGCCGCAAGTGCAGCTGGAGTTCTACCTGATCTCCAGCGGCATTGGCGACGTGGTCCGCTCCACGCCCATCGCGCATGAATTCACCGAGATCTGGGCGTCCGAATTCGTCTACGGCGCCGATGGCGGCATCGCCTTTCCGCGCCGCATCGTCAGCTTTACCGACAAGACCCGCTACCTGTTCCATATCCAGAAAGGCATCATCGGCCGCGACTTCCGCAACAAGCCCTTCGAGGTCAACCGCAAGGTGCCCGAGGACCGCTTGCGCGTGCCGTTCGACCAGATGGTGTTCGTCGGCGACGGCTACACCGACATCCCGTGCTTTTCGCTGATCCGCCGCGCCGGCGGCTTCGCCTTCGGCGTCTGGGATCCCAAGCATCGCGACAAGCGCAGCCGGGCCTGGGGCTTCATCGAAGAGGGCCGGGTGTCGAACCTGAACCAGGCCCGCTACGACGAGCATGCCGAACTCTATCAATGGCTGGAAGAAGCCGTGACCAGCCTGGCCGGCCGCATCGCACTGAAGTCCCGGGTGTACCGTGGTTGAAGCAGTCCCTTTGGCGGCGGTTCAACCCTGGACCGCGCAGGACGCCAGCTTCATGGAACTGGCGCTGCAAGAGGCCCAGGCCGCCTACGACATCGGCGAGGTGCCGGTGGGCGCGCTGGTGGTGTCGGCCCAGGGCGACATTCTGGGGCGGGGCTACAACCGCACCATCATCGACCACGACCCCACCGCCCACGCCGAGATCGTCGCCTTGCGCGGCGCCGCGCGAGCGCTGGAAAACTACCGCCTGCCGGGCATCACCGTGTATGTGACGCTGGAACCCTGCGTCATGTGCATCGGCGCCATGCTGCACGCGCGACTCGCCCGCGTGGTGTTCGGCGCCTACGACCCCAAGACCGGCGCCTGCGGCAGCGTGCTGGACGTAGGCTCGGTCCCCAAACTCAATCATCACACCTCAGTCACCGGCGGCGTGCTGGCCGAACCTTGCGGCGAATTGCTGCGCCGGTTCTTCCGCGAACGCCGCAGCAAGGAATCCGCAGCATGAGCAAATCCCAAGGCGCCAAGGCGCGCGGCGCGAAAGCAGCCGCCGCCCACGAGCATGACCACAACCACAACCACGATCATGGCCACGCAGGCCACGAATGTGATGAAGACTGCGGGCATGACCACAGCCACGCCCACGTGCTGCCGGACGCCCGCGGCATCTACCTGATCTCGCCGTCCTCCGCGGTGCGCGACCCGGCCACGGTTGAACTGGCCCGCGAGCGCCTGCAGCAGCAGGGCTTCAAGACCGCCCTGGACCGCACTGCCTTGGCTGAGCACCAGCGCTTCGCCGGCACCGACGCGCAGCGCCTGGCCAGCCTGACGCGCGCCGCCAAGCAGAAGCTGCCCATCGTCATGGTGACGCGCGGCGGCTATGGCATGGGCCGGCTGCTGCCTGCGATCGACTGGAAGGCCATGGCCGACAGCGGCAAGCGCTTCGTCGGCATGAGCGACTTCACCGCCTTCAACCTGGGCCTGCTGGCGCAGACCGGCGCGGTCAGCTATACCGGCGCCTCGGCCATCTATGACTTCGGCGGCAAGAAGGTCGACGACCTGACCGAAGCCCTGTTCGGCGAGATCATGCGCGGCGAACTGGAAATCCTCAGCTTCGAAACCCAGGATGCCGATGCGGTGGACTGCCGCGGCATCCTGTGGGGCGGCAACCTCGCCATGCTGACGTCCTTGCTGGGCACGCCCTACATGCCCAAGGTGCGCGGCGGCATCCTGTTCCTGGAAGACGTGGCCGAGCATCCCTATCGCATCGAACGCATGCTGATCCAGCTGGCGCAGGCCGGCATCCTGGGCAAGCAGAAGGCCATCGTGCTGGGCCGCTTCTCGGACTACAAGCTGGCCGCGCACGACAATGGCTACGACCTGCACGAAGTGGTGGCCTGGCTGCGGAAAACGGTCAAGGTGCCGGTGGTGACGGGCCTGCCGTACGGCCACGTCGCGACCAAGGCGACCCTGCCTATCGGGCAGAAGGTGGGCCTGGCCACCGAGAAGGGCATGGCGCACCTGGTGCTGGACGAGCACACGCACTGAGCCTCGGGCCGTTGCGCGGCCTCAGCCGCTCCGGGGCGCCGCGCGCGGCCGGCGCGGTTTGTCGGCGGGCGCACCGGCCACAACCTGCCGCGCAAGATCCGGCAAGGCCTTGAACAGCTGCCGGGTGGCCGCGGTGGCGGGCCGCTGGCGGCTAAGGTCCATCAGTACCGTCTGCCGGACAGCGGGATCTGCCAGACCGATCGCAACCAGGCTGCCGTCCGCCAGTTCCGTTGATACCGCGTGGCTGGGCAGGATGCTGTGCAGGCCGCCACGCAGGATCGCGTCCTTGATGACGACGCCGGAGTCGGCTTCCAGCACCACATTCAGTTCGATGCCGGCGCGCAAAGTCAGGCTGTCCAGCACCGCACGCAAGGAGTTCGGACGCACGGGCAGGGCTAGCGGCACCGTGGCCAGATCGGCCAGGCGTAGTTCGCGCCGCGCGGCCAGCGCCGACTTGGCGCTGGTCACCAATTTCATTTCGGTTTCGAACAGGACCTCCTGCGGGCGGGTGGACGCGGCGCGGTACCGGTTGTAGATGCCGATGTCGATCTTGCCGTTGGCCAGCCAGGCTTCGATCTCCCCGCTGTAACCCTCGAATACCCGCAGCCGGATGCCCGGATAGCGTGCCTGCGTGTAGGTCAGCAGCATGCCGATGAGCGGCTGCGACAGCGATGGAATCACCCCCAGGTTGACGATGCCCGCAGGCTTGCGCTGGGCGGCCTGCGCTTCCTCCAGCAACTGGTCGGCCTCCAGCAGCAAAGCCTGGGCGCGCGGCATCAGGCTTTCGCCCAGTTCGGTCAAGAGCACCCCGCGCCCCGTGCGAAAGAACAGCCTGCCGCCGAACTCCCGTTCCAGTTCGGACAGTTGGCGGCTCAACGCGGACTGCGCGATGCCCAGGGCTGCGGCCGCCCGGGTCAGGCTGCCGGCTTCTGCGATGCGGGTGTATACCCTCAGGTTCTTCAGGTCCATGGCTGCGCCCCATCTCGATTGGAGATAACTGCTTTATCAAGAATGCCCATTCCGGATGGGCTGATTTCAGCACAGAATTCCCCCAACTTGATGCGTACGCATGGCGGTGCCCGCCGGACAGGTCCGGCTGGAAACAGGGGAATCAGCAGATGAGTTTCGAGGAAAATGCGGGGCCGCTGAAAGGCGTGCGTATCCTGGACCTGTCCACCGTGGTGGCTGGCCCCTGGGCCGCGACGCTGCTGGCGGACCTGGGCGCCGAGGTGCTGAAGGTGGAGATTCCGGGGCCGGGCGACCCCTTGCGCGCACTGGCGCCGCACAAGGATGGTGTGCCGCTGTGGTGGAAGGTCGCGAACCGCAACAAGAAGGGCATTTCGGTGGATCTGCGCACCGCCGAAGGCCGCGACATCGTGGCGCGGCTGCTGCCGGATTTCGATGTGCTGGTGGAAAACTTCCGTCCCGGAACGCTGGACGGCTGGGGCATGCCGGGCGAGTGGCTGCGCCAGCAGAACCCGGCGTTGACCATCCTGCGCGTGACCGGCTTCGGCCAGACCGGACCCTACCGCAACAAGCCGGGGTTCGCCCGCGTGTTCGAAGCCATGAGCGGACTGACCAATATCTGCGGCGAACCGGATGGCCGGCCCCTGCACATGGGCTTTCCCATTGCGGATGCGGTGGCTGGCCTGTTCGGGGCACTGGGTATCGTCGCCGCCTTGTACCGCGAAAAAACCGCGCCGCTGGGGCAGGGCCAGGAGATCGATTGTTCGCTGATGGAGTCGATGTTCCGGGTCATGGATTTCCTGCCCATCGAGTACGACCAGTTGGGCATCGTTCGCGGCCGGCTGGGCAACAGCAGCCAGTACGCCGCGCCAGGCAACGTCTATCGGACCCGTGACGGCCATTGGGCCTCGATCGCGGCATCGACGCAGCGCATTTTCGAACGCTTGTGCGTGGCGCTGGAATTGGACGGCGTGGCGCAGGACCCGCGCTACCTGACAAATCCAGACCGGGTGCGCAACCGCGAGGCGCTGGATGCCCTGGTGGCCGCGGCGATCGCGCGCCATACGCTGGCCGAACTGGGGGCCTTGCTTGATGCGCACTCGGTCGGCTTCAGCCCGATCTATGACATCGCCGACATCTTCCGCGATCCGCATATCGCAGCCCGCCAGGGCATTGTCTCGGTGCAGGATGAAGAACTGGGGCCGGTACGGATGCAAAGCGTGGTGCCCAGGTTCTCGGCGACGCCGGGCGCGGTGCATCACGCCGGCCCCAGCCTGGGGCAGCACAACGCAGAGGTGTTGGGCGCGTTGGGCATCAGCGGCGAGCAGCAGGCAGCCCTGCGGGAGCGGGGCGTTATCTAGTACGGATTCCATCGCCACGGAGCCGCCTTGAGACAGGCTCCGGGCGCCACCAGGAGGAGACGACGATGCGCGCATGGACAGCAGGATGGATCTTGGCAGCGGGCCTGATCACGGCGACGCCAGCACAGGCCGGACCCGAGTGGCCCGCCAAGCCGGTCAAGCTGCTGGTGGGCTTCCCGCCCGGTCAGGCGACGGACGCGGTGGCGCGGCTGCTGGCCGAGAGGCTGTCGGCCAGATTGAACCAGCCCGTGATCGTGGAGAACCGGCCCGGGCAGGGCGGCAGCATTGCTTTGGCGGCGCTGGCGAAAGCCGCGCCCGACGGCTACACCATGATGCTGTCGGCGACCGCGTCGCTGGTCAGCAATCCGCACCTCTACAAATCGACCGGCTACGACACTTTGCGGGACTTTGAACCCGTCGGCCTGGTGGCCGACCTGCCCATGGTGCTGGTGGCCAATGCCGCTCAGCCGTTCAGCGACGTGGCGAGCTTGCGGGAGTACGCGCAGCGTCATCCCGGCGCGTTGAATTTTTCCTCGTCGGGCAACGGCACCCTGTCGCACCTGGGCATGGTGATGCTGGAGCGCGAGGCCAAGCTGCAGCTGACGCATATCCCGTATCAGGGCAGCGCCAAAGCCATGACCGACATGATCGCCGGCAACGTCGCCATCGGCCTGGACACGGTGGCGGTGACCCTGCCGCATATCCAGTCCGGTCGCCTGAAGGCGCTGGCGGTGGGTGCGAGCCAGCGCCTGCCCATGCTGCCGGATACGCCGACTTTCGCCGAAGCGGGCTACCCCGGCTTCCAGGCCAACCCCTGGCTGGGGATGCTGTTTCCGAAAGGGACGCCCCAGCCGGTCGTGCGGCGCATGAACCAGGAAATCCGCGATGCGGTCGCCACGCCGGCGCTGGCCCAGTCGCTCAAGGCCATCGGCGCGTTCGCGCGCGTCGATACGCCGGAGGAATTTTCGCAGCTGTTGCGCCAGGAATACCGCAGCTGGGGCGAACTCGTGCAGCTCTCGGGCAGCCGGGTGGACTGACACCCAACCAACTACAAAGGAACGCAGCATGAAGCATGACCACCCATTCAAGGCCCTGGTGCTGACGCAGGAGGACGGCAAGACGCAGTGCCATTTGCAGGAGTTGAGCATCGCCCAACTGCCGGCCGGGGACGTGACGGTCAAGGTCGATTACTCCAGCCTGAACTACAAGGATGCAATGGCCGTAACCGGCACCGGCAGGATCGTGCGCGACTTTCCCATGGTGCCTGGGATCGATCTGGCCGGTACCGTGAT
Organism: Achromobacter sp. FW305-C-30-7; assembly: GCF_058783105.1. Classification (NCBI taxonomy): domain Bacteria; kingdom Pseudomonadati; phylum Pseudomonadota; class Betaproteobacteria; order Burkholderiales; family Alcaligenaceae; genus Achromobacter; species Achromobacter sp. FW305-C-30-7. Next base: position 555,535 of record NZ_JBYSYI010000003.1, on the reverse strand, counting down.
TGACTCTGACGCGCCGGACTATCCTGTTGGAACGCCGGTGGTGCTGACCGGCTGGAGCGTCGGCGAGCGCTATTGGGGCGGCTATGCCCAAGTGCAGCGCGTCAAGTCGGAATGGCTGGTGCCGCTGGCGCCGGGCCTTGACAGCTTCAAGGCCATGGCTATCGGCACGGCAGGTTTGACCGCCATGCTATGCGTCATGGAATTGGAAGCCGCGGGTATCGGTCCAGGAAGCGGCACGGTGCTGGTGACTGGCGCGTCCGGCGGGGTCGGCAGCGTGGCGGTGGCGCTCCTGGCACGCCTGGGGTACCGGGTCGCGGCGCTGGTGCAGCCCGGGCGCGAGGCCGTGCATCCCTATCTGATTTCGTTGGGCGCGACCGAAGTGCTTGCGGGCGCGGAGTGGGCGCAGGCTTCCAAACCCCTGGAGAACCAGCGCTGGGCCGGCGCGGTGGACACGGTGGGATCGGCCGTGCTGGCACGGGTGCTGGCCTCGACGGAGTACGGTGGCGCGGTCGCGGCTTGCGGCCTGGCTGGCGGAGTCGACCTGCCTGCCACGGTCATGCCCTTCATCCTGCGCGGCGTCCGCCTGTTGGGGGTGGACTCGGTGATGTGTCCGGTTGCGCGGCGCCGCGAGGCCTGGGAGCGGCTGGGGCGGGTGTACGCCGATACGCCGTTCGCCGATATTGTGATGACGGCTGGCTTGGGACAGGTGCCGGCGCTTGCCGCAAGAATGATGGCGGGCGGCAATCGCGGCAGGTACGTCATCGACGTCAACCGGTAGCGGCGGGTAGGCGCGTGGGCGGCGGGAAGACCGCTCCCGGTCCGGCTTCCGAGGCGGATTGCGGGGGCGCCAAGCGTGGGGCAGGGCGGGCGTCAAGCGGGCTTGGTACAATGTCAGGTTTCCCGCACGCGTCCCAGACGCCTTTAGCCTCTAAAACACACCGTGATATCCACCGCCAATCTCACCATCCAGTTCGGCCCCAAACCCCTTTTCGAGAACGTCAGCGTCAAGTTCGGGGAAGGCAACCGCTACGGGCTGATCGGGGCCAACGGTTCCGGCAAGTCGACCTTCATGAAGATCATCGGCGGCGACCTGGAAGCATCGGCGGGCAACGTGTCGCTGGAGCCGGGCGTGCGCCTGGGCAAGCTGCGCCAGGACCAGTTCGCGTTTGAAGACCTGCGCGTGCTGGACGTGGTCATGATGGGCCACACCGAGATGTGGGCCGCCATGTCCGAGCGTGACGCCATCTACGCCAACCCGGAAGCGACCGAAGACGACTACATGCGCGCGGCCGACCTGGAGGCCAAGTTCGCCGAGTACGACGGCTATACCGCCGAAGCCCGCGCCGGCGAACTGCTGCTGGGCCTGGAAATCGCCGTCGACCAGCACAACCTGCCCATGCGCGAAGTGGCGCCGGGCTGGAAGCTGCGCGTGCTGCTGGCACAGGCCCTGTTCTCGAATCCCGACGTGCTGCTGCTGGACGAGCCGACCAACAACCTGGACATCAACACCATCCGCTGGTTGGAAAACGTGCTCAACGGCTACCAGAGCACGATGATCATCATCAGCCACGACCGCCACTTCCTGAACCAGGTGTGCACGCACATGGCCGACGTGGACTATGGTGAGATCCGCATCTACGCCGGCAACTACGATGACTACATGCTGGCGTCCACCCAGGCGCGCGAACGCCTGGTGTCCAACAACGCCAAGGCCAAGGAACGCGTCGCCGAACTGCAGGACTTCGTGCGCCGCTTCGCCGCCAACAAGTCCAAGTCGCGTCAAGCCACTTCGCGCCTGAAGCAGATCGACCGCATCAAGGCCGACCAGGTCGTGGTCAAGCCCTCGTCGCGCCAGAACCCGTACATCCGCTTCGAACAGAACAAGGTCATGCACCGCCTGGCGGTCACCGTCGAGAACCTGACCAAGGCCTACGACGCGCCCGTCATCCGCAAGTTCTCGGCCATGGTCGACGCGGGCGAGAAGATCGCCATCATCGGCGCCAACGGCGTCGGCAAGACCACGCTGCTGCGCCTCCTGGCCACCGACCTGCAACCCGATTCGGGCGACGTGAAGTGGTCCGAAAACGCCGACCTGGGCTACATGGCGCAGGACGTGTCCGACCAGTTCCTGCAGACCGACATCAATCTGCTGGACTGGATGGGCGACCACCGCCAGCCGGGCGACGATGACCAGTCCATCCGTTCGGTGCTGGGCCGCCTGCTGTTCTCGGCGGACGACCTGCCCAAGGCGCCCAAGGTGCTGTCCGGTGGCGAAAAGAACCGCATGACCTTCGGCCGCCTGATGCTGGGCCGGCACAACGTCATGCTGCTCGACGAACCCACCAACCACCTGGACATGGAATCGATCGAGTCGCTGCAGTTCGCGCTGGAAAAGTACGAAGGCACGCTGGTGTTCGTGTCGCATGACCGCGAGTTCGTTTCCGGCCTGGCCACGCGCGTGATCGAAATCCTGCCCACGGGCGAGATCGTCGACTACCGCGGCGGCTACGACGACTACCTGACCTCGCGCGGCATCGACGCCTGAGGACGCCGCGGGCCGCCAGGCGCGGCGGCCCCGGACCAGGCTTACATGCCGATGGTCATTCCGCCATTGGCATAAAGATGCTGCCCCGTCATGTACGAGGCGGCATCCGATAGCAGGAAGCACACCGGCCAGGCCACCTCCTCAGGCTGGCCGAAGCGACCCAGCGGGATTTGCGACAGATAGGTGTCGCGGAACTTGTCCCCGCGTATGGTTTCCGTCATGGGCGTTTCCACCACGCCAAAGCCGATGGTGTTGACCCGTATCCCGTATTTGCCCCATTCGCGCGCCGCGCTCATGGTCAGCCCCAGCACGCCCGACTTGGCCGCGGCGTAGTTGATCTGGCCGATGGTGCCGCGGCGTCCGGCGTCCGAGGTGATGTTGACTACCGATCCGCCGGGCTTGCCGGTCTCGCGCGCTGTCGCCAGCATATGGCGGCCGACGGCCTGCAGGAACTGGAAGGAACCGGTCAGGTGTACGTCGATCACCTTCTGCCAGGCTTCCTGGGTCATCTTTTCTATCATGGCGGTGCGCGTGATGCCGGCGTTGTTCACCAGACCGTCGACCGTGCCGAAACGTTCGGCCGTCTGCGCCACCGCCGCTTCGGCGAAGGCCGGGTCCGACACGTCGCCGGCCAGGGTCAGCAACTGGCCTTGCGGCGCCTCGCGCTCAAACGCGGCGAGCGCATCGGCGTTCATGTCCACGGCCGTGACGCGCGCGCCCAATTGCATGGCCAGTTCGCTGATGGCGCGGCCTATGCCTTGGGCAGCGCCCGTCACGATGATGCTGCGTTGGTCGAGCAGATAAGCAGTGTGATTCATGGTTTTCCTTGTGGGGTTCAGAGCGTTTCGGCCGCGCCCAGGATCAACGTGGCCTGGCTGGAGAGTTCGCCGCCGTTGCCGTGCGCCAGCGCCAGGCTGGCGCCAGGTACCTGGCGCGCGCCGCCCAGGGCGGCCAGCTGGACGTAGGCTTCGACCATGGTGAACAGGCCGTACATGCCGGGATGCACGCAGGACAGGCCGCCGCCGTTGGTGTTGACCGGCAGTTCGCCGCCCGGCGCGATGCGGCCGTTTTCAACGAAGGCCGCGCCTTCGCCCTTGGCGCAGAATCCCAGGTCTTCGAGGAACAGGATGGGGTTGATGGTGAAAGCGTCGTACAGCTCCAGCACGTCGATGTCCTGCGGACGCACGCCGGCCTGGGCGTAGGCGCGCGCACCGCTGCGCACGGCGGCGGTCACCGTCAGGTCGGGCATGTTGGTGATCTCGCGATGGTCGGTGGCGGCGGCTGCGCCCAGCAGGTAGGCGGGCCGGGCGCAGTGGTCGCGGGCGCGGTCGGCGCGGGTCATCACCACGGCGGCCGCGCCGTCGGTCACCAGGCAGCAGTCGCGCACGCTCAGGGGCTCGGCCACCATGCGGGCCGACAGATATTGCGCCATGTCCAGTGGCTCGCGCATGGCGGCCTCGGGATTGAGCATGGCCCATTGGCGCGCGGCGATGGCGACCGCGCCCAGCTGTTCGCGCTTCAATCCGTACTGGTGGGCGTAGCGTGAAGCCGCCAGCGCATAGGCGCCCACCGGGCGTGCCAGCCGGTAAGGCGCCTCGTTGGGAGACGGACGCATGGAACTGACCAGCTTGCCCGCGCCGCTGCGCTGGTTGCTGCCGTAGGCGATCAGCGCCACGTCGCATTGGCCCGCCTCCAGCGCCAGCGCGGCCCACATGGCATGGGTCAGGAAGGAGGATCCGCCGGTGCGGTTGTTGTCGGTCAGGCGCGGCGAGATGCCCAGGTATTCGGCAAAGCCCAGGCCGGACATGAAGTCGTCGGGCAGGCCGATGAACAGGCCGTCGACCTGGTCGGGGCGCAGTCCCGCCTGGTCCAGGGCCGCCAGGCTGGCCCCAACCGCGAGGTCCATGGAACTCATGCCGGGCATCTGGCCTATGCCGTAGGTGGCGCCGGCCACGATGGCGGCCTTGCCGCGCGGGAAACGGTCTTGGGTCATGCCTGCTCCGCCGTGGGTTCGAATACCAGCACGCCGCGTCCGGCCTCCTGGATGACGCGGGCGCGCACCCGGGCGCCGATACGCACCTCCTGCGCGGGAATGCCGTCCACCCGCGACATCAGCCGTGGCCCTTCGTCCAGGTCGATCAGCACGACGCTGTAGGGCGTTTCGGGCGGGCGCGGATGGATCACGGTGGCGGCATGGACCCGGCCGAGCCCGCTGGGGGCGGCCCATTCCAGGTCGCGTGAGCCGCTGCGCGGCGCGGCCACGCGCGGATAGAAGAAAAACTCGCCGCTGGCGCGGTCGCGCTGCAGCATGAAACGGCCTTCGTCCAGATAGGCCTCGTAGCGGGCCTGGGGTCCGGGTTCGGCAGCTTGGGTTTCTGTCGGCATGTCGTTCAATCCCTTGTCATTCAATCCCATTTGTAGGCAGGAGGCAGTTTTTCCACGAAACGCCGGGCGGCGTCGCGATGGAACGCGCTGTCGCGGCAGATGGCCTGGGCCATGGCCTCTTGCGCATAGATGTCCTCGCGGCTGGACTCGAAAGTCCGGTTCATGATCGTCTTGGCCAGGCCCAGCGCCTGCGTCGGCGCCGCATGGAAGCGTTCGGCCATGGCCAGCGCCTGTTCCAGCGGGTCGCCGTCGCACAAGGCCTGCACCAGGCCCAGCTGCAGCGCCTCCTCGGCCTCGCAGACCCGCGCCGTGAACACCAGTTCCTTGGCGCGCGCCAGGCCGACCGCCCGTGGCAGCAGATACATGCCCAGCATGTCGGGCACATAGCCGATGCGGGCGAACACGGCGCAGAAGGTGGCGCCGCGCCGCGCGATGGCGTAGTCCGCGCAAAGCGCCAGCGACAGGCCGGCGCCGAAGGCAACGCCTTCGACAGCGCTGATGACCGGTTTTTCCAGATCCACCAGCGCGTCGTACCAGCGGTGGATCTTGCGGATGCGTTCCCGTCCTTCGAAGGCGTCCAGGCCCGCCGCATGCGCCTGGGCGATGGACTTGATGTCGCCGCCGGCGCAGAAATGCCCGCCTGAACCCGTCAGCACGACGGCCTTGATGCCGTCGTCCTCGCGCAGTTCCGGCAGGGCATGCGCGAACGCATCGCGCATCTCAAGGCTGAGCGCGTTGCGCTGATCGGGCCGGTCCATGGCCAGCACGGCGGTGGCGCCGTGGCGGGTGATCTTCAGTGTCATGCCTGCTCCTTTTGGGCTGGGTGATACGCGATCTGCGTGAGCCAGCGCGCGACCAGCGCCGGCCGTTCCTCGCCATCGATGTCGATGCGCACATCCCAGGCCAGACGCGCCTGGCCGTCGGGCAGCTCGTCCACGCCAGCCAGCGCGAACGCACCGCGGATGCGTGCGCCCGCCTTGACCGCCTGCGTGAAGCGCACGCGGTCAAAGCCGTAGTTCACCGCCAGCCTGCGGTTGGGAAAGCGGATGGCGGATGCGTACAGGCTGGGCAGCAGGGAGAGCGTCAGCAGGCCGTGCGCAATGGCCGCGCCGTAGGGGGATTCGGCCTGCGCGCGCTGCGGATCCATGTGGATCCACTGCGTATCGCCGGTGGCCAGGCCGAAGCGGTTGATGGTGTCCTGGTCTACCGCCTGCCAGGGCGTGAGGGCGGCAGGTTGTCCGGAAAAGGCGCGCAACGCCGCGATGGAGTCCAAGGTGATCATGGCGGACTCCCTTACTGGGCCTTCAGGCCCAGGTCGCGGGCGACCGGTAGCCAGCGGTCGCGCTCTGCCTGCACGAAGGCGGCGAACACCTGGGCGTCGCCCGGCATGGACACCGCGCCGATCTGCGTGAGCTTGCGTTGCAATTCCGGCTGCTGCAGCGCCTGGTTCACGCCGCGGTTCATGCTCTGGACGACGGCGGGCTGCGTGTCGGCGGGTGCCACCAGTCCGAACCAGGCGCTGGCGTCTATGCCGGCATAGCCCAGCTCGGCGGCGGTGGGCACGTCGGGCAGGCCGGCGAAGCGCTTGTCGTCGAGCACGGCGAAGGGGCGGATCTTGCCGGCCTGCGCCTGGGCCATGCTGGATGGCAGCGCGTCGAACATCATGTCGGTGCTGCTGCCCATCAGGCCAACGATGGCGGGCGCGCTGCCCTGGTAGGGCACATGCGTGACCTGGAAGCCCAGCTTGCTGACGGCGTACTCGCCGGCAAGATAGGTGATGTTGCCGGTGCCGGCCGAACCCATCGTCAGCTTGCCGGGGGACTGCTTGCCCAGGGCGATCAGCGCCTTCACGTCGCGTGCCGGCAGGTCGTGCCGCACCACCAGCAGGAGCGGCGACTTGGCCAGCCCCGAGACCGGCACGAAGTCCTTGGCCGGGTTGTAGGTCATCTTCGCGTATAGCGCCTGGTTTATGACCAGCGGCGCGTTGGAGCCGACGAAGAAGGTCTTGCCGTCAGGCTTGGCGCGGGCGACGTAGTCCGCGGCGATCATGCCGGCAGCGCCCGGCTTGTTCTCGACGATGATGGTCTCGCCGCCGCCCTTGCTCATTTCCTGCGCCACCAGGCGCGTGATCTGGTCGGCGGCGCCGCCAGGCGGATAGGGCACGATGAAGCGGACCGGGCCGTCCTGGGCCAACGCGGGCGCGGCCGCGACGGCCGCCAGTGTCAGGGCGCCGCAGACCGCGGCGGTAATGATGCGCATGGTGGTGTCTCCTGGGTTGTTGTCATGGCCGCCTGTCCGGCGGCTGGGGTCAGATGATTCCGCGTGTTTTAAGTTCGGCGATGCGGCTGTCGTCCAGGCCCAGCCGTTCGCGCAGCACGCTGTCGGTGTGCTGGCCCAGCGTGGGCGCGGCCCGGTCGTAGCGCATGGGGGTGTCGCGCATGCGGATGGGATTGGCCACGGCCGGCGTGTCCACGCCCGATGCGTGGGGCAGCGATAGCTGCATGCCGCGATGGCGCACGTGTGGGTCCTGGAAGACTTGCTCGATGTTGTAGATGGGGCCGCAGGGCACGTTCACCGCCTGCAGTATTTCCACCCATTCCAGCATGGTGCGCGCGCACATGGCCTCGGCGATCGGCGGGATCAGCGTGTCGCGGTTGCGGTTGCGCTGCCCGGCCGTGGCGTAGCGTTCATCGGCGGCCAGGTCGGCGCGACCGATGGCGCCGCAGAATGCGCGGTACTGGCCGTCATTGCCGACAGCGACGATGACCGAGCCTTCCTTGCAGGCGAACACCTGGTAGGGAACCATGTTGGAATGGGCATTGCCCATGCGCTGCGGCACCCGTCCGGACAGGAAGTAATTGATGGCCTGGTAAGACGAGATCGTGATCACGCAGTCCAGCAACGACATGTCGATGTATTGCCCCACGCCGCTGACGCGGCGGTGCTCGACCGCGGCCAGTATGGCTGTGCTGGCATAGACGCCCGTCAGCAGGTCGGTGATCGCAATGCCGGATTTCATCGGCTCGCCGGCCGGATCGCCGGTGATGCTCATCAGTCCGCCCATGCCCTGGAACACGAAGTCGTAGCCCGGCAGCGGCGCGTAGGGGCCGTCCTGGCCGAAACCGGTGATCGAGCAATAGATCAGGCGCGGATTGATGGCGCGCAGGTTTTCATAGTCCAGCCCGTAGCGCGCCAGCGTGCCGACCTTGTAGTTCTCGACCAGCACGTCGGAATCTTTGGCCAGTTCCGCAATGAGCGCCTGGCCCTCGGCCGTGGCGAGGTCCACGGTAATCGACCGCTTGCCGCGGTTGGCGCTGAGGAAGTAGGACGAATCCCGGGTTTCGGCGCCGTCGGCGCCGGTCAGGAAGGGAGGCCCCCAGCCGCGCGTGTCGTCACCGTGTTCGGGCCGCTCGACCTTGATGACGTCCGCGCCCATGTCGGCCAGCGTCTGCGTCGCCCATGGGCCGGCCAGCACGCGGGTCAGGTCCAGGATCTTCAAATGGGATAGCGCGCCGCGCGGTTGCGCGGCGGCGGTGTTGTCTCGCTCCATGTTGCTCCGATCGGGGTGGACCCCGTTATGTCTGGGTTCACCTTAATGACGGAGGGGGCAGGGGTCCAATATCGTTTTGCGCGTTATCGATTCGATTTGGCTATTGCGGGTCCCTCTACACTCCGCGCTCCCGACGGGGTTGGACTCGATCCTTATTACGAAAAGAAGTTAAGACATTCAATATTGATAGTTTGGATTCATATAACGAATTGTTAGATTGGAGGCTCATTTTTTGGCCCGCGACGATACGTTCCATGAATCTGACCTTCGACCATGTCCACAAGCACTTCGGCGAACTGCCCGTGGTGGACGGCTTTACCAGTGAAATCAAGGCCGGCGAACTGGTCGCCCTGGTAGGCCCGTCGGGTTGCGGCAAGTCCACCTTGCTGCATCTGGCGGCCGGTCTGGAAAAGCCCACCGAAGGCAGCGTGCTGGCCGACGGCAAGGCGGTCGCAGGCCCCCATCCCAGCCGTACCCTGGTGTTCCAGGAACATGCGCTGTACCCCTGGCTGACGCTGGAAGACAACGTGGCGCTGGCGCTGGAATTCCAGAACACGCCCAAGGCCCGCGCCCGCGAAGCCGCCCGCCAATGGTTGGCGCGCGTCAGCCTGGCCGGCTTCGAACACTATTACCCGCATCAGGTTTCCGGCGGCATGCGCCAGCGCGCCGCGCTGGCGCGGGCCTTCATCGCCCAGCCCCAGACCATGCTGATGGACGAGCCTTTCGGTGCGCTGGACGCGCTGACCAGGCTCAGCCTGCAAGACGTGCTGCGCCAGCTGATCGCCCAGGAAAAGCCCACCGTGCTGCTCGTCACCCACGACGTGGACGAGGCCCTGTTCCTGGCCGACCGCATCATCGTCTTCAGCCCGCGCCCGGCTCGCGTGCTGCGCGAATTCAACCTGGCGCACCGCGAAAAGACCCATGACCTGTCCGGTCTGGCTACCGAGAAGCGCGAGATCCTGCGCCTGCTCGGCATCGCGGTGGACGGCTCCAGCGAGCACGCCGACCTGGCCCTGGCCGCCTGACACGCCTGACCTGAATCCTTGCTGCCGGCGCCCGCGCGCCGGCCAGCCCTGCATACCCTGGAGCACTTCCCATGAAATTGAAGCAATGGCTGTCCCTGCCGCTGGCCGCGGCGCTGCTGGCGGCGGCCCCCGCCATGGCCGCCGAGAAATTCCGCGTGGGCTATCTGCGCGTGATGGACGATGCGCAAGCCATCGTTGCGCAAGAGGGCGGCTACTACAAGAAGGCCGGGCTGGATTCCGAGCTGATCGAGTTCAAGTCGGGTACCGACCTGATCAAGGCCATCGTCGGCGGCCAGCTGGACATCGGCGTGCTGGGATTCACCAACGCCGTGGCCTGGGCTTCCAAGGGCGCGGACCTGAAGGTCGTGGGCGGCGCGCAGCAGGGCTACCACTCGCTGATCGTGCGCGACGATTCCGGCATCAAGGACATCGCGGGGTTGAAGGGCAAGACCCTGGCGTCCCAAGCCGAAGGCAGCACCGCGGACGTGGTCCTCAAGGGCGTGGTGCTCAAGCAGGGCAACCTGTCCGCCGATGACGTCAACGTCATGGGCGTGAGCCCGGCGGTGGCGGTCCAGTCGCTGGTGGGCAAGCGCGTGGACGCGGCTTTCCTGTTCGAACCCTACGACCGCATCGCGCAGCTGATCGCGCCGGTCAAGCAGATCTATGAAGTGGGCCAGGCCTGGCCGTTCCCTTGCATGGTGGTGATCACCTCTGGCGAAACGCTGGCTAAGCGCAAGGACGACGTCTGGAAGGCGCTGGACGCGCAGAACCAGGCCATCCAGCTGCTGCAGAAGGAACCCGCGCAGGCCTCCAAGCTGATCGCCTCGTATTTCATCGCCGAGCCCACGCTCAAGACCCTGACCCGTGGCGAACTGCCGCGCGAGACCGTCATCGCCGAAGCCATCGGCACGCAGGTCTTCACGCCCAAGCTGACCGACAAGGACACCCGCCGCATGCAGGAAATCGCCGATATCCTGCAAGCCCAGGGTTCGCTGAAGACGCGCGACGGCAAGCCGTATGACGTCTCCAGCATCGTCGACCTGTCCTGGCAAGAGGCTCGCAAGCTTTGAGCGCATCTACCCGAGTCACCGGCGCCCGCAAGCATTTCGCGGGCGTTCTGGGCGTGTTGTTCATCCTGGCCCTGTGGCAACTGGCGGCGTTCGCGCTGCCGGACTTCCTGATGCCGGGCGTGCCTGCGGTCGTCGAGCGCCTGTTCGAGGACCTGGGCAAGCAATCCTTCCACCAGAGCCTGCTGGGTACGCTGGGCCGGCTGGGCGCGGGCTACGGCCTGGCGCTGGCCGCCGGCATCGGCTTCGGTCTGGTGGCGGCGGTGCTGTTCTTCTTCCGCGAAGTCTTGCGCAGCGCCATCGTCATCCTGCAGTCGATTCCGTCGATTGCCTGGGTGCCGCTGTTCCTGATCGTGATGGGCTTTGGCAACACGCCCATCATCGTGGTGGTGGCGCTGTCGGCGTTCTTCCCGGCCGCGCTCAGCGTGATGAACGCCACCGAATCCGTGCAGCGCGTGCACGTGTCGGCGGCGCGCGTCATGGGCGCCACGCGCTGGGGCCTGGTCAAGCGGGTCTACCTGCCGGCCGTCATGCCGGAACTGATCACCGGCGCCCAACTGGCGTTCGGCAATGCCTGGCGCGCGCTGATCTCGGCGGAAATGCTGATCGGCTTCGGCAAGGGCCTGGGCCGTTCGCTGGCCTATTCGGGCGAGATCGCCGACATGACCGGCGTCATGACCAACATCCTGGTCATCGCCGTGTTGGCCGCGCTGATCGACCAGTTCGTGCTTGAAAACCTCAAGCATCGCTTGCTGCGCTATCAGTACGTCTGAGGGCGACAGGAGGAGTCCCGCATGATCGGCCGCATCCGTCTCTTCGTCCTTGGCGCCTGCCTGGCTGCGTCCGGCCTCGCGCAGGCGCAGCCGGAAGCCTTCGCGGCGGCGCGGGCGCGCGGCGAACTGGTGGTGGGAGTGCCTTTCCTGGCGCCGCCGCCCGCGGCCGGCGCCAAGATCCGCACGCCGGACGGCCTGGACGCCGCAATGACCGACAGAGTGGGGCAAAGCTTGGGACTGCCGGTGCGCCTCGTGCAATTGCCGCAGGAGCAGGCCGCTGCTGCGCTGGCGGCAGGGCAGGTTGATCTAGTCCTGACCGACGGCGCGTCGGCCCAGCCCGACGCCGTCGCGATGCAAGCCACGGGCTATGCCGCTCGTCCCAAGGCCGTAATCCGCAGCGATACCAGCCTGCGCCGGCCCGCCGACGTGCGCGGCCGTAGCGTCTGCATGGCCGAGGCCGCAACCGCTTCCCGCGCCCTGGCCGAGAGCTGGGGCGCCGTGGTGCGCACCTACCGCGTGCCGTCCGATGCGCTGGTCGCCGTGCGCGAAGGCAGCTGCGACATCGGGCTGGTGGACGATGCGGTCTGGGAACCGCTGGTGCGCTTCCCGGAATGGAAGAAATTCTCCTCGACGCTGGCGGCCGATGGCGCCAGGCGCGAACGCGTGTGGCTGCTACCGGCGTCCGACTCCGCCAGCCGCAACTGGCTGAGTCAGGAAATGCGTGCCTGGGACCGTGCCGGCGCCTGGAAGGCAATGACGGTGAAATGGGCGCGCGACGTGGCCTTCGACGTGTACCTGGACCAGGAAGTACCTGACTGCCACGGCTAGGCCGGCCTCCTGATTGGCTGCGTCCTGGCGCTGCAAGACGTTCGCTGCGAACCTTCGGCATGGCGCGGGACGGCAGTGCCAGCACATACAATGCCGGTCATGACGCACACGCTGACCGCTCCTTGCACTTACCAGGAAGACATCAAGAAAAGCCGCTTCGTCGCGTATGCGGCGCCCGTGTCCGGGGTGGACGAAGCCATGCGCTTCTTTGCCCAGCACAGCGATCCGGAAGCGACCCATAACTGCTGGGCCTACCGCATCGGCCAGGAATATCGCTTCAATGACGACGGCGAGCCCGGCGGCACGGCAGGACGTCCCATCCTGCAAGCCATCGAAGGCCAGGACATGGATCGCGTAGCGGTGCTGGTGGTGCGCTGGTACGGGGGCATCAAGCTGGGTGCAGGCGGACTGGTGCGCGCCTACGGTGGCTGCGCCGCCAATTGCCTGCGGCTGGGAGCGCGCACGGAGATCGTGGATCTGGCGACTGTCGCCTGCGCTTGTGGCTTCGGCGAACTGGCGCTGCTGAAGTCGCGCCTGGCTCAGGCGGGCGCGACGATCCTGCAAGAAGATTTCAATGAGGAAGGCGTTGCGCTGCGGTTCACGCTGCCGCGCGCGGCGGTGGCGGATCTGGAGGTGACGGTCGCCAACATCACCCGCGGCCGCGCCGCCTGGGAAGTGGAATCGTAGTACGGATGCCGCGCGTGAAAGCCCAGGCAAGAAGCCAGGCATTCAGCGCGCATGACCCGTCATCATCCGTGCCCGCTCAAGCGTCCTGCCCATTCTGGGCCGCGGCGATTTCCTGGTGGACCTTTTCCATGTCCACTTCCTTGATCTTGGCCAGCAGCTCGTTGAGCTGGCCGCCGGACAGGGCGCCCGGTTGCGAGAACAGCAGAACCTTTTCGCGGAAAACCATCAGGGTCGGGATCGAGCGGATGCCCAGCGCGCCGGCCAGTTCCTGCTCCACGTCCGTGTTGACCTTGGCAAACGTGACGTCGGGGTGCTCGGTGGCGGCCTGCTCGAAAACCGGCGCGAAACCGCGGCACGGGCCGCACCAAGGCGCCCAGAAATCGACGATCAGGGTGCCGTCGGGGGTGATGGCTTCCTGGAAGCTGTCTTTGGTGAGTTCAACAATACTCATTTTGAATCCTTGCCGCGTGAGCGGCGCAAAAGGCGGTGTCGGAGGCCTGGGGTGTGCCGGTCCCGGACCCGATAAGGCGATGCGTTTTCCGTGCTCTTTGAGTCATAGTAGAGCGTGTGGCTGCCGCATCGCAATGGTTGGCGCCCGGGGGGCGCAATCTGCCGCGTTCAGGCCGCGGTGCTTGCCGCGGCGCCGTTTTTCAATGAAGCGACAATCTCGAACGAGCGCAGGCGGTCTGCGATGTCGTAGAAATCCGAGACGATCATGACTTCGTCGGCCTCGGTCTCGGCGACCAGGGCTTCCAGTTCGCGCCGGACGGTATCCGGGCCGCCCACGATGGCGGCGCCCAGTCTTTGTTGGACAGCCTCGCGCTCCCATTCGTTCCACAGGCCGTCCATGCTGTCCACGGGCGGCTGCAGCTGCAGTCGGTTGCCGCGTACCAGCGACAGGAACTTCAGCTGCTGGGTGGTGGCCTGGCGCCTGGCGGCCTCATCGGTTTCGGCGGCCACGACGGGCACGCCTATCATGGCGTAGGGGCGGGCCAGCGTTGCCGATGGCTTGAACAGGTGGCGGTAGAGGCGCATGGCCGCCATGCCTTCGGGCGAGAAATGTCCCGCAAAGGAGAAGGGCAGGCCCAGCTCCGCGGCAAGCCGGGCGCTGAAGTCGCTGGAACCCAGCAGCCAGATCGGAATGTCCAGGCCTTCGCCGGGAATCGCGCGCACCGGTTGCCCGGGGCGCGAGGGCGCCAGGAAGCCGCGCAATTCTTCCACCAGCGCCGGAAACTCCAGTCCGCTGCGAGGACCACGGCGCAGCGCGTGCTGCGTGGCGCCGTCGCTGCCGGGCGCGCGGCCCAGGCCCAGATCGATGCGGCCGGGGTAGAGCGTTTCCAGGGTGCCGAACTGCTCGGCGATGATCAGCGGCGCGTGGTTGGGCAGCATGACGCCGCCCGAACCCACGCGCAGCGTATTGGTGTGCGAAGCCACGTGACCGATCAGCACGGCCGTGGCGCTGCTGGCCACGCCGTTGATGTTGTGGTGTTCCGCCAGCCAGAAACGTTTGTAGCCCAGGCGTTCCACGTGCTGCGCGACCGCGACGGTGTTGCGGAAAGCGTCGGCCGCGTCGCGGCCCTGCACAATCGGGGCCAGGTCCAGTACGGAAAAAGGGATGCGTGCCAGGCTGCTCATGCGGACACCTCCGTGCTCGAGGCGGAACAGGACAACAGGGCGGGAACAAAGCGGGTAAGGCGCAAGGCGGACTCCATATGCCGTTATACATGGGGAGTGTATCGGTGAAATCAAGCGGACCCGCCAGCAACCTTATGGTGCGGCGGGTTGATTGAATTGCGCTATCCCTGCGATTGAGCCGCTCTGTCCGATGGTCTTACGTCCGCGCCTAGCCTGGGAAGAAGGCGTAGCGGATCACGAACAGCGCTGCGACCAACCAGGTGGCGGGATGCACGTCGCGGATCTTGCCGGTGGCGGTCTTCAGCACCACGTAGCTGATGAAACCGAAGGCGATGCCGTTGGCGATCGAGTACGTGAACGGCATGACCAGCGCGGTCAGCGCGGCCGGCGTGGCTTCGCAGACGTCGTTCCAATCGATGTCGATCAGCTCGCGCATCATCAGGCCGGCCACGTAGAGCAGGGCGGGCGCGGTGGCGTAGGCAGGCACGGCGCCGGCCAAGGGCGAAATGAACAAGGCAGCCAGGAACAGCAGCGCCACGACCAGCGCGGTCAGGCCGGTGCGGCCGCCAGCCTGCACGCCGGAGGCGCTTTCCACATAGGCGGTGGTGCTGCTGGTGCCCAGCATCGAGCCCGCGACAATGGCAGTGCTGTCGGCAAACAAGGCGCGGCCCAGGCGATTGGGGCGGTTCTCGGGCACCAGGCCGGCGCGTTTGGCCACGCCCACCAGCGTGCCGGTGGCGTCAAACACTTCAACCAGCACGAACACCAGGATCACATGCACGAAGCCGCTGTGCAGCGCGCCCAGGATGTCCAGCTTCATGAGCGTGGGCGCCAGGCTGGGCGGTGCGGCGAAGATGCCCTTGAACTCGTTGTAGCCCAGTACCATCGACAGCAGCGTGACCACGATGATGCCGATCAGGATGGCGCCGCGCACGCGCAGGGCGTCCAGCGCGGCGATGATGAAAAAGCCCAGGATGGCGAACAGCGGTCCGGGCTGGGTCAGGTCGCCCAGCGTGACCTTGGTGGCCGGGTGCGCGACCACGATGTTGGCGCTGGATAGCGCGATAATGGCAAGGAACAGCCCGATGCCCGCGGCGATGGCGCTGCGCAGCGAATGCGGTATGCCCTTGACCAGCCAGACCCGGATGCCCGAGAACGTCAGGAACAGGAAGATCACGCCCGAGATGAACACGGCGCCCAGCGCCTGTTCCCAGGTGTAGCCCATGGTCTTGACCACGGTGAATGCGAAGAAGGCATTCAGGCCCATGCCCGGCGCCATGCCGATCGGCCAGTTGGCGATCAGCGCCATCACCAGCGAGCCCAGCGCGGCGGCCAGGCAGGTGGCGACGAACACGGCATCGCGGTCCATGCCGGTTGACGACAGGATGTCCGGATTGACGAAGATGATGTACGACATCGTCAGGAAAGTCGTCAGGCCGGCGACCAGTTCCGTGCGCGCTGTCGTGCCGTGTTCACGCAGCTTGAATAGCTTCTCGAGCATTCGAGTCCCCAATGTGTTTGCAGGATTGCGGGTTGTTGTAGGCGGGCCGGGTTGCCCGCCGGTTTTTCATAAACGGGCGTATTTTCGCATCAGTTGTAAACTCTGCCGCCATGATTATTCTCGGCTTTGAAAGCTCCTGCGACGAAACCGGTGTCGCAGCCGTCTGTACCGAACGCGGTCTGCTGGCGCACGCGCTGCACACCCAGATCGCCATGCACCAGGAATACGGGGGCGTGGTGCCGGAACTCGCCTCGCGCGACCATATCCGCCGGGTCGTGCCGCTGACGCGGCAGGTCCTGGAAGAAGCCGGCCTGCAGATGTCCGATATCGGCGCGGTCGCCTATACGGCAGGGCCGGGCCTGGCGGGCGCCTTGCTGGTGGGCGCCAGCGTTGCGCAGTCATTCGCCTGGTCGCGCCATCTGCCCGCCATCGGCATCCATCACCTCGAAGGCCACCTGCTGTCGCCGATGCTGGCGGATCCGCGGCCGGAATTCCCCTTCGTGGCGCTGCTGGTTTCCGGCGGGCATACGCAGCTGATGCGGGTGGACGGCGTGGGCCGCTACGAATTGCTGGGCGAAACGCTGGACGACGCGGCGGGCGAGGCCTTCGACAAGTCGGCCAAGCTGATGGGGCTGGGCTATCCGGGCGGGCCGGCGCTGTCCAGGCTGGCCGCCAGCGGGGACGCCGCGCGTTTCGACCTGCCGCGGCCCATGCTGCACAGCGGCGACCTGGACTTCAGCTTCAGTGGCCTGAAAACGGCCGTGCTGACCCGGGTCAAGGCTGCCGAGGCGGCCGGCGGGCTGGACGAACAGGCGCGCGCCGACCTGGCCGCGGCCACGCAGGCCGCCATCGTGGAAGTGCTGGCGGCCAAGGCCATCAAAGCCCTGAAACAGACCGGCCTGAAGCGTCTGGTGGTGGCCGGCGGCGTGGGCGCCAATCAATTGCTGCGCGCCAAGCTGGACGCCGCGCTCAAGCCGCTCAAGGCGCGCGCCTATTTCCCGCCGCTGGAACTGTGCACCGACAACGGCGCCATGATCGCCTTTGCGGCCGCCGAGCGGGTCAAGGCGGGCCTGGCGACCCTGGACCCGGATGCGCACAGCTTCACCGTCAAGCCGCGCTGGGACCTCGCCGACATCGCCTGAAATGAAAAGGGCGGCCCTGGGGCCGCCCTGTCACATGCGCGTCTTGCTTATTTCTTCTTGCCGCCGCCAATGCGGCTTTCCGTGCCTTGCACCAGGCGCGTGATGTTGGCGCGGTGGCGGTAGAACAACAGCACGCCGATGATCGCCAGCGCGACGCCCATGGGCGGCTGCGCATACCAGGCCAGGCCCGAGCCGAACACGTAGTACACGGGGGCGAAAAAGGCCGCCACCAGGGATGCCAGCGACGAATAGCGGAAGAACACCGCGACGATGAGCCAGGTGGCGGCAGTGGCGACCGCTAGCCAGGGCTGGATCGCCACCAGCACGCCCAGGGCGGTGGCCACGCCCTTGCCACCCTTGAAGCGCAGGAATATCGGGTACAGATGGCCCAGGAAGGCGGCCAGCGCCACCAGCGCCAGCGCGATCGGGGAGATCCCGGGCGCCAGTTTTTCGGCCAGCCAGATCGCGAACCATCCCTTGGCGGCGTCGCCCAGCAGCGTCAGCGCGGCGGCGGTCTTGTTCCCGGTGCGCAGCACGTTGGTGGCGCCCGGGTTCTTGGAGCCGTAGCTGCGGGGGTCCTGCAGGCCCATGAGCTTGCTGACGACCACGGCGAACGGCACGGAGCCGATCAAGTAGGCCAGCAGGATGAGCGCAGCGCTGAAGACCAGAGAGGGGTCGTTTATCGCCATGAAAGGGGTCCGTTGTTGTTGTGTTGTTACCGTAATGGCTGCGGATTCTACCGCGCCCGGGGCCGGGCCCGGCTACGGGTTATCGAGCGGGATGCCGGCGCCCGTCTGCCAGCAGATCGCACGGATGGCGGCCGCGGACGGTACAATCCGACGCGTTCACCCGCGTTTTATTTTCTTTCGGATGCACAATGCGAATTCTGGTTTCGAACGATGATGGTTACTCCGCCCCCGGGCTCGAGGCGCTGGTTGACGCGCTGCAGGGCCTGGGCGATCTCACCGTCGTCGCGCCCGAGACCAACCATAGCGGCGCGTCCAATTCGCTGACGCTGAACCGGCCGCTGTCGGTGCGCACCGCCTCCAACGGCTACATCGCCGTCAACGGCACCCCCTCCGACTGCGTGCACGTGGCCCTCACCGGTCTTATGGATACCCGGCCCGACCTGGTCGTGTCCGGCATCAACAACGGCGCCAACATGGGCGACGACACCCTCTATTCGGGCACCGTGGCCGCCGCCAGCGAAGGCTATCTGTTCGGCATTCCCGCCATCGCGTTCTCGCTGGCCGAGAAGGGCTGGGCGCACATCGATTCCGCCGCGCGCGCCGCGCGCCTGGTGGTCGAGCGCCACCTTGCCCAACCGCTGGCCGCGCCGGTGCTGCTGAACGTCAACATTCCCAGCCGCCGCTTCGAAGACATGCACGGCTTCGCGGTCACGCGCCTGGGCAAGCGCCATCCCTCGCAGCCGGTGGTGCGCACGACCACGCCGTATGGCGATACCGTCTACTGGATCGGGCCCGTGGGCATGGCGGCCGACGCCACGCCGGGCACGGACTTCCATGCCGTCGAGCAGGGCACCGTGTCAGTCACGCCGCTGCGCCTGGACCTGACCCAGCACAGCCAGCTCGACGAGATCCGGACCTGGGCGGAGCCGCTATGCGCAAACGCGTAAGCCAACCGGATGTGAGCCAGCCCGTGTCCGGGCGCACCGGCCCGGTGCGCTACGACTCGGGCCGGCTCAGTCCTGGCGTCACGCCCGCCAACAGCAATACGCGCATTTCCGCGGCCACGCTGCAACGCCAGACGCAGGCGCCGACGCCGGCGTCCGGCAGCAACCTGGGCCTGAACTCCGACCGCCTGCGCCAGGCCATGGTGGAACGCCTGCGGGCGCAGGGCATTACCGACGAACGCGTGCTCAACGCCATGGGCGCCGTGCCGCGCCATCTGTTCGTCGACGAGGCGCTGGCCAGCCGCGCCTACGAAGACGCGGCGCTGCCCATCGGCCATTCGCAAACCATTTCGCAACCCTGGGTGGTGGCGCGCATGATCGCCGCTGCCTGCGACGACCGTACGCCCACCCGTGTGCTGGAAGTCGGCGCGGGTTGCGGCTACCAGGCAGCGGTGCTCGCGCAGTTCGTGCGCGAGGTCCACACCATCGAACGCATCCGCGGACTGTATGAGCTGGCGCGCGAGCACCTGCGCGCCTTGCGGCTCACCACGAGGATCCGTTTGATCTACGGCGACGGCATGCTGGGCCTGCCCGGCGTGGCGCCGTTCGATGCTATCGTTGTGGCTGCCGCTGGCCTTGCCATCCCGCAGGCGCTGCTGTCTCAGCTCGCGCCGGGTGGCCGCCTGATCGCTCCTGAAGGGGGCGCCAACCAGCGCCTGGTTCTCATCGAACGCACAGGCGCGGCCAGCTGGAAACGCACCGAATTAGAGGCCGTGCGCTTTGTGCCGCTACGGGCCGGAATACAATCTTGAGCAAACAGGAGAAACGTATGCTCAACGGGCAGTTGCAACTGACCGATATCACCCTGGGCGCGTCCATGACGCGCCTGCGCCGCCCGCTCTTCATCGCGGGGGCTCTCAGCCTGTCCATTCTGGCGGGCTGCGCTTCGAAAGGTACTCGCGCCCCGGTGGTCGACATGACCGGCGGGCAACCCGCGCCGGCGACCCAACCCGGTGGCAGCTATGTAGTGAAGCCGGGCGACACGCTGTACAAGATCGCCCGCGCCAACAATGTGGACATCGAGAACGTCAAGCGCTGGAATAACCTCAGCGACCCCAACCAGATCTCGGTCGGCCAGGTCCTGAAGATGTCCGGCGGCGCCAGCGGCGGGGCGCAGACCGCGCCGATCGCAGGCACCAAGCCGCAGCCGCGTCCGCTGGACCAGCCGGAAACCCTGCCGCCGCCCACTACCGAGACCACCACCCCGCCGCCCACGGCGCCGGTCGAAACCAAGCCCGCCACGCGCGCGGCCGATGCGGCCGTCATCAATTGGGCCTGGCCCGCCAGCGGGCAGATCGTGCAGGGCTTCAACAACAGCAGCAAGGGCATCGACATCGCCGGCGCCTTGGGCGATCCCATCACCGCCGCGGCGGACGGCCTGGTCAAGTACAGCGGCAACGGCGTGCGCGGCCTGGGCAACCTGATCATCGTCGAACACCAGAACGGCTTCATCACCGCTTACGCGCATAACCGCGCGGTGCTGGTGAAGACAGGCCAGACGGTCAAGCGCGGCGCCAAGATCGCCGAACTCGGCCAGAGCGACACCACCTCGCCGCGCCTGCATTTCGAGATCCGCCGCCAAGGCCAGCCGGTGGACCCCATGCAGTACCTGCCTGCCAAATGACGCCCACCCTGGTATTCGACCTGGAAACCATCCCCGATGCCGATGGGCTGCGCAAGCTCAATGGCTGGGGACCCGAGGTGGCTGACCAGGAAGTGGTCGAGCGCGCGCTGACCGCGCGGCGCGAGGCCGTGGGCCATGATTTCCTGCCGTTGCATCTGCACAAGGTGGCGGTGGTGGGCTGCGTGTTCCGCGACGACCAGGGCTTTCGCGTCAAGACCCTGGGCCAGCCCGACGATCCCGAAGCCGCCTTGCTGGCGGGCTTCTTCAAGACCATCGAACGCTACACGCCCAAGCTGGTGAGCTGGAACGGTTCCGGCTTCGACCTGCCTGTGCTGCATTACCGCAGCCTGATCCAGGGCGTGCCCGCGCCGCGCTACTGGGACATGGGCGAGGAAGACCGCGATTTCAAGTTCAACAACTACATCTCGCGCTACCACTCCCGCCACCTGGACCTGATGGACCTGCTGGCCAAGTACAACGGCCGCGCCAATGCGCCGCTGGACGAGCTGGCCAAGCTTTGCGGCTTTCCCGGCAAGCTCGGCATGGACGGCAGCAAGGTGTGGGAGGCCTGGAGCCAAGGCCGCGCCGACGAGGTGCGGGCCTATTGCGAAACGGACGTGGTCAACACCTGGCTGGTGTATTGCCGGTTCCGCTTCCTGCGCGGCGAACTCGACCGCACTTCCTACGAAGCGGAAATCGCGCTGGTGCGCGACACCCTTAGCGCCAGCGACGCGCCGCACTGGAAGGAATACATGGCGGCCTGGGACGCCAACTGAACGCCTGGGCGGCCTCAAGATCCGTCTGTCGGGAAGCAAGGAAGAAACGGGGCCCGCGCGGCCCCGTTCTTGCGCCTGGCGCCGGCGCAATCGACTGAAACATTGCTTGCTTGGACGAAACCTGGATGAAACCGGGGCAACCGCACAATGGCCTCGCTTTCTTCACTTTCAGGAGACCTACATGTCCCGATTCGCTATCCGCTCCAATTTGGCCGCTCTTGCATTTGTCGCCGCGACGGGCGGCATGGTGGCCGGCTCCGCCATGGCTGCGCCTCCTCCTCCCGCTGACGGCGGTCCCGCCGCCATGCACGATGGCCAGCGCGGCGGCTTCCACAAAGGCATGCGCGACGGCCTCTTCGTTCCCGGCCTGGGTCCCGTGACCAAGGCGCAGGTCGCCGAGTTGAAGCTGGACGACAAGCAGCAGGCCTTGTTCAAGACCGCCCAGGACGGCCAACGCAGCCTGCACGAAGCCATGCGCGCCTCCGGCGGCAAGCGCCACGACCTGTTGAAGGCGCAACTGGACAGCGGCAAGCTGGATCCCCGCGCACTGGTCGAACAGTCCGAAAAATCGCGTGAAGCCTTCGGTCCCCAGGCCAAGCAGGTGCGCGACCAGTGGCTGGCCGTCTGGGACAGCCTGAACGAGACCCAGCGCGGTCAGGTGACCAAGTTCGTCAAGGAGCGCCAGGACCGCATGCAGGAGCGCCACGCCCGCATGGAAGGACGCCATGGCAAGGGCAGGGCTGAAGCGCCCGCGGCCGCCGCGCCGGCCAAGCCCGCCGCCAACTAAGCAAGCCCCATGGCCGGCCTTCCTGGCTGGCCCGGGCGCATCACCCCGGACACGCAGTCGCGTGCCGGGGTTTTTCATTTGCGGGCGCTGCTTGCGGCATGGCCACCAGCAGCGCGGAACCATGAAGACGCGGACTCCCCGTTTTGACGCATGAATGCGTGCGCGCGGGCCTGCCTCTGCACTGTCCTGGTGCGCGGCAGGCGGCGCCGCGGCGCATGCGTGTCGCAATCAGCTTGCGCCGGACCTGGCACGGACATTGCTTGGTGTAGTGGGAACCGGTACGAAATGTTGCACAGCCGGCCCTGTGGATGCGCGACAGCCATCTCCCACTCGATAAAACCGATCAGGACTCCGCATCATGAAGAAGACGTTGCTAGCCGCGCCCTTGGCGCTCGCCGCTTGTTTCGCCGCGACGGCGCAGGCCGAACCCACCGATCTGGGCGGCGGATTCTCGCTCAGCGGCAACGCCGCCATCGTCAGCGACTACCGCTTCCGCGGCTACTCGCAGACCGACTTCCGGCCCGCCGTCCAACTGGGCTTCGACCTGACCCACAGCTCCGGTTTCTATCTGGGCAACTGGAACTCCAACGTCTCGGACTTCGTCTTCACCGATGGCAACCTGGAGATGGATTTCTATGGCGGCTGGAAGGGCGACGTAGGTGGCGGCTTCACGCTGGACGCAGGCGTGCTGCACTACTACTATCCGGGCTCCAGTTCGCCGAAGGGCGGCAACTACAACAACACCGACCTCTACCTGGGCGCGTCCTACGGCAACTACAGCCTCAAGTACTCCTACACGCCCAGCGACTTCTTCAGCACGCCCGACAGCAAGGGCACCTGGTACCTGGACGGCACGGCCAACTTCGACCTGGGCGACGGCTGGGGCCTGGTCGGCCACCTGGGCTACCAGAAGCTCAAGAACCAGACCAATATGGACGGCGACTCCATCGGCCATTACGTCGACTACAAGGTCGGCGTGACCAAGGACCTGAAGGGCTGGATCCTGGGCCTGGCCGCCGTGGGTGCGACCAAGGACAACTGGCTGCCCACCAAATACGGCCATCCTTCGGGCCGCCTGGGCGCGGTGTTCTCGGTGGCGCGTTCCTTCTGACCTTTATCCGTGGCGGCGCCTGACAGCGCCGGCGTTGGGCTTGCCGTGGACAGCTGTTGGCGCGCTGTCTACGGCAAGCCTTTTTTTTGCCGGACAAGATAAAAAATATACTGTGGGAATCGAATCAGAACCTCAGGCGTTCCAATGATAGAAACACGCCTATTGCGGCAATTCATCGCGGTGGCCGAAACCCTGCACTTCAACCGCGCCGCACAGCGACTGCACATGGCGCAGCCGCCGCTGAGCCAGGCCATCCGGCGGCTGGAGGCCGAGATAGGCGCAACGCTGTTCGAGCGCACCAACCGCAGCGTCGCGCTGACGCCCGCAGGCGCGGCGTTCCTCGAGACGGCCCGGCGCATCCTGGACGGGCTGGATGAAGGCGTGGCGCGCACCCGGCGGGTGGCGCAGGGCATGGACGGGCATTTGACGATGACCTTCATCAACATCGCGCCCTATGCCTCGTTGCTGCGGGCCTTGCGCGATTTCCGGCTGACGTGCCCCGCAGTGGCGTTCACCCTGCGCGAAGGCACGACGCGAGAGCAGGTCGAGGCCCTGGAGAACGGGACTGCGGATATCGGATTCCTGCGCACGCCGGGCGGCAGCACGCCGGATCTGCGCTTTCAAGCCCTGCTGCGCGAACCCCTCTGCGTGGCCCTCCCGGCAGGTCATCCCCTGGCCTACCAGCCTTCGATCGAACTCGCCAAACTCAAGGATGAAGCGTTTGTCGCGTCACCCAGAAGCTTGGGGCAGGGCCTGCACGACCAGCTGATCCAGCTATGCCAGACCGCGGGCTTCCGGCCCATGGTGGCGCAGGAGGCGCGTCAACTGCAGACACTGATTGCACTGGTGGCCGCGGGTTTCGGTATCGCTCTGCTGCCAGGATCGCTGGCCGCGCAACGGCGCGACGACGTCGTCTTTCGCGCCATCGAGAGCGACGCGCCCATGGCGCTGACGCATCTGGACCTGTTGATGGCCTGGAATCCGGAGCGGGCGTCGCCCGCCCGCGACCGTCTGGTCTGCACCATGCAGCAGGCCTTTTCAGACGTTGAAAGTCTTATTTTTTAATAAATAAGATATTTTACGAACCCGCGACAGATCCCTAAGCTCAGTCCCAGGATCCGGCCGAGCGCCTCACAGCGCCTCGCGGTTTACGCCGGACCTTTCCATTTGAGTCCGGGATCGCCATGCCTGTCGCCGTCTACGTCTTTTCCATATGCACTTTTGCATTCGGCCTTTCCGAATTTGTCGCGGCCGGCCTGATATCGGCCATGGCCGCAAGCCTTGGCGCCAGCATCGAGGCGGCGGGCGCCTCAATCGCGGTCTACGCCTTGGGGGCAGCCATAGGCGCACCGCTGGTGACCGCGCTGCTCGCGCCCTGGACGGACCGCCGCATCCTGGCGCTAGCCATGGCCGTGCTGGCCGCGGGCAGCGTGCTGATGAGCCTGTCGCCCACTTTGCCGGTCTTGCTGGGCGTGCGTTTTCTGGTGGGACTGGCGCACGGGGTGTTCATGGCGGTGGCTTCGGATGCGGCCGCCAGGCTGGTGCCGGCCCCGCGGGCCGGGCGGGCGCTGTCGGTGGTGTGGATCGGCCTGACGTTGGCCTTGGCGCTGGGGGTGCCGTTAGGCACATTCCTGGGCAGCATCTGGTCGTGGCGTGCCATTTTCGCCGGTGTGGGCGCGTTGGCGCTGGCCGGCGTCATCGGCCTGCTGCGCTTCATGCCGGTGCGCGGGCCGGGCAAG
Source organism: Achromobacter sp. FW305-C-30-7 (assembly GCF_058783105.1). Lineage (NCBI taxonomy): Bacteria > Pseudomonadati > Pseudomonadota > Betaproteobacteria > Burkholderiales > Alcaligenaceae > Achromobacter > Achromobacter sp. FW305-C-30-7. The sequence goes on along the minus strand of NZ_JBYSYI010000003.1, from coordinate 530,667 downwards.
CCGCAGGCGGGCGTGCGGGCTGGCTTGAAGGCGCTGGCGCATCCGCGCATGCTGGCGACGGCCGGAGTGGGCGCCTTGGTCAGTGTGGCGACGTTCAGTTTCTTCACCTTCATCTCTCCCTATCTGCTACAGGTCACGCGGGCGGATGTGCGGTGGCTCAGCGCGGCTATGCTGCTGTTCGGCCTGTGCTCGATTGCTGGCAATCTGTTGGGCGGCTATCTGGCTGACGCGATGGACGGGGGTCGCGCCGCGCTGTATGCGCTCGCGGGGTTGGCCGTCAACCTGCTGGGACTATATCTGTTGCGGGGTTCCGGGCTGGCGGTGGTGGCGCTGGCCGGCGCGCTGGGCATGGTGTTCTTCTGCATCGTCACCTTGCTAACGCTCCGGCTGCTGAAGCTGGCGCAGCGCCATGTGCCCGAGTCCACGGCGGTAGCGGCCGGCCTGAACATCGCTTCCTTCAATCTTGGAACCGCGGCGGGCGGCGGGCTGGGCAGCCTGACCATCGTCCATGCCGGCCTGGCGTGGCTGCCGCTTGTGGGAGCCGTTGCCGCCGTGGCGGCCATGGTCGCGCTGCGTTTGCAGCGGCCGCGCACGCAGGCCCGGGGCATCGCTCGACAGCCAAGGGGCTAGGGCCCGCAGCGGTGCGTTCTGGCCCCGCTACTCCCATTTCCAGGATTGGCCGCAGTCCTTCTACAATAGCGGGTTGCGTGTAATTCTTCTGGACTGCGTGAGATGTCTGACGTTTTGAGTATTGAATCCCTGGACCTGGAAGCCAGGGGTATCGCCCGCCGCGACGGGAAGGTGGTCTTCGTGGAAGGCGCCTTGCCGGGCGAACGGGTTACCACGGTCACGTTGCGCCGCAAGCCGTCCTATGAGATTGCGCGCGTGGACGAGGTGCTGCGGCCTTCGTCGCAGCGGGTGGCGCCGCGCTGCCCGCATTTCGGCGTCTGTGGCGGCTGTGCCATGCAGCACCTGGAGCCCAGCACGCAGGTGGCCATCAAGCAGCGTTCGCTGGAAGACACCTTCTGGCACGTCGGCAAGCTGCGCCCGGCGCGCATCCTGGCGCCGCTGCAAGGCCCGACCTGGGGCTACCGCTACCGCGCCCGCCTGTCGGTGCGCGTGGTGCCGAAGAAGGGCGGCGTGCTGGTCGGCTTCCATGAACGCAAGAGCAGCTACGTGGCTGACATGCGTGAATGCCATGTGCTGCCGCGCCACGTCAGCGACTTGCTGATCCCCTTGCGCGAAATGATCGGCTCCATGTCGGCGCCGGACCGCATGCCGCAGATCGAAGTGTCGCTGGGCGAGGGCGTGACCGCCCTGGTCCTGCGCCATCTGTTGCCGCTGACCGACGGCGACATCGCCATCCTGCGCGCCTTCGCCGCCAAGCACAACGTGCAGTGGTGGCTGCAGTCCAAGGGTCCGGAAACCGTGCATCCGCTGGAGCGCGAGCATGGCGACACGCTGGCCTACACCATGCCGGAGTTCGGCCTGCGCATGCCGTACCGGCCCACCGATTTCACGCAGGTCAACCACGCCATCAACCGCGCCATGGTGTCGCGCGCCCTGAAGCTGCTGGAAGTGCAGACCACCGACCGCGTGGCCGATCTGTTCTGCGGTCTGGGCAACTTCACGCTGCCGCTGGCGACGCAGGGCAGGGAAGCCGTGGGCGTGGAAGGCAGCAAGGCGCTGACCGACCGCGCGTTCGACGCGGCTTCGCGCCACGGCCTGGGCGATCGCACCAGCTTCGCCACCCTGAACCTGTTCGAGGTGGACGTGGACTGGCTGCGCGGCCTGGGCTTCTTCGACCGCATGCTGATCGATCCGCCGCGCGAAGGCGCGCACGCGGTGGCGCAGGCCCTGTCGCTGCTGGAGGCGCACGAGCGTCCCGTGCGCATCGTCTACGTGTCCTGTAACCCGGCCACGCTGGCACGAGATGCGGCCATCATGGTGCATGAAGGCGGTTATGTACTGAAGAGCGCGGGCGTGATCAACATGTTCCCGCACACCGGCCATGTGGAGTCCATCGCGGTGTTCGAATCGCTGGACGCCGAAGGCATCCAGGTCGTACGGGAACGCGCCCGCCAGCGCGCCATCCAGGCTGCGGCGGAAGCTGCCGCCGCGGAAGAGGCCAAGGCCGCGGCCGCCGCCGAGAAAGCGGCCGCCAAGCAGGCCGCCACCGACGCCTATCACGCCAAGGTTGCGGCCGAAGCGCAGGATTGACGCTGCAGGAAAGGCCTGGGCCGCTTCAGTGCTTGCAGCCCAGGCCTTCCAGTATCGGGCAGTCCGGCCTGTCGTTGCCCTGGCAGTGCTCGGCCAGATGCTTCAAAGTGGCCGCCATGTCGCGCAGCGCCTCGGCCTTGCGCTCGAGTTCCTGCACGTGCTCCAGCGCGATGCGTTTCACGTCGGCGCTGGCGCGGCTGCGGTCCTTCCACAGCGCCAGCAGTTCATTCATCTGTTCCACCGAGAAGCCCAGGTCGCGCGCGCGGCGCACGAAGTGCAGCGTGTGCAGGTCGTGGTCGCTGTATACGCGGTAGCCGGAATCCGTGCGTCCGGCGGGGCTGATGAGGCCGATGCTTTCGTAGTAGCGGATCATCTTGGCGGAAATGCCGGAACTTTTGGATGCTTCGCCGATATTCATTGCTGTGCTCCTGTGTAGCCTGACTCCGATTCTACGCTTGACCTTGCCATCATAGGAAGGTTTAAGCTGTTTTCCATGGTGGACGAAATGATGTCCATCACCCTTGAATCCTATGGAGATAACTATGAGCATCGAGTTCCAAGTGGCTGACATGACCTGCGGCCATTGCGCCAAGACCATCACGGCCGCGGTGGCCCAGGCGGCGCCGGGCGCGACTGTCGCGATCGACCTGCCCACGCACCGCGTGACCGTGACCGGAGCCGATGACGCCGACAAGATCGAAGACGCGATCCGTGACGCCGGCTACGCGCCCGTGGCGGTGTAATCTCCCCAGATGCGAGGCCGGGCTATGATAGGTCCGGCCTCGCATCGGTTATTTCTTCATTGCCAAAATCTATCGATCTATTGAATTTATTAAATTTGAATAATTGATAGTAAGGATTTATCATTCTTTCCATGGTGGTTAATCAAACAACCCCGCTACCCCAAGGAGAGATTTGAATGCTGCAAAACCGCGAAGGCCAACGTGTTCCGAACGTAACGTTCCCGGTCCGTGAGGACAACACCTGGAAGAAGGTCACGTCCGACGACCTGTTCAAGAACAAGACCGTCGTGGTCTTTTCGCTGCCCGGCGCCTTCACGCCGACCTGCTCGTCGACCCACCTGCCGCGCTACAACGAACTGGCTCCCGCGTTCTTCGCCGCCGGCGTGGACAGCATCGTCTGCGTGTCGGTCAATGACACCTTCGTCATGAACGAATGGGCCAAGGACCAGGAATCGGCCAACATCACGCTGCTGCCCGACGGCAACGGCGCCTTCACCGAAGGCATGGGCATGCTGGTCGACAAGAGCGACCTGGGCTTCGGCAAGCGCAGCTGGCGCTATTCCATGCTGGTCAAGGACGGCGTGGTCCAGAAGATGTTCATCGAGCCGGAAAAGGAAGGCGACCCGTTTGAAGTGTCGGACGCCGACACCATGCTGGCTCACTTCGCCCCGTCGGCCAAGAAGCCCGACCAGGTGGTCGTGTTCTCCAAGCCGGGCTGCCCGTTCTGCGTGGAAGCCAAGGCGCTGCTGGATGCCAAGGGCTACGCTCCGATCGAGATCCCGCTGGAAAACAAGGTCCGCGGCCGTGTGATCGGCGCCGTGTCCGGCAAGGGCACCGCCCCGCAGGTGTTCATCAACGGTTCGCTGATCGGCGGCCTGGAAGAGCTCAAGGCGCACTTCGCCTAAGCGTCTGCAAACCTGCCGGCTCCTGGGTTCGTCCTGGGGCCGCGCAGGGCGGAAGGGCGGTTCGCTGCCCGCCGCCACCTTCACGAGTTTCCCTTTTTACGCACCTTTGCGCGCGGCCCCTCGCGGGCGCTGCGGGACGGCCTACGTCCTAAGGGTGCGCAACAAGGCGGAACCCGCCTTCCTGAATTCCTGCTCCACGCCACATCGGGGGACACCCAGTCATGAAAACTCTGCATACCGATATCGCCGTCATCGGCGCCGGCACGGCCGGCCTGGCCGCCTACCGCGCCGCCCGCGCCGCGGGCCAGCGCGCGCTGCTGATTGAAGGCGGTCCCTACGGCACCACCTGCGCCCGCGTCGGCTGCATGCCGTCCAAGCTGCTGATCGCCGCTGCCGAAGCGGCTCACAACGCCGCGCACACCGAGCCCTTCGGCGTGCACGTGGGGGGCGAGATCACGGTGGACGGGGTAGAGGTGATGGACCGCGTCAAGCGCGAGCGCGACCGTTTCGTGGGCTTTGTGCTGGAAGGCGTGGAAAGCATACCCGCCGAGGACAAGCTGCGCGGCTACGCGCGCTTCGTGTCGGACACGGTGCTGCAGGTGGACGAGCACACGGAAGTGCGCGCGTCCCGCGTGGTGATCGCGACCGGCTCGCGCCCCGCGGTGCCGCCGCCGTTCCGCGCGCTGGGCGACCGGCTGGTGCTGAACGACGACGTGTTCGCCTGGGACGATCTGCCGGGACGCGTGGCCGTGTTCGGTCCGGGCGTGATCGGGCTGGAACTGGGCCAGGCGCTGGCGCGTCTGGGCGTGGAGGTGCGCGTTTTCGGCGTCAGCGGCAGCCTGGCCGGCATCAGCGATCCGCAAGTGCGCAACACCGCCCGCAAGATCTTCCAGCGCGAGTTCTATCTGGATCCGGACGCCCGCGTGCTCGAGACGACCCGCGTTGGCGATGAAGTGGAAGTCCGCTATGTGGCGCTGGACAATACCGAACGCACCGAACGCTTCGACTACGCACTGGTGGCCACCGGCCGCCGCGCCAACGTGGACGGGCTGGGGCTGGAAAACACCTCGCTGCAACTGGACAAACACGGCGTGCCGCTGTTCGACCGCGCAACCATGCAGGCGGGCGACGCGCCCATCTTCATTGCCGGCGACGCCAATGCCGACGCGCCGCTGTTGCACGAAGCGGCCGACGAAGGCCGCATCGCCGGCGAAAACGCCGCCCGCTATCCGGAAGTGCGCAAAGGCTTGCGTCGCGCGCCGCTGGCCGTCGTGTTCTCGGACCCGCAGATCGCCATGGCGGGCCAGGGCCACGCACGGCTGGTACCGGGCACCTTCGTGACCGGCGAAGTGGACTTCAGCGATCAGGGCCGCTCGCGCGTCATGCTGAAGAATCGCGGCATGTTGCACGTCTACGCGGACATCGAGACGGGCCGTTTCCTGGGCGCCGAAATGGTCGGCCCCAGCGCCGAACACATCGGCCACCTGCTGGCCTGGGCCGTGCAGCAGGAACTGACCGTGGCGCGCATGCTGGAGATGCCGTTCTATCACCCCGTGATCGAGGAAGGCCTGCGCACCGCGCTGCGCGATGCGGCGGCCAAGCTGGCCCAGGCGCAAGAAGCGCTGCGCCGTGAAGAGCCCGAAAGCGAAACAGCCTGAGTGCCGCAATAGCGATTGCACGACCTGGCAAGAAAAAAGGCCACGAGTGATCGTGGCCTTTTTTTTTGCGTTCTGCGCGGAATCAGTCGTCCGACTGCTTCTTCGGCACCGGGAACGGATTCTCGCGGAATTGCAGCGTGAAGCCGGCCCGCTCATCCTGGCCCAGCGTGCGCGCCAGATAAGGCATGGCCTGCTTCAGGGCGTCATGCAGGGTCCAGGGCGGGTTGATCAGGAACATGCCGCTGCCGTGCAGGCCGTAGCCATCGATGGTGGCCTTCTTGACGGTCAGGGTGGCGTGCAGCCAGCTCTTGACCTTCAGGTTTTCCAGGTGGCGCGCCATTTCGCTGGCCTCGCGGCGCTGCACCAGCGGGTACCAAACGGCATAGGTGCCGGTGGCGAAGCGCTTGATGCATTCCTTGATGGTGACGAACGTGCGGCGGTAGTCGTTCTTGTCTTCGTACGACGGGTCGATCAGCACCATGCCGCGGCGCGTGGGCGGCGGCAGCAGGGCCTTGACGCCTTCGAACCCGTCGTCGCCGTAGATGGTGGTCTGGCGCTGCGCGGCGCGGCCCTGGTGCTCCAGGTTGGCGACCAGCGTGTCGATTTCGGTCGGGTGCATCTCGAAGAGGCGCAGCCGGTCCGACGGGCGCAGCGCGTCCAGCGCCAGCCACGGCGAGCCAGGATAGCGCCGCAGGCGGCCGTTGGTGTTGTAGGCGCGGATCCGGGCGACATAGTCGGCCAGAATAGGTGGCAGGTCTTCGGCTTCCCACAGGCGGCCGATGCCGTCGGCGAACTCCGAAGTCTTGGCCGCCCAGTCGCTGTCCAGGCTGTACAGCCCGGCGCCGGCGTGGGTGTCCACGACCCAGTAGGGCGCGTCCTTTTTATTGAAGTAATCCAGCGTGTGGATCAGGATGGCGTGCTTGAGCACGTCGGCGTGGTTGCCGGCGTGGAAGGCGTGGCGGTAACTGAACACGGGCGTTCTGCCTCAGGCGGCGGGCCGGATCGCGGCCAGCTCGTCGGTGAAAATGCCGTCTATGCCCCAGTCGAGCAGCAGGCGCGCGCGCTCGGGGTCGTTGACGGTCCAGGCCGCGATGCGGTAGCCGGCAGCGTGCACGGCGTCGATCAGCTCGCGGGTAGCGTCTTTCTGGTTGATGTTCAGGGCCACGCAGTCGTACTTGACCAGGCGCTCGCGCCAGTCGGCGGGGACCTTTTCCACCAGCAAGGCGCGCGGCAGTTCGGGGGCGGCTTCCCTTGCGGCCTGCAGCGCTTCTTCGGCGAACGAGGACAACAGCGGCGGTTCAGCAGCGCCTTGCCACAGCTGGCGTGCGGCCAGCGCCACGGCGCGGCCGGTTTCGGCTTCGCGGCCCGGGCAGGGCTTGATCTCGACGTTGCTGGCGATGCCGTTGGCCACCGTATAGCGGGCGACGGCGGCGAAGGTCGGCAGCGGCTCGCCGGCGTAGGCGGCCGAATGCCAGCTGCCGAAGTCCAGCTGGGCCAACTCCGCATAGGTCTTGGCGGCGGCCGGACCCTGGCCGTTGGAGGTCCGGTCCACGTTGTCGTCGTGCATCAGCACCAGCACGTTGTCGCTGCTCAGCTTGACGTCGTATTCGAACATCTTGAAGCCGTGCTCGGCGCCCACGCGCATGGCGGCCAGGGTGTTCTCCGGGGCCAGACGGCCGCCGCCGCGGTGCGCGATGTAACGGGAGTAGGGCCAGGAGGGGAGTTTTGCGCTCATTTAGGTGTTGCTTCGGGTTCTTTTGTACAGGGTTGCAAGGATACTCCTTCTGCACGCCGGATCCCGGCCTGCCGCGGCGCGCGCGGACGCCGCGGCCTGCCCATGGGCCTACTTCATGGGCGCCTTGTCCTGCGACACGTCCATGATCATCCGCGCCGCCAGGTACAGGCGCGGCACGATGCTGTTGATCTGGATGTACTCGGCGTCATTGGAGTGCGCGCCGAAACCGCTCAGGCCCATGCCTTCGATCACCGGGCCGCGCGCCTTCAGGGCGGCGAAGGCCGCATCGGTGCCACCGCCGCTGGCGCGATCCACGACTTTCATCGGCAGGTCCAGTTCCTTGTAGATTTGCACGCCGTGCTGGGCCAGGGCGCGCGAGGCCGGGGTGGCTTCCAGCGGTGGGCGGCGCACCTCGAATTTCACGCTGACCTTGGATTCGGGCAGCAGTTTCTTCTGTACGCGCTCTTCCAGCGTGCGCGACAGCGCGTCGAAGTCAGAGACGCGCAATGCGCGGGCGTCGGCCTGGGCGGTGGCCTGGCCCGGGATGACGTTGCGGTTGGTGCCCGCCTGGGCCACGGTCCAGTTCAGCTTCAGTCCTTCCTCGGGCTTGGACAGCTTGTCCAGTTGCAGCAGCTGGTGCGCCAGTTCATAGAGCGCATTGACGCCGCCTTCCGGGCGCGCGCCGGCATGCGAGGTCTTGCCCTGCACGGTCAGGTAGGCCGCGCCGATGCCGCTGGTGGCTAGCGTCAGGCGCGCCTCGGCGCCGCCGCCCTCAAATGAGAACACGGCGTCCTGGTCGGCGCCCAGGCGGGTGATGGTGCTGCGCGCGCCGGGCGAGCTGATTTCCTCGTCGCCGTTGATCAGCACGGTAATGGTGCCGTAGTCATCGAAACCCAGCTTCTGCAGCAGGGTCAGGGTATGGATGATGGCGGCGACACCATGTTTGTCGTCGGCAATGCCCAGGCCGTAGGCCTTGTCGCCGTCGACGCGGAAGGGCTGGTCCTTGAGCATGCCGTTGCGGTAGACGGTGTCCATGTGGGCGATCAGCATGATTTTCTTCTGGCCTCGGCCCTTGAACTCGGCATGGACCATGGGGCCGACCTTCTCCGGCGTGTCGTCCAGGCGGAAGACGTCGGTGGGCTGGATGATCTCCACCGTTCCGCCCAGCGCCCTGAGCCGGTCCCGGATCAGTACGGCAATGCGTTCCACGCCTTCGACGTCCTTGCTGCCCGACTCTATCCCGACCAGGTCGCGCATGGTGTCCAGCATGGCTTGCTGCTGGGCTTGCGCGGCCTGGTGGACGGCGGCGACGGGCGCGGCCAGCGCGGCGGGGGCGCCGCTTACGAAGGCCAGGGCGATGCAGGTGCGCAGGAGTGGCAGGCGGGGAGATGGGAACGGCATCAGTGTGTACCTCTGAGCGTGCGTGGAGGGGGCCGCGTCCTCGGAGGCGCGGCGTCGGGGTAATGGGGACTTACCCTGACAGGCCACGATACGGGGGCCGCAAGGGCCTGGAAATGGTGGTTCCCCGGGTTGACTCGGTCCCCGGTTCCGTGCACCCGGAGCCATGGCGCAGCCCCGGACGCCATTCGGAAGAATCCAGGCCTGCGCGGCGAATGAGAAATGCTAAAATCCGCCCGCTGATCCGGTATTGACCGGTATGGGAATAGGGCGAATCGACTTCGCCTTTTTTTATGCGTTTTCTTGCGGCTTCGGGCACCTGCCTGGAGTGCGGCAACAGGGATTCCATGTTCGAATTTATTCGCAGCCATCGGCGCTGGATGCAGTTCATCCTGCTGCTTCTGATTGTGCCGTCCTTCTTCCTGGTCGGTATTCAAGGCTATGACAGCTTCATGCGCGCCGAGCCTGAACTGGCCACGGTCAATGGTCAGCCCGTTACGCGGGCCGAATTCGACCAGGCGCACCGCAACCAGCTGGAGCAGTTCCGCCAGCGCCTCGGCGCCCAGTTCGACCCGGCCGTGATCGACACGCCGGCGTTGCGCGAAGGCCTGCTCAACCAGCTGATCAATCAGCGCCTGCTGGCCAACGTCGCCGTCGACAACCGTTTCTCGGTGTCCGACGAAACGCTGCGCAACACCATCGCCGCGATTCCGGAAGTCCAGGACAATGGCCGTTTCTCGCCCGAGCGCTACCGCCAGGTGCTGGCCGCGCAAGGCATGTCGCCGACCTCGTTCGAAGCCGGCCTGCGCCGCGACCTGGCGGTCGCGCGCGTGCTGGAGCCCGTCGGCCAGTCGGCCCGCGCGCCTGGCGAGGTCGTGGCTGCGCTGGAAACGGCATTGACGCAGCAGCGCACGGTGCAGTTGCGCCGCTTCGCCGCCGCCGATTTCCGCTCGCAGGTCAGCGCCACCCCGGCCGACATCCAGGCCTGGTACGACGCCAACAAGCAGCAGTTGCAGATTCCCGAACAGGTCCAGGTCCAGTACCTGGTGCTGGACGAGGCCGCCGCCACGCAAGGCGTGCAGGTCAAGGACGAGGACCTGGCCTCCTACTACGAGCAGAACAAGAACCGCTTCGGCCAGCCCGAACGCCGCCGCGCCAGCCACATCATGATCAACCTGGCCCCTGGCGCCTCGGAAGACGCCCGCAAGGCCGCCCGCGCCAAGGCCGAGGATCTGGCCAAGCAGGCCGCCGCCGATCCGGCGCAGTTCGCCGAACTGGCGCGCAAGAACTCGCAGGACGCAGGTTCGGCCGCCAATGGTGGCGATCTGGGCTGGCTGGCTCCGGGCATGCTGACCGGCCCGCTGGAAAAGGCCATTTTCGGCCAGGCCAAGGACCAGGTGTCCGGCGTGATCGAAACCCCGTCCGGCCTGCACGTCGTCAAGGTCACCGAGATCCAGCCCGCCGCCATCAAGCCGCTGGCCGAGGTCAAGGACCAGATCACCGCTGAAGTCCGCAAGCAGCTCGCCGCCGTGCGCTTCTCGGAAATGGCCAGCCAGCTGAACAAGCAGGTCTACGACCAGCGCGACAGCCTGCAGCCCGCCGCCGACACCGTCGGCCTGAAGCTGCGCACCGCGTCCGGCGTGACCCGCGAAGGCCTGCTGCCTGCCGACAAGGCCGGTCCGGGTTCGGCTGCTGCCAGCCCCGACGCCGCGCTGCTGGACAACCCGCGCGTGCGCCAGGTGCTGTTCTCGCCCGACGTGCTGCGTGAAAAGCAGAACTCCGGCGTGATCGAGCTGTCGCCCGATACCATGCTGGCCCTGCGCGTTGCCGCGGTCGAGCCGGCCCACGTGCCGCCGCTGGACAAGGTGTCGGAGATCATCCGCGCCAAGCTGCTCGACGAGCGTTCGGCCGAAGCCGCCAAGAAGGCCGGCGAGGCCGCGCTGGCCGCCGACCAGGCCAACCCCGCCGCCGTGCCGGAAGGCTTTGGCGCCCCGGTAATCGTGTCGCGCCAGGATCCCAAGGATCTGCCGCGCCCGGTGCTGGACGCCGTCATGCGTCTGCCCGCCACCACGCTGCCGGCCTACGCCGGCGTGCAATCGGGTGCGGACTACACGCTGGCGCGCCTGGAGAAGGTCGAGGCCGGCACGGTCGATCCGGCCGACAAGGAGCGCCTGGCGCAGCAGTTGTCGGGCGCCTGGGGCCAGGCCGAAAACGAAGCCTTGGTGCGCATGCTGCGCGAAGAGTACAAGGTGCAGGTGCTGCCCGCCGCCGCCGCGGTCATCCGCGGCGAGCAGCCGGCAGCCGGCTGATCAGCGCGGAATCAGTTCAACAGTGGCCGCAGCGTCGGCCACACGTTGTCCAGCAAAAGAGGCTGGGCATCCTCGTTCGGATGGATGCCGTCGGCCTGGAACATCGCCCGGTTCGTTGCGATACCTTCCATCAGGAAGGGCACGAGCCGGGCGTTTTCGTCTTTGGCGACCGTGGGGAACACCTGGGCGAATCGCTGGGTGTAGTCCCGGCCGTAATTAGGCGGGATCTGCATGCCGACGATCAGGACTTCGGCGTCGGCCTTGCGGGCGGTCTGGGCCATGGTGCGCAGGTTCTGCTCGGTCATGTTCAGCGGCAGGCCGCGCAAGGCGTCGTTCGAGCCTAGCTCCAGCACCACCACGGCCGGCGCATGCTGGCGCAGCAGGGCCGGCAGGCGGGCCACGCCGCCGCTGGTCGTATCGCCGCTGATGCTGGCGTTGACGACCTGGTACTTGGGGTATTGTTCCGCTACGCGGGCGGAGAGCAGCGGCACCCAGCCGGTGCCGCGCTTGATGCCGTATTCGGCGGACAGGCTGTCGCCCAGGACCAATACGGTTCGTGGCGCGGAACCCTGGGCGGCCGAGGCGGTCTGAGCGTGGGCGGGCGCCATGATGGCGGTCGCCACGGCGGTCATGAGTAGCAGACGGGAAAATAGGCGCATGGATAACAAGAATTCGATCGAGGTGAAAGGGCTGGGCAAGCAGGTGGCCGATGCCGGCGGCACGCTCTCCATCCTGGAAAGTATTGATTTTACGGTCGAGGCGGGTAGCGCCGTGGCCATCACCGGCAGTTCGGGTTCGGGCAAGTCGACTCTACTGGGACTGCTGGCGGGCCTGGATGTTCCCAGCGTGGGCAGCGTGCGCCTGGCGGGACAGGATTTGTTCTCGCTGGACGAGGACGGCCGCGCGCGCTTGCGCGCCAATCATGTGGGATTCGTGTTCCAGTCGTTCCAACTGCTGCCCAACCTGACGGCGCTGGAGAACGTGATGCTGCCGCTGGAGCTGGCCGGGCAGCCGGCGCGTGACGCGGCGCAAGCCATGCTGGAACGGGTGGGGCTGGGCAAGCGCCTGCATCATTATCCGCGCACGCTGTCGGGCGGCGAACAGCAGCGCGTTTCGCTGGCGCGCGCCTTCGTGGTGCAGCCGGATTTGCTGTTCGCCGATGAACCCACTGGCAGCCTGGACGCCGCCACGGGCGTGACGGTCATCGACTTGATGTTCGATCTGCACCGGGAGCACGGCACCACGCTGGTGCTGGTGACCCATGATCCGCAGCTGGCGGCCCGTTGCGGGCGCCAGTTGGTGCTGGCTGCGGGGCGCATGGTCAACGGCGACTGAGGCGCCGGGTCCACCGCCGGGCCGCCCCGAAGTGGGCCGGCCCCCTCGGGGGGGCAGTTAGCCCCCAAGGGGTGCGGCTTGGGGCCTGCCTATTTGGATTTGGCGACCGCCTGGTTCCAGGCCGCTACCACCGCCTCATACTCCTTTGCCGCCGCATCCTGGCTGACCGGGAAGATCTTGATGGTCTTCAGTTCAGGCAAGGTGGTCAGGCTGGCCACGGCCACGTCCGTACGGGTCGGGCGGCGGAAGTTCTTCACCAGCTGGGCTTCCTGCGATTCCTTGCTCAAGAGGCCGTCGTACAGCGCCTTCGCGGCGTCCATGTTCTTCGCGCCCTTGATGATGAACATGCCTTCGGGCGCCAGGTAGCTGCCCTCGGTCGGGTAGACCAGCTTGATCTCCTTCTGGCCGCCGGCCACGTATTCCTGCGCGGCGTATTCCAGCGTCATGCCGACGGCATACTCGCCCGCGGCCACGCCCTTGTAGGTGGTGCCCGACGACGCCGTGACCACCGCGTTGGCGGCGATCTTGTCCAGGCCTTCCTGGCCGAACTGCTTGAAGAGGCCGTACACCAGCATGTAGGCCGTGCCGCTCTTGGACGGATCGGTGATGGCGAACTTGTTCTTCCACTGCGGCTGCATCAGGTCGGACCAGGTGGCCGGGGCCGGCAGGCCCTTGAGCTGGCGTTCGTTGACCATCATCACCATGACGTGCACGTTGGTGCCGACCCACAGGTCGTCCGGACCGCGGAACTCGGTGGGGATCTTGTCCAGGTCGGCCGGGCGGTAGGGCTGCAGGTGCTGGCGGTAGGCGCCCAGCGTGCCGAAGCCGCCGCTCCAGAACAGGTCGCCGCGCGGGTTCTGCGCTTCCGCCTCGATGCGTTTCATCATCGTGCCGGTGCCGCCGGTGACGGGCTGCACGTTCAATTTCGGCGACTTCTGCTTCACCGCGTCCAGGGCGGTTTCGATCGTCTCCGTGTTGTTGGACGAATAGAGCACGACGTTCTGGGCCTGCGCGGCGCCGGTTGCCAGGGCGGCGGCGAGGACGCTGTACTGAAGTAGGTGCTTGAGTTGCATGGTTAGCCTCTGTGCGAGTGGGTTATTTACCGGAGAACAGCTTGATGCGGAACGCCTTGACCGACACGATGATGGGCAGCACGATGACCGTGACCAGCGCCGCGCCGTAGGCCGACGCCATGCCCAGCCTGCCGCCGTCGACCTGGCGGAAGATGGCGATGGGCATGGTCTCCAGGCCGCCGCTGTAGGCGACGATGGAGGCCGACAGCTCGGAGATGGTGGTGAGCCACATCAGGATGGCTGCCGAGATGATGGATGCCTTCATCGCGGGCAGGACTACCTTGAAAAACGTCATGAGCGGAGACACGCCCAGGCTGATCGAGGCCTCCTCGATAGATTCGGGAATGTTGAACAGCACCGACGAAGCGTTGCGCACCGCGAAGGGCAGGCGCCGCACCGTGTAGCACAGCACCATGATTCCCGAAGTGCCCGCCAACACCAGCCAGCCGGTGTTGAAGGTCTGCACCAGCGCGATGCCCAGCACCGTGCCGGAAATGGTCAGCGGCAGTACCACGATGTAGTCCAGCACCTGGGTGGATGCGCTGCGTTTCTTGATCGTCAGGTAGCTCACCAGCACCGCGAAGGCCACGCCCAACACCGTGGCCAGGGACGCGAACTTGAGCGAGTTCAGGATGGGCTCCGGCGCGCCATGCAGCGCGCGCTGCATGCTGGCCAAGGACCACTGGCCCCATTGCATCACCGGCCCGCTGGTCTTGGTGAAGGCGGCGATGAACACCACGATGAGCGGCAGCAGCGAAATGAAGATGATCAGCCCGACGCCGCTGGTGTAGAGCAGGGCGGTCCACGACCGCACGCGGGTGGCGGCCGGCGCGCGCCCCTGCGTCATGGTGTAGACCTTGCGTTCGACCACGCGTTTCTGGAAGAACAGCACGATGGCGACGATGGCGATGGACACCACCGACATGGCGCTCTGCAGTGTCGGGCTGCCGCCCATTTCGCTGACGAAGGTGTTGTACGTCATGACCGAGAGCAGCGGCACGCGGCTGCCCAGCAGCATGGCCAGGGCGAAATTGCCCACCACCAGCGTGAACACCACCAGCGCGTTGACCAGCACCGCCGGCAGCAGCACCGGCACCAGCACGCGCAGCTTGGTCAGCAGCGGCGGCGTGCCCAGGCTCAGGCCGGCTTCTTCCAACTGGCCGTCGAAGCCGCGCAACGCGGCCAGCACGCCCAGGTAGATGTAGGTGTAGTAGACCAGCGTCATGGAGAACACCATGCCGGTCCAGCCGTAGAACGAAGGCAGCGAGATGCCGGCGTCGCCCAGCAGATTGGTCAGGATGCCGTTGTTGCCCAGGATCAGCAGCCAGGACTGGCCGACGATGATCTCGGGGATCACGATCGTCAGCACCGGCAGGATCGCCACCAGGTTCTTCAGCGGAAAGTCGAAGCGCGCCACCATGTAGGCGAAAGGCACGCCCACCAGCACCGTGCAGGTCGTGACCGCCAGGCCCAGGATCAGCGTATTGCCGAAGGCCTCCACATACTGCGAATCGGCCAGCAGGGCCTTGAAGCCCTCCAGCGTGAAGCCGCCGTCCTGCCCGGTGACGCTGTTGCTGAACAGCACGCCCAGCGGATAGAGCACGAAGAACAGCAGCAAGGCCAGGCTGATCGCGGTCAGGATGCCCCAGGGCCACCATTTGATTTTCATGGTCGGCGCGTCCTCAGGCGTTGACGACGCGGCTGTCGGCGGGGATCAGCACCTGCACGGCTTCGCCGGGCTGGAACTGCGCCACCATGTTGCCGGCATGCAGTTCGACGCGGATCTCGGAGCCATTGTCCAGCGCGATGCGATAGGCCGTCTTGAAACCCAGGTACTGGCGCCGCAACACCTTGCCGGGCAAGGTATTGGGCACGTAAGGGGCGGGCGCCATCAGGGCCAGTTCCTCCGGGCGGGCGATCAGCACGCCCTTGCCGTCCAGCTGGTCGCTGCCTTGCACGCCGTCAAAGCCCAGGCCGCAGATCTCGTAGCGCACATGGCCGGCGGGAGCGCCTGCCTGGCCGTTGCGGGCCGGCACCGGGATCACGTTGGCCGAGCCGATGAAGTCCGCCACATAGGCGTTGACGGGCGTGCCGTAGAGTTCTTCCGGCGTGCCCAACTGGGCGATGTCGCCTCGGTCCATGATGGCGATGCGGTCGGACATCGCCAGGGCTTCTTCCTGGTCATGCGTCACGAACACCGTGGTAATGCCGGCCTCGCGCACCAGGTCCAGGATCACGTCGCGCATCTGCAGACGCATCTTGGCGTCCAGGTTGGACAGGGGTTCGTCCATCAGCAGCACGCGCGGGCGGATCACCAGCGCGCGCGCCAGGGCCACGCGTTGGCGCTGCCCGCCGCTCATCTGCGCGGGATAGCGTTCCGCCAGGGCCAGCAGCCCGACCTTGTCCAGCGCCTCGTTGACGCGCCGCGTGATTTCGGCGCGCGCCACGCCGCGGGCGCGCAGGCCGTAGGCGACGTTGTCGAAGGCTGTCTTGTCGGGGAACAGCGCATAGTCCTGGAACACCATGCCGATGTCGCGGCGGTGCGCGGACACATGGGTCACGTCGTCCTGGTCGAACAGCAGGCGTCCGCCGTCGGGCGCATAGAAGCCGGCAATGCAGCGCAGCAACGTAGTCTTGCCGCAACCGCTGGGTCCCAGCAGCGTGTAGAACGCGCCGTCGGGGATGTGCAGCGACAGATTGCGCAGCACTTGCTGCCCGCCGAAAGTCTTGACGATGCCGTCTACGGTGATTGATGCCATGTTTCGCTTCCTGCTTGAGGTTGTCGGCATCATAGGAACGCGCTGCGCGCCCGACCAGCGGTGTTTTTTAAGGGTAGTCGTTAGTTTTTCTAAGAGGTCGGCGCGCGGGCTATCACCTAGAATGCGGCTGGATGGCAGAGGCGCGCGCAAGCCGCGCCCATAGAAAAATAGACGACAAGGGAAAACGTGGGAAAGAGCAGCACAGCGCGGCGCCGGGCCGGCGCGCGGGCGGGCCGCAACTGAGATGGCGGGGCAGAGCCTGCCGCCGCTCAAGGCCTTGCGCGTGTTCGAAGCCGCGGCGCGTCTGCGCAGTTTCACCGCGGCCGCGGACGAACTGAGCATCACGCACAGCGCGGTCAGCCAGCAGATCCGCATACTCGAAGAGTACGTGGGGCAACCCCTGTTCGCGCGCGAGGCGCGCGGCGTGGCGCTGCTGCCTTGCGCCCAGGCCTATTTTCCCGAGATCCAGGCCAGCCTGGAACGCATCGCGGCCGCGACCGCCAAGCTGAAATCGCCCGCCTATGGCGGAGTGCTGCGCGTCTGCGCCACGCCGTCCCTGACCATGAAATGGCTGATTCCGCGCCTGTCGGCGTTCCAGGCCCGGCATCCGGGGGTGGACGTGCAGCTCACCACGCAGGGGCGCTCTTTCCTGGACCGTGGCGGCGATACAGGCAGCGACGTGCTGATCCGCCATGGCTACATGGCGCACTCGGACCTGGCTTGTGTGCACTGCCTGGACGACTTTCACGTGCCAGTGGCGTCGCCGCGCTTCATCGAGCGCAACCGCCTGGCCGCGCCTGCGGATTGCCTGGGGCATCCGCTGCTGAAGATTGCGGGCGGCATGGACCACTGGCCGCGCTGGTTCGCGTTGGCCAAGGTGGACGTGCCCGCGCAGTTGCCCGGGCCGGTGTTCGACCACCAGTTCTTGTGCATGCAGGCTGCCATGAACGACCTCGGCATCGCGCTGGCGCCCTGGTGCCTGCTGGAAGACGATATCCGCGCTGACCGGCTGCGCCCGCTGTTCGACGGCCCGCAACTGCCCAACGCCGGCATCCACGCCCTGTACCGGCAGGACGGTCCCGCCGCTGCATCCGCGCAATTGTTCATCGAGTGGCTGCGCGAGCAAGGGCGCGACCCCTCACATTCCGCATAGACAAGGACGACTCATGCATTCCGCCTCGACGATACCCGGCCTGCACTGGCGCGGCATTGCGCCTCCGCTTGCGCTGACGGACTACAAGCTCATCGCCTTCGACATGGACTCCACGCTGATCTCGATCGAGACGCTGGACGAGATGGCGGACTTGATGGGCAAGAAGGCCGAGGTGGCGGCGCTGACCGAAGCCGCGATGCGCGGCGAGATCAAGGACTACAAGCAGAGCCTGCGCGAGCGCGTGGCGTTGCTGGCGGGTATGCCGGAAGCGGCGCTGGACGAGGTCTACGAGCAGCGCGTGCGCATCAATCCTGGTGCCGAGACGCTGATCGCGGCCTGCAAGGCCGCGGGCCTGACCTGCCTGCTGGTGACCGGCGGCTTTACCTGCTTCACCGACCGCCTGCGGGTGCGCCTGGGCCTGGATGACGTGCGCGCCAATGTGCTGGAAATCGTAGACGGCCGCTTGACGGGCCGGCTGCTGCCGCAAGTTTGGGGAGATATCTGCGACGGCGAGGAAAAGCGCCGCAAGCTGCTCGAGGTGTGCGCGTCCCTGGGCGTCGGGCCGGAGCGCGCCATCGCCGTTGGCGACGGCGCCAACGATCTGCCGATGATGCGCGCCGCCGGCTTGTCGGTGGGTTACCGCGCCAAGCCGGCCGTGCGCGAGGAGGTCAATGTGGCGATCGACGAAGGCGGCCTGGACCGCCTGCTGGAGCTGATGGCGCGTTAGCGCCGCGGCTTACGCCAGGCCGCGGATTTCCACGGCCGGATCGGTATCGGCTTCATAGTCGACGCCGTCGATCTCGAAGCCGAACAGGCGCAGGAAGTCCTGCTTGTAGCCCGCGAAATCCGTCAGCTGGTAGATGTTGTCGTTGGTGACCTGGCTCCACAGCGCCTGCACGCGGGCTTGTATTTCGGGATCCAGTTCCTTGTAGTCGGCGCGCAGGCGGCCGTCCTGGTCCAGGATGGGCGCCTGGCCGCAGAGGCTGTCGCGGTACAGGCCATAGACCTGTTCGATGCAGCCTTCATGCGTGCCGGCTTCCTTCATGGTCTTGAACAGCAGCGACAGGTACAGCGGCATCATGGGGATCGCCGAGCTGGCCTGCGTCACCACCGCCTTGAGCACCGACACGCGGGCGTCGCCGCCGCGCGCGGCCAGCTTGGCGCGGATTTCCAGCACCTTCTGGTCCAGGTCCTTCTTGGCGGCGCCGATGGAGCCGTTCCAGTAGATATCGTGGGTGATCTTCTCGCCCAGGTAGGTGAAGGCCGTGGTGGTGGCGCCTTCGGCCAGCACGCCCGCTTCCAGCAGGGCATCGATCCACATCTGCCAGTCTTCGCCGCCCATGACGGCCACGGTGGCGTCGATCTCGGCCTGGGTGGCCGGTTCCAGCACGGATTCCTTGACCACTTCGCGGTCGGTGTCCAGGCCGCGCAGGTTGACCGCCTGGCCGATGGGCTTGAGCGTGGAATTGAAGACTTCCCCGGTTTTCGGGTGCGTGCGACGCGGCGCGGCCAGGCTGTAGATCACCTGGTCGACCTGGCCGAGGTCCTGCTTGATGAGGTCTATGGTCTTGCGCTTGATCTCGTCGGAGAAGGCGTCGCCATTGATGCTCTTGGCGTAAAGCCCGGCGGCATGGGCCTGCTCGTGGAACTCCGCCGTGTTGTACCAGCCCGGCGTACCGGCCTTGGCCGCGTCGCCGGGCCGCTCGAAGAACACGCCCAGCGTCTGCGCGCCGCAGCCGAAGGCCGCGCTGATCCGCGCCGCCAGGCCATAGCCGGTGGATGCGCCCAGCACCAGCACGCGTTTCGGCCCGCCAGCTATCGGCCCCTGGGCCTGGACGTAGTCGATCTGATTGCGGACGTTGGCGGCGCAGCCGGCCGGATGGGTGGTGACGCAGATGAAGCCGCGCACACGGGGCTTGATGATCATGGGAGCCTCGATTCGGGGATTGCCTGGATCGCCCATGCGCGAAAGCGCAAAAAGCGACCCGCATTGTACGGGAGGAGGCGCCCGCGCGCTGCTGGCTCAGCGCACGCCGGCCCGGGCCAGCGGCGCGGCCTGGGCGCGGCTGCGGCGCCATTCGATCAGGCCGATGCCGATACCGCTGGCGCAGATGATGGCGATGCCCAGCCAGGTCAGCGGATCCGGGAAATGGCCCCAGACCAGCCAGCCGACCGAGGTGGCGCTGATGATCTGCAGGTAGACAAAGGGCGCCAGGGTGGATGCGGGCGCACGGCGGTAGGCGGCGATCTGGAACAGATGCCCCAGGCCACCGGTGATGCCGGTGGAGATCAGCACGACCCAGTCCAGCGGCGCCAGCGCCTTGAGGATGGGCAGGGCGGGCGGCAGGATGAAGGGCAGGGCCAGCGTCAGGCAGATCGTGCCGACGGCGCCGCTCCAGATCAGCGAGGTGAACGGGTCGTCGCCCGCGACGCGGCGCGTCGCAATGAACTGCACCGCGAAGCAACAGGCCGTGAGCAGGCCGAACACCGTGCCGACGGGATCCAGGCCGCCGCCGGGACGGATCACGATGATCACGCCGATGAAAGCAATGCCCGCGGCGACGAAACGCGACAGGCGGGCAGGTTCCTTGAGCACCCAGGGCGCGGCCGACAGCACCAGCAGCGGCGCCAGGAAATTGATGGCGGTGGCTTCGGCCTGGGGGATGTAACTCAGGGTGGTGAAGAACATCAGCGTGGCCAGGAACATCGAGCCACCCCGCAGGATCTGTTCGCGCGGCTTCTTGCTGCGAAAAACGCCCAGGCCGCGCGCAGGCAGCACCAGGGCCAGCACCAGCGCCAAGTGCACGGCATAGCGGAACCACGACAGCACCAGTAACGGCACGCCCGCGTTCATCACCCACTTGCCGCTGGCGTCCAGGCACGACAACGTCCACATCGACAGCACCAGCAACAGCACCCCCATCATCGGGCCGCCGGAGGCGGGCGCGGCTGAGCGCGTGCGACCGTTATCGGCCGGGGTCATCGACAAACTCCTTATCTGGCTGGGACGCCGGCTTGCGGGTACCGGGCGGCTGACATGATACGCTCATCGCGCCGGGGGAACAGGCTGATGATCGAACTACGCAATATCGAAACTTTTTTCTGGGTAGCCACGCTGGGCAGCTTTCGCGCCGCGTCGGACAAGCTCAACACCACGCAGCCTGCGGTATCGCAGCGCATTGCCTCGCTCGAGGCCGACCTGGGCGTGCGCCTGTTCGAGCGCGAGGCGCGCGGCGTGAAGCTGACCGCCAAGGGGCACGAGCTGCTGTCGCACGCCGAACGCATGCTGCAGGTGCGGCGCGACATGTTCGAGGCCGCGCGCGAGCAGAACGTCATGAGCGGCACGGTGCGCATCGGCGTGGCCGAGACCATCGTGCAGACCTGGCTGCCCACGCTGATCGAACTGATCCATTCGAATTATCCGGCGCTGGTGCTGGAGATCGAGGTCGACACGACCCATGTGTTGCGTTCGCACCTGATGTCGCGCCAGATCGATCTGGCCTTCCTGATGGGACCTGTGCTGGAGGCGCGGGTCGAAAATCTGCCGCTCTGCACCTATCCGCTGGCCTGGGTCGCGAGCCCGGTGCTGGACCTTGGACCCGAACCGTTGACATTGGAGCAGATCGGCAAGCTGCCCATCATCACCTATCCCTCCAACAGCGCGCCGTACCGCGTGGTGCGCGACATGCTGACGCGTGCGGGGGTGACCGCGCCGCGCATGTACGGTAGCGCGTCGATGTCGATGATGGTGCGCATGACCCAGGATGCAATCGGCACCAGCGTGATCGCGCCTGTTTTCCTTGGCAAGGAATTGGCCCGCGGCGAACTGCGCATCCTGTGCGTGCAGGCCGATCCCTTGCCGGAACTGAATTTCACGGCGACCTGGGTCCAGGGGCCGGATAGCCACGCGGTGCGCGTCATCGCTCAGATGGCCCAGAAGGTGGCCGAGCAGGCAGCGGACGGGGTGCCTATCTAGGTGTTTACCCCAGCAAGCGTCGCGAGGGCGGCGCAATCAGCCATTTGGCAGGGCTGCGGCCCGGCGTGGCTAGCTGCCCGCTGAGCCGCGCCACTGCGTCGTCTGCGCGAAACGCAACGCGCCTGCCGGGCGAGACCAAAGAAAAATTTATACCCCCGTATCGCAACATACGATTGGACGCTCCGCGCCCCTGACGCTGCAATGGCGGCACATCAATAACGATCGCCTGGATGCATAGAGCGGGGGAAGCATGAACCAGCGTATGTCCCATTCCCAGACCCGGGCGGCAAGCCAAGCCGCGCAGGCGCGATGCCTGTCGTTGCGCGGCTGATCTCCAGACTCTCCGATTGCCACCGCGCGCCGCCAGGATAACGGGATCCGGCGCGCGGCATACCATCCCGCCAGCTAGGAGTTTTGTCCATGAAGAAGTCGCTAGTTTTCGCCGCTGTCGCCGCCGGCTTGCTGGCCGGCGCCGTCCAGGCGCAGGACCTGCCCAAGACGCAGTTGAAGGTCGTGGGCGGCCTGAGCAACCTGACCGCCTACAACGATTACGAAAAGCCGTTCTGGACCAAGACCATTCCCGAGCTGTCCAAGGGGCAGGTCACGGCAGATATCAAGGGCTTCAACGAAATGGGCCTTAAGGGTCCCGAACTGCTGCGCCTGATGTCGCAGGGCGTGGTCGAGTTCGGCACCGCCACCCTGGCGTACTTCGCCAGCGACAACCCCATCAACGAAGCGATCGACCTGGCCGGCCTGGCGCCTGACGTCAAGACCGCGCGCGCCGTTACCGACGCGTTCGAGCCGGTCTACGCCAAGCTGTATGGCGAAGGCAACAACGTCAAGCTGCTGGGCATTTCCACCTACCCCGCGCAAGTGCTGTTCTGCAACGCCGAAATCAAGAGCCTGGCGGACATCAAGGGCAAGAAGGTCCGCACCAGCAGCCGCACCACCGCCGAGTTCGTCGAGGCGCTGGGCGGTTCCAGCGTGACCATGGCCTTCGGCGAAGTGGTGCCCGCGCTGCAGAACAAGGTGGTGGATTGCGCCATCACGGGTTCGCTGTCGGGTTATTCGGCCAAGTGGTACGAAGTGTCGACGCACCTGGTCGCGCTGCCGATCAACTGGAACCAGCAGATCCACGCCGTGAACCAGAAGGCCTGGGACAAGCTGGATCCCAAGGTGCGCACGTTCCTGCAGACCAATGTGAAGACCCTGGTCGACAACATCTGGGACGCCGCCGCACGCCAGACGCAGGAAGGCTATGACTGCAACACGGGCGCTGCCGCTTGCCCGTTCCCGGTCAAGGGCAAGATGGTCCTGGTCCAGCCCTCGGACGCCGACCGCGCGCTGCTGAAGAAGGTCACCGAGGAAGCCGTGCTGCCCAAGTGGGCCGCGCGCTGCTCGGCCCAGTGCGTGAAGGACTTCAACGCGACGGTCGGCAAGACGCTGGGCCTGACTGCCAGCAAGTAGTTCCCCCCGAAGCGCTGCGCGCTTCCCCCCCCAGGGGGGGCATGCCTGCGGACCGGCTGAGCCGGACCCGCGGCATCCCGATGGGGGGAGTCGCTGCAGATCGGCATAGCCGGCTTCGTGGCGTCCCTATGGGATCGTTCGTTACATAGCTGGGAGGGCGCTGCGCGCCCGACCCTGCAAAGGTTTTACTCATGACTCAAACTGAACACTTTCGCCTGCTGGGCGGGCTATTGCGGCGCGCTGAGAGCTTCTCTCGCGTGGCCGTGTGGGCCGGCGGCGCACTGACGGTGGCCAGCGTGCTGCTGATCTCGTTTGACGTGCTGGCCCGCAAATTCCTGGGCTTCACGACGGGCGGCGCGGATGAGCTGTCCAGCTACGCTTTCGCCATCAGCACCTCGTGGGCGCTGGCGTTCGCCACGCTGCAACGCGCCAACGTGCGCGTGGACGTGGTCTACCAGTACATGCCGGTGCGCATCGCGGCCGTGCTGGACTGGATCTCCATGGTGGCCCTGGCGGTCTTCATGGTCTACCTGACTTACTACGCGTCCGAGGTGGTGCAGACCTCCTGGGCGCAGAAATCCGCCGCCAACACGCCGCTGGCCACGCCCTTGTGGATTCCGCAGGGCCTGTGGCTGCTGGGCCTGGGCTGGATGTGCATCACGGTCGCGCTGATGCTGGCGCGCGCCTCCGCCGCGCTGGTCACGGGCGACATCGAACTCGTCAAGAACATTTGCGGCGTGCGTTCGGCGCAGGAAGAGGCCGACGAGGAAGCCGCCGCCGGCGAGCGCATGGTGAAGGGAGAAGCCGCATGATTTCCACCGCATTGATACTGCTCCTGGTGCTGATCGGCCTGTCCATTCCGGTGGGCGCGGCGCTGGGCGTGCTGGGCCTGATCCTGGACCCGCTGTTCTCCATGCTGCCGCTGACCCGCGCGATCGGCGAAGTGTCCTGGAGCACCAATAACGAGTTCCTGCTGGTGGCGATTCCGTTGTTCATCATGCTGGGCGAGGTGCTGCTGCGCGCCGGTTTCGCCGAACGCATGTATGGCGCGATGAGCCTGTGGCTGTCGTGGCTGCCGGGCGGGCTGATGCACGCCAACATCGGCGCCTCGACGCTGTTCTCGGCCACCTCCGGCTCCAGCGTGGCGACCGCCGCGACAGTGGGTACCGTGGCCATCCCGCAGATCCGCAAGTACGGCTACAACGAGCCGCTGTTCCTGGGCAGCCTGGCTGCCGGCGGCACGCTGGGCATCCTGATCCCGCCTTCGATCAACCTGGTCATCTATGGCGTGCTGACGAATTCGTCGGTGCCCAAGCTGTACCTGGCCGGTATCATCCCGGGCTTCGCGATGGCCGCGCTGTTCATGCTGACGGTGGTCATCGCCTGCGTTGCCAAGCCGTCCTGGGGCGGCAAGAAGATCCAGGCGACCTGGGGCCAGCGCATCGCCAGCCTGGTGCACCTGGCGCCGCCCATGGGGATCTTCTTCCTGGTGGTGGGCTCCATCTACGCCGGCCTGGCCACGCCGACGGAAGCGGCCGCGCTGGGCGTGCTGGGCGCCTTCATCCTGGCGGCCTGGTTCCGCCGCCTGTCGTGGTCGATGCTGCGCGAGGTCATGGAAGGCACCATGCGGTCGACGGCCATGATCATGCTGATCGTGGTGGCCGCCAGCTTCCTGAACTTCGTCATGTCCGCTACCGGTCTGACGGATGCACTGACCAAGTCGATCACGGGCCTGGGCCTGTCGCCCGGCTGGATGCTGCTGATCGTGGTGATCTTCTACCTGGTGCTGGGCTGCTTCATGGAAACGCTGTCCATGATGATCACGACCATCCCCATCGTCGCGCCCATCATGATCGGCCTGGGTTTCGATCCCATCTGGCTGGGCATCGTCATCATCATCCTGGTCGAGGCCGCCCTGATCACGCCGCCCGTCGGTTTGAACCTGTTCGTGGTGCAAAGCCTGCGCAAGAGCGGTTCCATGAGCGCGGTCATCGTCGGCAGTCTGCCGTTCGTGCTGGCCATGTTCGTGATGCTGGCGCTGCTGGCTTTCTGGCCGGACGTGGCGCTGTGGCTGCCGCGCGTGTTCGGCTGACCTTCATTCCATAGACATTCCGGGCGCGGCGAGCCGCCGCGTCCTTCACTCCCTTATTTCAGCAGGACAGATATGAAAGCCGTATTCCAGATCGAAGATTCGCAACCCCGCCAGGTCGAAGTCGAGTTCGACACCCTGATCGTCGCCGGCTGGGCCGGACGCGACATCGCCGCGATCGAGCACCACATCGAAGAACTGGCCGCCATCGGCGTGCCGCGTCCCAGCAGCGTGCCGCTGTACTACCGCATCGCCGACAACCAGCTGACCCAGAAGGAAACTGTGCAGGCCCTGGGCGAGGACTCCTCGGGCGAAGTGGAAACCTTCGTGTTCGCGGTGGACGGCGAGATGTACGTCAGCATCGCCTCGGATCACACCGACCGCAAGTTGGAGACCTATAGCGTGGCGATGTCCAAGCAGGTCTGCGTCAAGCCGCTGGCCAATAGCGCCTGGCGCCTGGCCGATGTGGCCGACTACTGGGACGAACTCGTGATCCGTTCCTACATCGTCGAGAACGGCGTGGAAGTGCTGTATCAAGAGGGTCCGCTGGCGTCGCTGCGCACGCCGCAGGATCTGGTCGCCGGCTACACCGGCGGCTCGGCCGTGCTGCCGGCGGGCGCCGGCATGACCTGCGGCACCGTCGGCGCGATCGGCGGCATCCGCCCCTCGGCCGACTTCACGATGGAGTTGCACGACCCGCGCCGCCAGCGCAGCCTGCGTCACCGCTATCATGTCGAGACGCTGCCCGTGGTGGCCTGATTCCGGCCTCCGGCGCCTATCGCCAGGCGCGCCCGCGGGCGCGCCTGTTTGCACTCATGCCGCAAGGCGGCACTAGGATGACTATGGTTTCGACTCTGAATGATCTGACCCTGGCCCTGCAAGAGGGCCGCAGCAGCTCCGTGGAACTGACGCGGGCCGCACTGGCCCGCGCCCAGGACGTAGCGGGCGAGGGCGCGCGCGCCTACACCCGCTTGTACGCCGATACGGCGCTGGCCCAGGCGCAGGCGTCCGACACGCTGCGCGCGGCCGGCATCGTCCGCTCCGCGATCGAGGGCTTGCCCATCAGCATCAAGGACCTGTTCGACATCGAGGGCGAGACTACGATGGCGGGTTCGGTGGCGCGCGAAGGCGAGCCGGCGGCCGACGCCGACGCTGAAGTCGTGCGCCGCCTGGTGGCGGCGGGCGCGGTCATCATCGGCCGCACCAACATGACCGAGTTCGCCTATTCGGGCCTGGGCATCAACCCCCACTACGGCACGCCGCTGAATCCCTACGACCGCGCCACCGGCCGCATTCCCGGCGGCTCGTCCTCGGGCGCCGCCGTCTCGGTCGCCGACGGCATGGCGGCAGCCGCCATCGGTTCGGACACCGGCGGCTCGGTGCGCATCCCCGCCGCGCTTTGCGGCCTGACGGGCTTCAAGCCCAGCGCCTGGCGCGTCTCCATGGAAGGCGTGCTGCCGCTGTCGGCCAACCTGGATTCCATTGGTCCCATCGCCGCCAGCGTGCGCTGCTGCGCCGAGCTGGATGCCATCCTGTCCGGCGACGGCGGCCCGGTGCCGGAAGCGGCGGCGCTGCGCGGTTTGCGCCTGGCCATCCCGACCACCTTGGCGCTGGACGCCATGGACAAGCACGTCGCCGACAGCTTTGCGGCCGCGGTCAGCCGCTTGAAGGACGCGGGCGCGCTGGTCGAAGAGATCGCGATTCCGGAATTCGCGGAACTGGCCGCCATCAACGCCAAGGGCGGCTTCACCGCCGCCGAGGCCTGGGCCTGGCACCGCGACCTGATCGCCCGCGCCGGCAAGCGCTATGACCCGCGCGTGGTGTCGCGCATCATGCGCGGCAAGGACATGAGCGCGGCCGACTACCTGGACCTGCTGGACGCGCGCGAAGCCTGGGTGGCGGCGGTGGACCGCCGCATCGCGGGCTATGACGCCCTGATCATGCCGACCACGCCGATCGTGGCGCCGGCAGTGGCCGACCTGCAGGCTTCGGACGACGCCTACTACGCGGCCAACGGCCTGATCCTGCGCAATCCGACGCTGATCAATTTCCTGGATGGCTGCGCGCTGTCGCTGCCTTGCCATGCGTCCGGCACGGCGCCGGTGGGGCTGATGATCGCGGGCAGCAATGGTACTGACCGCCGCATCCTGAGCATCGGCCTGGCGGTGGAAGCGCTGTACGCCGGCCAGTGATGCAAGGCCGGGGCGGACGCGGCCGCCGGCCCGTCCCGGGCGCTAAGATGGCGGCTGCATAGCCGGACGCCGCCGCCATGATCGATCTGCGCAATATCGAGACCTTCTTCTGGGTCGCCACCCTGGGCGGGTTCCGGGCCGCGGCCGAGAAGCTCAACGCCACCCAGCCCGCCATTTCCCAGCGCATCGCGTCGCTGGAATCGGATCTGGGCGTGCGTCTGTTCGACCGCGACACCCGCGGCATCAAGCTGACGGGCAAGGGCCGCGAACTGCTGTCGCATGCGGAGCGCATGCTGCAGATGCGGCGCGACATGCAGGAGGCCGCGCGCGCCAAGAGCGTCATGAGCGGCACGCTCAGGCTGGGCGTCTCGGAAACCATCGTGCATACCTGGCTGCCTACCTTGATGGAGCATCTGCACGACGTCTATCCGGCGCTGATGGTCGAGATCCAGGTGGATACGACCACGGTGCTGAAGACGCAGCTGGCCTCGCGCCAGATCGACCTGGCGTTCCTGCTGGGGCCGATGGAAGAGCCCCGCATCGAGAATCTCTATCTCTGCAACTACCCCCTGTCCTGGGTGGCCAGCCCCAAGCTCAAGGTCGGACGCCAGCCGATCGCCCTGAAGCGGCTGGCCGAATGGCCCGTCATCACCTATCCGTCGACCACCGATCCGCACCGCGCCGTGCGCCAGTTGCTGCAGCAGGCCGGCGTGGAGGCGCCGCGCATGTATGGCAGTTCCGCGCTCAGCGTCATCGTGCGGATGGCGCAGGACGCAATCGGCACCGCCGTCATCGCGCCCGTCATCCTGCACAAAGAGTTGGCGCAGGGCGAATTGCGCATCCTGGAGGTGAAGGCGCCGGCCTTGCCGCCGCTGCACTACACCGCTTGCTGGATGCAGGGGCCGGATAGCCAGATCCCGCGCGCGGTGGCCGAGGCGGCGCAGCAGATTGCGCGCGAAGAGGCGCTGCGGCATCCGGCTTAACCCTGATAAGGAATATTGATCGGGGTCTATCGCAACTTGTGATTGGACGCTGGTCCGCGGTTCCTGTGCAATGTCCCCCTACCGGAATCATCATTGAAGGGATGGACATGCATACGAACCCTGCTGTGCGCACCAGCGTGGAATTGGCCCGCCAGGCGCGCCTGGATGCGCGCAGCGGCAAGCTCACCGGCCCCACGGCGAACCTCGCGCCGGGCCACGTGCAGGCCAACCTCGCGATCCTGCCGCGCGCGCTGGCCGCGGACTTTCTGCACTTCTGCCAGCGCAATCCCAAACCCTGTCCCTTGCTGGCCATGTCCGAACCGGGCGATCCCGCCTTGCCGGAATTGGGGCAGGACATCGATATCCGCAGCGACATCCCGCGCTATCGCGTCTGGCAGAACGGCGAGCTGGTGGCCGAGCCCACCGACGTGCGGGATCTCTGGCGCGACGACCTGGTGTCGTTCCTGATCGGATGCTCGTTCTCGTTCGAGGAAGCGATGCTGGATAACGGCCTGCCCGTGCGTCATATCGAGCAGGGCTGCAACGTGCCGATGTACCGCACCAATGTCCCAACCCATGCCGCGGGCGTGTTCGGCGGCCCGCTGGTCGTGTCCATGCGTCCCCTGAAGGCTGCGGACGCCATCCGCGCCATCCAGGTGACCTCGCGGTTTCCCTCGGTCCACGGCGCGCCGGTACACATCGGCGACCCCGCGTTGATCGGGATTGCCGACATCAGCCGCCCGGACTATGGTGATCCAGTGGAGATACGCGAAGGCGAAATGCCCGTGTTCTGGGCTTGCGGCGTGACGCCGCAGTCGGTGGTCGCGGCTGTGCGGCCGGAGTTCTGCATTACCCACGCGCCGGGCCACATGCTGGTCACGGATCTCATCAACAGCAGGATGGCGGTGTTCTGACCGCTAGCCTGCCGTTTCCAGGCAGTGAGTAAACAGGAAGCGGCAGCAGTCGTACTTGTGCAGCAGTACCCGTTGTGCCACCAGAACGATCCATCATAGGACAAGGGGAAATGGCGACAACGCTTTGAATCTGGGGCCTTCCGGCTGGCCGGAGGGTCCCGTGACGCCGCGAACGGGGCCATTGCCCAGGCGATGCACCCGCCCGCGCAGATGAATTGCTTTCACACCTAGCCGGTTCAATCCAGGAGTCCAGTTATGAAGATGAAGCTCATCGCGGGTGTCGCCGCGAGCCTGGCGCTGATGTGCGCCGTGCCCGCGCAGGCCCAGCAGGCCGTGCGCATCGGCGCGATCTATCCCCTGTCAGGCGCCCTGGCTTCCACCGGGGCGGAAATCAAGGCGGCCGTCGAACTGGCGGTCGACATCATCAACAATCCGCATCCCGAACTGGAAGGCATACCGCTGGCTGCGGGCAGCGGCCTGCCGGCGCTGGGCGGCGCCAAGATCGAAGTGGTGTTCGGCGATTCCCAGGGCAAGCCTGAAGTGGGTCTGGCCGACGCCCAGCGCCTGATCGACCAGGAGAGGGTCGTGGCCCTGACCGGCGCCTACCAGTCGGCCGTGACCAAGACCGCCAGCCGCATCGCCGAGCAGCGCGGCATTCCCTATGTGAACGGCGAGTCCAGCAGTCCGGACCTGACCGAACGCGGCTACAAGTGGTTCTTCCGCACCTCGCCCAACGACGACACCTTCGTCGAGAACATGATGCAGTTCCTGGACGGCGTGAAGGCCGTGCCGACCGCCAAGATCGCCGTGGTGTACGAAAACACCGACTTCGGCGTGAACACCTACAAGGCCGTCGAAAAGTTCGCCAAGCAATACAAGCGCCAACTGGTCGCCAACATTGCCTACAGCGCGGGCTCGGCCTCGGTGACGGCCGAAGTGCAGAAGCTGGCCGCCGCCAAGGCCGACGTGGCGATCTTCGCCAGCTATACCTCGGACGCCATGCTGTTCGTGCGCACCATGCGGGAAAGCAAGTACGCGCCGCCGGTGCTGCTGGCCAACGATGCGGGCTTCATCGATTCGCGCTTCGTGCAGGAAGTGGGGCCGCAGGTCCAGGGCGTGCTGACGCGCGACGTCTGGGGCAACGACGTGGCGGCGTCCAAGGCCGGGCTGAAGAAGATCAACGACATGTACAAGGCCAAGACCGGCAAGGATCTCAACGGCAACAACGCCCGTTCGATGCAGGGCGTGCTGGTGCTGGCCGACGCGATCAACCGGGCCGGCTCGACCGATCCCGAGGCGATCCGCAAGGCGCTGGCCGCCACCGACCTGGGCGAGGCGCAGGTCGCGATGCCCTGGGCCGGGGTGCAATTCGACGCCAAGGGCCAGAACACCAAGGGCTCGGGCCTGATTCTGGAGCTCAAGGGTTCGTCCTACCAGACGGTCTGGCCGGAAAAATACCGCACGGACAAGAGCCTGCCGACGCTGCCGTTCGCCTGGAAGTAACCACAGACGCGGCGGGCCGCGGGGTCCGCCGCAGGAGCACTCCATGTTTGAAGCTCTCTCGGCAGGCTTGTTCAACGGCCTGATCTATGCCGCGGTGGCGGTGGGGCTGGCGCTGATCTGGGGCATTACCGACGTCATCAACTTCGCCCACGGCGAATTCCTGATGCTGGGCATGTATGCCGCCTATTGGCTCTACACGCTGGGCCACATCGATCCCACGCTATCGGCGCCGCTGGTGGCCATCGTGCTCGCCTTCGTCGGCTTTTTGACCTACGCGCTCATCATCCGCCGCTTGCAGAAGGGGCCTGCGATGGCGGTCATCCTGGCCACCTTCGGCCTGGGCCTGGTGCTGCGCCAGGTCGCCTTCATCGCCTTCAGTCCCGATTACCGCAGCCTGCCCGACACCCTGGTGTCAGGCAGCGTCACGGTGGCTGGCATTTCACTGGGCAGGCCACAGGTGGTGACGGGGCTGATCGCGCTGGTGGTGGTGGTCGCGCTGTTCATCCTGGTGTACCGCACGCGCTGGGGCCATGCCTTGCAGGCGGTGGCGGAAGACCGGCAGGTCGCCGCCCTGGTGGGCATTTCGCCGGACCGGGTCAACGCCCAGGTCTGGATGCTGGGTAGCGCGGCGGTCGGCCTGGCCGGCGCCTTGCTGACCACCTTCTTCTACGTGTTTCCCTCGGTGGGCACGGTGTTCGGCCTGCTGGCTTTCGTGGCGGTGTGCATGGGCGGCTTCGGGTCGCTGCCGGGCGCCTTCATCGCGGGAATTCTGATCGGGATCATCGAGGCCATGACGGGGTACTTCGTCGCGCCGGCGCTCAAGACGGTGAGCGTGTTCATCCTGTTCATCCTGGTTCTCTGGTATCGGCCGCGCGGCCTGTTCGGGCGGTGGTGAGATGAACAAGACAAACAAACTCGACGCCGCGTCCGCGGGCGTGCCCAAATGGCCGATTGCGGTGGCGGCCGTGACCGCCATCCTGATGGCTCTGGTGCCGCTGGTGGTGAAGGATGCCTTCACCCTGCAGGTGCTGCTGCTGGCCATCATGTTCGGCGCGCTGGGCGCGTGCTGGAACCTCGTGGGCGGCTTCCTGGGGCGGATCTCCTTCGGCCACAGCGTGTTCGTGGGGGTCGGGGGCTACACCACCTTGCTGCTGCTGCACCATCTGAAGCTCACGCCGCTGTTGGGCATTCCGCTGGGCGGGGTGATCAGCGCGGCGCTGGCCTGGCTGGTGGGCGGCCCCACGCTGCGGCTGTCTGGCCACTACTTCGCGATGGCCACCATCGCGCTGCTGCAGATCGGGCTGCTGCTGATGATCAACTGGGAGTGGGCGGGCGGCGCGGTCGGGCTGGAGGCGCCCATCGGCGACGCCGCCTGGATGCTGCTGTTCCGCAGCAAGGTGCCGTATTACCTGATCGCGGTGGGCCTGGCCTTCCTGACCTTCTGCGCCACCTTCTTCCTGGTGCATTCCAAGACCGGCTTCTATTGGCGCGCCATTAATGGCGACGAGGCCGCGTCGCGCAGCCTGGGCGTGCCCGCGGACCGCTACAAGATGCTGGCCTTCGTGATGTCGGCGGGCATGACCGGCGTCTGGGGCGGCTTCTTCGCCATGTACGTGGGCTTCATCGACCCCGAATCCATGTTCAATCTGACGATGTCGGTGCAGGTCGTGCTGGTGACCATCCTGGGTGGCGTCGGCACGCTGATCGGCCCGTGGCTGGGCGCGGCGGTGCTGCTGCCGCTGTCCGAGGGCACGCGCGTGCTGTGGGGCAGTTCGGGCATGGGCCTGGACCTGCTGGTTTTCGGCCTGGCCATTTTGCTGGTCACGATGTTCCTGCCGGGCGGGCTGGTCACATTGAGGAGGCGCCGTGGCTCTGCTCGACGTTAAGAACCTGACCAAGCAATTCGGCGGCCTGGTCGCGAACAAGGACATCTCGCTGTCGGTCGAAGCGGGTGAAATCGTCGCCATCATCGGTCCCAACGGCGCGGGCAAGAGCACCCTGTTCAATGGTCTGGTGGGGCATCACGAACCCACCTCCGGCTCGGTGACCTTCGATGGCCAGTCCATGATAGGACGCCGTCCCGAACAGGTGGCCGCCATGGGCCTGGTGCGCACGTATCAGATCCCGCGCAGCTTCGGCCAGATGACGGTGCTGGAGAACGCCATGGTCGGCGCGCTGCTGCGCCATCCGCGCCTGCAGGACGCGCGCCGCGAATCCGCCCGCGTGCTGGAGCTGGTGGGGCTGGCCGAGCGCGCCGACGTGCGGGCGGCAGAGCTGAACGTGGCCGGGCAGAAGCGCGTCGAGCTGGCGCGGGCGCTGGCGACCGAGCCGCGCATGCTGCTGCTCGATGAAGTGGCGGGCGGCCTCAACCCGGCCGAGGCCATCGCCCTGGCCGAGATCCTGCGCGGCATCCATGCGTCGGGCGTCACGCTCATCATCGTGGAACACGTGCTGGAGGTGGTCATGCGGCTGGCCCAGCGGGTGCTGGTGCTGAACTTCGGCCAGATGATCGCCGAGGGCGCGCCGCAGGAGATCGTGCGCAACCCGGCCGTGATCGAAGCCTATCTGGGGAGAAAGCACCGTGCCTGATGCGATGCTGAAAGTGGAAGAGCTGAGCGTGGCCTATGGCGGCGTGCAGGCGGTGCGCGGTGTGTCGCTGGAAGTCAGGCCGGGCGAGATTGCGGCCTTGCTGGGCGCCAATGGCGCGGGCAAGTCCAGCACCTTGCTGGCCATTGTCGGGGCGGTCAAGCCCAAGGGCGGGCGGGTGGTGTTCGAAGGCCGGGACATCACCGGCACGCCGCCGGACAGGCTGGTGACTCAGGGGATCTCCATGATCCCCGAAGGCGCCCGCGTATTCGCACGCCAGCCGGTGGAGCAGAACCTGCGCCTGGGCGCCTATACGGTGCGGGACGAGCGCGTCTACGGCGAACGCCTGGAGCGGGTATACGCCTTGTTCCCGCGGCTGAAGGAGCGCCGCGCGCAGTTGGCGGGCACCATGTCAGGCGGCGAGCGCCAGATGCTGGCCATCGGCCGGGCGCTGATGAGCGGCCCGCGCCTGCTCCTGATCGACGAACCCAGCCTGGGTCTGTCGCCGTTGTTGGTGGAGCAGGTATTTGATGCGCTGGCGGCCCTGAACCGCGACGACGGCCTGTCGGTCCTGCTGGTGGAGCAGAACATGGCGCAAGCGCTGGAAGTCGCGGCGCGCGCCTATGTGATGCAGAGCGGGAGGGTGGCGCTGTCGGGCGAAGCGGCGGAACTGGCGGCCTCGGACGAGGTGCGCAAGGCGTATCTGGGGATGTAAATCGGGGGATGTGACGAAACCGCGCCGGACGCGCAAGGCGTCCGGCGCGGACAGTCATCAGAAGATGTGGCGGAAGCCCACTGCGGCGCCGAGCTGGTTGCTCTTGCCGGTGATTTCGCCGCTGGCGGCATCGCTGACCTTGTTCCAGTCCACGGTGCCGTAGATCTGCGAGCGCTTGGACAGCGAGTACTCGGCCACGGCGACCAGCGCGTAGCGTTTGCCCTTGTCGCCGTCTTCGACCACGTTCTTGCTCTGGTCGTAGTAGGCGGCGCCGGTGATGGCCCAGCGCGGCGTGGCCTGCCAGGTGACGCCGGCGAAGTAGCCGTTGTCCTTGCGGTCCAGGCCGGGAGCCTGGGCACCGCCCATGACGGCGTTGACCCAGCCAGTTTCGTCGCGGCCGTTGTAGTAGCCGGCGAACACCTTGGCGCCTTCGAACTGATAGGACGCGTTCAGGTTCCAGACGCGCTGGCGCAGATCGGAATCCGTGCCGTCGTAGGTCTGCTGGTAGCCCGCGCCCAGGCCCAGGTTGCCCACGGTGTAGCGCAGGCTGGCGCCGTACTGCTGGCCGGCCTTGTGGTCGTTGTAGTCGTCGCCGTTGGCCCAGGACAGCACGAACGCCAGGTCTCCAATGGTGTTGGAGTACTTGGTCATGTTGTTGGTGCGCACGCGCGACATGGCGGCGGGCAGCCAGGCGTTCTGGTCGTAGTTGCCGACGGTCAGCGGGTCGAAGTAGTCGGCCAGCAGGTCGAACATCGGCGTGTTCTGCAGACCCAGCGTCAGTGCGCCGATATTGCCGCCGTCCAGGCCGATATAGGCCAGGCGGCTGAAGGTCTTGCTGGGATCCGAGCCGCGACCGTTCTGCATGTTGAAGCCGTTTTCCAGGCGGAAGAAGGCGCGGTTGCCGTTGCCCAGGTCTTCGGAGCCGCGTAGGCCCCAACGGCTGTTGGAAATGGCGCCGTTCTCCATCGACACGCGGCTGCCGTCCGCGCCGACGCTGCCGGCGCTGGTGCTGAGGTAGCGGATGCTGACGTCGGCGATGCCGTAGAGGGTGACGCTGGTTTCGGCTTGGGCCGTGCCGGCGGCCAGGCCCAGGCCTGCAAGGGCGAGGGATAGAGTGATGCGTTTCATGCGGGGGGCTCCTCCTGGGTAGCGCTATTTTTAATGGCGCCGGGCTTTTGGCCCGGCTGGTCGCGCCTGGCGGATCGTCAGGCGCTGGGCCGTCGCTCCGACGCTTTGGGTAAGCGCGGGTCCGGGCGATGGCCGCATATGCACATATACGCCGTAATGTTGCAACGTATCAGCGCCTGGGAATTCTAGAAAAGTTGAGGAGCAAACAACACCTGTAGTTTTTTGGAGTTTTCCCTGGTTTACAGGAACGCAAAACAGGGGGCGGGTAGAGTGCGCGGGCAGGGGTTAAAAAAAACCCCGTTGCAGGAACGGGGTTTCATGTTGGCGCCAGGCTACAGCGTCATGTGCAGCGGCAGCCACGTCGCTATGCCAGGCACGGCATAGAGCAGCAGCACCGCCAGGATCATGAGGAAGAACATGGGCAGCGAGGCGCGCGCGATATAGGGCAATTCCCTGCCGCTCATGCCGGACAGCACGAACAGGTTGAACCCCACCGGCGGCGTGATCTGTGCCATTTCCACAACGAATACGATGAAGATGCCGAACCAGATCAGGTCGATGCCGGCGGCCTGCACCGTGGGCAGCAGCACGCCCATGGTCAGCACGACGATGGAAATGCCGTCCAGGAAGCAGCCCAGGATGATGAAGAACACCATCAGCGCCATGATCAGCCAGAATTGAGACAGGCCTAGTCCGCCGATCCATTCGGCCAGCGCGCGCGGCAGGCCGATATAGCCCATGGCCAACGTCAGGAACTGCGCGCCCGCCAGGATCAGCGCGATCATGCAATACAGCCGGGTTGCGCCTAGCAGCGATTGCATGAAGGTGGAGCGGTTGAGCGACCCCTGCAGCGCGGAGAGGAACAGGGCCCCCACCACGCCGACCGCGGCCGCTTCCGTGGCGGTGGC
This sequence comes from Achromobacter sp. FW305-C-30-7, assembly GCF_058783105.1. NCBI lineage: Bacteria > Pseudomonadati > Pseudomonadota > Betaproteobacteria > Burkholderiales > Alcaligenaceae > Achromobacter > Achromobacter sp. FW305-C-30-7. The sequence continues at coordinate 494,918 of NZ_JBYSYI010000003.1, read as the reverse complement.
GATGCCAGTGTAGATCGACCCCAGCACCGCGCCGATCAGCAGCATCACCGGGATCAGGTGGCGCGAACGCGACAGCTTCTGCATCAGCGACAGGCCCGGATCGGCCGCCGGCACCTGGCTGGGGTTGCGGATCGCCCACCAGGCGATGTAACCCATGAACAGCAGGGCCAGCAGGATGCCCGGCACGATGCCCGCGATGAACAGCTTGGCGATGGACACGTCCGCCGCCACGCCGTACACGATCATGATGATGGATGGCGGGATCAGCAGGCCCAGGGTGCCGGCGCCCGACAGCGTGCCGAGGATCTTGTCCTCGGGATAGCCGCGGCGCGTCAGTTCTGGGATGGTCATCTTGCCCACCGTGGCGCAGGTCGCCGCGGACGAACCCGAGACCGCCGCGAAGATGGCGCAGCCGATCACGTTGGTGTGCAGCAGCCGGCCGGGAAGGCGGTTGAGCCAGGGGGCGAGCCCCTTGAACAGGTCTTCGGACAGCCGCGTGCGGAACAGGATTTCGCCCATCCACAGGAACAGCGGCAGGGCGGTCAGCGTCCAGCTGGAGGACGCGCCCCAGATGGTGACGGCCATGGCGTCGCCGGCCGGCCGGCTGGAGAAGATCTCCATGCCGATCCAGGCGGTTCCCGCCAGGGTCAGGCCGACCCAGACCCCGCAGCCCAGCAGCGCGAAGATCGAGACGACCAATAGGGTTATGACGAGTAGTTCATTCATGGGTTTGCTGCGAAGTGGCGGCGGACAGGCCGCGTGAGCGTCGGATCAGCTCGTCGATCAGGGCGACCAGGAACAGCACCGTGCCCACGGCCATGCTGAGCTGGGGAATCCAGAGCGGCGTGGCGTCGTTGGATGTGGAGATGTCGTTGAACTGCCAGGAGTCGTAAGTCAGCTTGACGCTGAAGAACGCGAACGCGGAAGCGAGCAGGCAGCCGACCGCCAGGGCGAATATATCCAGCTTGCGGCCGGCGGCCGGCTTGAGCGAATTGAGCAGCAGCGTGACGCGGATGTGCTCGCCGTGCTTGAACGTGCTGGCCAACGCAAGGAAACCCGCGGCGGCCATGAAGTACCCGGCATAGGCGTCCGTGCCGGGAATGTTCATGCTGAGCTGGCGCGCGATGATCGCGGCCAGCACCGACACCAGGACGCCGATCGTGCACAGGCCGGCCAGCAGGCCGGCCGCGCCGTATAAACCATCTAGAAAGCGGCGCATGGAGATATCACTGCTTCTTGTAGGCGTCGATCATGGCCTGGCCGTCAGCGCCGGCTTTCTTCAGCCAGTCGTCCAGCATGCGCTTGCCGATCACCGACAGGCCTTCCTTCAGCTCGACCGTGGGCTTGATGGTTTCCATGCCGTTCTTGGCCAGCTCTTCCTGGTACCACTTGTTCTTTTCCTGCGACAGCTTCCAGCCGCGCTCTTCAGCCTGCGCGCCGGCCTTCTTCAGGGCGGCCTGGGACGCCGGGTCGAGCGCGTCGAACGCCTTCTTGTTGACGATGATGGCGTTCTTCGGCAGCCAGGCCTGGGTGTCGTAGAACTTCTTGATGTACTCGTAGGTCTTGGTGTCGTAGCCGGTCGATGCCGAGGACATGTAGGAATCGATCACGCCGGTGGCCATGGCCTGGGCCAGTTCAGCCTGCTGCACCGTGACGGGCTGCGCGCCGACCAGTTCGGCGATCTTGGCCGTCACCGGGCTGTAGGCGCGCCACTTCAGGCCCTTCATGTCGCTGATCTGCTTGATGTCCTTGTTGGCGAAGATGCCCTGGGGCGGCCAGGCCACCGCGTACAGCAGCGTCATGCCGTGCGAATTCAGCTTCTTTTCGAGGAAGGGCTTCTGCGCTTGGTAGAGCTTGAACGAAGCGTCGTAGCCGGTGGCCAGGAAGGGCAGGCCGTCCAGTTCGTAGATCGGGTCTTCGTTCGCAAAGTTGGTCAGCAGGATCTCGCCGATCTGCGCCTGATTGCCTTGCACCGCGCGCTTGATCTCGGGCGCCTTGTACAGCGAGGCGTTGTTGTGCAGCGTGATCTTCAGCTTGCCTTCCGACAGCGTATCCACGTCCTTGACGAAGGTGGTCAGGTTCTCTACGTGGAAGTTGCTGGCCGGATAGGCCGTGGGCAGATCCCATTTGGTTTGCGCCTGTGCGCCTGCGCTGAACGCCAGGACGATGCTGCCGGCGAGCAGGGAAATTTTCTTGTGCATGGGTGGGTCCTTCTTTGCGAATGGTGAAGCCGGGTTGTGCCCGAAAGGCATTGCGAAAGAGTGCGCTGCGCCGATGACGCGCAGCTGAAAAGCCGTGCCATTCTATGTTGCTATGCGGCGGCAGGGCGCGTGAAATCGCGTCTTTACGGGTTATTCCTAACAGCCGCGCGCAGCGCCGATCATTGAGGGTTCAATCTTTGCGCAAGCGCAATGCGGCAGCCGTTTTTCTTCTAACATTGCGTATCGAATGCATGATGCAGAGGCGCGTGTGAACTTCGTTTTCCGTCGTGATGAATTGCTGGTTGAAGAGACGTCCGCAGTCTTGCCGGACACCGCCTTGTGCGTACAGATAGGCTTGGCGGCGGCGGCCTTGCAGCCGATCTGGGCGCTGCCCGGTTCGCCGTACCGCACCGTGCATGTCGAACCCGGCGTGGAGCCGCCGCAGGGCTATGCCTTCAGGAAGCTGCGCTCGCTGTTCGGCGTACTGGACGATGAACGCATGGCGTTGGCCGGCCGCGCCTACCAGATCGCCGAATGGGCGCGCACGCACCGGTTCTGCGGCGTCTGCGGCACGCCGGCCGAACGCGTACCCACCGAGTTCTGCCTGCGCTGCCCGTCCTGCGACTTTTCGGCCTATCCGCGCATTTCGCCGGCCATGATGGTGCTGATCCGCAAGGGCGACAGCATCCTGCTGGCGCGCCACACCACCACGGCCACCTCGCGCTACACCGCGCTGGCAGGCTTCGTCGAGCCTGGCGAAAGCATCGAGCAGACCGTCCATCGCGAGGTCCACGAGGAAGTCGGCTTGAAGGTCGGCAACCTGCAGTATTTCGGTAGCCAATCCTGGCCGTTTCCGCATTCGCTCATGGTTGCGTTTACGGCGGACTACGTGTCGGGGGACATACGTGTCCAGGAAGACGAGATCGCCGATGCGCGCTGGTTCGGCCCGGGCGATCCCATGCCCGAGATCGCGCCGCGGATTTCCATCGCAGGCGGGCTGATCCGGGCCAATCTGCCCATGGGCTGGTCGGCGCCTTAAACCGCCTTTCTGGTTTGGAGTTTTCTAGGGGTATTCCCTCGAAAGAGGGGGTTTCTGGCGCTTCGTTCGTATTTTTTATTGATGAAATATAGATAAATTATTAGTATTTCGTTCATATAAACTCGGCTTGCGTCTCCCATGACACCCGCTTTGATTGCATCGTCGGCCCATCTGGCCGGCGGCAGCGCGCCCGACCTCTCCGAGGTGGAATTCGGCCTGATGATCGCCAGCCACGCCTTCGACCGCTGGACCGTGCGCTGCATGGCGGCGGCCGGGCTGCCCGACCTGACGCCCACCGACGTAATGGTCTTTCATCATGTCTATCACCGTGAACGGCCCAAGAAGCTGGCCGACATCTGCTTCACGCTGAACGTCGAGGACACGCACATCGTCAGCTATGCGCTCAAGAAGCTGGACCGCCTGGGCGTGGTCAAAGGCGAGCGCAACAGCAAGGAAGTCTTCTACAGCGTGACCCCGGACGGCGCGGCCACCCTCAAGCGCTACGCCGAGATCCGCGAACAATGCCTGACCGCCGGCCTGGACGCGCCGGGCGGGGGCGGGCTGGACTACAGCCGCCAATTGGCGCACACGCTGCGCGCGCTGTCCGGCCTGTACGACCAGGCCGCCCGCGCGGCGACCTCTCTCTGATTCCATTTACCCGCGCGCGGCCGCATGCGCCGCGGCGACTCTTTGTTTGCAAGGACAGCTATGAAGTGGCAATTCTGGATTGACCGTGGGGGTACCTTTACCGACATCGTGGCGCGGCGTCCCGATGGCACGACCACCACGGCCAAGATGCTCTCGGAAAACCCGGAGCAGTACCGCGACGCGGCCGTGGCCGGCATCCGCAAGCTACTGGGCATCGCGCCCGGCCAGCCCGTGCCCGCCGATCAGGTCGAGTGCGTGAAGATGGGCACCACGGTGGCCACCAACGCCTTGCTGGAACGCAAGGGCGAGCGCACCTTGCTGGTGACGACCAAGGGTTTCCGCGACGGCCTGCGCATTGCGTACCAGAACCGTCCGCGCCTGTTCGATCGCAACGTCCTTCTGCCCGAGATGCTGTACGAATCCGTGGTGGAAGCGGACGAGCGCGTGGCCGCCGACGGCGAGGTGATCCGCGAGCTGGACCAGGAAGCGCTGCGCGCGGCCATGCAGGCCGCCTACGACAGCGGCATCCGCGCCGTCGCCATCGTCTTCATGCATGCCTGGCATGCGCCGGAACACGAGCGCATCGCCGCCCGCATCGCGCGTGAAGTGGGCTTCCCGCAGGTGTCGGCCTCGCACGAGGTCAGCCCGCTGATCAAGTTCGTGTCGCGCGGCGATACCACGGTGGTGGACGCCTATCTGTCGCCCATCCTGATGCGCTATGTGGACCAGGTGGCTGGCGAACTGCCGGGCATCCGCCTGATGTTCATGCAATCGAGCGGCGGCCTGACCGACGCGCACCGTTTCCGGGGCAAGGACGCCATCCTGTCGGGGCCTGCCGGCGGCATCGTCGGCATGGTGCGCACCAGCGAGATCGCGGGCTTTCCGAAGGTCATCGGCTTCGACATGGGCGGCACCTCCACCGACGTGTCTCACTATGCCGGCGAATTCGAACGCGAATTCGAGACCCAGGTGGCCGGCGTGCGCATGCGCGCGCCCATGATGAGCATCCACACGGTAGCGGCGGGCGGCGGTTCGATCCTGCATTTCGACGGCGCGCGGCTGCGCGTGGGTCCGGATTCGGCCGGCGCCAATCCTGGCCCCGCGTGCTATCGCCGCGGCGGCCCGCTGGCGGTGACGGACTGCAACGTCCTGCTGGGCAAGATCCAACCCGATTTCTTCCCCAAGGTCTTCGGCCCCGAGGCCAATGAGCCGCTGGACCGCGACGCGGTCGTGGCGCGCTTTACGGCCATGTCCGACGAAGTGCGTGCCGCCACCGGCCGCGAGATGAGTCCGGAACAGCTCGCCGAGGGCTTCCTGGAAATCGCGGTGGGCAATATGGCCGAGGCCATCAAGCGCATTTCGGTGCAGCGCGGCCACGACGTGACCGAATACGCGCTGACCGTGTTCGGCGGCGCGGGCGGCCAGCACGCCTGCCTGGTCGCCGATGCGCTGGGTATGACGACCGTGTTCGCGCACCCGCTGGGCGGCGTGCTGTCGGCCTATGGCATGGGCCTGGCCGACCAGACCGACATGCGCCAGAAAACGGTCGAGAAGGTACTGGACGCGGACCTGATGCAGGCGCTCCAGGGTGAACTGGACGAGCTGGCCGGCCAGGCCGTGGGCGAATTGCGCCGCCAGCATGTGGCCGAAAGCGATATCAGCGTGCAGCGCCGCCTGCATCTGAAGTACCGCGGCACGGACACCTCGCTGGAAGTGGCCTACACGGACCTGGACCAGGCGCGCAAGGATTTCGAGGCGGCCTACCGCCTGCGCTATTCCTTCCTGATGCCCAACCGCGAGCTGGTGGTGGAAACCATCTCCGTCGAAGCCACGGGCGGCGGCGAACGCGTCAGCGAAGCGACCACCGCGCGGCTGCGCGATGGCGCCCTGGCTCCCAGCCGCGTCGTCAGCATGTACAGCGGCGGCGCCTGGCGCGACACGCCCTTGTATGTGCGCGAGGACATGGCGGGCGGCGACGTGGTGGCGGGGCCCGCCATCATTTCCGAGCCCAACCAGACCACGGTGGTCGAAGCAGGCTGGCAGGCTGAACTGACGGCGCAGGATCACTTCGTGATCCGCCGCGTCGAAGCTCGTCCGGAACGCCGCGCCATCGGCACACAGGCCGATCCGGTCATGCTGGAGGTCTTCAACAACCTCTTCATGTCGATCGCCGAGCAGATGGGCTACAGGCTGCAGAACACGGCCTATTCGGTCAACATCAAGGAACGCCTGGACTTCTCCTGCGCAATCTTCGATGCCCAGGCCCGTTTGATCGCGAATGCCCCGCACATGCCTGTGCACCTGGGTTCCATGGGCGAGTCCGTCCGTACGGTCATGCGCGCCAACGCGGGTCGCATGCAGCCCGGCGACGCCTACGTGGTGAACGATCCGTACCACGGCGGCACGCACCTGCCGGACGTCACGGTCATCACACCGGTGTTCGGTCGCGATGGTCGCGAAATCCTGTTCTACGTGGGGTCGCGCGGGCACCATGCCGACATCGGCGGCACCACGCCGGGCTCGATGCCGCCGGATTCCAAGACGGTGGAAGACGAAGGCGTACTCTTCACCAACTTCCAACTGGTGAAGAATGGCGAGTTCCGCGAAGCCGCCGCGCGCGGCATCCTGGGCTCGGGCCGCTGGCCCGCGCGCAATCCGGACCAGAACATCGCCGACATGCACGCGCAGATCGCCGCCAACGAAAAGGGCGTGCAGGAGCTGCTGCGCATGTGCGACCACTTCGGCCTGGAGGTGGTCCGCGCCTACATGGGGCATGTGCAGGACAACGCCGAGGAAGCGGTGCGCCGCGTGATCTCGGTGTTGAAGGACGGCAGCTACGAGTATCCGCTGGACAACGGTGCGATGATCCGCGTAGCCGTGAAGGTCGACACCCAGGCGCGCAGCGCCGTGGTGGATTTCACCGGCACGTCCAACCAGCTGGACAACAACTTCAACGCACCCGGCGCCATCGCCGTGGCGGCGGTGCTGTACGTGTTCCGCACGCTGGTCAATGACGATATTCCGCTGAACGACGGCTGCCTGGTGCCGCTGTCCATCATCCTGCCGGAAGGCTCGATGCTGCGCCCGAATCCGCCGGCCTCGGTGGTGGCGGGCAACGTGGAAACCTCTATGTGCATCGTCAACGCGCTGTACGGCGCGCTGGGCGTGCTGGCCGCGAGCCAGGGCACAATGAACAACTTCACGTTCGGCAATGCGCGCCATCAGTACTACGAGACCATCTCGGGCGGCACGGGCGCGGGTCCGGTGCGCATCGATGCGGCGGGTCCCCACGATGAAGGTTTCGCAGGGACTTCGCTGGTGCAGGCGCACATGACCAATTCGCGCCTGACGGATCCCGAAGTGCTGGAGTTCCGCTTTCCGGTGCGCTTGGAGTCCTACGAAATCCGCAAGGGTTCGGGCGGCGCCGGCCGCTATCCGGGCGGCGACGGCGGCGTGCGCCGCATCCGCTTCCTGGAAGATATGACGGCGGCGATCCTGTCGAACAACCGACTGTACGCGCCGTTCGGCCTGGCAGGCGGGCAGCCCGGCGCCATGGGCCGCAACTCGGTCGAGCGCGCCGATGGTTCGGTGCAGGAACTGGGGCCGCAAGACAGCGCGCAGCTGTGTTCGGGTGACATCTTCGTCGTTGAAACCCCCGGAGGCGGGGGCTACGGCCAGGCTTGACCCGTAGCGGATGAAGCAACGGCCGCGTCAGCAATGACGCGGCCGTTGTTTTTCGGGCGTGGCGGATGACTACGATTCCGTGTCCGACATCACGTCCAGCGCAATGTCCGCCTTCGCCTTGCGGTCGTAAACCCGCAGGGTCACTTCGCTTTCTCCGATCTCGAACAGCGCGGTCGCCAAGGTGTTCTCGTCATCGGGATCGTCCGCCGCGGTGCGCAATATCGGCAGCTTTCCCTCGGTGTCGTGCAAGGCGGCGATCACATCGTCGCGGCCGGTGCTGCCGGACCAGCCGTCCACGATTCCTTCGATGCGGTTCTGCCGCGCCCGCGACGAGTCCGTGACCAGCTGCGCCACGCCGCCCATGTCCGCATGCACGATGTGATTGGCATGGCCGTAGCGCGTGCCGATCTCCAGGATGGAGACCGAGCCCGGCGCGACTTCGGCGCTGAGCAGGCGCGGGTCGCCGGCCGCGCCCAGCGTGTGATGGAAGCCGCCGGAATGCGGCAGTTCGCGCAGCAGCCCGACGGCCTCGTCCAGCGTGGCGCAATCCAGCAGCGCGCGCGCCATCAGCATGCGCGGCACGCCCGGATGCCGTTGCCGGATGCGCAGGTTGTTGATGGTCTGGACCAGCCCGGCGCGGTTGGCGCCGAAGGTGTGACCGGGCAGGGAACCGGGGTAATAGAAGCTGACGTAGCCGGGTGCGTCGTCCAGCGCCACGTCGACCAGATGGCAACGCCCATGCAAGTAGGGATCGCCGTCCTCGTTGTGGCCGATCCAGCGCGTGCCGTCCGCCGCCCGTAGTGCGACCGACGTGCAGCCGTCGGTGGTGCTGTGCAGCAGGTCGCCGCGGCAGTTCCACAGCAGCACGTCCTCGATCGGCATGCGCAGGCCTTCCGCCATGCCTTCCAGCTCTTCCCAGACTGCCGGCAGCGCCGTTTGCGCCTGCCGTGCCAACTCGTCCAGGAAGGCGTGGCCGCGCCACGGCCGCAGCGCATCCCAGCTGCGGCTTTGCTCCAGGTAGGTTGCCATCAGGGGGCGCGCCAGCTTGCCCAGCGCCAGGCCGGTTTGACGCCGGTTGCCGGCAATGCGCACATATTTGTAGGCCATGGGAATCCTCCGGGTGTCATGCGGATTGTAAATTTTCCGGCCGCTGCCGGGTGGGGACGTATGCGTTAAGATCGGCGGTAAGCTGTGCCGGAGACCCCGGCGCGGCCTAGGAATCATGCCCCTACAACAACCCCGGGGTGCCGACTGGTCCCCAAGAGGAGAGTTTCATGATCAAACGCAAAGTCGCCGCCGCGCTGGTCGGCCTGTCCGTGGCCATGTTCGGCGCCGCCTCCGGCGCGCAGGCCCAAGGCAAGGAATTGGTGGTGGCCACCGATACCGCTTTCGTGCCGTTCGAGTTCAAGCAGGGTAATACCTATGTGGGCTTCGACGTGGATCTCTGGGCGGCCATCGCCAAGGAACTCAACCTCAAGTACAAGCTGCAGCCCATGGACTTCGCCGGCATCATCCCGGGCCTGCAGACCAAGAACATCGACGCAGCGCTGGCCGGCATCACGATCCGCGACGACCGCAAGAAGGTCATCGACTTCTCCGATCCTTATTACGAAAGCGGCCTGGCCATCCTGGTCGGCGAAAAGAACACCGACATCAAGGACGCCAAGTCCCTGGCCGGCAAGACCGTCGCGGTCAAGACCGGCACCGCCACCGTGGACTTCCTGAAGGCCCAGGTGCCGGACGCCAAGCTCAAGCTGTTCCCGAACATCGACAACGCCTATCTGGAACTGGCCACGGGCCGGGTGGACGCGGCGGTGCACGACACGCCCAATGTCCAGTACTACGCCAATACGGCGGGCAAGGGCCGCGTGAAGGTGGTGGGTTCGGTCAAGAGCGGCGACTTCTACGGCATTGCCTTCCCCAAGGGCAGCGATCTGGTGCCGCAGGTGAACAAGGCCCTGGCCACGCTGAAGGCCAACGGCCAGTACGACGCCATCTACACCAAGTGGTTCGGCAAGAAGCCCTGAGCATACGGGTTCGCTTTGCGTTCCGGGACCGCTCGGCAGCGGCCAGCGCCGGCTGATGCCGGCCGCTGCGCCGCAGTCCGACGGGCGGTCCCGCGCCGCTCTCGCCGTGCCATGCCGCGGCGCCGCGCCATAGGGGGAATATCGTGGAGTTTGACTGGACTGTAATCAGGGACGCGCTACCCAATCTGCTCGAGGGTACGCTCATGACCATCAAGATCACGTTCTGGGGCTTGTTTGGCGGCTTCTTGCTGGGCGCGCTGTCAGGCGTGACGCGGGCCTATGGGCATCCCGTGCTGTCGGCCATCGCGCAGGTCTACGTCGCGGTCATCCGCGGCACGCCCATCGTGGTGCAGGTGATGTTCATCTATTTCGCCTTGCCCTTGCTGGCGAACATCCGGGTGGACGCGGAATGGGCGGCGATTGTCACGCTCATCATCAATTCCGGGGCCTATATCTCTGAAATCGTGCGCGGCGCGCTGCTATCCGTGCACAAGGGCCTGAAGGAAGCGGGTCAAGCCATGGGGCTGCCGTTCCACAAGATCCTGTTGCACATCATCGGGCCGGTGGCGTTTCGCCGCATGATTCCCCCGCTGGGCAACCAGTGCATCATCAGCCTCAAGGATTCGTCGCTCTTCATCGTGATCGGCGTGGCCGAGCTGACCCGCCAGGGCCAGGAAATCATGGCTAGCAATTTCCGCGCCGTCGAGATCTGGTCGGCGGTGGCGATCGTTTACCTGATCCTGACCGGCCTCATGGCGCTGGCCCTGCATCTGGTTGAAAGAAGGATGCGCATACTATGAGCATGGTCGAATTTCACAACGTCACCAAGAACTTCGGCGAGTCCATGGTGCTCAACGGCATTTCGCTGAACATCGACGCGGGCGAGGTCGTGGTGGTGGTTGGGCCGTCGGGCTCCGGCAAGTCCACCTTCCTGCGTTGCATCAACGTGCTTGAAACCATCAATGGCGGCGACCTGCTGGTCGATGGCCTGAGCGTGAACGGCGGGGCGGCGCAAGTGCGCGAGATCCGCCGTGAAGCGGGCATGGTGTTCCAGCAGTTCAACCTGTTCCCGCAGATGACCGCGCTGGAAAACGTCATGTTCGGCCCGGTGCATACGCGCGGCCAGAGCCGCGCCGAGGCGCGCGAACTGGCCGAGAGCCTGCTGGCCAAGGTTGGCCTGGCCGAGCGCATGAACCACTATCCGTCGGAGCTGTCCGGCGGCCAGCAGCAGCGCGTGGCGATTGCGCGGGCGCTGGCCATCAAGCCCAAGCTGATGCTGTTCGACGAGCCCACGTCGGCGCTGGATCCGGAGCTGCGCCACGAAGTCCTCAAAGTCATGCGCGACCTGGCCGAGGAGGGCATGACCATGGTGGTGGTCACGCATGAGATGGAGTTCGCGCGCAAGGTGGGCAGCCGTTTGATCTTCATTGATGCCGGCAAGATCGCCCATGATGGGCCCCCGGGCGAATTGCTGAGCAATCCGCCCAGCCAGCGGCTCAAGGATTTCCTGCAGCACGTGACCTGATTGCGGCGTGCAGGGCGGGGTTCAGCCCTGCACATCCGCTTTGCACCTCAGCCTTTCACGCGCACGATCTTCTGCACCTGCGGCACATGGCGGATGGCGCGGATGACCTGCGCCAGGTGCTTGCGGCTGTCGACCTGGATGGTCAGATGCAGCGACACCGTGGCGACTGCGTCGTCGTGCATGGTGACGTGCACGATGTTGGCGTCGGCCGCCGTGACTTCCGCGGCCAGCCGTCCCAGCACGCCGCGCTCGTTGCGCGTGACGATGTCCAGCCGCGTGGCCAGGTGCTTGGCGGTGTGGGCGTCCCAGGCGACATTGATCCAGCGTTCCGGCTCGCGCAGGCGCTGGCGCATCGCCACCGGGCAGTCGGCGGTATGCACCACCAGTCCATGTCCCATGCGCATGCCGGCGATGATGGGGTCGCCGGGCAGGGGGCCGCAGCAAGGCGCCAATTGCACGGCCTGGCCTTCATTGCCCTGGATCAGGATGGGGGCGCTGCGCGCCGAGGTAAGCTCGTCCACCGCCGCGGCCGTGGTCGCCACCAGTTGATGCTCGGGCGCGAAACGGCGCGCCACCACGGCAGCCAGGCGCTTGCCCAAGCCGATGTCGGCCAGGATTTCCTCGCGCGAGCTGGCGCCGGTGCTGCGCGCCAGCTTCTGCCAGGCCGGGTCGTCGGTGGCGGGCAGAGGCATGTGCAGTTCTTGCAGCGCCTGGCCCAGCAGGCGTTCGCCAAAGGCCACGGACTCTTCGTACTTGACCGTGCGCAGGTAGTGGCGGATTTCGGAGCGCGCCCGTCCGGTACGGACGTAGTTGAGCCATTGTGCGTTTGGACGCGAGGCCGGCGAGGTGACGATTTCCACGGTGTCGCCGCTGTTCATCTCGGTGCGCAGGGGCACGAATTCGCCATTGACCTTGGCGGCCACCGCCTGGTTGCCGATGTCGGTGTGGATCGCGTAGGCGAAGTCCACTGGCGTGGCGCCGCGGGGCAGCGAGATGATCTTGCCGCGCGGGGTGAACACGTAGACGGCGTCGGGGAACAGGTCGACCTTGACGTGCTCCAGGAATTCCCCGGAGTCCCCGGTCTGGCTCTGGATGTCCAGCAGCGACTGCAGCCACTGATGCGTGCGCTTTTGCAAGTCGTTCAGGGTCAGGTCCGCGCCCTTGTAGAGCCAGTGCGAGGCCACGCCTTCTTCCGCCACGTGATGCATGTCGCGCGTGCGGAACTGGAACTCCACGGGCGTGCCGTAGGGGCCGACCAGCGTCGTATGCAAGGACTGGTAGCCGTTCACCTTGGGAATGGCGATGTAGTCCTTGAACTTGCCGGGCACGGGCCGGTAGAGCTGATGCAGCGTGCCCAGGGCTAGGTAGCACTCGGGCAGGGTGTGCACGATGACGCGAAAGCCGTAGATGTCCAGGACGTCGGAAAACGACTTCTTCTGGTCGACCATCTTGCGGTAGATGCCGTACAGCGTTTTTTCGCGGCCGGTGACTTCGGCCTCGATGCCGGCGGCGGGCAGCGAGGCCCGCACCGAATCGGCGATCTTGGTGATGACTTCGCGGCGGTTGCCGCGCGCGGCCAGCACGGCCTTGTACAGCACCTGGTAGCGGTTCGGGTACATGGCCGCGAAGCACAAATCCTGCAGTTCGCGGAACAGCAGGTTCAGGCCCAGGCGGTGCGCGATGGGCGCGTAGATGTCCAGGGTTTCGCGCGCGATGCGGCGGCGCTTTTCCGGATTGACCGCGTCCAGCGTGCGCATATTGTGCAGGCGGTCGGCCAGCTTGATGAGGATGACGCGCACGTCGCGGGCCATCGCCAGCAGCATCTTGCGGAAGCTCTCGGCCTGTTGTTCGGCCTTGGTGGCGAAGTCCAGGCGGTCGAGCTTGGACAGGCCGTCGACCAGTTCGGCGACTTCAGGGCCGAATTTCTCGGCAAGCTCGTGCTTGGCGATGCCCTGGTCTTCCATCACGTCGTGCAGCAGGGCGGCGGACAACGCGTTGACGTCGAGCTTCCAGCCTGCGCAGATTTCCGTGACGGCGATGGGATGAGAGATGTAGGGCGAGCCGCTGGCGCGGAACTGGCCCAGGTGCGCCTGGTCCGCGAAGCGATAGGCTTCGCGCACGCGCTCTACGTCTTTCTTGTCGAGATAGCTGCCGATGATTTCGGTCAGCGGCGCCAGCGAGGCGACCGGCGAGGCGGTCGCGTCCGCCGCTTCTTGCGCGGCGACGGACGGTGGCGTGGGGGGAGTCTTGTCTTTCTTGCCCGTGCGGCGCCCGAGACGGGAGCCGGCACGCAGTGCGGCAAGCAGACCTGATGAAGCGTACTTCAGCCCGGGAAAAGCCATGCTTGCCGCCCCCGGAAACGATCAGGTGGGTACTTTACGCAGCATTTCCACGCCGGTGAGGCCGCCCGCGATTTCGCGCAGGGCAGTGACCGTGGGCTTGTCTTTGCTGTCCAGGCGCGGGGCATGGCCTTGCGCCAACTCGCGGGCGCGGTAGGTCGCGGCCAGCGTGAGCTTGAAACGATTGGGGATTTGATTCAGACAGTCTTCGACGGTAATGCGAGCCATTAGGACACCTGGTGCTGATGGAGGATAGGGAGAATGCGTTCGGCTCAGTGCTCGGCCGGGATGCCAAGTTGCGAGAACAACTGGCTGTGGCGGGCGGCCTGAGACGAAAAGCGCAGCCGCGCGGCGCTAACTATTTGAGTCAGTTCCGACAAGGCCACGCTAAATTCTTGATTAATAATAACATATTCGCATTCAGGCGCGTGGGCGATTTCGCCGCCCGCGGCCATCAGGCGGCGCGCGATCACCTGGGGCGCATCCTGGCCGCGCGCCTTGAGCCGGCTTTCGAGTTCATCGATGGACGGCGGCAGCACGAACACGCCGATCGCGCCGGGAAAGCGCTGCTTCACCTGGCGCGCGCCTTGCCAGTCGATTTCCAGCAGCACGTCGCGGCCGGCGCGGGTGGCTTCGTCGATGCGGTCTCGCGGCGTGCCGTAGAAATTGCCGTGCACTTCGGCCCATTCCAGCAGATTGTTGCCTTCGCGCAGGAGCTTGAACTCGTCCGCCGACACGAAGCGGTATTCGCGGCCGTCTTCCTCGCCGGGGCGGGGCGCGCGGGTGGTGCAGGAAATGGAGAGCAGGATGGAGGGGTCTTGCTGGAGCAAGGCCTTGACCAGGCTGGACTTGCCGGCGCCGCTGGGCGCGACGACCATGAAGACGTTTCCGGGATTGGCGGACATGAATGTGGCGGGCGTGTGATGCTGAGACACGAAGAATAACAAATCACGCAGCCGGGCAGGCGGTAACCCGCAAGCCGGCCGCGAGATTCGCGCCCACCGGACTCAGCCGCCAGCCTTGGCCGCGGCCTGGGTCAGCTTGCCGCCGGGCGCCGGAGAGTCGCTGCCCAGCAGGTGGCCGTTGACCTCGATGCCGTACAGCGAGTCGTCGGAGTCGTGGTACTTGGCCCGGGTCGCGGCGACCGAGCCGGTGTAGCGCGGATCCTGCGGGCGTTCATGCGCGTTCATGAAGTAGGCGACGTCCCAGGCTTCCTGGTCGCTCAGCATGCCGGCCTGCCCGAGCGGCATATTGGCCTTGATGAAGCCGGCGGCATTGCCGATCTGGTGCATGCCCGCGCCCCAGTTGAACGAGTCCGCGCCCCACAGGGCGGGGAATACCCAATGCTTGCCGTTCTTCTGACCCCCGCCCTCGGCGCCGTGGCAGACGGCGCAATACTGCGCGTAGACCTCGCTGCCGCGCACGTAGTCCGCTTTCTGGGCGGGCGGCGGCAACTTGCGGTAGCCCTGGCCTTCCAGCACCACGCCGGTGGGCGCCTTGCTGGCCAGCCAGAACATATAGGTCTGCAGCGCGGTCAGCGTGGGATCGTCGGCGGCTGGCGCCTTGCCGTTCATGCTGAAGCGGAAACATCCTTGCAGGCGTTCGGCCAAGGTGTTGACGTGGCCATTCTTGGCGCGATACGCCGGGTACAGCACATAGGCCGCCCACATCGGGGCGGAATCGGCGCGGCGGCCGGCATCCAGGTGACAACTGGCGCAGTTCAGGTCGTTGCCGACGAACTTGCCGGCCTTCTGCGGCGTATGCAGGAAGATCTGCTCGCCTTCGCGTACGGCTTTGCCGAAATCGTTGTCGGGGATGGACGCGGCGGACGGCGGCGTGAAGGATGGGCGGGGTTCGGCCGCAAAAGTGGCGGCGGATGCGAACAGACAGGCGGCGGACAGCAGGCGCAGGCTGGTGGCGGTCATTGCTGGGCTCCCGCAGCGGTGTTGGCTTGCGCGGCAAGCTGGTCGGCGGCCTTGGGCAGGCCTGCGTAGTAAGCGGACACGGCGTCGATCTCGGCACTGGAGAGGCGGGTGGCCACGGCAGGCATCAGGCCCAGCGGACCCGGCGGGCGCTGGCCTTGTTGCCAGGCGCGCAGTTGGCCCGCAATGTAGGCGGCGGGCTGGCCCGCAAGCGCGGGGAAATTCGCGCCGACGCCGATGCCGCCCGGCCCGTGGCACTGATTACAGGCCGGCACGTTCTTATCCCAGGCGCCGCGGGTGGCCAGCCAGGCGCCGGTGTCGGCCGGCTTGACCGGATGCATGGCGGTGGCGGCGAGCTTGTCGGTATCCAACGTGGACGGCAGCGAAGCGTAGTACTGCGACAAGGCCTTGCGCTGCGCCGGGTCCAGCGCCTTGGCGGTGGCGGCCATGACGGGGCTGATACGCGAACCGTTGGCCATGGCTTCGAGCTGTTCTTCCAGGTAGGCGCTACCCATGCCGGCCAGCTGCGGAAAACCGGCGGCCGGATTGCCTTCGCCACGGGCGCCATGGCAGGTAATACAGGCGGGCGCGCCATTCGCGCCCTGGGTGCTGATCTGCTTGCCGTCAGGCGCGCCCTGGGCTGCGGCCGAGGCGGTGTAGAGCGCGCCGAGGACGAGTGCGCCAGTCAGGGACCTTGGGGTCATGGATGCTGCTCCATAGGTATCTTTGGATTTTTGGTAATAAGCTAATTTCTAGGAATTATATAAAAACTTGTGACGGATCAACACGGGATTATCGGTTCGGTGGCATGCGCTGCGCGCGTTTCCGCGGTGGGATATGCCTGAAGAAAAGCCGCGTGCGCAGGCAACCGCGAGGTGCGGGCGCTTGCGGAAAATCGCCTCGTCTCCCGCTTTCCGGCAAGCTGCCGTGCCGCGTAATTTTTGCTTGCGTGTGACGGCTGCGTAAGTGTCACGGCTGGAACCTTCGCTTGCAGCATCGCCAGAACGATTCGGGTAGCATTCCGCCGATCGATAACAAGGAGAATCCGATGCAAGCGAACGAGATCGAACACCCGCGCGTAGCGCTGGTCACCGGCGCCGGTACCGGTATAGGCCGCGCGGTGGCGCTGGAATTCCTGGCGCAAGGTTATCGGGTCGTGCTGGCCGGCCGCCGCCGCGAACCGTTGGAAGCGACTCGCACCGCGGCGGGCGAGGATGGCGTGCGGGCGCTGGTGGTGCCCACGGATGTGTCGGACGAGCAGGCCGTGCGCGAGCTCTTCGACGCGGCGCAACGCGAATACGGCCGGCTGGACGTGCTGTTCAACAATGCCGGGCGCGGCGCGCCGGCGATGCCGATCGAGGAGCTGCCCGTCGCTGTCTGGCGCGAGGTGGTCGACACCAACCTGACTGGCATGTTCCTGTGCGCGCAGGCCGCCATCCGCGTGATGAAGGCACAGAATCCTCGCGGCGGGCGCATCATCAACAACGGTTCGATCTCGGCGCACGCGCCGCGTCCGTTCTCCATCGCCTACACCGCCACCAAGCATGCGGTGACCGGGCTGACCAAGTCGATTTCGCTGGATTGCCGGCCCTACAACATCGCTTGCGGCCAGATCGACATCGGCAACGCCGCCACCGATATGACCGAACGCATGGCCGCAGGCATCCTGCAGGCCGATGGCAGCACCAAGGTGGAACCGCGCATGGACGTGGCGCACGTGGCGCAAGCGGTTGCCGCCATGGCGCGCCTGCCGCTGGAAGCCAATGTGCAATTCATGACCATCATGGCGACCAACATGCCCTTCGTGGGCCGGGGCTGAAACGCGTTCAGCCTGCGGCGGCGCGTCCATCGAGGACTGGCCGCGGCAGGCTGTGGTGCCGCCCCTATGGCGCGCCGCAAGCGCGCTTTTTTTTCGTCAGGGCGCGGAGGCCTGGGCCAGCATCTGGCCCGGTTGCATATCCAGGTAGCGCCGGGCGCCGACGTAGCGCTTGGTCCAGTACGGATTCTTCATTTCATCCACACGCACCTTGGTGCCGCGGCGCGGGGCGTGGACAAACTTGTTTTGGCCGATATAGATGCCGACGTGCGAGGTCACGCCGCGGCCGCGCGTGGCGAAGAACACCAGGTCGCCAGGGCGCAGCTCCTGCTTGCCAGCGACGGATTCGCCGGCGGTGCGCTGGGCGCGGGCCGTGCGGGGCAGTTCCAGGCCGGCGATTTCGCGGAAGACGTACAGGACCAGTCCGCTGCAATCGAAACCTTCAGCATCGTCGCCGCCCCAGCTATAGGGGGTGCCGATGGCCTCCAGGCCGGCTTGCACGACGCGGTCGCGCAGGGTGGGGACGGTGGGTTCCTGCGCCAGGCGCAGGCCGGTGAGCGAGGGGCGGGCCTGCTCGGGGCGGATGGACGCCTGGGCGGCGTCGGGGATCCAGGAGAGGGTCAGGGCGATGATGGGCGCTGACAGGAATACGGGAATGCGCAGTTGGGCAATTCGGGCTTTTCGCGTGGGCGGCGTCATTACGTCACTTCAAGAATCGGAGTGGGCGGCATGGCTTTGCCTGGACAGGCAAGCCGGCGGAAAGGGGGGCAACACCGGGACGCAAAACCCCGGATTGCCACATGATTGTAATGGAATAATGTTTCATTACATTTGTAGTGCAATGCAGCATTCTTGTCGGCAGACGTTACGGCGCCGCGCCGCTTGGGCAGACCTGAATATGACACTTCATCTTGCGCTGGCTCGGGCATAATCGGCGGCATCGGCCCTGCGGCACGGCAAGCCGGCGGTGGCCGCTGAAACAGATAAGATGAGAAGCGGAGTAAAGCTCGATGATGAACGCAGTGCACCCTTTGTCTTCCATGAGCCGGCCCGAGGCCTTGCCCTTCGAGCCATACCAGGATGCGGTGGCGGCGGTGGAACGCCTGATTGAAATCTATGCGCGCAACACCGCTTTCCTGCGCGCCGCT
The DNA here is from genome assembly GCF_058783105.1 of Achromobacter sp. FW305-C-30-7. Classification (NCBI taxonomy): domain Bacteria; kingdom Pseudomonadati; phylum Pseudomonadota; class Betaproteobacteria; order Burkholderiales; family Alcaligenaceae; genus Achromobacter; species Achromobacter sp. FW305-C-30-7. The sequence continues at coordinate 476,569 of NZ_JBYSYI010000003.1, read as the reverse complement.
TTCCGCGAAGTGCTGAAAGGTTCGACCAACGGCCGTGAGCGCGCCCGCGCCTACTACCCAGCCATCCGCATCGTGGTGGAAACCTACGATCCGATCGACACGCGGCTGTCCTACGGCCACGTGGCCGAGCCAGGCATTTACCAGACCACCATCACCCAGCCCGCGCTGTTCCGCGACTACCTGATAGAGCAGGTGGGCCAGTTGCTGCAGAATCACCGCGTGGCGGTGGAAGTCGGCGAGTCCGATTCGCCCATCCCGCTGCATTTCGCTTTCCCCGAGGGCGCCTATGTCGAAGGCGAGCACCTGGAGGCGCTCAAGCGGCCCCTGCGCGACCTGTTCGATGTGCCGGACCTGGCGGTGACGGACGATGCCATCGTCAACGGTTCCTGGCGCGGCAAGGAGGGCGAGCCCAAGCCATTGGCGCCTTTCACGGCCCAGCGCGTGGACTATTCGCTGCACCGCCTGCAACACTACACCTCGACCGCGCCGGCGCACTTCCAGAATTTCGTGCTGTTCACCAACTACCAGTTCTACGTGGACGAGTTCTGCGCCCGCGCCCGCGCGCTCATGGCCAGCGGCAACGAAGACTATGAAATGCTGGTGGAACCGGGCAACCGCATCACGCGCCGCGGCGAAAGCGGCCCGGGTGACGAGGACCAGGCGGTCCGCCTGCCGCAGATGCCGGCGTATCACCTGGTGCGCGGCGACCATTCCGGCATCACGCTGGTGAACATCGGCGTGGGTCCGTCCAACGCCAAGACCATTACCGACCATATCGCCGTGCTGCGTCCGCACGCCTGGCTGATGCTGGGCCATTGCGCCGGCCTGCGCGATTCGCAGCGCCTGGGCGACTACGTGCTGGCGCACGGCTATGTGCGCGAGGATCACGTGCTGGACGCCGACCTGCCCACCTGGGTGCCGGTGCCTGCGCTGGCCGAGGTGCAGGTGGCGCTGGAACAGGCGGTCGAAGAAGTGGCGGGGCTGTCGGGCTGGGACTTGAAGCGCATCATGCGCACGGGCACGGTCGCCACCATCGACAATCGCAACTGGGAGCTGCGCGACCATCTGGAGCTGGTGGAGCGTTTTGCCCAGTCCCGCGCCATCGCGCTGGATATGGAATCCGCCACTATCGCGGCCAACGGCTTCCGCTTCCGGGTGCCTTACGGCACCTTGCTGTGCGTGTCGGACAAGCCTTTGCATGGCGAGTTGAAGCTGCCCGGCATGGCCAGCGCCTTCTATCGCCGGCAGGTGAACCAGCACCTGGAAATCGGCATCCGCGCGCTGGAGCGACTGCGCGACATGCCGCCGGAACGCCTGCATTCGCGCAAGCTGCGCACCTTCATGGAAACGGCGTTTCAATAGCCTGATTGATCCGTCCCCGAGGCCCCGCGATTTCACCGGATGGGGCCTCTTGCGCTATCCTCGCCGGTTGCTTGGAAATCCCCAGGCACCCGGGCGCGTGGCGCGGGTGCCTTCATGACCTGAAGGAAATGCATTTTGGCACCATCGGAACACGATGAACGTCGCTCAGGCGGCACGCGCACAGCGGAGGCGGAACGGCCTTCCGAGCTGCGCCGTACGCTGTCCGCGCGCCACCTGACCATGATCGCGGTAGGCGGGTCGATCGGCACCGGGCTGTTCGTGGCCTCGGGCGCGACCATCGCCAAGGCCGGCCCCGGCGGCGCGCTGCTGGGCTACGTGCTGATCGGCATCATGGTCTATTTCCTGATGACCAGCCTGGGCGAACTGGCTGCCGCCATGCCGGTTTCCGGATCTTTTTCCACCTATGGCGCGCGCTATGTCGAAGACGGCTTCGGCTTCGCGCTGGGGTGGAACTATTGGTACAACTGGGCGGTCACGGTCGCGGTTGACCTGGTGGCGGCGCAACTCGTCATGGCCTACTGGTTTCCGGACGTGCCAGGTTTTTACTGGAGCGCCTTGTTCCTGGCTATCACCTTCGGCCTGAACGCCATGTCGGCGCGCGGCTTCGGCGAGGCGGAGTTCTGGTTTGCGCTGATCAAGGTGGTCGCCGTGCTGGCGTTCGTGGCCATGGGCGTGATGATGCTGCTGGGCATCATCCGAGGCGGCGAAAGCGGCGGCCTGGCCAACTGGACGGTGGGGGACGCGCCGTTCTCGGGCGGCTTCGCGGCGCTGATCGGCGTGGCCATGGTGGTGGGTTTTTCGTTCCAGGGCACCGAGCTGATCGGCATCGCCGCCGGCGAATCCAAGGATCCGGCGCGCAACCTGCCGCGCGCGGTGCGGCAGGTGTTCTGGCGCATCCTGCTGTTCTACGTGGCGGCCATCCTGGTCATCGGCCTGCTGATTCCGTATACCGATCCGCATCTGCTGCGCAACGAGGTCGAGGACATCAGCGTCAGTCCCTTCGCCCTGATTTTCGAGCGCGCCGGTCTGTTGGGGGCGGCTTCGGTCATGAACGCGGTGGTGTTGACGTCGGTCTTGTCGGCGGGCAACTCCGGCATGTATGCCGCCACGCGCATGCTCTACAGCCTGGCGCGCGACGGCAAGGCGCCGCGCATTTTCGGCCGCATTTCGCGCAACGGCGTGCCCCTGTGGGCGCTGCTGGCGACCACGGCCGTGGCGGCGCTGTGCTTCTTTACCTTCATCTTCAGCCCCAACGCGGTCTACATCTGGCTACTCAATACGTCCGGCATGACGGGCTTCATCGCCTGGCTGGGCATCGCCATCAGCCACTACCGGTTCCGCCGCGGCTACGTCAAGCAGGGCCATAACCTGGCCGATCTGCCCTATGTGTCGCCGTTCTTTCCGTTCGGGCCGATCTTCGCCTTTGTGCTGTGCCTGATCATTACCCTGGGACAGAACTATCAGGCGTTCCTGCAGGACAAGATCGATTGGGGCGGGGTGGTCGCGACCTATATCGGGATTCCGCTGTTCCTGCTGATCTGGGCCGGCTACCGGCTGGCACGCGGCTCGCGCTTCGTCAACTACCGGGACATGAAGTTCCCCGATGCGCGGGCGCGCAGCGCGTATCTGGATTCAGCGCTGCGAGGGGAGCCTGCTGCGGGTGAGGCGCGCTGAAGACTGGTCAAGCCAGCGCTTCGATGACGGCCTCCGGGTTCCGTTCGATGACATTGAGTAGTACCAGGGCAGGGCCGCGCGGTGAACGATCACCGCGTTCCCAGTGCCGCAGCGTGGCAGTCGAAAAACCGAATCGGGCTGCGAATTGCTCCTGGGTCATTCCGACTTTGGCGCGTACGGCTTTGACGTCAACTTCGCGGGGGCGATGCAAGCGCACGCCGCGCGTATCTCCCTGCGCGTGGGCAATCGCTTCTTGCAAACCTTGCTTGATGCCGTCGAATACAGTGCTCATGATCTTGTTTGTCCTTTCCAGATACTCACCAGCAAGGTCACCATGCTGGCTAGCTCGTTGCGTTGGGCCTTGGTCAGATTGGCTTTGTCGTTTTTCGCAAAAAGCGTCAGCAAATATAGCGGCATAAGATCATCGTGGTAGTAATAGATGATGCGCGCGCCGCCGCTCTTGCCTTGCCCACCACGACGCCAGCGCAATTTACGGACTCCGCCGGTGCCCTCCATGATGTCTCCCGCTTTCGGATGCCCGGCCAGGTAGTCGATCAGATCTTGGCGTTCGTCTGGCAGCAATAGTCTGTCGGCAAGACGAATGTAATAGGGCAGTTCTGCAATGCCATGCATGGTTTGTCGCAAAGTTGATTCTAATCCATTGGATTAGTTTGGCCAAGATCAGATGCCCAGCATCGGGGCTGGATCGAAAACGCGTATATCAACAGCTACGGGCCAATGCGGGGCGCGTGTGTCCTTAAAACCAGACGAAAAGCAGCCCTTACATACTGGATTGGTCATCCAGCAGGCAAGGGCTGCTTTTTTGGTGTCAGGATCCGGCGCCCGGTCGAAGCGCCGCTGCGAGTCTTTCTACTCGATGTTCTGCGCCTGTTCCCGCATCTGCTCGATCAACAGCTTCAGGTCCATGGCCGCGCGGGTGACTTCCATGCTGCCGGCCTTGGAGCCCAGGGTGTTGGCTTCGCGGTTCATTTCCTGGAACAGGAAGTCCAGGCGCTTGCCGGCGCTGCCGGCGTTCTTCTTGCCGGAGGCTTGCTTGCCGCCGCCGTCGCCCAGCAGGTGGCGCAGCTCTTCCAGGTGCGAGCGCAGGCGCGACAGCTCTTCGGCCACGTCGATGCGCAGCGCGAACAGATTGGCTTCCTGCGACAGGCGTTCCGACAGCTCCGCGCCGGAAATGTGGGTGAAGCCGCCGGGGAAGGCGGATTCCACGCTTTCGCGCAGCTTGGAAGCCAGTTTGTCGCGGTGGTCGGCCAGCAGCTGGGGCAGGTGCGCCTGCACCAGTTCGACGATGCGCGCCACGCCGTCGGCGCATTCGCGCATCATGCCGGCCAGGCGTTCGCCTTCGCGCTCGCGGCCTTCCTGCAATTGGGTCAGGGCCTGCTGGGCGGCCTGCAGGCAGGCGGCGCCCCAGACTTGCGGGTCGAGCGCATCGTTGGCGCGCTGGCCGGGCCAGTTGAACAGTTCCACCAGGCGCGGCGCGGCGATGTCGGGGAGGATGCGGCGCGCGGCCTGCAGCTGTTCGGCCAGGCTTTCGAGCCAGGCCGGTTCCAACTTGGACAAGTCGGTGCTGGCGTTGCGCGTGTAGGAGACGCGGATCTCGACCTTGCCGCGCGCCAGGTTGGCGGTCAGCAGTTCGCGCAGTGGCGTTTCGACGTGGCGCAATTCATCGGGCAGGCGGAAATAGAGGTCGAGAAAGCGGCTGTTGACGCTGCGGAATTCGAGCGCAAGCGTGCCTTGCTCGAGATCTGCGCGGGCGTTGCCGAAAGCGGTCATGCTGCGAATCATGATGTGCGTGTCCTGGTAATGCTTTTTATTGGGAACCGGTTGCGGCCCAGCCCGCGCCAGCCGGTATTTCGGCGCGGACCCTTGTGTTTGTACCGGTTATATCGCGGCAGGATACTCCAAGCGGCGTTTTCCTGCGGCGCCACCCCGTACAATGCGGCGGATCTAAGCCACGTCTGGAGTCTGCCTGTGACCACACCCCCCGCCATCGCCCGTCCCTCGGGCCGCGCCGTCGACGAACTGCGGCCGTTCAGCCTGGAGCGCGGATTCACGCGCTACGCCGAAGGTTCGGTACTGGTGAAGGCCGGCAACACCCATGTGCTGTGCACGGCCAGCGTATTGGAGAAAGTACCGCCTTTTCTGAAGGGCAAGGGGGAAGGCTGGGTAACGGCTGAATACGGCATGTTGCCGCGCGCCACCCACACGCGCGGCGATCGCGAGGCCGCGCGCGGCAAGCAGAGCGGCCGCACGCAGGAAATCCAGCGCCTGATTGGCCGCAGCCTGCGCGCGGTATTCGACATGAAGGCGCTGGGCGAGCGCACCCTGCATCTGGATTGCGATGTGCTGCAGGCCGACGGCGGCACGCGCTGCGCCAGCATTACCGGCGCCTGGGTCGCGGCGTCCGAAGCGATCGCCTTGCTGATGAAGCGCGGCGACTTGGCCGTGAACCCGATCCGCGACGCGGTGGCGGCGGTGTCGGTGGGACTGGTGCAGGGCCGCGCGGTGCTGGACCTGGATTACGAGGAAGACTCGGCCTGCGACGCGGACGTGAATGTAATCATGACCGGCGGCGGCGCGTTCGTGGAAGTGCAGGGCACGGGCGAGGGCGCGACCTTCACCCGCGCGGAGCTGGACGCGATGCTGGTGCTGGCCGAAGGCGGCATCGCTGGCCTGGTGCGCGAACAGCGAGCGGCGCTGGCCTGATCGGCACAAAAAAATGACGGGTTGGACGGACTCATTCCGGCCAACCCGTCGAGCAGTTTGTCGCCATTAACCCCGCGGCAGCAGCGCTCCCAGCTTCTCCGCCTTTTCCAGGTTCCAGATCGCTGCGATCAGCCCGCGCAGCTCTTGCTCGGTGGCGGCGTCCGCGTAGCGGCCCAGGCTTAGCGTCTTGTCCTCGATTTCCGCGCGGCTCAGGGTATTGCCTGGATCGCCCTTGGGCTCGTCGACGCGGCCATGCAGCTTGCGGCCGTCGCGGGTGTAGACCGTGACCTTGCCGATCCAGCGCTGGGGGTAGGCGCCGTCGACTTCGGCGTCCAGCTCCATGTCGACCTTGCCGCGGAACGCGGCCACGCCGGGATCGTCCAGGCCGGCGTCGAATTCCGCCAGGCCGGCGCGGCCCTGCCGGGCGATCAGGGCCAAGACGGTACCCATCGAGAACTTGGACTGGTGCACGGTCTGCGGATTGACCACCGGGCCCAGCACGTCGATGGCGCCCTGATGCACGTGGGCCACGACCCGTTCGACATCGGCCTCGGTCAGATTGTTGTCGCGCAACGCCTGCTGCAGCGCATCGGCGGCCGGATGGGTGTGGCGGCAGGACGCGTGGAATTTGAACGAGGTCTCGGCCAACGCCCAGCGCTCGCCCAGCCGGTCGCACAGGCGGCTGGGATCGGCGTCGGTCGACATGCCGGCCGCCATGCCTTGCGGGCCCTCCAGGATATGGCGCGCGCCGGTGAAGCCTTCGCGCGCCAGGTAAGCTGCGGTGATGCCGTCGGCCGCAGCCTTGGCGGTATGCAGTTGCTTGGAGTCGGCGGCGTCGCGCAGGAATTCCCAAAGGCCCGCCGCTTGCGTGCCGGCCGATCCCAGCGCGTGCAGCATTTCCTTGGGGGACAGGTTGAGCAGCCGGCCGGTGGTGACGGCGGCGGCCAGCGTGCCGGCGGTGCCGGTGGTGTGGAAGATCTTGTAGTGCGAACGGCCCAGGAATTCGCCGACGCGGATTCCCACTTCGTAGCCCGCAACAGAGGCGACCAGCAGGTCGCGGCCCGAACGGCCCAAGGCCTGGGCCACGGCCAGCGCCGGCGGGAACACTACGGCGGCGGGGTGGAACACGGAACCATTGTGCACGTCGTCCTGTTCGACCACGTGGGCGGCCGCCGCGTTGACCATGGCGGCAAACAGCGGCGTGGTGCGGCGGCGGGTGATCAGGACTTCGCTGGGGCCGTCGGCCGGACCCATGGCGGCGGCATAGCGGTCGATGGCCTGCACCGCGCGGGCGGAAGCGCCCGCCAGGATAGAGGCCAGGCAGTCCAGCAGCAGGTCCTCGGCGCGGCGCAGCACCGGGGCCGGGATGTCTTCATAGCGCAAGTTGGCGGCAAAGGCCGCGAGCTCGGCGCTCAGGTGCGGGGTGTCTTTGACAACGGTCATTGATGTCGGGATCCGGTCAGAAGGAACGGGGCAGGCCCAGGATGTGTTCGGCCACGTAGGACAGGATCAGGTTGGTCGAGATCGGCGCAACCTGATACAGGCGGGTTTCGCGGAACTTGCGCTCCACATCATATTCCGTGGCGAAGCCGAAGCCGCCGTGGAATTGCAGGCAGGCGTTGGCGGCCTCCCAGGACGCGTCGGCGGCCAGCAGCTTGGCCATGTTGGCCTGGGCGCCGCAGGGCTCATGGGCGTCGAACAGGCGGCAGGCTTCGTAGCGCATCAGGCTGGCGGCTTCGACGTTGATGTGGGCGCGGGCGATGGGGAACTGCACGCCCTGGTTCTGGCCGATGGGGCGGCCGAACACCATGCGCTCCTTGGCGTAGGCGGTGACCTTGTCCACGAACCAGTAGCCGTCGCCGATGCACTCGGCGGCGATCAGGGTGCGTTCGGCGTTCAGCCCGTCGAGGATGTACTTGAAACCCTTGCCTTCCTCGCCGATCAGATTTTCTTCGGGGATTTCCAGGTTGTCGAAGAACAGCTCGTTGGTCTCGTGGTTGACCATGTTGGGGATCGGGCGGATAGCCATGCCGTGCTTCACGGCGTGATGCAGGTCCACCAGGAAGATCGACATGCCTTCCGACTTGCGCGTGACCTGGTCCAGCGGCGTGGTGCGCGCCAGCAGGATCATCAGGTCCGAGTGCTGCACGCGCGAGATCCAGACCTTCTGGCCGTTGATGACGTAGCGGTCGCCGCGCTTGACGGCGGTGGTCTTGATCTTGGTGGTGTCGGTGCCGGTGGTGGGTTCGGTCACGCCCATCGATTGCAGGCGCAGCTCGCCGGCGGCGATGCGCGGCAGGTATTCGCGCTTCTGGGCTTCGGAGCCGTGGCGCAGCAGCGTGCCCATGTTGTACATCTGGCCATGGCAGGCGCCGGAGTTGCCGCCGCTGCGGTTGATTTCTTCCATGATGACCGAGGCTTCGGTCAGGCCCAGGCCGGAGCCGCCGTATTCCTGCGGGATCAGCGCAGCCAGCCAGCCGGCCTCGGTCAGCGCGCGGACGAAGGCTTCGGGGTAGCCGCGTTCTTCGTCGACCTTGCGGAAATATTCGGAGGGGAACTGGGCGCAGAGGTCGCGCACGGCTTCGCGGATGTCCTGATAGGCGTGGGAGGCGTTGGGCATGTTGCTGTTTTCTATATGGGTGATGGATCGGTGCAGCATTGAATGTGCCGCAAGCCGCGGGCCCTGCCAATTCACAATTGCTTAATACGGGGTTCGGTTTCGTGACGGGAGTTTGTCATCCCGGCGCCGGGGTTGTGTCAAGAAATTGCCAAACTGGATGTCCATAATCCCTGTGAACGCCGCCGCTGGCGGCAGGTTTTGTATGGACTGATATGCGGAAAAACATCAGGGTCACGACGGCGGTGTCGGCCATTCTTGCGTTGTTCGTGGTGCTGTTCGCGCTGGCGGCGGCGGCCGGAATCTCGGTGCTGCGGGACAACCGCGCGGACATTGAAGCGTTGGGCCGGGGCAGCATCGAACGGGCCGGCGACCTGGCCGACATGAGCAGCCGGCTGTTCCAGGCGCGCGCCGCGCTGACGGATGCCAAGACGGCAATGGAAGGCGGCCTGGAAGAGGCGCGCAACGAGTCCCTGGCGCACGCTGAGACGCTATTCAAGCAGGCGGCGGCCAGCCTGGCGCGCCTGCGCGCCAACCCCGACGCCAGCGCCGAAGGCGCGCCGTTGTTCGACGCGGTGCTGGCCGCCTATGCCGCCTTCGCGGACAAGACGCTGGCGCCCATGCATGCGGCCATCAAGGGCTGGAACGGCATCGAGGTGAACCGCCTGGTGGACAAGGTCCTGCCTGGCAGCGCCGCTGCCTACGTCAAGCAGGCCGACGCCTACCAGACCTATGCCCGCGACCAGGGCCAGGCGGCGGTGGCCAGCGCCAGCCTCACGCTGCAGCGGGTGATCGCGGTGGCGGCCGGCGTGCTGGCCCTGGTGTTGCTGCTGGCCGTGCTGATCCGGCTGGCGTTCCGCCGCGGCATCCTGCGGCCGCTGAACGAGGCCGGCGCGCATTTCGACCGCATCGCCGACGGCGACCTGACGGGCGCGATCGCCATGCGCGGCGACAACGAGATTGGCGTCCTGTATAGCGCCATGCGGCGCATGCAGAAAGGGCTGTCGGCGGCCGTGGCCTCGGTGCGCCACGGCGTCGAGGAGATCCATACCGGCTCGGGCGAGATCGCCGCGGGCGGGGCGGACATGTCGGACCGCACCGCGCGCCAGGCGGGCTCGCTGCAGGAAGCGTCGGCCAACATGATGCAGCTGGCGCACACGGTGCAGCTGACCGCTGGCAACGCCGACCTGGCCAGCCGCCAGGCGCTGGGCGCGACCCAGCTGGCGCAGCGCGGCGGCGCGGCGGTCGAGGAAGTGGTGCAGAGCATGCAGGGCATTGCGGAGAGCGCGCGCCGCATCGGCGAGATCGTCGGCGTGGTCGACAGCATCGCCTTTCAAACCAATATTCTGGCGCTGAACGCCGCCGTGGAAGCAGCGCGCGCGGGCGAGCAGGGCAAGGGCTTTGCGGTGGTGGCGGGCGAGGTGCGCTCGCTGGCCCAGCGCAGCGCGCAGGCGGCCAAGGAGATCAAGGGTCTGATCGAGGACTCCGCGGCGCGCGTGCAGGCGGGGGTGCGTCAGGTCAGCCTGGCAGGCGACACCATGCGCGACATGGTGCAGTCGGTGGACCGGGTGACGCAGATCGTGGCCGAGATTTCCAGCGCCACGGCCGAGCAGGCCGCCGGCATCGCCTCGGTGAACCACGCGGTGGCGGACATCGAGCGCTCGACGCAGGAGAATGCCGCCATGGTGGAGCAGACGGCGGCTGCGGCGGCTGCCCTGGAAGCGCAGGCGCAGGGCTTGCGCCGGGCGGTGGCGGTGTTCCAGATCGCCCAGCCGGCCGGTGGCGCGGCTGGGCAGGGCTTAGCTGTCGAGCTGCGGCAGGATGCCGCCGGTGTAGCGCTCGGCCACCAGCGACAGGTTCCCGTGCTTGACCTTGTGCTTGACATGAGCGGCGGCCGACGCGATGTCCTCAGGGCGGATGCGCTCGCATAGCGAGGGCGTGACGGTGAGGGCGCCGACGCCCAGCGTCACGAAGGGAAAGAAGCGGGGCACGCCGTAGCGGTCCTCGGCTTCGATCCCGCCGTTGCGGCGGCCCTCGTCGTCGTACAGGTCCATCGCGCGCTCGTTGAATTCCGCGATGATGCGGCGGGTGCGCTCAATCCAGTCGGGGCTGCGCAGCAGCACCACGAAGTCGTCGCCGCCCACATGGCCAACGAAGTCGCGCTGCGGGTCGCAATGGCGCTTGATGACTTCGGCGGTCAGCATGATCATGTCGTCGCCGCGCCAGTAGCCGTAGACGTCGTTGAAGGGCTTGAAGTTATTCAGGTCGCCATAGCAGACGGTGAAGTCGTCCGCGTCTTCCAGCAGCGTGGCGATGTGCCGGCTGATGGGAATGTTGCCGGGCAGGGAGGTCAGCGGATTGGCGTAGCGCGCCGCCTCGATGCGCATTTCGGTGACCGAGCGCACCAGCGTTTCGCCGGTGGCCAGCCCGTCGTAGCGGCCTTCGCGCGTGATGATCAGGCCGTCCATCAGGTAGCGCTGGTCCTCCGAGATCAGCACGTGGCTCAACTGGTCGATGGAGACGTGCAGGTCCACCAGCACGGGCTCGGCATTCATGAAGGTGGAGCAGGCGTCGCGTCCGAACAGTTCGCGCGTATAGCGCTGGGCGTAATGTTCCGAGAAGTCGCGCCGGTTGATGATGCCGACCGGGCGGTTGTCGTCGTCGACCACGGCCACTGCATGCATCTCCTTGTGCTCGATGAACAGCCGGTGCACGTCGTCGTTGGTGTGTCCGCTCAATTGCACTGCCGGCGCTTCGACGCGCAGGCTGGCGGCGGTGCCGCCCATGCCACGCTGCAACGGGGCCGCTGGCGTCCGCTGCCGCAGCGAATCGCGCAGCGGCGGCGCCAGCTCGGTCAACAGCATTTCCTCCGGCCGGCCCAGCAGCCAGCCTTGCGCGTAGCGGATGTCCAGCTCGCGCACCACGGCCAGGTCCTCGGCGGTTTCGATGCCTTCGGCGACGATGGTGGTGCCCAGGTGCTGCGCCACCTTCAGGATGGCGCGCACCATGTTCTGCTTGCGTTCGTCCTGGCCGATGCCGTCGAAGAAATAGCGGTCTATCTTGACCAGGTCCGGCTGCATCTCGGCCCAGAGCTGCAGATTGGAGTTGCCCACGCCGTAGTCGTCCAGCGCAACGCGCATGCCGTGTTCGCGCAAGCAGGCGAAGGCGCTGGACAGCTCCGCCATGTGTTCGGACAGCGGATCCTGTTCGGTGAGTTCGACGATGATGCTGGACGGAGCGAGCGAGCAGTTCTTGAGCAGGCGTTGGGGCATTTCTTCGCCCCACAAGGTCCAGTAGTGCAGCAGCGCCGAGCCGGAAAGGTTCAGGAACAGCATGCCGGCGGCGTCGTGCTGATGAAAGCCCTGGGCGCCAGCGCGGAAGCTGGCCAGTTCCAGCTGCGGATGCAGGCCCTGGCGGCGGGCCTCGGCAAACAGCGCGTCGGGAAAGTGCAGGGCGGTGTCGGCCGGGCCGCGGATCAGGCTTTCATGGCCGTAGATGCGGCTGTGCGAAAGGTCGACCACGGGCTGGAAGCGCGGGCGCAACAGCCGTTCGCGCAGGATGCCGGCCAGGCTCATGTGCGCTGACGGGCTGTCCTGGGAAGATGAGGGCGCGCGGGCCGCTACCGGCCGGGGCAAAGCGTGAGTGGGGTCCATCGCCGGTGCGTTCAGATACTATCAGTGACAAGTTTGATCATATTGACAAGAAAATATGTCGGCGTTGTTGCGTCGACGACGGGCGCGCCATCTTCAATTAGGGTACGTATCACTGTCAACCCCGGCCGAAGGCATATCCTTCGAGCGCGCGGGGGCATCCCGCCCGGCGGCGGCGCATCGGGCCCGCGCCCTATACAATTTGCCCATGACCGCTCCCAAGATTCCCGATTCCCTGCGCCGCGTCGTGCTGGCCTCCAACAATCCCGGCAAGCTGCGCGAGTTCTCCGCCTTGTTCGCGCCTCTGGGCATGGAGCTGGTGCCCCAAGGCGAACTGGGCGTGCCTGAAGCCGAAGAGCCGCACGTCACCTTCGTCGAGAACGCGCTGGCCAAGGCCCGCCATGCCAGCCGGCTGACCGGGCTGCCCGCGCTGGCCGACGATTCCGGCTTGTGCGTGGCGGCGCTGGACGGCGCGCCTGGCGTGTATTCGGCGCGCTATGCCAAGATGCATGGCGGCGAAAAATCCGACCAGGCCAATAACGAACTGCTGGTGCGCAAGCTGGCCGGCGTGGCGGACCGCAGCGCCTGGTACGTGGCGGTGTTGGCGCTGGTGCGCGCCGAGAACGACCCGCGGCCCCTGATAGGCGAAGGCCTGTGGCACGGCGAGATCATCGACCAGCCCGAAGGCGCCAACGGCTTCGGCTACGACCCGCATTTCTACCTGCCCGACCAGGCCCTGACCGCCGCAGCCCTGGATCCCGAGGAAAAGAACCGGCTGAGCCACCGCGCCCGCGCCCTGCGCGAACTATTGAGCAAGCTGAGCCAGGCTTGACGAGGGCGCCGCGTGGCGCCCGGTCCAGGAATTACGCATGTCCATCATCATTCCCATCCGCAACGACATGGGCGCGCAGCCGTCGCGCCTGAAGCTGCCGGCCGGCGCCACGCTGTCCAGCCTGCCGCCGCTGTCGGTCTACGTGCACGTGCCCTGGTGCGTGCGCAAATGCCCTTATTGCGACTTCAACTCGCACGCGGCGCCGGGCGAGATCCCCGAGCGCGCCTATCTGGATGCCCTGCGCAGCGACCTGGAACAGGCGCTGCCTTCCATCTGGGGGCGGCAGGTGGTGTCGGTTTTCATCGGCGGGGGCACGCCCAGCCTGCTGTCGTCCGAGGGGCTGGACGAACTGCTGGCGATGCTGCGCGCCTGTCTGAACTTGTGGCCCGACGCCGAGATCACGATGGAAGCCAATCCCGGCACGGCCGAGGCCGGGCGCTTCCGCGACTATGCCGCCAGCGGCGTGACGCGGTTCTCGCTGGGCATCCAGAGTTTTGACGATGCGCAGCTGAAGAAGCTGGGCCGCATCCATGACGGCGCGCAGGCGAGGGCGGCGATCGAGATGGCGCAGCGCGCCGTCGCGCGCGTGAACCTGGACATGATGTTCGCCTTGCCCGGCCAGACGCTGGAGGCCTGTGTGGCCGACCTGCGGCAAGCCGTGGCTTTCGGCACCGAGCATCTGTCGCTCTATCACCTGACGATGGAGCCCAACACTGTCTTCGCCAAGTTCCCGCCCGAGGACCTGCCCGACGACGACACCAGCGCCGCCATGCAGGACGCGGTGGAAGCCGAACTGGCGGCAGCCGGCCTGGCCCGCTATGAAGTCTCGGCCTATGCCAAGCCTGGCGCACGCTGCCGCCACAACCTGAATTACTGGGAGTTCGGCGACTACCTGGGCCTGGGGCCGGGCGCGCATGGCAAGCTGTCCTTCCATGACCGCATCCTGCGCGAGGCGCGGCTGCGCAGTCCGGACTCCTGGATGCAGGCAGCCATGGCGCGCGACGGCAGCCACATTGCCGAAAGCCGCCAGGTCGGCCCGGACGAATTGCCGTTCGAGTTCATGCTGAATGCCCTGCGCCTGAAGGACGGCGTCGCCGCTACCGCCTTCAACGAACGCACCGGCCTGTCGCTGGCCGCGATTGCGCACCAATTGGAGGCGGCCTCCAAGCGCGGGCTGCTGGATGCCGATCCCACCCGTCTGCGCGCGACCCCGCTGGGCTGGAGATTCCTCAACGACCTGCAGGAAATGTTCCTGTAGCGTGCATGCACCATAGTGGGGCTGGCGTGCCCCACTATTTGCACCATTATGGTGCTACATTTTCCCGTGACCCAGCTGCCTTCCTCGGGGAATCCCGGGGGTAAAACCTGGCACGCTTATTGCTTTCCTCTTTTATGCCAGTCGACGGGTATAGCCCTCGACCTTTTTATCTAATGGAGATGACATGGCAAGCCCGAAAGACGTCCTGAAACAGATCGCCGACAACGAAGTCAAATTCGTGGATTTCCGCTTTACCGATACGATTGGCCGCGAGCACCACATCTCCGTGCCGGTCAGCCAGATCGACGAAGACAAGCTGGAAAGCGGGCAGGCCTTCGACGGTTCGTCGATCCCGGGCTGGAAGGGCATCGAAGCCTCCGACATGCTGCTCATCCCCGACATGTCCACCGCCAACCTGGATCCGTTCCGCGAAGAACCGACCCTGATCCTGTCGTGCGACGTGGTCGAACCCTCCGATCTGAAGGGCTATGACCGCGACCCGCGTTCGCTGGCCAAGCGCGCCGAAGCCTACCTGAAGTCCTCCGGCCTGGGCGACACCGCCTACTTCGGTCCGGAACCCGAATTCTTCGTCTTTGACGGCGTGACCTGGAACAGCGACATGTCTGGCACCTTCGTCAAGATCAAGTCGGAAGAAGCGCCCTGGTCCTCGGGCCTGGAATTCGAAGGCGGCAACACTGGCCACCGTCCCACCGTCAAGGGCGGCTACTTCCCCGTGCCGCCGGTCGATTCCTTCCAGGACATGCGCTCGGAAATGTGCCTGCTGATGGAACAGATGGGCGTGCCGGTCGAAGTGCACCACCATGAAGTGGCCGGCGCCGGCCAGCTCGAAATCGGCACCAAGTTCAGCACCCTGGTGCAGCGCGCCGACTGGACGCAGATCGTCAAGTACGTGATCCACAACGTGGCCCACGCCTACGGCAAGACCGCCACCTTCATGCCCAAGCCCATCGTCGGCGACAACGGCTCCGGCATGCACGTCCACCAGTCCATCTGGAAGGACGGCCAGAACCTGTTCGCGGGCAACGGCTACGCCGGCCTGTCGGAATTCGCGCTGTACTACATCGGCGGCATCATCAAGCACGCCCGCGCGCTGAACGCCATCACCAACCCCGGCACCAACTCGTACAAGCGCCTGGTTCCGCACTATGAAGCGCCCGTGAAGCTGGCCTACTCGGCCCGCAACCGTTCGGCCTCGATCCGCATCCCGTACGTCGGCAACCCGAAGGGCCGCCGCGTCGAAGCGCGTTTCCCGGACCCCCTGGCCAACCCGTACCTGGCCTTCTCGGCCCTGATGATGGCCGGCCTGGACGGCGTGCAGAACAAGATCCACCCCGGCGATCCCGCCGACAAGAACCTGTACGACCTGCCGCCGGAAGAAGACGCCAAGATCCCGACCGTCTGCGCATCGCTGGAGCAAGCGCTGGAAGCCCTGGACAACGACCGCGAGTTCCTGACCCGCGGCGGCGTGTTCAGCAACGACATGCTCAACGCCTACATCGAACTCAAGATGGGCGACGTGAACCGTCTGCGCATGACGCCGCACCCGGTCGAGTTCGACATGTACTACAGCCTCTGATGGCTTGAGGCAGTAGCTGGAGGTGGCGCGATGCTGCAGGCAGAAACCAGGGCCCGCAGCAAGCGCACCGCCAGATCGCGGTTCGACGTGCTACCCGCCAGGCGCTGCGCCTGGCGGGCAGGGCGCCGGCTTCCGGCGCGGCCGTCGCGTTCCGCCGTCCCCTCACATTCGGGTATGTAGAAAATGAATGTAGAAGCTCTCGATTTGCTAGCCACGTCCGTTTTCCTGGTCAACGCACGCGGTCATATCGAATACGCCAATGCGGCCGCCGAAGACCTGTTCGGCCGCTCGCGCAAGCAACTGGGCGGCCAATCCGCCGCCACGCTGTTCGACAGTCCGGAAAACATCCAATCCTCCATCGACCGCGCCGCTGCCGGACGCTACGCCGACGTCAGGCAACTGGCCTCGTTGCGCCGCGCCGCCGAATCCGTGGAAGTCTCCGTCACGACCGTCGGACTGACGGGCCAGCGCTGGCCCGTGCTGATAGAAACCCGCGAGATCGAGCAACGCGTGCTGGCCGACCGCAACCACCGGCTGGTTGACGAGATCGAGGCCCACCGCGAACTGCTGCGCAATCTGGCGCATGAAGTCAAGAATCCCCTGGGCGGCCTGCGCGGCGCCGCGCAACTGCTCGAAGCCGAGCTACCCAGCGCGGCCCTGGCCGAGTACACCCAGGTCATCATTTCCGAAGCCGACCGCCTGCAGGCGCTGGTGGACCGCCTGAGCGGCCCGCAACGTGTGCCGCTGAACGCGCGGCCGGTCAATATCCATGAAATCTGCGAGCGCGTCTGCGCGCTGATCCAGGCCGAGTTCCGCAACGACGTCACGCTGCTGCGCGACTACGACGCCTCGGTGCCGGACCTGAAGGGCGACGCCGCCCGCCTGATGCAGGCCGTCCTGAATGTGGCCCGCAATGCCGCGCAAGAACTGGTGGCGCGGCCGCAGGGACCGCAGACCGAACCCGGCGTGATTACGCTGCGCACGCGCGTGGCGCGCCAGGTGATGCTGGCCCACCGGCAGCACCGCCTGGCGTTGGAGCTGTCCATCATCGACAACGGTCCCGGCGTGCCGGACCAGATCCGCGACCGCATTTTCCATCCGCTGGTCACGGCCCGCGCCGGAGGCACCGGCCTGGGCCTGAGCCTGGCGCAGGACTTCGTGCAGCAGCACGGCGGCATCATCGAATTTGAATCCCGGCCCGGCCGCACCGAGTTCCGCCTGGTCCTTCCGATGGAGCCTGCACTCTGATGAAACCCGTATGGATCGTCGACGATGACCAGGCCATCCGCTGGGTCCTGGAAAAAGCCCTGGCGCGCGCCGGGGTGCCCACCCGCAGCTTTTCCCAATCGGCCGACGTGCTGGACGCGTTGTCGCGCGACAAGCCGGCCGCGGATACGCCAGCCGCGCTGGTTTCCGATATCCGCATGCCGGGCGGCAATGGCCTGGAACTGCTGCGCCAGCTGAAGGAACGCCATCCCGGCCTGCCCGTGATCGTGATGACTGCGTTCGCGGACCTGGACAGCACCGTGTCCGCCTTCCAGGGCGGCGCTTTTGATTACCTGGCCAAGCCTTTCGATGTGAACGAGGCGGTGGCGCTGATCCAGCGCGCCATGCAGGAGTCCGCCCAGCCCGAAGGGCCTGAAGGGCAGGGGGAGTCGGCGCAGAACAACGAACGCTGGATGATGACGCAATCCTCGTCCACCGCCATGCAGGAAGTGTTCCGGGCGATAGGCCGGCTGGCCCAATCCAAGGTCACCGTGCTGATCACGGGCGAGTCCGGCACCGGCAAGGAACTGGTGGCGCGCGCCCTACATGGCCATGGCGTGCGCGCCGGCGGCCCCTTTGTGGCGCTGAACGCGGCAGCCATCCCGCGCGACCTGCTGGAGGCCGAGCTGTTCGGCCATGAGCGCGGCGCGTTCACCGGCGCCAACAACCTGCGCCGTGGCCGCTTCGAGGAAGCGCACGGCGGCACCCTGTTCCTGGACGAAATCGGCGACATGCCGATCGAATTGCAGACGCGCCTGTTGCGCGTGCTGGCCGAAGGCAGCTTCTACCGCGTCGGCGGTGCGCAGCCGGTGCGCGTCGACGTGCGCATCGTTGCTGCTACCCACCAGCCGCTGGAGCAGCGCGTGGAGCAGGGCCTGTTCCGCGAGGACCTGTTCCATCGCCTGAATGTGATCCGGCTGCGCCTGCCGCCTTTGCGCGAACGGGTCGAGGACATCCCGGCCCTGGCCGGCCACTTCCTGACGGCCAGCGCCCGCGCGCTGGGGGTGCCGGTCAAGCGCCTGACGCCGGAAGCCCTGGCCGTGCTGTCCAAGTTCGATTTTCCGGGCAACGTGCGCCAGTTGGAGAACTTCTGTCACTGGCTGACGGTAATGGCGCCCGGCCAGACGGTGGAGCGCGCCGACCTGCCGCCGGAAATCCGCGCCATGGAGCATCAGCAACAGCCAGGTCCGGCGCTTGCCCGTCCCGCCGCGCCCATGGCCGGCGTGGGTGCCGTGGTGCAGGCCGCGGCGCCGGCGGGTGATGACTCATCGCGCAACTGGCAGGATTCCCTGGTGCGCGACGCGCAGTACCGGCTGGAGCGTGGCGAGCCCGCGGTCATGGCCACGCTGACGCGCCAGTTCGAGAAAATCCTGCTGCAAAGCGCACTGGACGCCAGTCGTGGCCGCCGCGTGGAAGCGGCTTCGCGCCTGGGCATAGGCCGCAACACCATCACGCGCAAGCTGCGCGAACTGGGTATCGAGGACGAGTAGGGCGCGCGGCCGCGCGCCTTATCCCATCCCCAGCAGGCTCTCGCACAGGCGCGGCGACTTCAGTTTCTGCAGCCACCATTTCAAGGCTTCGCCTGGGGGCTCGGAGCGCCAGGCGTAGGTCAGGTGTTCCGTCAGGGACATGCCTTCGTCCGTCTCGCATACCACCAGCAATCCTTGCGCCAGATAGGGCGCGGCCAGCGTCAGCGGCAGGTAGCCGCAGCCCAGGCCGCGGACCTGGGCGTCTATCTTCGCTTGCATGGTGGGCATGACCAGCGTGGGCTGTTCGGCCAGGATGCCGCGCGTCTGCGGCGCCAGGTTGCGGGACGTATCCGCCACCACCACCGCGCAATAGCGCGTGATGTCGGCGCGGCTCAGGGGCTGCGGCAGGGACGCCAGCGGATGGTGCGCGGCCACGCAGAAGCCGAATTGCGATTGCCCCATGGCTTGCGAGCGGTACGGGCCGGTGGGTTCGCCGGCGGCGCCCGCGCCGATGACCAGATCGGCCCGTCCGGAAGTCAGCGCGTCCCAGTTGCCGCTCAGTACCTCGCTGGAAAAGCGCAGCGTGGTGGCGCTGCCCAGCGCCTGGAACTCCTCGATCAGGTCGTACAACGGCCGCCACGGCAGCACCGCGCTGATCGCGATGCGCAGTTCCACTTCCCAGCCCGTGGCGATGCGCTTGACGCGGCAGGCCAGGTCGTCCAGCGACTGCAGCACGTGGCGGCCTTCCTTCAGCAGCGTTTCGCCCGCCGGCGTCAGCAGCGCGCGGTGGCCCGAGCGGTCGAACAGCAGCACGTCCAGCCCGTCTTCCAGTTTGCGGATGGAGTAGGTCACCGCCGAGGGCACCTTGCCCAGTTCACGGGCCGCCTTGGCAAAGCTGCCGTGGCGCGCGATGGCGTCCACCAGGATCAGCAGTTCGGGGGTGATGGCTTGCATGGATGCGCCTGGAATGGATATTCAAAAAATTTGAATGGTTCCGTCAAAATATAGCGCCAAACAGGCGGGGGCGCACGCGCACAATATCACTCATGCCGGTGATGCAGCGGTTTCGCTCCGAAAGGAGGTGACGAAAGGCAGGCTGCACAACCATTCATATTATTGAAATAGGAGTCCGCAATGCTTACCACTCGCCGCGCTGCTGAACGGGGTCACGCCAACCATGGATGGCTGGACTCGTTTCACACCTTTTCCTTTGCCAACTACTACGACCCGGCCCACATGGGCTTTGGTGCCCTGCGTGTGATCAATGACGACCGCATCGCGGCCGGCCGTGGCTTCGGCACGCACGGCCACCGCGACATGGAAATCATCACCTATGTGCTGGACGGCGCGATCGCCCACAAGGACAGCATGGGCAGCGGCTCGACCATCCAGCCCGGCAACGTGCAGCGCATGAGCGCCGGCCGTGGGGTGATGCACTCGGAGTTCAACCCGCTGTCGGACCGTGAAACGCACATGCTGCAGATCTGGATCGAGCCCGACGTCGCCGGCATCGCGCCGGAGTACGAAGAGCGCAGCTTCAGCGACGAGCAGAAGCGCGGCCGGTTGCAGGCCCTGGTGTCGCCGGATGGTGCTGACGGCTCGATGAAGATCCATCAGGACGCGCGGCTGTACGGCGGCCTGTTCGATGGCGACGAGTCCGCCGCGCTGGAACTGGCCGCTGGCCGCCGCGCCTGGGTGCACGTGGCCCGTGGCAGCCTGACGGTCAATGGTGTCGAGCTCTCGGCCGGCGACGCGCTCGCCATCACCGACGAGACCCGCTTGGAGCTCTCGGGCGGCAAGAATGCCGAAGTCCTGGTGTTCGATCTGGCGTAAAGCCCCTGGGCGGGCGGGCCGATGAAGCCCGCCCGCCGCTGTTTTTCCATGCAAGCGGCAGGCCTTAAGATGGCCATTGGCCCTACAACCCGGAGAGTCTGATCATGTCCACCTTGTCCGAAGCCGGCGAAAGCCAGATTGAATCCGTCGTGGTGCCGCGCACCAGCGACCTGGGCGGCTTTTCCGTGCGCCGCGCCATCCCGTCCGCGCAGCGCCGCACCGTCGGGCCGTTCGTCTTCCTGGATCACATGGGGCCGGTCGATTTCGCGCCCGGTACCGGCATAGACGTGCGTCCGCACCCCCATATCGGCCTGTCCACCGTGACCTACCTGTACGAAGGGTCCATGGTGCACCGCGACGGCGCGGGCAACACTCAGACCATCCTGCCCGGCGAGGTCAACTGGATGACGGCCGGCCGCGGCATCGTGCACTCGGAACGTTCCTCGCCCGAAAGCCGCCAGGGCGCGCAGCGCCTCTGTGGCCTGCAGATCTGGGTGGGACTGCCCAAGGAACATGAAGAGACCGATCCGGGCTTCACCCACTACGGGCTGGATGCGCAGCCTGTCGTCGAAGGCGAAGGCGTGCGCGCCCAGGTGGTGGCGGGTTCGCTGTTCGGCAAAACGTCCTCGGTGAAGACGCTGTCGCCGCTGTTTTACGGCGACCTGCAATTGCAGGCCGGCGCGACCACGGTGCTTCCGGCCGAGCACGAAGAGCGCGCCGCCTATCTGGTGCAAGGCACGGTCGAGATCGACGGCCAGGAGTTCGAAAGCGGCCGCCTGGTCGTGTTCGCGCCCGGCCGGCCCGTGCAGATCCGCGCCAAGACCGCGGCGCGCTTTGCCGTGATCGGCGGCGAACCCCTGGATGGCCCGCGCTTCGTGTGGTGGAACTTCGTTTCCAGCAACAAGGACCGCATCGAGCAGGCCAAGCAGGACTGGCAGCGCAACCGCTTCGACCAGATCGTGCCGGGCGACGAGACCGAATACATCCCGCTGCCCGAGCCGCGCGCCTGAAGTTGCACGCACACCGGCCGCGCAAGCGTGGCGCGGCCGGCGGTATGATGCGCCTCCCGACCCAACAACAAACCGGGATGGAGACATCATGCATCGCTACACATTCAACGCGCTGCGCGGCCTGGCCGCGCTGGCGCTGATCCAGGGCGCATCGGCCGCGCTTGCCGCCGGCTATCCGGCCAAGCCAATTACCTTCATCGTGCCCTATACCGCAGGCGGCACCACCGACCTGGTGGCGCGCACCGCCGGCCAGAAAGTGGCCGAAAAGCTGGGCCAGCCCGTTATCGTCGAGAACCGCCCCGGCGCGGGCGGCAATATCGGCATGGACGCGGTGGCCAAGGCTGCGCCCGACGGCTACACCATCGGCTTCGGCGCGATTTCCACGAACGCCCTGAATCCCTTCGTCTACCCGTCCATGCCGTTCGATCCCACTAAGGATTTCACGGGCGTCAGCATGCTGGGCGCGTCCACCGTGGTGCTGGAAGTCGGTCCGGCCTTGAAGGTGGATAGCGTCAAGGACCTGGTGGCCTACGCCAAGCAGCATCCGGGCACCTCGTTCGGCACGCCGGGCACCGGCACCTCCATGCATCTGGCCGGCGTCATGTTCGACCAGCTGACCGGCGCCGGCATGCAGCACATCCCGTACAAGGGCAGCGCGCAGGGCCTGAACGACTTGCTGGGCGGCCATCTGCCGGTGATGTTCGACAATCTGCCGGCGTCGCTGCCGCATATCAAGGCGGGCAAGGTGCATGCGTTGGCGGTGACCGGCAGCAAGCGCGCGCCGGCCTTGCCGGATGTGCCGACGCTGGCCGAGCTGGGCTATGAAGCCGCCGTGGTCGATCCCTGGTTCGCGGTCTATGGCCCGGCGAAGATGTCGCCGGAAGTGACCCGGACCCTGAGCGAAGCCTTCCAATGGGCGCTGGCCTTGCCGGAAGTGAAGACCAAGCTGGAACAGGCTGGCTTCATGCCCTACGGTTCCACGCCGCAGGAAGTGGAACGCCTGACCCAGAGCCAGCACGAGGCCTTCAAGGCCTTGTCGCAGAAGGTGAAGCTGTCGGCCGACTGAGCGGCCGGCGCAGACTCAGCGGCCGCGGGCGTAGGCCTGCTCGCGCCGCTCTTCCAGCGCTTCGCGGCGGATGAAATCGCGCACGAAGTCGCTGGCGGGATGGTGGTGCAGGTTGTAGGGCGTATCCCACTGCGCGATGCTGCCCTGGGACATAACGCCGATGCGGTCCGCGATGGCGAAGGCTTCGGCCTGGTTGTGGGTCACCAGGATGGCCGTGTGGCCGGTGGTCTTGAGGATGTCGCGCACTTCGAAGGCCAGGCGTTCGCGCGTGTCCACGTCCAGGTTCGAGAACGGCTCGTCCAGCAGCAGCAGGTCGGGCGAGGGCGCCAGCGCGCGCGCCAGCGCCACGCGCTGTTGCTGGCCGCCGGAAATCTCGTGGGGATAGCTGTTGGCGGCATGCGCCAGACCCACCAGTTCCAGCATCTCTTCGACGCGGCGCGCGCGTTCCGGGCGCGCCAGCTTGCGCAGGCCGAAGGCCACGTTCAGCGCTACCGACAAGTGCGGAAACAGCGCATAGTCCTGGAACATCATGCCCACGCGGCGATGCTCGGGCGCCACCTGCACGGTGGGCGAAGAAATGACCGTGCCGTCCAGCAGGATGCGTCCGGCCCGCACCGGCTCGAAGCCGGCAATGGCGCGCAGCACAGTGGTCTTGCCGCAGCCGGATTCACCCAGCAGGCAGCCGATATGTCCGACGGGCAGGCCCAGCGTCAGGTCCTGCACCACGGGCTTGAGGCCCGCCGGGGTGTCGTAGGCGAGAGAAAGGTGATCGAGTTCTAAGAGATCGGGCACGATGATCAATGTCCCATTTTCAGATTGGTGCGCGCCAGCAGGATGACGGGGAACAGGCCGGCCAGCACGATGGCCAGGGCCGCGACGGCGCCTTCTTCATAGGTGCCGCGGGCAGCTTCCGCGTATAGCCAGGTGGCCAGCGTGTCGAAATTCATGGGCCGCAGCAGCAGCGTAGCGGGTAGTTCCTTCATGGCGTCCACGAACACCAGCAGGGCGCTGGCCGCCAGCGCCGGGCGCAAGAGCGGCAGATGGACGCGGCGCAGCGTGCCCGCCGAACTTTCGCCCAGCAGGCGCGAAGCCTGTTCCAGCGACGGCGGGATGCGGGCCAGGCCGGCTTCCAGCGCCCCGGTCGAAATCGCCAGGAAGCGGATCGCGTAGGCGCAGACCAGCGCGCCCATGGACCCCATCAGGAACAGGCCGGTGCCGCCGAACACCTTGGCGACCGCGGTATCGATCCAGACGAAGGGCGTGAGCAGGCCGATGGCCAGCACCGTGCCGGGCACCGCATAGCCCAGGCTGGCAATGCGCGCGCAGGCGCGGCCGGGGTTGAAGCCCGAGCTTTCGCGCAGGGTGCGCCCGGCCCAGGCCACGATCAGGCCGCATAGCAGGGTGACGATGGTGGCGCTGAAGGCCACGATCAGCGTGTTGGAAAGTCCGTTGATCAATTGGTGCGACACGCCGCCCACCAGGTGCAGGCGCTTGTAGGTTTCCACGATCAGGTAGAGCGCAGGCGCGACGAAGCCCACCAGCACCGGGATCCACCCCAGTATTGCCGCAATGGCGCCGGCTGCGCCACGCAGGCGGCGCGGCTGCATGGGCCGCATGCGCTGCGTGTTGGCGTAGCGTTGGCGCTTGCGGCCATGGCGTTCCAGCAGGATCAGCCCGATCACGATCGCCAGCATGGTCAGTGCGATCTGGGCCGCGCCCGCCAGGTCGGAACGCGTGACCCAGGTGGTGTAGACCGACACGGTCAGCGTCTGCACGCCCAGGAATTCGGAGGCGCCGATATCGTTCAGCGTTTCCAGCAGTGCCAGGCTCACGCCCACCACGATGGCGGGCCTGGCCAGGGGCAGGGCCACGCGGAAGAACACGGCGACACGGCCGGCGCCCAGCGTGCGCGCCGCTTCCAGCAGGCTGGCGGCCTGCGTCATGAACATGACGCGGGTGCTCAGGTACACGTAGGGATAGAGCACGAAGCCCAGCACGAAGATCGCGCCGTAGATCGAACGTAGGTCCGGCAGACGGAACTGGCGCGGGCTGTCGTAGCCCAGTACTGCGCGGATGCCGCTCTGTATCGGGCCTATCGGGTGCAGCAGGTCCAGATAGGCGAAGGCGATGATGTAGGTCGGCACCGCCAGCGGCAGCAAGAGCGCCCAGGTCAGCACGCGGCGGGTAGGGAAGTCGTACGCGGTGACCAGCCAGGCCGCGCCCGTGCCCAGCAGAGTGACCAGCACGCCCACGCCGGCCAGCAGCACGGCGGTATTGGCCAGCGCCTGCGGCAGCACATAGTTGGCCAGATGCTGCCAGTGCGAGAGTTCGCCGCCCAGCGCCCACCAGCCCAGCGTCAGGACGGGCGCCAATACGGCCAGCGCGATCAGGGCGGCGCCGGCCAGCCAGCCAGCCCCGCGTTCAGTCCAGCGCAGACGCAGCGGCCGGGGCAAAGAATCAGTGTGCATGCTTCAAAGTCGATTGCATCAATGGCAAGGCCTGCTCCCTCCAAAAAGGGAGCAGGCCCTACGCGCTGGCCTGGGCGCGGCCCGCGCGGGTGTCACTGCCACATGGCTGCGCCGCGCCGCAAGGCGTGGCATTCCACGGGCTTATCAGTTGTCGAAACCGACCTTGTCCACCAGTTCGCTGGCTTGCTTGCGATGCTTGGCGATTTCAGTCAGCGGCAGCGGATCCACCTTCAGTTCGCCAAAGCTGGCGATCACGGGGTCCAGCTTCACGCCCTTGCGGACGGGGTATTCGTAGTTGGCTTGGGCGTACAGGGCCTGGGCCGGCTCGGACACCAGGAAGTCCAGCAGCTTGACCGCGTTGGCCTTGTTGGGCGCGTGGGCGGCAACGGCCGCGCCGCTGACATTCACGTGCGTGCCGCCGCTCTTGGCGTTGGCGAAGGTCGGGCGGATGACCTTGATGGCGTCGCCCCACTTGCGCGCGTCGGTGCCGGCTTCGGCATTCTTCATGTGGCCGACGTAGTAGGCATTGGCCAGGCCGATGTCGCAGATGCCGCCCAGGATGTCGCGGGCCACGTCGCGGTCGCCGCCGGCGGCCTTGCGGGCCAGGTTGGCCTTGACGCCGCGCAGCCATTTTTCGGTGGCTTCGGCGCCGTCATGCGCGATCATGGAGGCGACCAGCGCGGTGTTGTAGGGATGCTGGCCCGAGCGGATGCAGACCTTGCCCTTCCACTTGGGATCGGCCAGGTCTTCGTAGCGGAAGGCTTCCAGCTTCAGGTCCTTTTCCACGTACAGCACGCGGTCGCGCAGCGACAGGGCGTACCACTTGCCATCGGCGCCGCGCAGGTTGGCGGGGATGACGGATTCCAGCGTTTGCGATTTGATCGACTGGGTCACGCCGCCGTCGACCAGGTCCAGCAGGTTGCCGATGTCCACGGTCATCAGCACGTCGGCGGGCGACTTGGCGCCTTCGGCCTTGACGCGTTCCAGCAGGCCGTCCTTGACGAAGACCGTATTGACCTTGATGCCGCTTTCCTTGGTGAAGGCGTCCAGCAGCGGCTGGATCAGCTTGGGTTCCCGGGTGGTGTAGAGGCTGACTTCCTCGGCGGCGTTGGCCGACACGGTGAAGGCGGCGGCGCCGGCCAGCGCCAGGGCGCGCAGCAGCGAATTCAATTGGGGACGCTTGTTCATGAGGAGGTGCTCCGGCTAGGGCTGCAGCGGGTTTCCCGGGTGTCCAGGCTTCCCACCGCTCAAAACAGTCTGCTAACGAAAATGATTATCAAATGAGAACGCGACGATAACAGGAAGCAAAGCGGCGTTCAACTATTCGTAAGTCGGGCAGGCTGCAGCCTTGATCCCCATCAATACGGCATAAGCGTATTACGGAATAATGAGAGCAGTTATCATCGAGACCCTGTAGAATAGGGTCAACCCTAATGCCGGGCCGCGTCTTTTTTTGCGGCACGGAATGACCCAGCGGCACAAGCCGGGCGCATAGCCCGGGGCGGTCGCCCTAATTTGATACGACATGGCTGCTTTCAACACTGAGCGCGTACTAAGCGTGCACCACTGGAACGACACCCTGTTTTCCTTTACCACGACGCGTGACTCGGCCTTGCGGTTCCACAATGGCCACTTCGTGATGATCGGACTGGAAGTTGAAGGCAAGCCCCTGCTGCGGGCCTACAGCATCGCCAGCGCCAACTATGAAGAGAACCTCGAGTTCCTCAGCATCAAGGTGCAGAACGGCCCGCTCACGTCGCGCCTGCAGCATCTGAAGGAAGGCGACACCATCCTGGTCAGCCGCAAGCCCGTGGGCACGCTGGTCGTCGACGACCTGAAGCCGGGCAAGCACCTGTTCCTGTTCGGCACGGGCACCGGCCTGGCTCCGTTCATGAGCATCATCAAGGACCCGGACATCTACGAACGCTTCGACAAGGTCATCCTGGTGCATGGCGTGCGCTGGGTCAGCGAGCTGGCCTATGCCGACTTCATCGAAAAAGAATTGCCGAACAACGAATTCTTCGGCGACGTGGTGCGCGACAAGCTCGTGTACTACCCGACGGTCACGCGCGAGCCGTTCCGCAACCAGGGCCGAATCACGGAACTGATGGAAAACGGCAAGCTCTGCGAAGACATCGGCATTCCCCAGATCAATCCGGAAACCGACCGCGCCATGATCTGCGGCAGCCCCCATATGCTGGCCGACATCAGCGCCATGCTGGACAAGCGCGGCTTCACCGTTTCGCCGGGCGTGGGCCAGCCGGGCGACTACGTGGTCGAGCGCGCATTCGTGGACAAATAAGTCCGGGCGCTGGCTCCAAATACAAAACCCATCGCAGCGATGCGATGGGTTTTGTGTTTTCTGGCGCTGCGCAACACCGTGGCGACGTTTCTGGCTGCGGCGCGCCGGTACATCATCACCTCGGAGCCTCCGGCCTATTCGGGCTGGATGCCGGCCTTCTTGATGATTTCGCCCCATTTCTTCGACTCGGCCTGCTGGAACTTCGCGAGTTCGTCCGGGGTGGAGCTGGCCACGTCCGTACCCGTCTGCGCATAGAACTGCTTGGCCGGCGCGCTTGCGGTGGCCTTGACCAGCAGCTCGTTCAGGCGCTTGACGACATCCGGCGGCGTGCCGGCCGGCGCATAGGCGGCGAACCAGTAACCCATTTCATAGCCCGGCACGCCGGCTTCGGCGATGGTGGGGACGTCCGGCGCCAGCGGCGAACGCGCCTGACCGGTGACGCCGAGCGCGCGCAGCTTGCCCGACTTGACTTGGGGCAGGCCGGTAGCCGTGTCGGTGATCATCATGTCGATCTGGCCGCCCAACAGGTCGGTGACTGCCAGCGGGTTGCTCTTGTACGGCACGTGCAGCAGTTGCACGCCCGCCATCTGCTGCAGCAGTTCGCCGGCGATGCGACTGCTGGAGCTGCCGCTGCCGAAGCTCAGCTTGCCGGGCGACTGCTTGGCCTGGGCCAGGAAGTCGCCGACGGTCTTGGCCTGCGAACTGGGATTGACCACCATGATCTGGCCGCCTTTGCCCAACAAGGTCAGCGGTGCGTAGTCCTTGACCGGGTCGTAGGTCAGCGTCTTGTAGAGGTGTTCGTTGGCGGCGTGCGTGGTGTTGGTGGTGATCAGCACCGTGTAGCCGTCGGGCGCCGCGCGGGCGCCGGCGGCGGCGCCTATCATCGCGCTGGCGCCGGGCTTGTTCTCGATCACGACGGCCTGGCCGGTCTGTTCGGTGACGCCCTGGCCGATGGCGCGGCCGATCTGGTCGGTGGCACTGCCCGCCGCGAACGGCACGATGAAGGTAATGGGCTTGGCGGGGAACTGGGCCATGGCGCTCAAGGGCAGGGCGGCGGCCAGCAGCAAGGCCAGCCGGCCTTTGGTAGCGATGCGCATGTGTGTCTCCTGTGGGGTTTTTATAGGAATTGAAATCAGGCGGCCGCGGGGCGGTCGCCGGGTATGTCTGGCAGCCGGCCGGCCAGCGCCGGGCTGACCTCGACCGTCATGTCCAGCAATCTGAAGGACAGGCTCTTGCCGTGCGTGTCCAGGTTGAGGGCATCGTTGACGCCGCCGTCCAGTACGCCTTCCAGCACGAAGTTCATGGCATGCAGCGTGGGCAGCGTGTAGCGCGTGACGCGCCGGGGATGGCGGTAGGCGAACCAGGCCGCGACGCGGGCTTCGGTGACCTGCGCGGCCAGCGTCTCATAGCATTCCGGGTCCCAGGCGATCAGGCTCAGGTTGGAGATGTCGCCCTTGTCGCCCGAGCGGCTATGCGCCAGGCGGTACAAGGGGACCGTGATCAGCGGCGGATTCATTGCGAGGCTTCCTCCAGGAAGGTCCAGCCGCTGGGCACGGCGTCGCGCGGCAGGGTGCAGGACATCATGTTCAGGCGCGGGCGCAGCGCGGTGCGCACGCCGCCGCCGCCGGCTGGGCCGCAGGTATAGAGCGCGTTCACTTCGCGCAGCACGCTCTCGGCCAGCTTGCGGTCGCCGTGTTCGGCGGCGATGCGCAGGCGTACGTCGCGCCCATGGCCGTCGGGCAGGCTGGACAGCATTTCGCCGGCATCGTCGCCCAGGATGCTGATGGCGCCGATCAGGTCGGCGCGCAGGCGCAGGGCCGGGTCCAGGCGCTTGCGTACGATGTCGGCCGCCAGGCGGGCGCGCGCCTCGGCCTGCACGCCGGCATAGGAAATCTCGGCCTCGGCCAGCCAGCCGCCGTGGTAGCAAACATTGACCTTGAGTTCATCGGGACGCGCATGGCCGGTGATGCCGCGCAGCGCTACCCGGTCGCCGCCCAGCTCCGCCACTTCGGCGCGGCTCAGGTCGGCGACGACGTCCGGCGTCAGGTAGCGAGCGGGGTCGTGTACTTCATACAGCAGTTGTTCCTTGACCGTGCGCGCGTCGACCATGCCGCCGGTGCCGTCTGCCTTGCCGATCACGAACTGGCCGTCGGCATGGATCTCGGCGATGGGAAAGCCTGCGGCATGCACGTCCGGCACGTCCTTGAGGCCCGGCACGCAGAAGTAGCCGCCGGTGACCTGCAAGCCGCATTCCAGCATATGGCCGGCCATGGTGGCGCGGCCCAGGCGCGGCCAATCGTCCATGGCCCAGCCGAAGTGGGCCAGCGCCGGTCCCAATGTCAGGGAGGGGTCCGACACGCGGCCCGCCACCACGACCTGCGCGCCCGCTGCCAGCGCTTCCGCAATCTCGGCGGCGCCCAGGTAGGCAGTGGCGCTGACCACGTCCAAACCGTCCAGCGCGCCGCCCAGGCGTTGACGCAGCAATTCCCGCTGCGCATCGCTGGTGAGCGCATCGCCGTGCACCACGGCGATGCGTGGCGCCGGCAAGCCTTGCTGCCGGGCGAGCGCGGCAATGCGTCGGGCCGCGGCGGCGGGGTTGGCCGCGCCGAAGTTGCCGACGATGCTGATGCCGTGGCGCAGGCAGTCGCCTAGCACGGGTCCGACCAGTTCGTCCAGCAAGGGCTCGTAGCCGCGCTCCGGGTCCGCGTTGCGCGCCAGCTGGGCCAGCGCCAGCGTGCGTTCGGCCAGCGTTTCGTAGATGAGCACGCCGCCGCCTCGGGCAATCAGGGTGCGCACCACGGCGGCGGCGCCGTCGCTGCGGTCACCGGAAAAGCCGGAGGCGCAGCCTATGTAGAGGGGGGAGAGTGGCATACGGAAGCGGTGCTGGATCAAGGTGTCTGAGCCCACTATAGGCATCCGCCGCTAATCAGTAAAATAGAAAGATCAGATCAATTCATAGAGGAAAGCCATGAATCTGTCTGCCCGCCAATTGCGCGCCTTTGTGGCGTTGGCCGAAGAAAAGCACTTCACCCGGGCGGCCCAGCGCTGCCACCTGACGCAGCCGGCCTTCAGCGCCCTGATCCGCCAGCTGGAGGACAGTGCGGGCTTGCGCCTGTTCGACCGCAACACGCGTCATGTGGAGCTGACGGTTGAAGGCCAGGTGCTGGACGCGACCGCGCGCAGGCTGCTGGCCGATATGGATCTGGTCATGGAAGACCTGCGCGACCACGCGGCAAGGCGCCGCGGCCGGATAGCGCTGGCGGCCTTGCCTTCGCTGGCCGCAGGTTGGCTGCCGGGGCTGCTGGCGCGTTTTCGCGAGGCCTATCCCGGCATCATGGTGGACTTGCGCGATGCCTTGCTGGATCCCTGCCTGGACCTGGTGCAGGCAGGGCAGGTGGATTTCGCGGTGGCTTCGCGGCGGCCGGACATGAACGAGCTGGACAGCGAGTTCCTGCATGCGGACCGCTATTTCCTGGTCTGCCGCGCCGACCATCCGCTGGCGGGCGCGGGCAAGGCCAGGCTGCGCGACATCCTGCGCTATCCCATGATCCAGCTCGCGCGGGGCAGCAGCGTGCGCAAACATCTTGATGCCGCCCTCGGCGCCGATGCGCCGGCCCCGGTCTTCGAGGTGGAGCACCTGGCGACCGCCACTGGACTGGTGCGCGCCGGCCTGGGCATCTCGGTGGTGCCGGCGATGACGCTGTTCCATTTTGGCGGCGCCGACCTGCGCATCGTGCCGCTGGCCGGCAAAGCCCTGACCCGACCGCTCTACCTGGTGCGGCGCAAGGGCCGCACGCTTTCGGTCGCGGCGCAGGCCTTGTATGACCTGCTGCGGGAGCATCGGGGGGATATCGACAGTCCCAGCTTGCCTGGGCCGCGCTAGCCGTCTATCCGCTGGCCAACGCAGCGTTGGAACACCGCCTTCAGCGGTGCATAGTCGCAGATCACGGCCGCGATGTTGGCGTCGACCCATTCCACTTGCGTCACTGACCACCAACCGATCTCGTAGCCCGCATTGAGGATAAGGTGCTCGAACAGGAGGCGCTGGGCGCGGCCGTTTCCTTCTCGGAAGGGGTGAATCATGTTGAGGTCGCCATAGGCGACAGCGACAGCGGCTATCAGGGCGTCACGCGGCAGATCGATGAGCCAGTGGGCCTGTGCCAGGGCCGCGAAGATTTTGTTGGCCTCGGGCTCGATTCTGGCGGTATTGCAGAAGCGCGTGCCGCCCTTTGAAATATCGATGGTGCGCAGCTCACCCGCCCAGTCGTAGAGATCCTGAAACAGCACGCGATGGAGCTGCTTCAGGTAAGCAAGGTCGTAGGGAGGCAGGGAAAATTCGAGCTGGCTGACGGCGATCTCGGAAAGATCCTGCTCAGCCTGCGCGAGCCGCGCATCGTCCCGGATGTCCAGCCGGTTACGCAACGTGAAGCTGCCGGAGTAGCAGTACGGATCCTGTCCGGTGCCGTATTTGTCCAACGTCAGGCGGGCTTGCGATGAGCGCGCAACACGGCTTCGCGTGAAGGTAGTTCGCGCTTCGCGTCGGCGGGCGTGGCCGGATAGCCTTCCAGGCGCATGCTGGCCGCATAGTTGGAACGGCGCACCTTTGCCCAATAGTCCACCTTGGCTTGCAGGCTGGTATTTTTCATGGCAAACGCCTCGCTTGAAAAGCCGTGGGATAGCTCACCAATTATACCGAAGCCGCAATCACGCCAGGCTGGCTCAGCCTTGTCGGGCCGATCATATTCCGTCGTGCAGCCACCCTAAGGCGTTCAGCCACTTTCGCAAAAGTCTATTGCTCGATACACTTCGATAGTTGTAGCTTCTATCCGTCTTTCGAAGGATTCCGCCCATGAGCAAGCAAATCATCCATACCGACACCGCGCCCGCCGCGGTAGGCCCTTACTCGCAAGCGGTTGCCGTAAGCGGCACCAAGACTGTCTATCTCTCGGGCCAGATCGGCCTGGAGCCGGGCACTGGCGATCTGGTTTCCGAGAACTTCGACGCCCAGGTGCGTCAGGCTTTCGCCAACATGCAGGAAGTCATCAAGGCCGCCGGCGGCACGCTGGACAATGTGGTCAAGCTGACGCTGTTCCTGACCGACTTGGGCAAGTTCACGGCCGCCAACGCCATCATGGCCGAGATCATTCCCCAGCCGTTCCCGGCGCGCTCGACCATCGGCGTAGCCAGCCTGCCCAAGGGCGCGCAGTTCGAAGTTGAAGCCATCCTGGTCCTGTAAAGCCTGCCCGGACTTTTCAATCCAGAGGTTCGTTTCTCCATGCCGGCCGCAACCGCGGCTTCCAAGCGGTCCGGCGCCGATAACAAAGGCGCCGGCAAAGCGATGACGGATACGGAGCGCAAGCTCCGTAACCTGGGCTTGGTGCTGCCCGAGGACTTCGTGCTGCACCTGCCGCTGCGCTACGAAGACGAAACCCGCATCGTCCCGATCAGCGATCTGCGGCCTGGTTTTGCCGGCCAGGTGGAAGGCGAGATCACGAAATCCGAGGTCTCCTACCGGCCCCGGCGCCAGCTGACCGCCACCCTGGCGGACGACAGCGGCGAACTGCAATTGCGCTGGCTGAATTTCTATCCCAGCCAGCAGAAGCAAGTCAGCGTGGGCAAGCGCCTGCGCGCGCGCGGCGAGGTCCGCGGCGGGCTGTTCGGGCGCCAGATGGTGCACCCGCGCATGACCAATGCCGACGCGCCGTTGCCCACCGCGCTGACGCCCGTCTATCCCAGCACCGAAGGCCTGCCCCAGCTGACCTTGCGCCGCGCCATCGCGCAGGCGCTGGACCGCGCCGACCTGTCCGACACCTTGCCCGACGAGGCGCGCGCGCGCTACGACCTGCCGCCGTTCGAGCCGGCCATCCGCGCCTTGCACACGCCAGCCCAAGGCGAGTCCGAGCAGGCTCTGCTGGACCGCGTGCATCCCGCCTGGCGCCGCATCAAGTTCGACGAGCTGCTGGCGCAGCAGCTGTCGTTGGCGGCCGCGCGCGCCGCGCGCCGCGTCAAGGAAGCCGAATCGCTGCCGGCGCGCAACGAGGCCGGCGGCCTGGTCGCCAAGTTATATGAAGCGCTGCCGTTCAAGCTGACCGGCGCGCAGGAGCGCGTGGTCCAGGAAATCTCCGCCGACCTGGCCAAGCCGTATCCCATGCATCGACTGCTGCAGGGCGACGTGGGCAGCGGCAAGACCGTGGTGGCGGCCATCGCCGCCGCCCAGGCCATTGCCAGCGGCGCCCAGGTCGCGCTGATGGCGCCCACCGAAATCCTGGCGGAACAGCACTTCCGCAAGCTGGTGTCCTGGCTGCAGCCGCTGGGCGTAAACGTGGCCTGGCTGAGCGGCAGCCTGTCGGCCAAGGCGCGGCGCGAGGCGGCCGCAGCGGCGGCGGACGGCAGCGTGCAATTGATCGTGGGCACGCAGGCCCTGATCCAGGACCACGTCGAATTCCACCGGCTGGGCCTGTCCATCGTCGATGAACAGCACCGCTTCGGCGTCGGGCAGCGCCTGGCGCTGACGCGCAAGGGCGAAACCGTGCGCGGCCGCAACGTGCCGCACCAGCTCAACATGAGCGCGACGCCGATTCCCCGCACGCTGGCCATGACCTTCTTCGCCGACCTGGACGTTTCGGTCATCGACGAGCTGCCGCCCGGGCGCAGTCCCGTCCTGACCAAGCTGGTGTCGGACGCGCGGCGCGAGGAAGTCATCGCCCACATCGCGCAGGCCGCGCGCGGCGGGCAACAGGCCTACTGGGTCTGTCCGCTGGTCGAGGAAAGCGAGGCCCTGGAACTTCAGACCGCCGTGGATACCTACGAAGGCATGCGGGTCGATCTGCCGGACCTGCGCATCGGCCTGGTGCACGGCCGGCTGCCGCAAGCCGAGAAGGCTGCCGTGATGCAGGCCTTCCGCGATGGCGAGGTGGACCTGCTGGTCGCCACTACGGTCATCGAGGTCGGCGTGGACGTGCCCAACGCCTCGCTCATGGTGATCGAACACGCCGAACGCTTCGGCCTGGCCCAGCTGCACCAGCTGCGCGGCCGGGTAGGGCGCGGCACCGCCGAATCGGTATGCGTGCTGCTCTATCAGACGCCGCTGTCGCAAGTGGCGCGCGAACGGCTGCGGGCCATGTTCGAAACCTCCGACGGTTTTGAAATCGCCCGGCGCGACCTGGAACAGCGCGGCCCGGGCGAATTCCTGGGCACGCGCCAGTCGGGCATGGCGCTATTGCGCTTCGCCGATTTGGAAACCGACGCGGCCATCGCCGAGGACGCGCGCGACGCCGCGGTCTGGCTGCGCGCCGAACACCCGGCCGCGGTCGAAGCGCATCTGGCGCGCTGGATGCGCGGGCGCGAGGACTTCCTGCGCACCTGACCATGCAGCCAGCCGCCAACCTTAATCTAGCAAGCGCCAGCCACGAGGCTGGGGCATAACCCCGGGGGGCGTAGTCCACCATGACTCTCACCGAACTCAAGTACATCGTCGCCGTGGCGCGCGAACGGCATTTCGGCCGGGCGGCCGAGGCCTGTTTCGTCAGCCAGCCCACGCTCTCGGTAGCGATACGCAAGCTGGAGGACGAGTTGGGCGTGACGCTGTTCGAGCGCGGCGGCGCCGAGGTTGGCGTCACCCCGATTGGCCAGCGCATCGTGGCGCAGGCGCAGAAGGTGCTGGAAGAAAGCGCCAGCATCAAGGAAATTGCGCGCCAGGGGCATGACCCCTTGGCCGGCCCCTTGCGCGTCGGCGTCATCCACACCATAGGCCCGTACCTGCTGCCGCGGCTGGTGCCGGTGCAGATCGGCCGCACCCCGCAGATGCCGCTGCTGCTGCAAGAGAACTTCACGGTGCGCCTGGTCGAGCTGCTGCGTCAGGGCGAAATCGACTGCGCCATCATGGCCTTGCCGCTGCCCGAGGCCGGCCTGGTCATGCAGCCCCTCTACGATGAGCCTTTCATCGTGGCCGTGCCCAATGACCACGAGCTGGCGCGGCGCAAATCCATCGACGCGCAGGACCTGAAGCAGCAGACCATGTTGCTGTTGGGCAGCGGCCATTGCTTCCGCGATCAAGTGCTGGAAGTCTGCCCCGAACTGTCGCGTTTTTCGGCCGCTAGCGACGGCATCCAGCGCACCTTCGAAGGGTCCTCGCTGGAGACCATCCGCCACATGGTCGCTGCCGGCATAGGCGTGACCGTCCTGCCCGTGACCGCGGTGCCGGAGCAGCCGCCTTCCAACAGCCTGTTGCGCTATCTGCCGTTTGAGGGCCATGTGCCGGAGCGCCGCGTGGTGCTGGCCTGGCGCCGCAGCTTCCCGCGCCTGGCCGCCATCGAGGCGCTGGCTCAGGCGGTGTATGCCTGCGATCTGCCTGGCGTGAAGATGCTGACCGACGAGGTCGCGGCGGTGCAGGATTGATTTCCAGGCCGTTGTCCGGCGGCCCGGCGCGCGCGGCTTGCGCCGCGTCAAAAGGTCGCAGGACTTATTGACCGTAGCAGCGGATATTGCGGCATTTCGCCGTATTTGCAGTGTTATCCTTGTTTCGCACATTCATCCCTAGGAGCTAGCAATGGCCAAGTCCCCCAAGAAGACCTCCAGCGTTCCGCGCATCAACATCGGTATCTCGGACAAGGACCGCGCCGCCGTCGCCGGCGAACTGTCCAAGCTGCTGGCCGACTCGTACACGCTGTACCTGATGACGCACAACTTCCACTGGAACGTCACGGGGCCCATGTTCAACACGCTGCACCTGATGTTCATGACCCAGTACACGGAAGAGTGGAATGCGCTGGACAGCATCGCCGAACGTATTCGCGCGCTGGGCCATTACGCGCCGGGCACTTATCGCGAATTCGGCAAACTGTCTTCGATCTCCGAGCCGGACTCGGTGCCCGAGGCCCTGGAAATGGTGCGTCTGCTGGTGACCGCCAACGAGTCCGTCGCCAAGACCGCGCGCGCCGCGTTCGAGAAGGCCGATGCCGCCAACGACCAGCCCACGGCCGACCTGCTGACGCAACGTCTGGACGTGCACGAAAAGAATGCCTGGATGTTGCGCAGCCTGCTGCAGTGACCGCAGCGGCAGCCGCCGCATGAGCAAACCGGAGCCTCGCGGCTCCGGTTTTTTTTCGTCTGTGGCCAGACCGCGCTCAGGTCTGGTGCGACAGCGGCCGGGCGGGAATCGGCGCGATGCGTTCGGGCGGCGGCGATACCCGCCATACCGCCCGGCGGCGCAGCGCGCCTAGCAGCTTCAAACCTTGCGGCCAGTCGTCCAGGCCGCTGTGGGCATTGAGGTGGCCCGCGCCCGGCACGATCACAAGCCGGCTGCCCCAATCGCGCGCGAAGGCGCGGGCGCGTTCCAGCTGGCAATACGGATCGTTGTCGCTGGCGACCAACACGCTCTGGTAGGGCAGCGACTGGCGCGGCACAGGCGCGAAGTCCCGCAGGCAGGCGGGCGCGCTTTCCCGTTCAACGTCGGCGGGCGCCACCAGCAGGGCGCCCGCGATCTTGGCGCGCAGCGGCACCGGCAAGGCGGCGCTGATCAGGCAACCCAGGCTGTGCGCAATCAGAAGGACGGGACTGCGGGCCTCATTCACTTCGGTGGCAAGCGCCGCGATCCATTCGCTGGGAGCCGGATGTTCCCAGTCGCGTTGTTCGACCCGGCGCGCATGCGGCAGCAGGGCCATCCAGCGCGATTGCCAGTGTTGGGGTCCGGAGTTTTTCCATCCGGGAACGATGATCGGTTGGAGTCTCATGGCGGCCATGATGCCGCGCGGCCTTAGTAACGCAAACGAATAAATCGTCTTTTGCATATACGCTGGCGGGCATAAGGGCGGGCGGCGAAGAATGCCGCAGCGCAATAATCGGACGGGTATCAAAGTGGTCCGAAACTGGCCTGGGAAGGGCTATTTTTCAGTGTATGCTTGCCGTGCAATCGCAATGCAACCGGGCGTGACCGGGGCCGAAACCCCTGCAAAGGGCAGTCCAGCAGGCATGCTTGGCCTGGAGATGATCCGGCGTCCGCCACGGTGCAAAAAACTAACGATTACAAATCATTAGAGGAGTCCACACATGAAGCCAGTATTTCGTCTGACCCCGGTCATCGCAGCGCTGGGCGTCGCGGCCGGTCTGGCGTTTGCCTCGGGAGCGCAAGCGCAAACCATCAAGATCGGCGTCGTCGGCCCCACCACCGGCGCGGTCACTCAGTATGGCGATATGGTCCGTGAAGGGGTCGATACCGCGGTCGAACGCATCAACGCCGCCGGCGGCATCAACGGCAAGAAGCTGGAAACCGTCGTGATCGACGACGGCTGCGAACCCAAGCAAGGCCCGGTCGCCGCCAACCGCGTCGTCAACAGCAAGATCGGTTTCGTCGTGGGCCACGTGTGCTCGGGCGCCACCATCGCCGCCGCCGACATCTACAACAACGAAGGCGTGGTCATGGTCACGCCCTCGGCCACGTCGCCGGCGCTGACCGACGGCAAGAACTACGAGTTCATCTTCCGCACCATCGGCCGCGACGACCAGCAAGGCCCCGCCGCCGCCAAGTTCATCCTGGACAAGATCAAGCCCAAGAAGGTCGCCGTACTGCATGACAAGCAGTCCTACGGCCAGGGCATCGCCACCGCGGTCAAGAACGACCTGGAGAAGGGTGGCGTGGCCGTCGCCGTGTTCGAAGGCATCAATGCCGGCGACAGCGACTACTCGGCCGTCATCACCAAGCTGAAGAGCCAGGGCGTGGACTTCGTCTACTACGGCGGCTACCACCCCGAAATGGGCCTGCTGCTGCGCCAGGCGGCCGAACAGGGCGTGAAGGCCAAGTGGATGGGTCCGGAAGGCACGGGCAACCCCGACATCAACGCCATTGCCGGCGACGCCGTCGAAGGCATGCTGCTGACGCTGCCGGCCGACTTCACCCAGAACGCCGCCAACGCCGACATCGTCAAGGCCTTCGAGGCCAAGAAGCGCAACGCCAGCGGCGCCTTCCAGATGACCGCCTACACGGCTACCCAGGTCATCGCCGACGGCATCAAGGGCGCGGGCAGCGACGACCCGACCAAGGTCGCCAAGTACCTGCACGCCAACTCCTTCGACACGCCTATCGGCAAGGTGTCCTGGAACAAGCAAGGCGACCTGACGAACTTCCAGTTCGACGTGTTCACCTGGCACAAGGACGGTTCCAAGACCGTCTACAAGTAAGTCCGCGAGCGGGCCTGCGGCCCGCGACACGGGCGGAACCACTCTGCGTTCCACGACATGCCGGGCCGGAAGCGACAGTCTTCCGGCCCGGCTTTTTTGGTCTTCCGTCGGGCGGCGGAACCGGCGGTAGGCTTCCCGGTCGAACGCCCGTCCGCCGCGATTGCGTAGAATGCGGCGCCATCGACCTCACTTTTTTCTGTCTGGACACCATGACCAAGGCCTTGTTAGTCGAAGACGATCCGAAACTGTCGCGCCTGATCGCGCAGTTCCTGGAGCAGCACGGGTTCAATGTGGCCCAGGCCTACCGCGGCGATCACGCGGTGGAGGCTTTCCGCAGGCATGACCCGGCCATCACCATCCTGGACCTGATGCTGCCCGGCCGTGACGGCCTGCAGGTCTGCCGCGACCTGCGCGCGTTCTCGTCGGCGCCCATCCTGATGCTGACTGCCCGCGAAGACGACCTGGACCAGATCCTGGGCCTGGAATCGGGCGCGGACGACTACGTCATCAAGCCCGTGGAACCCCGCGTGCTGCTGGCGCGGATCCGGGCGCTGCTGCGGCGGCACAGCCAGCTGGACGAGCCGCCGGAGCGCCTGGAGTTCGGTCCCCTGGTCATAGACCGGCGCACGCGCGCCGTGGTCCATGCCGGCTCTGAAGTGGACCTGACCACGATGGAGTTCGAAATGCTGTGGGCGCTGGCCAGCCAGGCCGGCCAGGTGCTGACCCGCGACGACCTGCTCAATGCGGTGCGCGGCATCGAATTCAACGGGCTGGACCGCAGCGTCGATGTCTGCGTCAGCAAGCTGCGGCGCAAGCTGGACGACGATCCGCGCGACCCCGCGCGCATCAAGACCGTGTGGGGCAAGGGCTATCTGTTCTCGCCCAAGGCACACGAGGGCGGTGATGCTTAAGTTTGTCCTGCGGCTGTTCGTGGTGTTGGCGATAGGCTTCGTCATTTCCAACGAAGTGGTGGACCGGTCGGCCAATTACTTCTTCGAACCCGTCAGCGATGCTTACACGCGCGAAGCGGTGCGGGGCCAGATCCACAGCCTGGTGCAGGAACTGGGCGGCGTGCCGCCCGCCGAGCGCGAGGCGCACGTGCGCGACGCGCTGGCGCCGCATTACGGCCTGGCGCTAAAGGTGGTCGACGCCGACAGCTACGGGGCTACCGAAGACGAGCGCGCCATGGTGGAGTCCGGCAGCTTCTTCGTGCGCGACAAGCAGCAGACCTTCGTGGCGGCGATTCCGGGCCCGGGCAAGCAATGGCTCGAGGTCAAACTGCCGCCCGAACCGTCCATCGGCCCCTGGCTGATGGCGGCGGTGTATTCCGCCCTGGGCCTGCTGCTGTGCGCCTTCATGCTGGTGTGGGCCTTGCCCATCTGGCGCGACCTGGAGGCCCTGAAGACCGCAGCCCTGCGCATGGGGCAGGGCGATCTGCAGGCGCGCGCGCGCCTCTCGCGCCATTCCAGCATCCGCAACCTGGGCGATACCTTCAACCAGATGTCCGACCGCATCAGCGCCCTGGTAGGCAACCAGCGCGACCTGACCAACGCCGTGTCGCACGAACTGCGCACGCCGATTGCGCGCCTGTCGTTCGAACTGGACATGATGGACCGGGAGGAGGACCCGGCCGCCCGCAAGCGGCTGGTCGAGGAAATGAAGAGCGACGTGGCCGAACTGGATGCCATGGCTTCCGAGTTGCTGATGTACGCCCGCCTGGAGCACAAGGGCGACGGCGTGGCGCTGCAGGCGCAGGATGCGCGCGGCTGGCTGGATTCGGTGGTGCAGCATGCCGCATTCGAGGCCGGGGTCTCAGGCGTGCGTTGCGAGGTGGCGCTGTGCCAGGTACCCGAGGTACACCTGCACCAGCGCTACATGACGCGCGCCTTGCTCAACCTGCTGCAGAACGCCATCCGGCATGCCGGCCGGCAGGTCCAGGTCAGCCTGATCAGTCCTGGCGCGCGCGAGTACGTGCTGATCGTGGACGACGACGGCCCAGGCATCCCGCCGGCGGACCGCGAGCGAGTTTTCGAGCCCTTCATCCGCCTGGATGAAAGCCGCGACCGCGGCACGGGCGGGGTGGGGCTGGGCCTGGCCATCGTCAGTCGGGTGGCACGCTGGCACAACGGCACGGTGCAGGCCAGCGACAGCCCCCTGGGCGGCGCGCGGTTCGTGATCAGCTGGAAGACCGCCTGACGGCGCGGCGCGGCACACGTAAACAAACTTCACAAACCGCCGCCGCAATCTTCACAAACTCCATACAAAGCGGGAAAGATCGCGAATACGCGCGTGGCTAGCATGACGGCAGTTCTCTACAGAGGTCTTGCCGCTAGCCATGTTTTCCCTCAGCCGCCTGGTTGCCGTAGGTATGTTGCTGGTCGCCGCGGGCGGTTGCCAGGGCGTGCCTCCCGACACGCCGCCGCCGATCGCGCAGGGCGACTACCAGGCGGTCGTCGGCTATCTGGCCCAGCGCATCCCCTATGACATGGATGCGTCCGGCGTGCCGGGCCTGTCGATCGCCATCGTCGACGACCAGCGCGTGGTGTGGAGCACCGGCTTCGGCTACGCGGATCCGCTGCGCCACCGCAGCGCCACCAGCGACACGCTGTACCGCGTAGGAAGCATTACCAAGATCGTCACCGCGGCGGGCGTGCTGCGCGCCGCCGATGACGGACGCCTGGCGCTGGACCAGCCGGCCTCGCAGGCGCTGCCCGATTGGGACATCCAGCCGCGCCGTGGCGCCATGCAATGGCTGGGCACGCATCCCTTCACCGCCCGCAACCTGCTGGCCGTGCACCCGGGATCGCTGGAAGACACCATGGGACGCGCGCGTGCCGACATGGCTTACGCCTTGCTGGGGGACATGGTCGCGCACGTGGCCAGCGAGCCCTTCGACGCCTATGTGCGCCGCACGATCATGCAGCCCTTGAACATGCCGCGAGCCGGCTTTCATCCCAGCTCCCGCATGCTCGATCTGCGCGCCTCGGGCTACCGCCGCGGCGCGCCCTGGACCGAGGCGCCGCAGCCGAATGAGGCCGCCGACGGCCTGTGGCTCAGCACCTCCGAGATGGCGCGCTTCTCCAGCATGCTTTTCGCCGACGGCCTCTACCAGGGCCGCCGAGTGCTGAATGCCGAGTCGGCCCGCGCCGTGCTCGACATGGAAACGGTGGAGGGCGGCCTGGCGCTGGAATGCCGCCTGGCGCTGTCGTGGCTGGCGGCGCCCTGTGGCGAGGACATCGCCGGCGCGCCTTTGCGCCAGCACAGCGGCGCCACCGAAGCCTTTCATTCGCGCTTTGTGCTGGCGCCGCGCGACAAGCTTGCCGTGCTCGTCATGAGCAATTCCGACACCAGCGAACCGCTGGTCGCCGCGGTGTCGACGATGGCAATGGCGCTGATGCGCCAGGCCAAGCAGGGCGCTGTCACTCAATAGATCGGGCCGTCCTCGGCTCTACGGTTTTACCCCCTCAACCTCGTTTCTTGGAAGCTGTTATGAAGCGAAAAATCCGTTCTTCCCTG
The DNA here is from genome assembly GCF_058783105.1 of Achromobacter sp. FW305-C-30-7. Taxonomy (NCBI): domain Bacteria; kingdom Pseudomonadati; phylum Pseudomonadota; class Betaproteobacteria; order Burkholderiales; family Alcaligenaceae; genus Achromobacter; species Achromobacter sp. FW305-C-30-7. The sequence goes on along the minus strand of NZ_JBYSYI010000003.1, from coordinate 434,729 downwards.
TTTACGCGCGGCGCCGGCGCCGCGTGCCTGCTGGCATTAGTTCCGGGACTATCCCTGGCCGATGACGCTGCGACCAGTTCCGTCTACGGCCAGCGCGGGGCCAGTTCGCGCGGGTTGACGGTAGCGACCGGAGAGGGGCCGGCCGAAGAATGGCTGTTCTACGGCACGCTGGGCGCCGGTTACGCGCCGCGCTATAGCGGCAGCGACGAATATTCCGCCGTGCCCATCATCGGCCTGGGCGTGCGCAGCCCGGGCGGCTTCTTCCTCGGCACCGACCATGGCCTGGGCTGGGAAACGCAGGCGCTGGACAGCACCTTCCGCTTCTATCTTGCGCCCAGCGCCTCGCGCAAGGACCACAAGAAAGGGTTCCAGGGGTCGGACAAGCTGCGCGGCATGGGCGATATCGAAAGCCGCGCGCAGATCGGCATGGACGCCGAAACGACGCTGGGTCCGGTGACCCTGTCGGCGACGGTGGCGCACGCGTTCAAGAAGGGCGACAACCGCGATGTCGGCAGCGCCTACACCATGTTCAATCTGGGGGCCAGCACCACGGTGTACGAGGGCAGCGCGGGAGCGATTTCGCTGGCGCTGTCCGGTACCTTCGGCGACGGCAATTACATGCGCACCTGGTACGGCGTGAGCGGCAACCAGTCGGCGAAATCCGGCTATCGCAAGTACACGCCAAAAGGCGGCCTCGAAAGTGTGGGCCTGGGCGCGACCTGGACGGTGCCGCTGAGCAAGTCCTGGTCGTGGACCACGGCGGCGGAAGCGCGGCGCCTGTTTGGCGACGCCGCCGACAGCCCCATCGTGAAGGACCGCGCGCAGTACACCATAGGCACCATGATGACGTACTCGTATTGATCGGGGGAAAGCCCGTTTCCGGACGGAAACGGGCGGGGCGGAGCCGGGCGGGCAGCGCCGCCGGTTTCGCCTGTGAATGTGTTACAGGCCTTGCACGCGGCGGCCGGTGTCGGCCTCGAACCAGTGCAGCGGATGGCGGCCGTCCGGTCCCAGATTGACGCGGTCGCCGACCTTGGCTGACGACTCCGACAACTGGCGCGTGGTGCAGCGCACGACCAGCATGGACTTGCCGCAGCGGCTGTGGACCAATTGCTCGGAGCCCAGCGTTTCGACCATCTCGACTTCGGCCGGCACGCCCTGGGTGTTCAGCAGCATGTGCTCGGGGCGCATGCCCATGATGACCTTGCGGCCGCGCACCTGCGAGGGCACTTGCAGCGGAGAGATTTCCAGCGCGGTGCCGTCCAGCGTCTGCACCGTGCCGTCGCCGGCCACGTTCACTTCCATCAGGTTCATCGGCGGCGAGCCGATGAAGCCGGCGACGAAGGTGGACGCGGGCTTTTCGAACACTTCCATCGGGGTGCCGATCTGCTCGGGCACGCCCTGGTACATGACGATCATGCGGTGGGCCAAGGTCATGGCCTCGACTTGGTCGTGGGTCACGTACAGGCTGGTGGTGCCCAGGCGGCGATGCAGCTTCATGATTTCCAGGCGCATCGCCACGCGCAGCTTGGCGTCCAGGTTCGACAGCGGTTCGTCGAACAGGAACACCTTGGGTTCGCGCACGATGGCGCGGCCCATGGCCACGCGCTGGCGCTGGCCGCCGGACAGCGCGCGCGGGCGGCGGTCCAGCAGGTGGCTCAGTTCCAGGATCTGCGCGGCCACGTCCACGCGCTTCTTGATCTCGTCCTTGGAGAACTTGCGGATCTTCAAGCCGTAGGCCATGTTCTCGAACACGGTCATGTGCGGGTAGAGCGCGTAGTTCTGGAACACCATCGCGATGTCGCGCTCGGCGGGTTCCAGGTTGTTGACGACCTTGTCGTCGATGACGATGTCGCCGCTGGTGACGGTTTCCAGGCCGGCGACCATGCGCATCAGCGTGGACTTGCCGCAGCCGGAGGGGCCGACGATGACGATGAATTCACCGTCCTTGACGTCCATGTCAATGCCATGGATGACCGGCACGTTGCCGGCGTAGGTTTTCTTGACGTTGCGAAAGCTGAGAGTAGCCATGAGTTATTCGTGTTCGGAGTCGTGTTCGGGTGGGCGAGCGTGGGTAAGCGTCACTTTTCAGTGTCGACCAGACCCTTGACGAACCATTTCTGCATCAGGATGACGACCAGCGCCGGCGGGATCATCGCGAGCATGGCGGTGGCCATGGTGATGTTCCATTCGGTCACGCTGTCGCCGCCGCTGATCATCCGCTTGATGCCGATGACGACGGGGTACATGTCTTCCTGCGTGGTCACCAGCAGCGGCCACAGGTACTGGTTCCAGCCGTAGATGAACTGGATCACGAACAGCGCGGCGATGCTGGTCTTGGACAGGGGCAGCAGCACGTCGCGGAAGAATCGCACCGGGCCCGCGCCGTCGATGCGCGCGGCCTCGATCAGCTCGTCCGGCACCGTCAGGAAAAACTGGCGGAACAGGAAGGTGGCGGTGGCCGAGGCGATCAGCGGCAGGGTCAGGCCGGCGTAGCTGTTGAGCAGGCCGAGATCGGCCACGACCTTGTAGGTGGGCGCGATGCGGACTTCAACCGGCAGCATCAGGGTGACGAAGATCATCCAGAAGAAGAACATGCGGCCGGGGAAGCGGAAGTACACCACTGCGAAGGCCGACAGCAACGAGATGGCGATCTTGCCGATGGAAATCGCCAGCGCCATGATCAGGCTGACGTACATCATGCGGCCCACGGGCGCGCCCGAGGAACCGCCGGACGAGCCGCCGAACAGCGCCTGCATGTAGTTGTCGACGAAATGCTTGCCGGGGATGAGGGACATCGGCGCGGAAGCCACTTCTTGCGCGGTCTGGGTGGACGCGACGAAAGTGACGTAGAGCGGAAATGCCACCATCGCCACGCCGCAGAGCAGAATGACGTGGGCCAGAATATCCAGCCAGGGACGGCGTTCAACCATTGTTTATAGCCTCGGACAAAATCAATACTGCACTTTGCGGTCGACGTAGCGGAACTGCACGACCGTCAAGGCAATCACAATGAACATCAGCACCACCGACTGGGCCGCGGACGAACCGAGGTCCAGGCCGCGGAAGCCGTCGCTGTACACCTTGTAGACCAGGATCGAGGTCGACGTGCCCGGACCGCCCTGCGTGGTCGTGTCCACCACGGCGAAGGTGTCGAAGAAGGCGTAGATGATGTTGACCACCAGCAGGAAGAACGTGGTGGGTGAGAGCAGCGGGAACACGATGCTCCAGAAGCGGCGCGACGGGCTGGCGCCGTCGATCGCGGCGGCTTCGATGAGCGAGCGCGGAATCGATTGCAGGCCGGCCAGGAAGAACAGGAAGTTGTACGAAACCTGCTTCCACACGGCGGCGATCAGCACCAGGGTCATGGCCTGGTTGCCGTTCAGACGCGGGTTCCAGTTGACGCCGGAGTGGTTCAGCGCCACGGCCAGGATGCCGACCGAAGGCGAAAACAGGAACAGCCACAGCACGCCAACGACGGCGGGCGCCACGGCGTATGGCCAGATCAGCAGGGTCTTGTAGAGGCCGGCGCCGCGGATGACGCGATCTGCCATGACGGCCAGCAGCAAGGACACGCTCAGCCCGACAACCGCCACCAGGATCGAGAACACGGCGGTGACGCGGAAGGAATCCAGGTAGGCCTGTTGCGAGAACAGTTCCATGAAGTTGTCCAGTCCGACGAACTCGGAGGACAGTCCGAAAGCATCTTCCAGCCGCAGCGATTGCCACATGGCCTGGCCGGCAGGCAGGAAGAAGAAGACCACGGTAATGATGATCTGCGGCAGGAGCAGCAGATAGGGCAAGGTCTTGTGCCCGAATACAACGCGTTTTTCCATAGGGGGAACCCAAGGTACAGAAAAGCGGCGGTTGGAGTAACCGCCGCCTGAAACCGCCTTCGTAAAATACGAGAGGCTTAAAGCCCTGAAAATGCCGGGCCTTAAGCCTTGTACTGCGTGCTGCCGAAGCGCCCAAGTCCTTGTTACGGCATGGAAAATACCGATTGACAGGACTTGGTCGGCATTTCAGAAGGGCGTTACTTTACACTCTTCTCGAACTTTTCCAGCAGTTCGTTGCCGCGCTTGACGATGCTTTCGGCGCCGTCCTTGGCGCTGACCTTGCCGGAGACGATGCGCTCGATTTCAGCGTCTTCGATTTCACGGATCTGCGGCAGGAAGCCCAGGCGCAGGCCGCGCGATTGCGCGGTGGTTTCGACGTTCAGCTGCTTGACGCCGACTTCGGTGCCCGGGTTCTTGTCGTAGAAGCCGTCCTTCTTGGTCAGCTCGTAGGCGGCCTTGGTGACAGGCACGTAGCCGGTCTGCTGGTGCCAGCGGGCGGCGATTTCCGGGCTGGCCAGGAACTTGAAGAACGCGGTCACGCCCTTGTAGGTTTCCGGCTTCTTGTTGGCGAAGACCCACAGCGAAGCGCCACCGATGATGGTGTTCTGCGGCGCGCCTTGCACGTCGGCGTAGTAGGGCAGGGTCGAGGTGCCGAATTCGAACTTGGCGTTCTTGGCGATGTTGGCGCGCAGGCCGGACGAACCGGTGATCATGGCGCACTTGCCGCTGATGAACAGCGAGTTCGGCTCGTCGCCGCGGCCGCCGTACATGAAGATGCCTTCCTTGCCCAGCTTGGCCAGGTTGTCCAGGTGGCGCACGTGCAGCGGGGTATTGATGGCGATGCGCGCATCCAGGCCGCCGAAACCGTTGTCCTTGGTGGCGTAGGGCACGTTATGCCAGGCCGAGAACGTTTCCAGCTGGACCCACGACGGCCAGGATGTGGTGTAGCCGCATTCCTGGCCGGCTGCCTTCAGCTTCTGGCCGGCGGCGGCCAGTTCTTCCCAGGTCTTGGGCGGCTTGTCGGCGTCCAGGCCGGCCTTCTTGAAGGCGTCCTTGTTGTAGTAGAACACCACGGTCGAGCTGTTGAAGGGCATCGACACCAGCTTGCCGTCGGCCGACGAGTAGTAGCCGGCCACGGCGCCAATGAATTCCTTGGGGTCGATCGGGTTACCGACTTCCTCGGACATCTGCTGCACCGGCTTGATGGCGCCCTTGGCGTACATCATGGTGGCGGTGCCGACTTCGAACACCTGGAGGATGTCGGGAGCGTTGCCGGCGCGGAACGCGGCGATGCCTGCGTTCATGGATTCACCGTAGTTGCCCTTGTAGACTGCCTTGACTTGGTAGTCGGGGTTCTTTTTGTTGAATTCGTCGACCAGGCCGTTCACGCGGTCGCCCAGGGCGCCTTCCATCGAGTGCCAGAATTGGATCTCGGTGGCGGCATGCGCGGAGGCGCCTGCGAAAGCCGTCATGATGGCGGCAAAGGTTAGTGCAATACGGTGGGATCGCATAGAGAGGTTCCTCCAGTTGGGCGTGACGCGGCCGGGTTGTCCGGACGCGGAAAACACGACACCTTATGAATTGTTTGTGACAAAACCGTGACTTTCACATCACTCTAAACGCCTGTCAAATTGCGCGTTTCAGGCGCGAACGAACATTTTTCTTTTTTTTCCCAACGAGAACTCCCGTTTACAATCGTCTCCTATGAAAAACGAACTTTCGATTGCGTTCATCGGTGGCGGCAATATGGCTGCCGCCCTGGCCTCCGGCCTGGCCGGCAAAGTATGCGCCGCTGGCAACATCCATGTCATTGACATAAACCAGGATGCGCACGCCGCCTGGCAGGCCCGCGGCATGACTACCGCAACCGCGCCGAGCGAGGCCCTGGCGGGGTGCCGTGTGTGGGTGTTCGCAGTCAAGCCACAGAACATGAAAGACGTTGTGGCTTCCACGCGTCAATGGCTGCGCGAAGACACTTTGGTGGTAAGCGTGGCGGCCGGCATCCGCGCCGACACGCTGGCCGGCTGGCTGGGCACGCCCGAAGCGCCGTTCAAGCGCCTGGTGCGCTGCATGCCGAATACGCCGGCCCTGGTGGGCGCGGGCATCACCGGCCTGGCGGCGCTGGACGGAGTGGACGCGGCCGACCGCGATCTGGCGGCGCAGCTGTTGTCCAGCGTGGGCGAAGTCGTCTGGGTCGCGGATGACGCCGCGCTCGACGGCGTGACGGCCCTGTCCGGCAGCGGCCCGGCCTATGTCTTCCTGTTCCTGGAAGCGCTGGTCGCGGGCGGCCAGAAGGTCGGCCTGACGGCCGAGCAGGCCAAGCAGCTGGCGCTGGGCACGCTGGCCGGCGCCACGCGCCTGGCGGCCGAATCCTCCGAGCCGCTTGCCACGCTGCGCGCACGCGTCACTTCCAAGGGCGGCACTACGGCTGCGGCGCTCAATGCCTTCGGCGCGGCGGGCTTTGCCGGCATCGTCGAAGAGGCCATGGCCGCTGCCGCGCAACGCTCGCGCGAGCTGGCGGAGGAATTCGGGAAATGACGGCCACGGACGGCAGCGCTGCTGCGCGGCGCTACGCTCTCATGAGCCGGCCGCAGTTCGCCATCGCCGTGCTGTGCATGCTGGTGGTGGTGGTCGGCTCGAACATCCTGGTCCAGGTGCCGCTGAATGATTGGCTGACCTGGGGCGGGCTGTCCTATCCGGTGGCTTTCCTGGTGACCGACGTGCTGAACCGCCGCTTCGGTCCGGCGGCCGCGCGCCGGGTGGTCTGGTTCGGCTTCGCCGCCGCCTTGGTGGTGTCGGTATGGGTGGCGTCGCCGCGCATCGCGCTGGCCTCGGGGCTGGCCTATATCTGCGCCCAGTTGGTCGACATCCAGGTGTTCGACCGCTTGCGCGACCAGCGCTGGTGGCGCGCGCCGCTGGTATCGGGCGTGCTGGGCGCCATCCTGGATACCGCCGTGTTCTTCAGTGTCGCCTTTGCCGCCACCGGCGCGCCGTGGATGACCTGGATGATGGGCGACCTGGCCATCAAGCTGGCGGTCAATATCAGCATGCTGGCGCCGTTCCGCGCGCTGATGTGGAATCTGGCCAAGCCGGCCAATGCTTAAGTAAGAGGCTGGGGCGGGCAGGCATTTTGGCCCGCTTACGCGCTTCAATGCAGTGAATTACTACGCGCGTTAATTATTATTCGTAAGGCTCGCGTAAGCACTGTATTTAAATGCGTCTTTAAACGGCGTATTAATCTGCGCGAATATATATCCTCAAGCACAAATTCTTGCCCCGCGCCAGATATTAAATAAGGCTCGGTCGCCGATTCTCCAGCGATTTCATGGGCTTGCCGCCGCTATCCGTCACGATTAAAGGCGCCGACCAAAATATTGGGGATTACACGCAGTGACAGTATGGCGGCTTGCTTCCAGAATACCGCCCACACCGTGTTTTTGCCCAAGAAGCCGGCGACGGGCGACGAGGATTAACGGATTACCCAACCGATAAACCGCGTCGGACAGAGCCGCTCAAAACCTCGCTGGAGAACTCCGCATGAAGTTTCTGAATCGCCTTACCCCGGTAGCCATGGCGCTTGGGGCACTTGCCTTGGCTGGCGCCGCGCACGCCGCCGACACGATCAAGATCGGCATTCCCCAGCCCATGACCGGCCCCAATACGCAATACGGCGACCAGATCCAGGCCGGCGCATTGACCGCGATCGAGACCATCAACGCCAAGGGCGGCGTCAAGGGCAAGAAGCTCGAACCCATCCTCATCGACGACGGCTGCGAACCCAAGCAGGCCGTGCCGGCCGCCAACCGCGTGGTCAACTCCGGCGCCAAGTTCGCCGTGGCCCATGCCTGCTCGGGCGTGACCGTGGCTGCCGTGAAGGTCTACGAGGAAGAGGGCATCGTCGGCATCACCCCGGGCGCGACCTCGCCGCTGGTCACCGACACGATCAAGCCGCACTTCTTCTTCCGCACCATCGGCCGCGACGACCAGCAAGGCCCGTACGCCGCCAGCTACATCGCCAAGACCTTGAAGCCCAAGAAGGTCGCCGTGCTGCACGACAAGCAGACCTACGGTTCGGGCGTGGCCACCCAGGTCAAGGATTCCCTGGCCAAGGAAGGGGTGAACGTCGCCATGTTCGAAGGCATCAACGTCGGCGACAGCGATTACTCGGCCATCATCACCAAGCTCAAGTCGGCTGGCGTGGACCTGGTCTACTTCGGCGGCTACCACCCGGAACTGGGCCTGTTGCTGCGCCAGTCGCGTGAACAGGGCCTGAAGGTCCAGTTCATGGGTCCGGAAGGCACCGCCAACCAGGATCTGGTGGCGATCGCCGGTCCGGCCATCGACGGCCTGCTGGTCACGCTGCCCGCCGACTTCACCAAGCTGCCCGGCAACGAGAGCATCGTGAAGGCCTTCAAGGACGCCAAGCGCGATCCGGACGGCGCGTTCCAGATGCCGGCGTACGCCGCGGTGCAGATCCTGGCCGACAGCATCAACGCGGTGGGCGAAGATCCCGCCAAGGTGGCCGACTACATGCACAAGACGACGTTCAATACCGGCATCGGCAAGGTCGAGTACGACGCCAAGGGCGATCTGAAGAACTTCGAATTCGCCGTCTATAAATGGGATAAGGACGGCAAGAAGACCCAGCTGTAAACTCGCGATCCGCCGGCACGTCGCCGGCGTGTAGGGCCTGTCGTCCTCGTTCTGCCGTAATCCGCGTAGCGATGCGCCAAAAGCGCTGTGCGGCCGGCAGGCGCAGATGCCAGGCCCTTATAAAATACGCCCAGGTTTCCGGCTCCGGGTCTTACCACCGGGGCCGGAACCATTTGGAGCAAGAGAAATAATGTCCGACCTCATACCCCAACTTACCCAGCAATTCTTCAACGGATTGTCTCTGGGCGCGATCTATGCGTTGATTGCCATCGGCTACACAATGGTCTACGGCATCATCGGTATGATCAACTTCGCTCACGGCGAAATCTATATGATCGGCGCCTATGTCGGCCTGGTCACCCTGACGGCCATCGGCACCAATAGCGGCTTGCCGATACCGTTCATCATCGCGGCCATGCTGGTCGTGGCCATTGTCGTCACCGGCATCTACGGTTTCAGCGTCGAACGCGTCGCCTACCGGCCCGTGCGCGGCAGCCCCCGCCTGGTGGCGCTGATCTCCGCCATCGGCATGTCGATCTTCCTGCAGAACTGGGTGGCCCTGGGCCAGGGCGCGCGCGACATGGCCGTGCCATCGCTGGTGTCGGGCGCCGTGCAGTTCCACATGGGCTCTGACTTCGACGTGACGGTGCCGTATTCGCGCATCATGATCATCGTGGTCACGGTGCTGCTGATGATCGGACTGACGTTGTTCATCAAGTATTCCCGCATGGGCCGCGCCTCGCGCGCCTGCTCGCAGGATATGCACATGGCGAACCTGCTGGGCATCGACACCAACCGCGTGATTTCGTTCACCTTCGTGATGGGCGCGATCCTGGCGGCGGTGGGCGGCGTGCTGATCGCCATCACCATCGGCAAGCTCAACCCCTTCATCGGCTTCCTGGCCGGCATCAAGGCCTTTACCGCGGCAGTGCTGGGCGGCATCGGCAGCATCCCCGGCGCCATGCTGGGCGGCGTGCTGCTGGGACTGGCCGAGACCTTCGCGGCCGCCTACATCTCCTCGCAGTACAAGGACATCGTGGCGTTCTCGCTGCTGATCCTGATCCTGCTGTTCCGTCCCACCGGGCTGTTGGGCAAACCTGAGGTGGAAAAAGTCTGATGTCGAACAACAATCTGAAAAACGCCACGATGGCGGCCGTGCTGACGGCCGTCATCGTCACCCCCGTCTTCGGCCTGCAGCTGATCCGCCAGGGCGCCCGCACCACGATGGAGTCGAACTGGTCCCTGGTGGCGATCGCCGCCGCGGTGGTGTTCTTCTTCCAGCTGCTGCGCCCCTGGATCGCCAAGCCGTTCCAGAAGCTGAAGACCAGCATGCCCACGTTGCCGGCCGCGCCGGCCAGCACCCACAAGCCGCTTGCGCTGCTGCTGTTGGCGATCGCGGTGATCTGGCCGTTCTTTGCCGGGCGCAGCTCGGTGGACATCGCCACGCTGGTGCTGATCTACGTGATGCTGGGCCTGGGCCTGAACATCGTGGTGGGTTTCGCGGGCCTGCTGGACCTGGGCTTCGTGGGCTTCTACGCGGTGGGCGCCTATACCTACGCCTTGCTGTACCACTGGGGCGGCTGGAGCTTCTGGGAAGCGCTGCCGTTTGCGGGCGCCATGTCGGCGCTGTTCGGCTTCATCCTGGGCTTTCCGGTATTGCGGCTGCGCGGCGACTACCTTGCGATCGTGACGCTGGGCTTCGGTGAAATGATCCGCCTGTTGCTGATCAACCTGAACACGTTGACGGGCGGCCCGGATGGCATTTCGGGCATTCCCAAGCCGACGGTGTTCGGCATGGAAATGACGCGCCGCGCCAGCACCGAAGGCGGCACCACGTTCCATGAATTCATGGGCTGGACGTTCCAGAACCAGCACATGGTGGTCTATTTGTACTTGATGGCGCTGCTGCTGGCGCTGGCCACGCTGTTCGTGTCGACCCGGTTGATCCGCATGCCCGTCGGGCGCGCCTGGGAAGCGCTGCGCGAAGACGAGATCGCTTGCCGTTCGCTGGGCTTGAACCCCACGCGCATCAAGCTCTCCGCGTTCACGCTGGGCGCCATGTTCGCCGGTTTCGGCGGCGCGTTCTTCGCGGCGCGCCAGGGCATGGTGAACCCGGAGTCCTTCACCTTCATCGAATCCGCGCTGATCCTGGCCATCGTGGTGCTGGGCGGCATGGGCTCGCAGGTGGGCGTGATCCTGGCGGCCGTGCTGCTGACAGTACTGCCGGAAGTCGCGCGCGAATTCGCCGAGTACCGGATGCTGATGTTCGGCCTGGTGATGGTATTGATGATGATGTGGCGTCCGCAGGGGTTGTTGCCCATGAAGCGTCCCCATGTGGAGTTGGCTAAATGAGCGAGGCATTGCTGAAAGTATCCGGACTCACCATGCGGTTCGGCGGCCTGCTGGCCGTCGACAGCGTGGCGTTCGAAGTCAAATCCGACGAGGTGTTCGCCATCATCGGCCCCAACGGGGCCGGCAAGACCACCGTGTTCAACTGCGTGGGCGGCTTCTATGCCCCGACGGCGGGCGACATCACCATGGACGGCAAGGCCATCACCGGCCTGCCCAGCCATAAGGTCGCGCGCCATGGGCTGGTGCGCACGTTCCAGAACGTGCGCCTGTTCAAGCAGCTGACCGTGCTGGAAAACCTGCTGGTGGCGCAGCATACCCAGGTGGAGTCGCGGCTCCTGCCGGGCCTGCTCAAGCTCAAGTCCTATCGCCAGTCCGAGACCGATGCGCTGGCGCGCGCGGCGCAATGGCTGGATTTCATGGGCTTGCGCGAGTTCGCCAACCGCGAAGCGGGCAACCTGGCTTACGGCCATCAGCGCCGCCTGGAGATCGCGCGCTGCATGATCACCAAGCCGCGGCTCTTGATGCTGGACGAACCGGCGGCGGGCCTTAACCCTCAGGAAAAGCGTGATCTGCAGTCGCTGATCGACCAGCTGCGGCGCGAGTTCGGCGTCGCGGTGCTGCTGATCGAGCACGACATGAGCCTGATCATGGGCATCTCGGACCGCATCCTGGTCATGGAGCACGGCAAGCCCATCACTACCGGCACCCCCGAGCAGGTGCGCAACGACGAGCGCGTCATCAAGGCGTACCTGGGGGAGGAATAATGCTTAAGCTGGACAACATTCATACCTACTATGGCGCCATCCAGGCGCTGAACGGAGTGTCGGTAGAAGTCAACAAGGGCGAGATCGTCACGCTGATCGGCGCCAACGGCGCGGGCAAGACGACGCTGTTGATGACGGTTTGCGGCAACCCCCGGGCCAAGGAAGGCAAGATCACGTTCGAGGGCGAGGACATCACCCACAAGGACACGCACCACATCATGCGCAGTGGCATCGCCATTTCGCCGGAAGGGCGGCGGGTCTTCAAGGACCTGACCGTGGCCGAGAACCTGATGATGGGCGGTTTCTTCGCCAAGCGCGACGAGATTCAGGCGGGCATCGACCACGTTTATGGGCTGTTCCCGCGCTTGAAGGAGCGCGCCAGCCAGCGCGCCGGCCTGATGTCGGGCGGCGAGCAGCAGATGCTGGCCATCGGCCGCGCGCTGATGACGCGTCCGCGCCTGTTGCTGCTGGACGAACCCACGCTGGGCCTGGCCCCGCTGGTGATCGCCCAGATCTTCGACATCATCCGCGAGATCCGGGAACAGGGCGTGACCGTGTTCCTGGTCGAGCAGAACGCCAACAAGGCGCTGGGCGTGGCCGACCGCGGCTACGTGCTGGAAAACGGCCGGGTCGTGCTGCAGGACACCGGCGCCAACCTGCTGGTCAACGATCAGGTGCGCAAGGCGTATCTGGGCGGTTGATGGCAATTCCCCGCGAAGGGAAATTGGGGCGCATCGCAAGATGCGCTTTTTTTTCGCTTCGCGGCCGGCAGGCGGTTCAAGCCGCCGCCAGTTCCTCGGCCTGGTAGTGCGCGATCGCTGCCCGCGCCAACGCGTCGATGGAATCCGTCAGCGTCACGCCCAGGCTGGGGCGCAGCGCGTGCGGCACGGCCAGCGGCAGTTCGGTGCAGCCCAGCACCACGGCATCCGCGCCGCGCGCCTTGAGGCGGGCGATGCATTCGGCGGCCGGGGCATAGGCGTCTTCCAGGCGGTTGGCCTTGACCGCGCGGATCGAACCCATGCAGTAGCGCTCGACTTCATCGTCGTCCGGCACGATGCATTGGTAGCCTTGCGCTTCCAGATGCCGCTGGTAGAGGCCCAGCTTCAAGGTGGCGGCGGTGCCCATCAGGCCGATGCGGCCGGAAGGCAGGCCCAGGCGGCGCAGGTCGTCGATGACGGCCTGGATGATGTGCAGCACCGGCACGCCGGTGGAGGCGGCGATCTGGTCGTACCAGAGGTGGGCCGTGTTGCAGGGAATGGCGATGAGCCGCGCGCCGGCGTCCTGCAGGAAGCGCACGCCTTCCTGCATGTAGGGCAGGGGATTCTCGCCGCCGGCCATGTAGGCGCTGGAACGGTCGGGAATGCGGGGGTCGTTGCGCAGCAGCGTGGGGATGTGCTGCTGGTCGATCGCGGCGGGCGTCAGTGCCGCCAGGCGCAGGGCAAAGGCCGCGCCGGCCATGGGGCCCATGCCGCCCAATACACCCAGGTAACAACCCTGGGAATAGTTGTTCACGTTATTCACTCCGAGGTAATGCCGTCCCGGGCGTCAGAACCTGGCCCGGGCGTTCGGCGCCGGTTCGTTCCCCGTCCCAGACCTGCTTGCCGTTGACCCAAACTGTCTGGATGCCTTGGCTTGCCTGAATGGGAGCTGAAAAAGTGGCCACATCTGTCACGGTGGCGGGATCGAACAGCACCAGGTCAGCATGATACCCCTCGCGCAGCAGTCCGCGCTGCGCGATGCCGTATTGGTCCGCGGCGAGGCCGGTCATTTTGTGGATGGCGGCTTCCAGTGTCAGCAGGCCTTGTTCGCGCACCATGGCGCGCAGCACGTGGGTGAAAGTGCCCCATTGGCGTGGATGCGGATGCGGGTCGAACGGCAGGCCGTCGGAACCCACCATGGTCAGCGGATGCGAGAAGATGCGGCCGACGTCGGCCGGGTCCATCAGGAAGTAGATGGCGCCGGCGGGCGCCAGGCGGGCGATGGCGGCTTCGTCGTCCAGGCCCAGTTCAGCCATCACGTCGCTGAAGTCGCGGCCGGTGGCCTCGGGGTAGCCCTTGGACCAGGTGATCATGGTGCGGCTGGCCAGCCGCGCCCGGTCCAGCCGCAGCATCGTGGAGGTGGCGGGGTAGGGATGGCAGTCCAGGCACACAGCCTGGGTGGCGGCGGCGCGGCTGATCAGGTCCAGGGTTTCGCGGCTGCGGCCGTGGTTGCGTTCGCCGGCCAGCTTGTGGTGCGAGAACACCACGCGGCAATCGAGTTCGCGGCCGATCAGCAGCGCTTCTTCCATGGCCGGGAGGATGTGATCGGCTTCGTCGCGCAAATGGGTGGCGTACACGCCGGGACGGCCGCGCAGCGGCGCGCAGACGTCGATGATTTCGTCGGTGGGCGCGGCGCTGGCCGGCGGGTAGAAGGTGCCGGTGGAAACGCCGAAGGCGCCCGCGTCCAGCGCTTCTTGCAGCAATTCGCGCATGGCGGTGCGCTCGTCCGTGTCGGCGGCGCGCGAGGTGTCTTCCATGACGGCCACGCGCAGCGTGGTGTGGCCGACCAGGGGCGCGACGTTGACGGCGGCGGGCGTGGCGCGCAGCGCGTCCATCCACGCGCGGAAGGTGCCGAAACGGAACAGCTCGGGCGGGCCCAGCAGATCCAGCGGTTGCGGGATCGCGGCGCCGGTCAGCGGCGCCAGGCTGATGCCGCAATTGCCGGTGACCACGGTGGTGATGCCCTGCGAGACCTTGGGCAGCATGTCCGGGTGCGCCAGCAGGTAGCCGTCGTCGTGGGTGTGGGAATCGATGAAGCCGGGCGCCAGCGTCAGGCCGCAGGCGTCGATGACGGGGACGCCGGCGGGATGGGCGAACTCGCCCAGCGCCGCGATGCGTCCGTCCAGCACCGCCAGGTCGCCCTGGCGGGCGGGGCCGCCGCTGCCATCGATGAGCGTGGCGCCTGCCACGATGAAGTCTGCTTGCAGCATGCGCGTGCTCATGTTCAATCGAGTTTCTCGATGCCGGCGCCGTCGATGATCTGTTGCCACTTGGCAGTTTCGCGGTCGATCAGCTGCTTGAAGTCGGCGGGCGAGCCGCTGGCCGGTTCGGCGCCCAGCGTGGCCAGGCCGGTGCGTACGTCAGGCGCCTGCAGCGCCTTCTGGATGGCGGCGTTCAGGGTGGCGACCACTTCCGGCGGCGTGCCCTTGGGCGCGACCACGCCGCCCCAGGCGACGGTCTCATAGCCCTTCAGGCCGGCTTCGTCCAGGGTGGGCACGTCGGGCATCAGCGCCAGGCGCTTCAGGCTGCTTACGCCGATGGCGCGGACCTTGCCGCTCTTGACCAGCGGGGTCGCTTCCGAGGTGTTGACGAACAGGTAGTCGAGGCGGCCGCCCAACAGGTCCTGGATGGCGGCGGGGCCGCCGTTGTAGGGGATGAACATGACGTTGATCTTGGCCATGCTCTTGAACAGTTCGCCGCCCATGTGGCCGGTGGTGCCCACGCCCGAGGCGCCGTAGGACAGGCGGCCGGGTTCCTTGCGGGCGCGGTCGATCAAGTCCTGCACGCTCTTGACCGGAGAGTCGGCCGGTACGATCAGCGCGTTGTACAGATCGAACAGATGCGCCACGGGAGTCAGGTCCGCGTCCACGTCATACGGCAGGCGCTTGAACAGCGAGCGGTTCACGGCCAGCGTGTTGATGTTGCCGTAGCCGACCGTGTAGCCGTCGGGCGCGGCGCGCTTGACCAGGGCGATGCCGATATTGCCGGCGGCGCCGGGGCGGTTTTCGACCACCACGGTGGCGCCGGTGTCGCGCGCCAGCTGGGTCGTGATCAGGCGCGACAGCACGTCGGGCGAGCCGCCCGCGGCGGACGGCACCACGAAGGTGATGGGCTTGTCGGGATAGGCGCCGGCGGTGGCCGTGGCGGTCAGGACGGCGCCGAGCGCCAGCGCGGAAAGGCCGCGGATGACTTTGCTGTGCATGGTGGATTTCCCCTGGTTTTCTAGTGTTGAGGCGGGCAGGTTACACCCCGGGACGGCGCTCGCCCTCATCGAAAAATGTCGAAAACCTATAATCGGGCGTTATCGGTTTGGGGCTGATTTGCCAGGGGAAAAAATGGATGAGCATGCCTACGCGGACGAGGTCGGACCCACTGCCGGTCGGCCTTTGAACCTGCGCCAGATCGAGGTGTTCCGGGCCATCATGATGGCCGGATCGATCAGCGGCGCGGGGCGCATGCTGCATGTGTCGCAGCCCGCGGTCAGCCGCGTGCTGGCGCTGACCGAGAGCCGGCTGGGCTACAAGCTGTTCGAGCGCGTGAAGAGCCGGCTGTCGCCCACGGCCGAGGCGCGCCGGCTGTACGCGGAAGTCGAGCAGGTCTATGGCGGCATCCAACGCGTGAACGATCTGGCGGCCAGCCTTGGCCAATCGGGCGCGGGCATGCTGAAAATCGTCGCCAGCGCCAGTTTCGGCCAGCGCCTGATACCGATGGCGCTGGACCGTTTCCGCGGCCGCAACGCCGACGCGCGGGTCGATTACCGCAGCGTGACCTTCGATGAACTGGCAGCGTATTTCCTGTCGGGCCAGGCGGACATCGGCGTTTCCATGCAGCCGCCCGATCATCCCAATCTACGGTCCGTGCGCCTGGCGCAGGTGCCGATCCTGTGCGCGCTGCCTGCCGGCCATCCGCTGGCGGCGCGCGAAGTCGTACAGCCGGAGGATTTCTCCACGGCGGCCTGGATCGGCTATCCGCGCGACACGCCGCTGGCGCGGGCGCTCAAGCCTTTCTTCGGCGAGGGGCCGGCTTGCGCGGCGGCGGTCGAGGTGCATTCGCCCGTGACTGCTTGTTCGTTCGTGCAGCAGGGTTTGGGGCCGGCGCTGGTCGATGCCTGGTGCGTGACGCCGGACCAGGCCGCGCATATGGTGTTGCGGCCGATATCGCCGCAGGCCAGCGTGGACATCTGGGCCACGCATTCGAATCTGAGCGCGCCGCCCTTGCTGGCGCGGCGCTTTCTGGCGGCGGTGAAGAAGACGCTGGAAGAGGGCGCGCCGCCCGATCTGGCAGAAGCGTCGGACGCTTCCCGCTGAGGGCTTGCGCCAGTCGGCGCAAGCCCCGGAAAGCCTTACAGGCCTTCGGCCTTGAGCGCGGCCTGCACGCCCTTGTCGGCTTCCATGCGCTTGAAGAAGGCGGCCAGGTTATCCAGGCCCGACAGGTTCACTTCCTTGCCGTGCGCCCAGCGCAGCACCACGTACAGGTAGGCGTCGGCGATGGAGGGCTTGTCGCCGGTCAGGTAGGACTTGCCGGCGAGCTGGCCGTCCAGCTGCGCGAACAGCTTGCTCAGCAGCGCGGAAGCGGATGCCGCCAGTTCCTTCTGCGCGGCTTCGTCGCCCAGGAAACGCGGGGCGCCGAAGATCATCGAGAAGGTCTTGTGGATATCGGAGTTGATAAAGCCCAGCCAGCGGCGCACTTCGGCGCGCGAGCGCGGCGTGCCGTCGCCCAGCAGGTTCAGTTCCGGGGCATGTTCAGCCAGGTATTCGAGGATGGCGGCGTTCTGCGTCACGGTCCAGCCATCGTGTGCCAGGGCCGGCACGGCGCCCAGCGGGTTGACCTTCAGGAACTCCGGGCCCTTGAGCTCGTCGCGGCTCAGCTTGTGCGTTTCATAGGGTTTGCCGATCCATTCCAGAACGATATGGGATGCGAGCGAGCACGCGCCGGGCATGTAGTACAGTTTCATCAGATGGGGTCTCCTGAGAGCAAGGACGGGGATCTCCGTTCCTGGCCGATATGGTACGCCACCCGTTGCCGGAGATGCCCATGCCGTCACGCCCCGCCGCGATTACGCGCGCGCTGTTGCTGTCGTTCACGCTGTGCGCCGCGTTGGCGGTGTCCGCGCAGCCCGGTCCCGAACCCGCTTCCGTCCCGGCCCGCGTCACGGCCGTGGTGGGCGGCCTCAACCATCCCTGGGCCATGGCCTTTCTGCCCGAGGGCGGCGTGCTCATTACCGAGCGTCCCGGCAGTCTCAGGCTGCTGCGCATTCCGGGCGGATTGTCCAAGCCATTGGCCGGCGTACCCAAGGTCGCGGCGCAGGGCCAGGGCGGCCTGTTGGACGTGGCGCTGTCGCCGGATTTTGCCAAGGACAGATACGTCTACCTGTCTTATGCCGAAGCCGAGGGCTCGAAGAGCGGCACCGCGGTAGGCCGCGGCCGGCTGTCCGCCGACGGCACGACGCTGGAGGATTTCCGTGTGCTGTTCCGCCAGCAACCCAAGCTGTCGTCAGGCCTGCATTACGGCTCGCGGCTGGTGTTCGACGGTAAAGGCTATCTCTACATCTCGCTGGGCGAAAACAACCAGCGGCCTACCGCGCAGGACCTGGACAAGCTGCAAGGCAAGGTGGTGCGGCTGAAGGTCGACGGTTCGGTGCCGACCGACAATCCCTTCGTCGGCCAGGCCGGCGCGCGGCCCGAGATATGGTCCTACGGCCATCGCAATCCCCAGGGCATGGCGCTCAACCCCTGGACCGGGCAGCTCTGGGAAAACGAACACGGCCCCCGCGGCGGCGACGAGATCAATCTGGTCCAGCGCGGCAAGAACTACGGCTGGCCGCTGGTCACCCACGGCATCAACTATTCCGGCCAGCCCATCCCCGAAGCCAAGGGCGCGGAACTGCCCGGCATGGAGGCGCCGCTGTACTGGTGGCCCAAGTCGCCGGCCATCAGCGGCATGGCTTTCTACAACGCGGACCGGTTTCCGGCCTGGCGCAACTCCGTATTCATCGGCGCGCTCGCCAACCAGAATCTCATCCGCCTGACCTTGGACGGCGACCGCGTGGTGGCCCAGGAGTGGCTGCTGACGGACCGCAAGCAGCGGATACGCGACGTGCGGCAAGGGCCGGACGGCTATGTGTACGTGTTGACCGACGCCTCGCCGGGCGAATTGCTGCGCCTGGCGCCGGCAGAACAGGGAGGATGAACGCCATGAAACCGTATGAGCTGATCGGGTCCGCCGGTTGCGGATCCGCCATCGTCGAGATGGCGCTGGTGCTGGCCAATGTGCCGCATACGCTGACAGACCTGCCGTACCTCAAGCCCTGCGCCGAGCGTGACAGGCTGCTGCAATTGAATCCCCTGGGGCAGGTGCCCACGCTGGTGCTGCCGGACGGCGGGGTCATGACCGAGAGCGCCGCCATGATCCTGCACCTGAACGACGTGGCGCCCCAAGCCGGGCTGGCGCCTGCGGCCGACAAGCCGGAACGGGCGCTCTTTCTCAATTTGCTGATCCGCCTGGTGGCGGCGGTCTATCCCACGTTCACCTACGGCGACGATCCCCCGCAGTGGACCAGCGCGGGCCCGGCCGCCGAACTGCTGCGCGAGCGAGTGCACTCGCGGCGGGCGGACATCTGGCTGGAGCTGGAGCGCCAGGCCGGCGCGCCGCACATGCTGGGCCGGCGTTTTTCGGCGCTGGACCTGTATGTGACCGTGATGACGCGCTGGCGTCCGGGGCAGGCGTGGTTCGCATCCGAATGTCCTGCCTTGACGGCCGTGGCGCGCGAGGCGGCGCTGGAACCCAACGTGGCGCGGGTGCTGCGGCGACATTTTCCGCCGCCCACGGAATAACGCGTCGTCAGCCTTTGGCCGGCTTGCGGGTGCGGGACTTGGACTTGGCCCGCGCTTCGCGCACGGCGATGTAGACGCCGCTGCCGGCGATGAAGAGCGCACCCAGATAGGCATAGGCGTCCGGGGTCTCGTGCCAGAAGACCCAGCCCAGGACGGTGGCCCAGATCAGTCCGGTGTAATCGAAGGGTGCGACCACCGAGGCGGGCCCGATGCGGAATCCCTGCGTGATCAGCGCCAGGCCCAGGGTGCTGAACAGCGCGACCGCGCCGAAGTACGGCAGGTCCGCCATCGCGGGCTGCTCCCAGACCAGGGGCAGCGCGACCGCGCTACAGACCAGCTGGCCCAGCACGATGTAGAGCGTGGTCGTCAGCATGCCTTCGTTGCGGTTGATGCCGCGGGCCGTGATCATCATTACCCCGTAGAGCATGGCAGTGATCAGCGGCAGCAGGGTTGCGGCCTGGAAGGTGGCGGCGCCAGGCCGCACCACGATCAGCACGCCGGCAAAACCGGCCAGCACGGCCAGCCAGCGCTTGCCGTCCACGCGCTCCTTCAGGATCAGCACCGATAGGGCCGTCACGAACAGCGGCGCGGCGAAGGCGATGGCGGTGGCCTCGGCCAGCGGCAGCGTGCGCAGCCCCAGATAGAAGCAATAGGCGGACACCACGTTGATGGCGCCGCGCGTCAGGTGCAGCCCGGCATGGGCGGTGCGCAAGACCCGGCGCCCACCCAGCCACAGCGCCAGCGCCATGACGAAAGGCAGGGCGATGAGCGCCCGCAGGAACAGGATCTGCAGCGGGTTGTAGTGGGCGCCCAGCCATTTTGCATTGGCGTCACTCAGGGTCAGAAAGAAAATGCCGCCCACCACACAGGCAATGCCTGCTGCGGCGGATTGGGTCTGGGGGGCGGGCAGTACGGAAGAAGTGGACATCTACAGCCTGGGAGGGTGGGCGGTTCCGGCCGCCTGAAAAGGAAAAGAGGAGGGAATTCAGCCTTGGGCGCGATAGGCCGCCAGCGCGACCATGGCCCAGGACGCCAGGAAGGCGACGCCGCCGAAAGGCGTGACCGCGCCCAGCCAGTGCGTGCCCGTCAGGGACAGCACGTACAGGCTGCCGCTGAACAGCACAATGCCGACGAACATCACCACGCCCGCCGCGGACAGCAGGGGCGAGCCGTAGCGGGCGCCCAGCAGCGCGACCACGAACAGGCCCAGCGCATGGATCAGGTGATACAGCACGCCGGTCTGCCAGACGGACAGCAGTTCCGGCGTGAGCATGCGCTTGAGGCCATGGGCGCCAAACGCCCCGGCGCCCACCGCCACCATGAGATTCAACGCCGCGAGTATCGTCAGCTGCCGGTCCGTCATCGCCAGTCCTTATTAGTGTCTGATTAATCGTGTTACAGCCGCCTATGATATGCCCAAATCCGGCGCCTATCTGGAGGCATGGCATTGTTAGGGACGGATCTTGTGATGGTGTTTCCAAATGGGATATCATGAATTCTATTTGGAATTCATGGTGTGTCCGCCGCCGTGGACGCCCAGACTTGCAGGAGCCAGGCCATGAGCGTAGCCGCCCTCGAAAAAACCCCCGCCAAGCGTCCGTCGCGCCATGCCGCGGCGCGCGCCAAGCAGTTGTTCCGCAGCCTGGTCGACAGCCCCCTGGTCGACATGGCGCGCGACGTGCGCCGCGGCCTGCCCGCGCAGATGGTGGACGACGCCGCCGACTACCTGCAGGTGCCCAAGTCTGAAATCATGGCCATCACCGAGGTCAAGGCGGCTTCGCTGTCGCGCTGGAGCCGCGAAGGCCTGATGCTGCCCCTGGGCGAATCCGACCGTCTGGCACGCGTGGCACGGGTGGCGCGGGTGGCGCGCCAAGTGCTGGGCAGCGACGAAGAGGCGGTGGCCTGGCTGAACACGCCGGTGCCCGCGCTGGGCAACGTCAAGCCGCTGTCGCTGCTGACCTCCGACGCCAGCAGCCGCATCGTCGAGGACACGCTGGCGCGCGCCGCGGCGGGCGTCTACGCATGACCGACGACAGCGTTTCCATCTGGCGCATCGGCACCACCGCAGGCAAGTACCGCGCCGACGATGTGAGCGGGGCGGGGGCCGCGGCCGTGGGCGGGCGCTACAACAGCCCCGGCACGCCAGTGGTCTATGCCTCGGCCAGCGTGGCGCTGGCGGTGCTGGAAACCGTGGTGCACTTTGCGGCGCGCGCGTCCGAGCAGGCCAACCGCTATCTGATCGAACTGGCCGTGCCGCCCGCCGTGCATGAAGCCCGCCAGACGCTCAGCCTGACGCAACTGCAAGAGGATTATCCGTTCTGGGATGCGGTGCCTTTCGCCGAGGCCTCGCAGGCCGTGGGCGACAACTGGGTACAGTCCGGCGTGTCGGCGCTGCTGGAACTGCCCAGCGCCATCGTGCCCTATCGGGGCGTGCCGGATTGCAATTTCCTGATCAATCCGGCGCACCCCGACGCCGAGCATATCGTGGTGGTGCGGCGAGACCGCTTCATCTACGATCCGCGCCTGCGGCCCGTCTAGTTCAGTTCGTCAGCACCGCGCGGCCCACCACCTTGCCGGCCCGCAGCGACGCCAGCACGCTGTCGGCGTCGGCCAGCGCATGGCGGTGCACCGGCATGGGCGGCACCTTGCCGGCCCGCACCAATTCCATCAGTTCCTGCAGCTCGGCCAGGTTGCCGACGTAGCTGCCGACGATGGACAGGGCCTTCATGGGGATTAGCGCGATCGGCCAGGACGAGGCGCCGCCGAACAGGCCCACGATGATCAGCTTGCCGCCCTTGGTCAGGAAGTCGAAGGCCAGCGAGGTGGTCGCGGGCGCGCCGACCAGATCGATGGCGGCCTGCACGGGCTTGCCGCCGGCCGCCTTGATGATCTGCTGCGCGGCGTCGAGTGCCGCGCCGTCGATGGCAGCCAGGGCGCCGGCTTCCAAGGCGGCCTGCCGCTTGGCCGGGTCGATGTCGACCACGATGGCGCCCGCACCGCCCAGGGCCTTGATCAGCGTGAGGCTCATCAGGCCCAGGCCGCCAGCGCCGAAGATGACCACGGGGTGCGAGCGGTACACGTCGGCGCCGATCTTCTTCAGCGCGGAATAGGTGGTGAGCCCGGAGCAGGCATAGGGGGCGATCTGCGCGGGATCGAGGTCGCCGATGTCGATCAGGTAGCGCGGGTGCGGCACCAGGATGTGGTCGGCGTAGCCGCCGGCGCGGTGCACGCCCAGGCAGGCGGGCGCGGAGCAATGGTTTTCCATGCCGGCCAGGCAAGGCGGGCAGTTGCCGCAGCCGATCCAGGGATAGACCAGGTAGTTGCGGTCGGCCGACAGTCCCTGGGCGTCGGGGCCGGCGGCGACCACGGCGCCCACGGTTTCGTGGCCCATGGTCAGGGGCAGCGAGACGCCGCGGTCCTTCAGCGACAGCGTGCGGCCCTGGCCCAGGTCGTAGCCGCCTTCCCACAAGTGGATATCGCTGTGGCAAACGCCCGCTGCGCGTACCTTCAGCAGCACCTGCGACCCCTGCGGCGTCGGGGTGGGCGGGTTCATTTCCTGCAGGGGTTCGCGGAAGTTCACGACGCAATAGCACTTCATGGGATGTCTCCTCCTGGGTGTTTTTAACGGCCGGCCCGCAGGGCGGGCGCGGCGCGGCAACGCTATTTCTTCACGCTCGGGCATTCACTGTCCGCCAAGGACACGAAGACCTTTTCGCCTGGCACCGTGGACAGGATGCGGTAGAAGTCGCCGGGATATTTGGATTCGGCGGGTTTCTTCACTTCGACCAGATACAGATCCATGATGACGCGGCCGTCTTCGGGGCGCACCCGGGCATTCTTGATCAGTTTGGTGGTGATGGGCAACTCGCGCATCTTCTGGTTGACGGTGGCGCCGTCGAAGGAACCGGCGGCCTGGGCGGCCTGCAGGTAGTGCGTGGTGGCGACGTAGCTCAACGCCTGCACGATGGACGGCGCGCGCGTCACGCCCATCTTCTTCTGCCAGCGCTGGGTCCAGGCGCGGGTGTCTGCATCGGCGTCCCAGTAGAAGCCGGTGGGGAAGGTCAGCCCTTGCGCCACCGGCAGGCCCATCGCCTGCACGTCGTTGATGAAGGTCAGGAAAGTCAGCATGCGCTGCTTGCCACCGGTCAGGCCGAACTCCTGGGCCTGTTTGATCAGGTTGACCAGATCGCCGCCGGCGCTGGCCAGGCCCACCACGTTGGCCTTGGACGATTGCGCCTGCACCAGGAACGAGGCGAAGTCCATGGCGCCCAGGGGATGGCGCGTGCTGCCCAGCACCTTGCCGCCCGCCGCGTCGACGAAGCGCGAGGCGTTCGCTTCCAGCGACTTGCCGAACACGTAGTCGGTGGTGATGAAGTACCAGGACTTGCCGCCGCTTTCGACCACGCTCTTGACTACCGCGTTGGCCAGGGCATAGGTGTCGGGCGCCCACTGCGTGCTGAGGTTGCTGCACTGCTTGCCGCTGAAGTCGCCGGCGAAGCCGCCGCTGATGAGAGCGGTTCCGCCTTTTTCCCGCGCCACGCCTTGCGCGGCGAGGCCCGCGGAGCTGGCGCCGCCGTCCACCACGGCCACCAGGCCCTGCGTGTCGAACCAGCGGCGCACCAGGGCCGAGGCCACGTCCGCCTTGTTCTGGTTGTCCGCGCCTATGACTTCGACGGTCTTGCCGGCCACTTTGCCGCCGAAGTCCTCGACCGCCATGCGGACCGCCATTTCCGAGCCCAGGCCGCCCAGGTCCGAATAGATGCCGGAACGGTCGTTGGACACGCCCAGGCGCACCACGTCGGATTGGGCTTGGGCCGCGCAGGCGGCCAACGAGGCGGCCAGCGCCGCCAACAGGGGTTTGATACGCATCTGCTTGCCTCCCGGCCCGAACGGGCCGATTTATTGGTTTTTCGTTTGATGCTGTGTATCCGCTTGCGGGGCGCCAGCTCTCCACCTGGCTGAAAACTAATTCACAATGGTGAAAGAAAATTCCTGTGCAAGAACTTAGATTCGCACATGTGAAAAGTCAACAGAGGGGATTTCCCAGGCCGGGGGGCGATCCGCCGGACTCGTCGGGGCGGGCGAGGGGGGGGCGCCGAAATAGGGGAGTCAGGCAGAGCGCGCGCGGGTCATGTGCCATGCGCGGCCCGAGCCGGCGCATGGCTGTCACCGCATGGCGCAGGGGGCAGGCCGGCTCAGGAGCCGCGGCGCATCAGGGTGGACTTGCCGAACAGGCTTTCGATCAGGTCCACCGCCAGTTCCGCGGTCTTGTTGCGCACGTCGAAGGCCGGGTTCAGCTCCACCACGTCCAGCGAGCGCATCAGGCCGGTATCGGCGATCATTTCCATGCAGAGCTGGGCTTCGCGGTAGGTCGGGCCGCCCGCCACGGTGGTGCCCACGCCGGGGGCGATTTCCGGATCCAGGAAATCCACGTCGAAGCTCACGTGCAGATGGGTGTCCTCGTCCAGCCCCGCCAAGGCCGCTTCCATGGTGGCGCGCATGCCCATTTCGTCCAGGTAGCGCATGTCGAAGACTTCCAGGCCGGCTTCGTGGACCAGGCGCTTTTCGCCCTGGTCCACGCTGCGTATGCCGATCTGCCGCACCCAGCCCGGTTCGATGTCGGGCGTTTGGCCGGACAGTCCGGTGATCTGCGCCGGACCGTAGCCGCACAGGCAGGCCACGGGCATGCCATGGATGTTGCCGGTGGGCGTCAAGGCGTTGGTATTGAAATCGGCATGGGCGTCCAGCCACAGCACCCGCAGCTTCTTGCCCGCTGCGCGGCAGTGGCGCGCCACCGCGCTGATCGAGCCTATGCCCAGGCAGTGGTCGCCGCCCAGCAGGATGGGCAGGCGGCCCTGGCTCAGCTCTTCGTAGACAGCGTCGTGCACCGCGCGGTTCCACGCGGCCACTTCGTCCAGATGGCGGTAGCCGTCCACGGGTGGCAGCCAGGGATTGGCGGGTCCGTAGAGGTTGCCGCGGTCGGTGACCTGAAAGCCCTGGGCCTCGATGACCGGACCCAAGTCCGCCACGCGCAGGGCCTCCGGACCCATGGAGGCGCCGCGCGCGCCGGCGCCGATGTCTGTGGGCGCGCCGATCAGGGTGATGTGTTGGGGCAGGTTGGCGGTGTTCTGCAAGTCGCGGACTCCGGTGGGGGGTATCAAGTGGCGGATAGTACCGCGCTCAACTGATCGCAAGCCCAGTCGATCTGCTCGCGCGTCACGATCAGGGGCGGCGACAGGCGCAGCGTGTGGCCGTGGGTGTCCTTGACCAGCATGCCGCGTGACTGCAGGCGTTCGCACCACAGGCGCGCGCCGCCGGCGTCGGGCTCCAGTTCCACGGCCAGCATCAGGCCGCGTCCGCGCACTTCGCGCACCGGGCCGGGCAGGGTGCGCAGGCGCTCCAGGAAGTACGGGCCCATGGCGGCAGCGTTTTCTATCATGCCTTCCTCGGTCAGCACGCGCAGCGCGGCGCGCGCGATGGCGCAGGCCAGCGGGTTGCCGCCGAAAGTGCTGCCGTGCTGGCCCGGCTGGAATACGCCCAGCACGTCGGCGTTGGACAGCACCGCGGACACCGGATAGAAGCCGCCCGACAGCGCCTTGCCGATCAGCGTCACGTCGGCCTCAATGCTTTCATGTTCTTCGGCCAGCAGCTTGCCGGTGCGGCCCAGGCCGGTCTGGATCTCGTCCAGGATCAGCGTGATGCCGCTTTCGGTGCAGCGTTGGCGGACCCGGGCGAAATAGCCCGCGGGCGGCAGGACCACGCCGGCTTCGCCCTGTATGGGTTCGACCAGGAAGGCCACCGTATTGGGCGTGATGGCGGCGTCGAAGGCATCGTAGTCGCCGAAGGGCACGACCTTGAAGCCCGGCGCGAAAGGCCCGTAGTGGCCGTAGGCGTCGGGGTCGGTCGAGAATCCCACGATGCCCAGCGTGCGGCCATGGAAGTTGTTGGCGCAGACGATGATCTCGGCCTGGTCCTGCGGCACGCCGCGCACTTCGTAGCCCCATTTGCGCACCGCCTTGATGGCGGTTTCCACGGCTTCCGCGCCGCTGTTCATCGGCAAGATCTTGTGCGCCCCGGTCAGGCGCGCCAGGTCTTCGTAGAACGGCGCCATCTGGTCGTGGCGGAAGGCGCGCGAGGTCAGCGTGAGCTTCTGCGCCTGCTCGTTCATGGCGGCGAGGATGGCGGGGTGGCAATGCCCCTGGTTCACGGCCGAATAGGCCGACAGGCAATCCAGGTACTTGCGGCCGTCCACGTCGTAGAGCCAGACGCCGCTGCCGCGCGCGATGACCACGTCGAGGGGATGGTAGTTGTGCGCGCCGAGCTGGTCTTCCACGCGGTCGCGGTGGCTGGCGGCGGACTGCGCGCCCGATTGGGTGTTCAATACCGCGCTCATGAGGGTCTCCCGCGGAGGTATTGCAGCCATCTTAGCGCCGCCAGCCGCTCCGCGGCATTGCCATTGCGTGACAAAAGGGCATTGCGGGCGGCCGCAGCAGGCTGCTGCACAATAAGCGCTTGTGCCGGGCAATGCCCTGTTTTTGATATCTGGATGGTCCTTATGTTTCTGCATCAACTGCTTCTGAAACTTACCCGCCGCGTTGCGGCCGCCGGGCTGGTCCTGGCTTGCGCAAGCAACGCCATGGCGCAGGACAAGCCGCTGCGCATCGGCGTGATTCCGAGCGTCGCGAACGCCGCCACCGAACTTGCCATCGCCCAGGCCAAAAAGGAAGGGTTGGACGTCAAGCTGGTGGAATTCAACGACTGGGTGCTGCCGAACATCGCGGTGGCCGATGGTTCGGTGGACGCGAACTTCTTTCAGCACGAACCTTTCCTGGAACTGTTCAACCAGCGCCGCGGCGCCAACCTGAAGCCCATCGCCTACGGTTATTCCACCACCATTGGCCTGTTTTCGAAGAAGCTGAAGAAGGGCGACGCGATGCCCGAGGGCGCGACCATCGCGGTGCCGAACGACCCGGTCAATACCGGTCGCGCGCTGTTGCTGCTGGAATCCATCGGCCTGATCAAGCTCAAGCCCGGCGTGGCGCATCAGGCCGCGCTGGAAGACGTGGTGTCGAACCCCAAGAAGCTGAAGTTCGTGCCGATTGAAGGTTCGCAGTCCGCGCGCACTTTCGACGACGTGACCGCGTCCGTCACCTACACCACCTTTGCCAAACAGGCCGGCTTGAACGAAAAGGACGGCCTGGCCTTCGACAACACCGATCCGGCCAATGTGCGGCGCTATGCCATCCGCTGGGTGGCCACGCCGGCCGGCGCGCAGGACCCGCGGCTGCTGAAGTTCATTTCGATCTATCAGAATTCGGCCGAAGTGAAGGCCAAGCTGCGCAGCTTGTACGGCGATCTGATCGACTTTCCCTGGTAGCGCGCAGGGGCCTGGCCAAGGGGGCGTTGACGATTCTTGCCAGTTGGGCTCAGGGATTACTCGTATACTGGCCCCGATTTTTAACCCCTCGGCCTGTAGTCGCCACGATGGCCGCTATGCGGAGGGCCGCGCCGTCCTCCCCTCGATAGCAGAGCCATGCGTATTCCATCGTCTGATGATGTTGCCCATGCCCAGGTTCTGGCCGTGCAAGATGGCCGCATCCTGGCGGCCGCCAGCGCAATTCTGGCGGCGGGCCAAGACCGTTTTTTCCAGACGCTGGCCGGGCGCGCCGTGCAGGACATGGGCGCGGATTACGCCTGGGTCCGGCTGGATCAAGCCGATGACGCCGCAGGGCTGATCGCCAGCGCCAGTTGCCGCGACGGCATTGCCGCGGACCTCGCGGGCGCAGACGAGGCGGTGCATGCCTTGTTGGCGGACCGCGCGGCCTACGCCTGCCTGGATGGTATGCCGCAAGACGAGCCTTGGTTGAGCGAGGCCGGTGTGCTGGCCTGTGTGGCGCGCACCCTTTACGACGCCAATGCGGTGGCCTGCGGCCACATCGTTTTTGCGTTCAGGCGGGCGCTGACAGACGTGTCCGCCTATGCCAACGCGCAAGATATCCTGGCCGCGTATGCGCAACACGCCGTGCTGGGCGTGGCTGCCCGCGATCGCGAACTGGCGCGGCTCAACGAAGTCATTGTGCAGTTCGGCGCGCTGTTCAGGACGGCGCCGGTGCTGATCAACGCCTTCGATGCGGACGGCCGCTGTACCTTGTGGAACGACGCCTGCGCGCGCCGCTTCGGCTGGTCAGAAGCCGAGATCAAGCAGAGCCCGGACCCGTTCGCGCTGTTCTATCCTGACCCGACGGTCCGGGACCGCGCGATGGATAGCGTGGTCGCGCGGCCCGACCGCTCTTTCCGCGAATGGCAGCCGCGCACGCGCGACGGCGAGCTGTTGTCGGTGCTGTGGTCCAACGTCAGGTTGCCCGACGGCAAAGTGGTCAACCTGGGCATGGACGTCACCGAAAGCCGGCGCGCCGAAGCGGCGCTGGCGCGGATGGCCAGGGTGGACAGCTTGACCGGCTGCTGGAACCGCGCCGAAATCCTCAAGCGCATGGAAGACCGTCTGGCAGACGGCCGGCACGGGGAGGTCGGACCGACCACGGCGCTGATGCTGGACCTGGATTACTTCAAGCAGGTCAACGACCGCTATGGCCATCTGGGCGGAGACGTCGCGCTGCGGCACTTCTGCGATCAGCTGCGCACCTGTCTGCGCGAAGGCGATTCGATAGGGCGGCTGGGCGGCGAGGAGTTCCTGGTGCTGCTGGCCGATGCGGACGCGGCGGTGGCGCGCGCGATCTGCGAACGCTTGCGCGCCAGCCTGCGGCAGCATCCGGCGGACATAGACGGGTCGGTGGTGACGCTGTCGGTCAGCGGCGGCATCGCCGGTTTTCTACCCGGCGATGCCACGGCGTCTGATGTGCTGCGCCGCGCCGACTTCGCGCTCTATCAGGCCAAACGGTCGGGCCGGGACTGCGCCGTGGAATACCGGAGCTGAGCGGCGATCCGGCGATAGCCTTGGCGGTTCAGGCGGCAGCCTGGCCGCGCGCCGCGCGCCGGCCGTTCAGGCGCCAATGCAGGCCTAGCGCCGCGGCGGCCAGCGCGCTAGCCGCGGCCAATCCCAGCGCTTCGAAGCCGGCATGGGTATACAGGGTGCCGGCGATGGCAGTGCCCACGCTTGCGCCCAGGTAGGTGGTGCAGGTGTTCAGGCCGAGTACCGCGCCGCGCTCTTCGGGCCGGGCGCGCGACAGCAGCAGCACCAGCAGGTTCAGGCTCAGCTGCGAGGCCGCGCCCCATAGCGTGGCGATGGCGAGCACCGCGGCCAGCGCATGGGCGGCCGGCAGCAGCCCCAGGTACACCAGCGCGATGACGCCCAGCGCCAGCGGCAGGGCGCGGCGCGGACCCAGCCGCTCGATCAGCGGGGCGCCGGCCACGCCGGCCAGCAGGAACCCGGCGCCGTAGGCAAACGCGATGAAGCCCACTTGCCCGGCGCTCAGCCCCAGCAGGCCGCGCACGTGGTCGGCCAGGAACGCGTACACGCCATAGAACGCCGACGAGAACGCCAGGCAGCCCAGCAGCAAGGCGGGCACGTCGCGGTAGGACAGGGGCGCCAGCAGGCGCGATAACCGCAGCGGGGCGGGATTGTCCGCGCGGCGTTCCGGCAGCTTGCGCAACCCCAGCACGGCAATCGCCGCGCATAGCGCCAACGTGCCGTAGGTAGCGCGCCAGCCCACGGCATCGGAGATCAGCGCTGACAGTGGCACGCCCGCCACCAGCGACACGGACCAGCCCGCGATGACGCGGCCCAGCGTGCGGGCTTCCTGGCCGGGCTGAGCGATCAGCGAGGCGGATCCATAGGCCGCAGGCAGGATGACGCCCGCCGCGGCGCCTGCCAGGGCTTGCGCCAGCGTCAGCACGATCCAGTGCGGCGCGCAGGCGGACAGGATCAAGGCGGCGATCAGCACGGCCATCGCGCCCAGGAGCGAGCGGCGGATGCCGATGCGGTCGATGCGGGCGGCCAGGAAGAAGGCGCTGGCGGCGGTGGCCGCGCCGTAGGCGGAAATAGCGGTGCTGATGGTCAGCGGCGAGGTGGCAAAGGAGCGCGCCACGTCGCTCAGGATGGGGCTGAGCGCCAGGCCGTTGGAGCCTACGACGCTGACGGCGAACATCAGGGCGGGGACGGAAGAAGACTGGCGGGTGCTACGGTTCTGCATCGCCAAATTTTATTGGAATAAAATAAGGGTTAACGCGTATATTTCCTTATTCCATAAAAGTTCGAATGCCGTTCGGCAGAACCCGATTCCAATGCCTGATCTTGATGACCGCGACCGAAAGCTGTTAACGCTGCTGGCCGACGACGCCTCCCCCAGCTACGCCGAACTGGGCAAATTGCTGAACCTTTCCGCCCCGGCCGTGCATGAACGGGTCAAGCGCCTCAAGCGCGACGGCCTGATCAAGGGCATCGCCGCCAAGCTGGACGGCGCCCGGATAGGGCGGCCGCTGCTGGCCTTCGTGCACGTGGACACCAACAACTGGACCATCACGCAGCAGGTGCTGGGGCTGGCCGAACTGACCGAGGTGGAAGAGATCCACACCATCACCGGCAAGAGCGCGATGCTGTTGAAAGTGCGCGTGCGCGACACGCAGGCGCTGGAATCGCTGCTGGCGCGCATCCATCAGATCGACGGCATCACCAACACCACCAGCGACATCGCGCTGACCAGCTATCTGGAGCGCGGGCCCTTGCCGGACAACGGCTGAAGCGCGCTGTTCAATTGGCCGGCGCCGCGCGCAGCCGCAGCCGCGTGATCTCGGACGGGGCGCCCAGGCGCTTGGGCGGCCCCCAATAGCCCGTGCCGCGGCTGATGTAGATCCACATTTTGCCCAGGCGGTGCAGGCCCGCCGTGTAGGGCTGCTGGAACCGCACGAAAAAGCCCCAGGGAAAGAACTGCCCGCCATGGGTATGGCCGGACAATTGCAGGGTATAGCCCAGTGGCTCGGCCGCCGCCGCGCTGCGCGGCTGATGCGCCAGCAGGATCCTGGGCAGGGCGTCGGCGGGCGCGCCGGCCAGCGCGGCCTTGGGGTTGCTGCGCTGCTGCGGGTCGAAGGAACCGGCGCTGTAGTCGGTAATGCCCGCCACCACCACGGGCAGGCCGGCGGGGTGGATGACCACGTGCTCATTCATCAGCACGCGCAGCCCCATGCGGCGGAATTCGGCGATCCAGGGCGTGGCGCCCGAATAATATTCATGATTGCCGGTGACCAGGTACACGCCGTGGGTCGCCCGCAGCTGGCCCAGCGGGCTGGCCTGGGCTGCAAGCTGTTCGACGCTGCCGTCGACCACGTCGCCGGTGATGGCGACCATGTCCGGCAACTGCTCATTGACGGCGTCGACGATGGCCTGCACGTAGCGCTTCTTGATGGTCGGGCCGACGTGGATATCGCTGATCTGCACGATGGTGAAGCCGTCCAGGTCGGGCGCCAGCCCGGCGATAGGGACGTCCACGTCCACGATACGCGCCCGTTTGCGGGCGTTGTACAGGCCAATCAAGGTGCCGGCGAGGGCCAGTACGGGCACGGGCCAGGCGCTGATCCAACGCAGCGTGGTCCAGGGCAGGTCGGCGCCGATGATCAGGTTCGCCAGCCAGGTCACCAGCAGCAGCGCATCGCGCAGCACGGTCAGCACGAATAGCGACGAGAACAGGCCCATGGCGAACAGCCCGACCCAGGCGATGCGGTCGCCCCAAGGCGGGTGCACGGAAGAACGGCCCAGCATTCCCAGCGGAATCAGGATGCACGACAGCAGCAAGGCCAGGATGGCGACGGCGGAACCTGCGCCGCCCAACTGGGCATCCGGGATCAGGCGGGCGCCCACGTAGACGTGAGCCAGGGCCCCCAGGGTCAGGAAGCGCAGGAAGAAAGAAGATTGGCGTAGGGACACGGCGGCTCTGGGGCGCGCCGGGCCGGAAGCAACGGCGCGCGTGGCAAGGGAACCGCCATTCTATGACGGCTGCGCGCGCGGCCAGCGCGTGCGCAAGACTCCTTTGTCGTGACCAGGCCCTGGGCCAGATGCCGCATCAACTTGCGGCCATGGTTTCGCGCACCAGCAGGTCCGCCTGCATTTCCCGCAGGTTGTTGATGCCCAGCATCGCCATATTGCGGTCAACCTCGGCGCGCAGCAGGCCGATGGCGTGCGACACACCGGCTTCGCCGCCGACGGCGGCCGCATAGTTGAAAGGCCGTCCGACGAAGACAAAGCTCGCGCCCAGCGCCAGGGCCTTGAGCACATCGCTGCCGCGGCGCACGCCGCTGTCCATCATCACGGTCATGCCGCCCGCCGCCGCGACCACGCCGGGCAGGGCGCGCAGCGGCGAGACCGCACCGTCCAGCTGGCGGCCGCCATGGTTGGACACGATGATGCCGTCGGCCCCGTGCTGCCGCGCCAGCGCCGCGTCCTGCGGATGCAGGATGCCCTTGATGATGAGCGTGCCCGGCCATTGGCTGCGGATGCGCGCCACGTGCTCCCAGCTGAGGTGGTCGCGCGCGCTGAAGTCGCGCAGCACCGACGCCGACACTATCGGCGCGCCGCGCGTGGCGAAGGAGTTCTCGAAATGCGGCATGCCATGAGATAGCAGCGTGCGCATGAAGGTGCCGGCCAGCCAGCGCGGCCGCGTCAAACCGTCCCAGGCCAGGCGCAGGCTGGGCTTGAGCGGGGTCGAGAACCCGGTACGCACATTGTTCTCGCGGTTGGCCGACACGGGAATGTCCACCGTCAGCACCAGCGTTTCGAAGCCGGCGCGGCGGGCGCGTTCGACCAGGGCGTCGATGCGCTGCGGGTCGCCGGGCAGATAAGCCTGGAACCAGGTGCCGGGCGCTGCGCGGATAACGTCTTCCATCGGAATCAGCGAGGTGCCGCTGAGGATGGCGGGTATGCCCTGTTCGCGGGCGGCGCGCGCCAGCACGATGTCGCCGCGGTAGGCCGACAGCGCGCTGATGCCCATGGGGGCGATGCCGAAGGGCGAGGCATAGCGGCGGCCGAAGATCTCGGTCTGCTGGGTGCGGCGCGATACGTCCACCAGCACGCGCGGCGAAAACGAATATTGCGCAAAGGCGCTGCGGTTGCCGCGCAGGGACTGGTTGTCTTCGGCCGCGCCCGCGACGTAGCCGAATATCGGGCGCGGCAGGCGCCGTTTGGCGGCGGCCTCGAAATCGTCCAGCGACAGCATGCGCGCCAGCGCGCGCGGCAAGGGGCGGTCGGCCGAGGCGGCGCGGGGACTGGCAGTGGTCGAGATGATGGATGTCATGGCGGGCCGGTAAAAGCCCGTAATCTAGCAACGCCGATTCATCGCATAAAGCGAATAAAACCAGACATCCAGTTTCGAATAAATCGAAATATCAGGCAGGCAGCGCCATTAGTTCGCCCATGCGCACCGGACCCAGCACGGAGGGCGTGTCGGCCCAGCGGATCTGGTTGGGGCCGAACAGCACGATGGCGGTGGAGCCCAGCTTGAAACGGCCCATTTCCGCGCCCTTGGCAAGATGGATCGGGGCGCGCGCCGCGTCGTCGTAGCGGGTGGATTTGACGCGGCGCTTATGCGGCGTGACCAGGCCGGCCCATACGGTCTCGATGGAGGCGACGATCATCGCGCCCACCAGCACCAGGGCCATCGGGCCGTGCTCGGTGTCGAAAATGCAGACCACGCGCTCGTTGCGCGCGAACAGGCGCGGCACGTTGCGCGCGGTCAGCGGGTTGACAGAGAACAGGCGGCCCGGCACGTGGATCATTTCGCGCAGGGTGCCGGCAACCGGCATGTGCACGCGGTGATAGTCCTTGGGCGACAGATAGATGGTGGCGAATTGGCCGCCCTGGAACGGCGCCGCGCGCTCGGCGTCGCCGCCCAGCAGGTCGGCCACGCCGTAGTTGTGGCCCTTGGCCTGGAAGATGCGGCCGTGCTCGATCGCGCCCATCTGGCTGATGGCGCCGTCGGCGGGACAGACCACCGAACCCGGTTCGTCGTCCAGCGGCCGGGCGTCTTCCTTGAGCGCGCGCGTGAAGAAGTCGTTGAAGCAATCGTAGGCCAGCGGCTCTTCCTGCAGCGCTTCGCGCATGTCCACGCCATAGCGGCGGACAAAGCGCGAGATCATCCAGTTCTTGACCGCCGGTTCCCGGCAGTCGGATGCGTACCCGAAGAGCCGCGACACCAGGTGGTGGGGGGCGAGATACTGGCTGGCGAGGAAAAGTTGGTCTTTGATCGACATCTAGGAGCGCTGAGAAATGACCCCGCGGCTGGCCGCGGCATGGGCAAGCCCCGTTGGGGGCCCGCCTGCAGGCCCGGGACTGGCCGCGTCAAAAAACGTCGTCCCGCGTTGCAGCGGGACGGCGTGGTGATGAGCAGAGGGTGAATTCTACCGCTTTCAGGCGCACTTCAGGCATATGGATGCGCGCATGCGGCGTCGGGCGCAAGGACCCGGCGCCGCATGCATGCAGGCCGCTACAGCTCCAGCACGATGCGCCCGCCCTGGGCGCGCGAGCAGCAGGCCATCATGCGGGTGCCGGCCTCGCGCTCGGCGCGGGTCAGCACCACGTCGCGGTGGTCGACCGCGCCGCCCAGCACGCGCACCTCGCAGGAGCCGCAGAGTCCTTCCTCGCAATCGCTCTGCACGTCGATGTTGGCGCCGCGCAGCGCGCTCAGCAGGGTCTGGCCGGCCGGCACCTGGACCACGATGCCGGAGTCCTTCAACTCGGCCTCGAAGGCATGCTCCTTGGACGGGTCCAGCGTGGCAAGCGTGGAATGGAAGTGCTCCACGCGCAGGCTGTCCTCGGGCCAGGCGCTGCATGCGGCCTGCAAGGCGTCCAGCATGCGTTCGGGGCCGCAGGCGTAGATCTGCGTGCCGGCTTCGGGACGGGACAGCAGGGCGGCGAAGTCGTTGCGGCTGCCTTCGCCGCTGATGTGCAGGCGCAGGCGCTCGCCATGCAACTGCTGCAGCTCTTCCAGCATGGCCATGCAGGCGCGCGAGCGCCCGCTGTAATGCAGTTCGTAGGCCATGCCCAGTTCACGCGCGCGGCGCGCCATGGCGCTGATGGGCGTGATGCCTATGCCGCCGGCGATGAAGATCAGGCGCTTGGCGCTTTCATCCAGGCGGAAGTGGTTGCGCGGACCGCGCGCGCGCACGATGCTGCCGGCGCGCAGGTGCTGGTGGATCCAGGCCGAGCCGCCGCGACCCGCCGTTTCCTTGAGCACGGCGATCTCCAGCGCATTCGCGGCCGCCGGATCGCCGCAAAGCGAGTATTGGCGCGACAGGCCCGTATCGCCGCATTCGACGTCGATGTGCGAGCCCGGCGTCCAGCGCGGCAGCGGCTTGCCGTCAGGCGATTCCAGCCGGATGCGCGCGATGCCGTCGGCCGCGGCCGTGACCTGGGTCACCACCAGCTTGCGGCTGATGGCATGGGTGGAGGGTTCGCCGATGCGCACCGGCTGCGCTTGGTCTAGCAGGGCGGGATCGCGGCGCTCGGGGTTGTCGGCTGGGTTCCATTCCACCCACAGATGCTCCGGGCCGCGGAACGAGGTGTTGGGCACGTAGGTGAACTGCTGCTGCGCCAGGCGCATGTGCGGCAGGCGGCGAGTCAGTTCTTCCAGGAAGATCTGCATCTCCATGCGCGCCAGGTTCTTGCCCATGCACTGGTGCGCGCCATAGCCGAAGGTCAGTTGGTCGCTGGCGTTGTCGCGGCGGATGTCGAAGAAGTCGGCGTCGGCGAAATGGCGCTCGTCATGATTGGCCGACGAGGACACGATCAGCAGCTTGGCGCCCGCCGGGATCGCCACCCCGGCGATCTCGGTGTCGCGCGTGGCCAGGCGGCGCCAGGCCGCGACCGAGCCATTGTGGCGCAGGCATTCCTCGACCGCGTTGGGCAGCAGCCCGGGGTCTTCGCACAGTTCGCGCCAGGCGTCGGGATGCTGCAGCAGCAGCTTGATGGCGTTGGCCGAGGCGTTGGCGGTGGTCTCGTGGGCCGCGACGATGCCGGCCATCATCATGGAATGCAGGTACGAGTCGGTCACGACCTCGGGATGGTCCTTCTGCTTGCGGATGCCGTACTGCATCCAGCCCGGCGCATCGGGATCCTGGCGCATCTTGTCCAGGATCTTGCCTGCCAATTGCCAGAAATTGCCCACCGCGTGCGCGACCTCAACTTGTTCCTCGGGCTTGGGCCGGCCCCAGGTGTTGACGGTGTGCGCAATGGAGTATTTGCGCAGCAGGTCCATGTCTTCCTCGGGCACGCCCAGGAAGTGCAGGGCCACCGTGAGCGGCACTTCCCACAGCATCTGGTCCACCAGGTCGGCGCGGCCGTCGTCGATGAAGCGGTCCACGTATTCGCGCGTCAGGCGCCGCACCATGGGTTCGTGGTGCTTGAGCTCGTCCGGGGTGAAGGGATCCATCAGCACGCGGCGGCGCGGCATGTGGGCCGGCTCGTCCTCGTTGACCAGCGTGCGGTTCATGGCGTAGCCATAGGTGGCCAGCACGGCGTTGGCCTCTGGGCCGGTCGGGGTGATCTTTTCCAGCGCGATCGAGGGGCTGTAGGTGTGGTTGTCGCGGAACACCGCCTTGATGTCGTCGTAGCGCGTCACCACCCAGTAGCCCAGCTTGGGGCTATAGAACACGGGTTCCTGTTCGCGCGCCCAGCGCACGTATTCGGGCGGATCCTGCTGGTAGCCGTCGCCGAATGGATCGAATTCCGCCGCGCGCGGGCTGACCGGACAGGCTTGGGCCCGGGCCAGCGCGGCGTGGTCGATGGGACAGCCGCCGGTGTTGGCGGGCGGGGTGGGTGCGGGGGTGGAAGGGTGGCCCATGGTGTCGCTCCGAATTACAATTGCGTAAATCATATACGCATTGCGTAATTATTCAATTGGGGTAATCTCCGGGCTGCGTCCCCAGCCGCCCGGCCGCTCCTTCATCGCACCCATGAAACAGACTCCCGATCCTTCCTCCGTCCCCGCCACGACCGCCGAGACGCCGCGTCCGCGGGAAAGGCGCCAGCGTGTACAAGCTGCCGAAACCGGCATGGCCGTGCTCAAGGGGCTGGGCCGGCTGGGCGGGCGCGCCAGCCTTACGCTGCTGGCCGCGCAGGTGGATGAAAGTCCCGCCAAGGTGCACCGCTATCTGGTCAGCCTGATGGAAGAGGGCCTGGTGGCGCAGGATGCCGCCACTCAACAGTACTACCTGGGCCTGGAGGCGATGCTGCTGGGCCTGGCCGCGCTGCGCCAGGCCGATCCCATCCGCCTGGCCGAACCCAGCCTGGTGCGCCTGCGCGAAGACCTGGAAGTGACCTGCTTCATCGCGGTCATGGGCAACAAGGGACCTACCATCGTGCGCTTCGAGGAGCCGGGCCTGCCGGTGACAGTGAACGTGCGCATGGGCTCGGTGCTGTCCATGCTCTGGTCGGCGACCGGGCGGGTGTTCCTGGCTTTGCAGGACGATGCGCGGGTGCGGGCGCTTGCCGAGGCTGAACTGGCGCGCGCGCCGGCCGACATGCGCGCGCAGCTGGATGCCGCCGACCCGATCGGCCGCCTGCGCCGCGAGGTGCTGGCCGCGGGCTGCGCCTCGGTGCGCGATACCAATTTGAAGGGCATCAGCGCCGTATCGGCGCCGCTGCTGGACCACAACGGCCGGCCCTGCGCCGCGCTGACCGCGCTGGGCGCGACGGGCGGCTTCGACGCCGCGACGGACGGTCCGATCGCGCAGGCGGTGCGGCGCGAAGCCGAGGCCGCCAGCGTGCTGCTGGGTTATCAGGCGCCTTAGTCCGACTGGGCCTGACCGGCGCCTCCGGACAAGCTGCGCAGCCATTCCATCGCCGCCTGCACCACCGGCATGCCCGCCGTATTGCGATTCACCACGGCGCCGATGGCGCCGAAGTTGGCTTCCAGCCGCAGCGGCAGCACCGCCACGCCGCCTTGCCGCTCGCAGTAGCGCGCAATCGCCTGGGGCAGGGCCGCCAGGCGGTCGTCCTGGTCCAGCAGCGCCAGGGTGGCCAGCAGCGAGTTGGACTGGATGCTGGAATCGGGCGGGCGCGCCCCGGCATGCACGAAAGCCTCGTCCAGTCGCTCGCGCATCATGGTGGCTTCCAGCGGCAGCACCCAGGGCCAGCGCGCAAGTTCGGCGGCCTCCAGCGCGTCGCTTCCGACCAGCGGGTGGCCGGGGCGCGCCACCACCAGGATCGGTTCTTCGTGCAGGCGGATCACCTCGCAGTCCGCCGGCAGCAGGCGGCTGCCCAGGCGGCCCAGCACGATGTCCAGCTCGTCGCGCGCAAGCTTGTCCATGAGTTCTCCGAGCGCGCCTTCCACCAATTTCACCTCCAGGCGGGGCGACTGGCGCAACAGATGCGTGATCAGTTGCGGCGCGAGTTTGGGCGCGGCCGAGGGCAAGGTGCCCAGGCGCAGCAGGCTGGCGCCGCGCTCTTCGGCGGCCAGCAATTCCGCGGCCACCCGCTGGGCCGCGCCCAGGCTGTGCCGGGCGTGGCGGATCATAACCATTCCGGCATTGGTCGGTAGGGTGCCATGGGTCCCGCGCTCGAATAGCGCATAGCCCACCTGTTCCTCCAACTGCGCCAGCGCCTTGGACGCGGCGGGCTGGGACATATGCAGGCGCTCGGCGGCGCGGCCCAGGTGACGCTCGTCGTCCAGCGCGACCAGCAGTTCGGCATGACGCCGCTTGAGATGAGTGCTGGCGCGCTCTGGCATGGCGATTCATATTCATATGGTTATGAATCGTTCAGTTTATTTCATTTCACGCGGACGCCGGGCCCTGGGCATACTTGCCGCTCTACGAAAGACAGGCGCGCCCCGGCCAGGCCAGGGAAGGGCGCCGCGATGGAGACGAAGCAATGAAGAAATTCTGGATGGCCCTGGCCGCAAGCTGGGCCTGTGGCATGACGGGCACGGCGGCTGCCGCGGATGCGTACCCTGCGCGGCCGGTGCAGATCGTGGTGCCGTTCTCGCCGGGCGGCGCGGTGGACGTGCTGGCGCGCCAACTGGCGCAGCGCCTGGAACCCCGCGGCTACACCTTGGTGGTGGAGAACAAGCCGGGCGCGGGCGGCAATATCGCCGCATCCATGGTGGCGCGCGCCGCGCCCGACGGCTACACGCTGCTGATGGGCACCACCAATACGCACGGCATCAATAGCGCGCTGTACGCCAGCCTGCCTTATGACCCGGTGCGCGACTTCGCTCCGGTCGGCCTGGTGGCGGACAACGTGGTGGTGCTGCTGGCCAACGCCGAGTTTCCGGCTTCGACGCTGGCGGAAGCCGTCAAGCTGATCAAGGCCAATCCCGGCAAGTACACCTATGGCTCGCCCGGCCTGGGTACCGTGCACCAGTTGGCGATGGAGCAGTTGAAGCACGCCGCCGGCCTGGATGTGGTGCATGCACCGTACAAGGGCGCCGCGCCGGCGATGGCCGATCTGGTCGCTGGCCACGTGCCGCTGATGATAGGCGGCATCGCGCCGGCGATTCCGTTCCTGGCGTCCGGCAAGGTCAAGGTGCTGGGCGTGGCCAATACCGAAAAGTACGCCGCGCTGCCCGACGTGCCGCTGTTCTCCGACGTGGCCGCAGGCGTCGCGGTGCGTTCGTGGATCGGCTTGTTCGCGCCCGCCGGCACGCCGCCCGCGGTGGTGAAGAAGCTGAGCGCGGACCTGCAGGCCGTGCTTACCGACGGCGCGTTCGAACAGGCGCTGCAGCCCCTGGGCATGGTGCCGATCTACATGACGCCCGAGGCGTTCGGCGACATGGTCAAGCGCGACATGCCGGCGTGGCGCGCGGCGGTGGAGATGTCCGGAGCCAAGCAATGAGCCGTGCCGCGAAGCCCGTCAATTTCCTGTTGTTCATCACCGACCAGCACCGCGCCGACCATCTGGGCGCCTATGGCAACCAGGTGGTCCGCACGCCCAACCTGGACCGTCTCGCCGCGTCAGGTTGGCGGGCTGACAATATGCACGTGGCTACGCCCATCTGCATGCCCAACCGCGCCAGCCTGATGACTGGGCGCTATCCGTCCGCCCACGGCGCGCGCCACAACGGCATCGCGCTGTCGCTGCGCAGCCGCACCTTTGTCGAAGCCATGCGCGAGGCCGGCTACGGCACCGCGCTGGTCGGCAAGGTGCACTTGCAGAACATGACCGACATCCCGCCGTCCTGGCCGGTGCGTGCGGAGGACAGACTGTCGCGCGAGGCGGTTGAACCCGACGCCGGCCGCTATGACCAGGAGCAGCGCAAGCTGTGGTTGGAACATGCCGACCACGAGTTGAGCTATCCCTACTACGGGTTCGACCAGGTGGATCTGGTCGACGACCACAGCGACGACGTGCACGGGCATTACCGGCGCTGGTTGCGAAGCGTGCATCCTGAGATCGAGGCGCTGATCGGCCCGGCGCATGCCATTCCCGCGCCGGAGTATGAACTGACGCGCATCCGCCAGGCTTGGCGCACGCGCGTGCCTGAAGAGCTGTATCCCACGGCCTACATCGCTGACCGCAGCATCGATGCCCTGCGCGGCTATGCGGCGTCGGACCAGCCGTTCTTCCTGCAATGCTCGTTTCCCGACCCGCACCATCCCTTCACGCCGCCGGGACGCTTCTGGGACCTGCACAGGCCCGAGGACATGGAGCTGCCTGCGTCCTTCCACGGCGCTGGAACCCCGCCGCCGCACGTGGCCTGGCTGCGCGCCCAGCGTGACGCAGGCACCGCGGTCAAGCACACGCCCGCGATCTTCTCCTGCAACGAGCGCGAGGCCCGCGAAGCGCTGGCGCTGAACTACGGCTCGATCGCCAACATCGACAATCAGATCGGCCGGGTGCTGGCCGAGCTCGACGCGCTGGGGCTGGCCGACAACACGGTGGTGATCTTCACCAGCGACCATGGCGATTACCTGGGCGACCATCAGCTGATGCTGAAGGGGCCGATCCATTACCGCGGCCTGACGCGCGTGCCATTCATCTGGCACGATCCCGCCGCCACGCCGACGGCGGGCGCCGCC
Organism: Achromobacter sp. FW305-C-30-7; assembly: GCF_058783105.1. Taxonomy (NCBI): domain Bacteria; kingdom Pseudomonadati; phylum Pseudomonadota; class Betaproteobacteria; order Burkholderiales; family Alcaligenaceae; genus Achromobacter; species Achromobacter sp. FW305-C-30-7. Next base: position 393,573 of record NZ_JBYSYI010000003.1, on the reverse strand, counting down.
AGCGACGCCTTGCTCAGCACCATCGACGTCGCGCCCACCGTGCTGGCGCGCGCCGGCGTGCAGCCTTACAACGGTATCCAGGGGCGCGACATGGCCGGACTCATCAACGGGCGCGAGGCGGCCGTGCGCGACGCGCTCATGATCGAGGAAGAAGGTCAGCGCGTGATCCTGGGCTTCAACAGCCGCATCCGCTGCCGCACCTTGCTGGCGGACGGCTTTCGCGTCACGGTCTACGATGGGGCGCGCTGGGGCGAGCTGTACGACCTGAAGCAGGATCCGCACGAGCTGCGCAACCTGTGGGACGAGCCGGCGCATGCCGGTGATCGCGCGAGGCTGCTGGAACGGCTGGCCTACGGCATGCTGGAACACATCGACACCAGCCCCTATCCCAGCGCGCTGGCGTGATGCGGTGCGGCCGGCTCAGGCGCGGCCGGCGCGCCTTGCGTCAAGCGGCCTTGGCAGCCAGCTTGGTCTTGTACAGCCAGTCCTTATAGTCGTCCAGGTCGCCATCGAAGGGGCTGACCTCGCCGTCGGCCACGATGATGAATTCATCGGTGGTGGCGCGCAGCAGGTGGCGGTCGTGCGATACCAGCATCAGCGTGCCTTCGAACTGGGCCAGCGCGGTGGTCAGGGCTTCGCGGGTTTCCAGGTCCAGGTGGTTGGTGGGCTCGTCGAGCAGCAGCAGGTTGGGGCGCTGCCAGACGATCAGGGCCAGCGCCAGCCGCGCTTTTTCGCCGCCGGAGAACGGCGCGATGGAACTGGTGGCCATGTTGCCGTTGAAGTTGAAGCTGCCCAGGAAGTTGCGCAATTCCTGCTCGCGCACGGTGGGCGCGATCTTCGTCATATGCCACAGCGGCGATTCGTCATGGCGCAGCATCTCGACCTGGTGCTGGGCGAAGTAGCCGATCGACAGTCCCTTGTTGAATTGCGCCTCGCCGGCCAGCGTCGCCAATTCGCCCGCGATGGTCTTGATGAAGGTGGACTTGCCCGCGCCGTTGATGCCCAGCAGGCCGATGCGTTGCCCGGCCTGCAGCGAAAAATTGATGCCCGACACGATGATCTTGTCGGACTCGACTTCGGTTTCCTCGTCGGCGATGCGATAGCCGGCGCTGACCGCGTCCATGGTCAAGAGCGGATTCGGTGCGCGCAGGGGCTCGCGGAACTCGAACGAGAATTCGGCCGCCGCGCGCAGCGGCGCCACTTCTTCCATGCGGGCCAGCGCCTTGATGCGGCTCTGCGCCTGGCGCGCCTTGCTGGCCTGGGCCTTGAAGCGGTCGATGAAGGATTGCAGGTGCGAGCGCTGGCGCATCTGCTTTTCCATCATGCCTTGCGCCAGTTCCAACTGCGCGGCGCGCTGGCGCTCGAAGGACGAATAATTGCCCGAATAGCGCTTGAGCTTGCGTTCGTCGATATGGACGATGACGTTGACCACGCCATCCAGGAAATCGCGGTCGTGCGAAATGACGATGAGCGTGCCCGGATAGCGCTTGAGCCAGTCTTCCAGCCAGATGATGGCGTCCAGGTCCAGGTGGTTGGTGGGCTCGTCCAGCAGCAGCAGGTCGGACGGGCACATCAGCGCCTGCGCCAGGTTCAGGCGCATGCGCCACCCGCCGGAAAAGCTCGTCAGCGGCAGGTGCATCTGCGCCTGCGTGAAGCCCAGGCCGGTCAGCAGTTGCTCGGCCCGCGAATGCACGGTGTAGGCGTCGGCATCGGCCAGCGCGGCATAGATGTCGGCCATGCGCAGGCCGTTCTCGGTGCTTTCGGGTTCGGCTTCGAGCTGCGCCAGTTCCGCTTCCAGCTTGCGCAAGGTCACATCGCCGTCGATCGCGTATTCAATGGCCGGGCGGTCGAGCGCGGGTGTTTCCTGCGCCACATAGGCCATGCGCCAGCTGGAGGGGTAGTCGAGGTCGCCCTGGTCGGCGTGCAGCGTTCCGCGCAAAAGGCCGAACAGGCTGGACTTGCCCGCGCCGTTGGCGCCGATCAGGCCGATCTTGTCGCCGGGGTTGAGCAGCAGGTCGACCTTGTCGAGCAAGGGCTTGACGCCCCGCATGAGTGAAACTTGTTGGAAGCGGATCATGGATGGTGCAACAGGGACGCGGCAGAATTCCCGCCGGCCGGGCGCGCTGAAAAATAATCGGGGAAAGGGGGCGCACGGGCGGCGCGACAGGCGGACGGAACGGGCGTTCGTTCCACGTCAAAGGGCGGTATTGTACAGGGCGCGGCGCGCCAGGCAGGCGCGATGGCGTCGGCTAGCGCGAGGCGAACCGGCTGTCCAGCACTCGCCGCAGGCGAACCGCGTCGCCGAAGCGCGAGCCGCTGGTGCCCTGCGCGTTGAGCAGCACCATGGCCAGGTTGCGTTTGCCGACCTTCACCGCCATGACCAGGCAGTCGCCGGCTTCGCGCGTGGTGCCCGTCTTGGACACCAGGATGTCCCATTGCGGACGGCCCACCAGGATGTTGGTGTTGCGGAAGGTCTGGCCGGCGGCCTGGTAGCTGGTTTCGCCGGTGTATTGCGAGATCAGCGGCTGCGCGGAAATCGCAGCGAGCAACTTGACGAGGTCCCTGGCCGAGGACTGGTTTTCGTTGGACAGGCCGCTCGGTTCGGCGAAGCTGGAGTCGGTCATGCCGAGGGCGCGGGCTTCGGCGTTCATCGCCGCGACGAAGGCTGCCGTGCCGCCGGTATAGGTGCGCCCCAGGGCCTGCGCGGCGCTGTTTTCGGATGGGACCAGCGCCAGGCGCAGCAAATCGGCGCGGCTCAGTTTGGTGCCGGCCGTCAGGCGCGAGGGCAACTCGCTGGCGGAGCGGGTGTCGCTGGCGTCGATGGTGATGATTTCATCCATGGGCAGGCCGGCCTTCACCAGCGTCAACGCCGTCATCAGCTTGGTGATGGAGGCGATGGGCCGCACGGCGCCCTCGTTGCGCGCGAACAGGATTTCGGAGGTGTCCAGGTCCTGGACCAGGATGGTGCTGGACTTGAGCTTGCCGATTTCCTTGGCCGGATCGCGGGTGACCAGCGAGGCGTTGACGGCCGCGTCCGGGTCCTGCGGATCGGGCTGCGCGCCCCAGCGCTGGACCGCGATGCGCTTGCCGTAGCCATGCTGGCACATCGGCAGGGAGGGCTGGGAATTGCACGGGTGGAAATTGGCAGCTTGAGCCCGCGCCGGCGCCGGCAAGCCCGCAGCGGTGGCGGCCCACAGCGCCGCCGCGCAGAATGACATCGATACTTGCCGCAAGATCAGCGCCACGATCTCTCCCCGATTTGCCGGGCCCGCGCCCGATGGCGCGTTACCGAAATATGCATTTGAAAGCTGATATTACTGCGATGGGCGCTTTTTTCGCGGCCGTGTTTGTCCGCGCATGGCGGCGCAGGCTGCGCGGGTGGTCTTGCATCCGCACGGCCGTATCTGCGGGACAGGGCGCTAGGCGCGCGGAATGGCCTCGGCCAGCGCCAGCAGCCGTTCCGCCTCGCGCGCGTGCAGGTTCTCCACCAGGGCGCCGTCGACCACGGCCACGCCCAGACCGGCGGCCTGCGCGGCTTGCCAGGCGTCCAGGCGCTTGCGCGCGGTGGCAAGTTCTTCTTCCGTAGGCGCGAAGGCGGCGTTGGCCGCCGCGATCTGTTTTGGATGGATGAGCGTCTTGCCATCGAATCCCTGGTCTCGCCCCTGCCGGCAGGCCGCCTCCAGGCCGGCGTCGTCGTGCAGGTCCAGGTGCACGCCGTCCAGCGCCGCCAAGCCGTGGGCCCGCGCCGCCATCACCGCCATCGATCGCGCCCACAGGGTTTCTTCGCGCGATGGGGTGTGGCGCGCGTGCAGGTCCTTCACCAGGTCCGAGGTGCCGACGACGATGGCCGCCAGTCTCGGATGACCGCAGGCGATGGCGTCCAGCCGCAGAAAGCCCAAAGGCGTTTCCGCCATGGCCCACAAGGGCAGGCTGGCAGGCGCGCCCGCCGCGTCCAGCGCCCGCGCGAGCGCGTCGAGTTCGGCGGCGGACTGTACCTTGGGCAACAGCACCGCGTCGGCGCCCGCCTGGGCTATGGCCCGGACGTCGTCCAGGCCCCAGGGCGTGTCCAAGGCATTGACGCGCACCACGCATTCGCGGCGGCCGTAGCCGCCAGCGCGCAGGGCCGCGGCGACTTGGTCGCGAGCCTGCGCCTTGGCGTCGGGCGCGACGGCGTCTTCCAGGTCGAGGATCAGGACGTCGGCGTCGAGGTTGCGCGCCTTGTCCAGCGCGCGCGCATTGGCGCCAGGCATATAGAGGACGGAACGGCGGGGTCGGATCGGAGGATGCATGAGGCGGTTTCAGTTCTTGGCGTTGCCGACGATACGTACGGGCGTGGTGCACACATAGCCCACGCCGTACACCGTGCGTATGCCCATATCGCCGCCTGCCTGCGCGCGCAGCTTGCGGCGCAGGCGGTGCATATGGGCATCCAGCCGGTGCGTGTCGTAGGCCTCCACGCTGGCACCCAGCGCTTCGATCAGGCGGTCGCGCGACAGGGGCAGCGGCGCGGCCTGGATCAGTGCGCCGATCAGCCGGCTTTCGGTGTCGGTGATGTCCACGCAGACTTGCTGCGGCGACATCAAGGTGCGCCGCGCCGGATCGAAGCGCCAGGCGTCGGATTCGGGCGCATCGGCATCGCCCGCCGGCACCACGCGCAGGCGGCGCGATAGCGATACCAGAGTGGCCCCCAGCTCGGCCAGGTTGACGGGTTTGGTGAGGTAGTGGTCGGCGCCCAGGCTCAGGCCCGAGACCTTGTCTTCACTCAACAGGCGTCCGGTCAGCATGATGATGCCCATGGACGGGAAGGAGGTCCGCAAGTGGGACACGCGGGTCAGCGCGTCGCCGTCCGGCAGCATGGCGTCCAGCACCAGGATGCCCGGCGTGACGGTGAGCAACAGCTGGTCCAGCTCGGCCAGGGAGCCGGCAGTGAGGATGCTGCGGTCCAGACCGAGGTCTTCTATGTACTCGGCGATGGTGTCGCGCCAGTCTCCGTGGTCGTCGACAATGATGATGGTCACGGCGAGTCCGGCGTCAGCGGTTGCGCGCAAGGAGGTTCGAGTGCAAACACGCCATCCGCTCCTTGTATCTGGGTCTTCTTGTATAGGGGGAGTCCGCGAGCGCGATATTTTTCGTATCGCGCGCTTGCGGAGAATATCATCATCGCCGCTGCGGCGCCGCGTCAAGAATCAAGGATGGCAGCCGCGCGATGGAGAACTTTGGGTTGGTCAAAAAATGAGCAGCCCGTTGCGCGTCGGCCGAACGGCCATCAGCCATGGGTTCGAGCCTGTTTTATCCACAGAAATTGTGGATAAGGCCAGCGCTGTGGATACTGTGCTTTTTATGTAGGCAGGTGCTCGACCGGGACGCCGGGCGGCACCTTGCGCATACGGTCGCGCTCGATGCGCGGCGAGGCAAAACGGGTCTTGCGCGCGGCCGCATTCTGCAGCAGCACGGACAGTACCGCGCCCTTGTCCTGTATCCATTGGGTTTTGCCGCGCAGCAATTTCATCGCGCTCTCGGCCGTGCCCAGGCGATAGGTCATGGAGTTGATCTGGACCGAGGTCTTGCCGTTGAAGAGGGACACGTCCTGTTCGGTGATTGCTGCGGCGTCGAGGTTGTTGCTGTCGTGGTCGATGCGGTAGACGAACTTCAAGCCGCTGTGCGGGTCCAGCGCCACCACGAGTTTGTCGGACCCCGATATGTCGGACAGCATGCCGATCACCGGCGACTCGACCAATTGGTTGCCGCGCTGTTCCTCGGTGTAGATGTATATCGTGTAGCGCGCGGGCGCGGCGAAAGTCTGTTGCATACCTGGCTTCAATAGTGCGGGGCGGGCCTTGCGGCCCGGACAAGCTGCGAAAAGAGCGTGGCGGCCCGGCCTACGCGGCCCGACCTACGCGGCCCGGCCTACGCGGCCCGACGCATGCGCATCAGCAGGCGGGCTTTGACCGCGGGCCAGTCCTCGTCGAGGATCGCAAAGTAGATCATGTCGCGCGCGCGTCCCGATTGCGCAATCAGGTGCTTGCGGAACACGCCTTCCTCCACGCCGCCGATGCGCAGGATGGCCTGGCGCGATTGCATGTTGCTCAGTTCAGTCTTGAATACAACGCGCATGATACCAATTGTTTCAAAGGCGTGCTGCAACAACAGAAACTTGGCCTCGGTGTTGGCGCCGCTGCGCTGGCTTGCGGGTGTGAGCCAGGTGCCGCCGATTTCCAGGCGCTTGTGGGCCAGCGCAATGTCCATGTAGCGCGTCGCGCCAATGATCTCGCCATTGTCCTGGCGCACGATGACGAACGGCAGGCAATGGCCTTCGCGTTGGCCGGCCAGCGCGCGATCCACATAGCGCTGCATGTCGTCCGGCGTCTGTACAGGTTCGGGCTGCAGGCGCCACAGCTCGGGATGCAGGCCAACCTGCGCGAGCGCGGCCGCATGGCTGGCGGCCAGGGGTTCAAGGCGCACGACCTCGCCAGCGAGCGTGACGGGTGGGAGGCGAGGGGGTGTCATGGCGTATTCCTTGGGAGCAACGAAGACGGTGGAGGCGTGCCGCGCAGGAAGGGATTCTACGCGCGAGCGCTCTTGCCGAACACCGCTTGCGAGAGCAGAATCCGCCGCATGAAAATAGACGCCTTGGTCTTGGGTGCGGGTATCGTCGGGGTCAGCACCGCCCTGCATCTGGCGGCGCGCGGCCGTTCCGTGGTGCTGCTGGACCGGCGCGGCCCCGGCGAGGAAACCAGTTACGGCAACGCCGGCCTGATCGAACGGGCCAGCGTGATCCCCTATGCCTTTCCGCGCGACTGGCGCAGCCTGTGGCGCTACGCCAGGAACAATACGCCGGACGTGAGCTACCACCCGCGCTTCCTGCCGCGCATCGCGCCGTGGCTGCTGCGCTACTGGTGGCATTCGGCGCCGTCGCGCCTGGCGCGCGCGGCCGAGGCCATGCTGCCGCTGATCGAGCGCAGCGTGGCCGAGCACGATGCGCTCAAGGACGAAGCAGGTATCTCCCATCTATTCCGGCGCAACGGCTGGATCGATGGCATGCGCAGCGAGGCGGGCCTGACCCAGGCCGTCGCCGAGGCGCAGGCGCTGGCGCCCTATGGCCTGAACTACCGCGTGCTGGACCGCCAGGCGCTGGCGGCGCTGGAGCCCTCGCTATCGCGCATGGCGGGCGCGGTGCATTGGCTGGATCCGGTCAACGTGTCGGACCCCGGCGCCGTGACGCAGGGTTATGCGGCCTTGTTCGAGCGGCGCGGCGGCGTGCTGGCGCGCGGCGACGCGCGCAGCCTCAAGCCATCGGGCAAGGGTTGGCAGGTGCAGGGCGAACAGGGCCTGATCGAGGCCCGCGACGTGGTCGTGGCGCTGGGTCCGTGGTCGCCGGACATCCTGCGCCCGCTGGGCTATCGCCTTCCCATGGCGGTCAAGCGCGGTTATCACCAGCACTTCGCGCTGGAGGACGGTGCGGCCTTGTCGCATCCGGTGGCCGACATCGAAAGCGGTTTCCTGGTGACGCCCATGACCCTGGGCGTGCGCTTGACGACGGGCGCGGAATTCGCGGCGCGCGATGCGCCGCCTTCACCGGTTCAGATCCAGCGCACGCGCGCGCTGGCGCGGCAACTGCTGCCGTTGGGCGAGGCCGTGGAGCGCGAGCCTTGGATGGGATGCCGGCCCTGCATGCCGGACATGCGGCCGGTCATCGGACCGGCGCCGCGCCATCCAGGACTATGGCTGGCCTTTGGCCACGCACATCATGGTTTCACGCTGGGACCGGTGACGGGCAAGCTGCTGGCCTGCATGATCACGGGTAAGGCGCCGGACATGGATCCGGCGCCTTACCGCGTCGGCCGCTGAGGGCGGACGCGGCAAGGCAGGAGCGAAAGGGCTTTCGGGCCTGAATCCCGGACCCGACACGCAGGCCGCAGATTCAGGCCGTAGCGTCAGGCCTGCTTGGCGGCCTTTTCGCGGCGCTGGCGCACGGCCAGGGCCAGCGTTTCCAACACGGGCGCGGTCTGCGACCAGCCCAGGCAGGCGTCCGTGATGGACACGCCGCGACGCAGCGGCAGGCCGGGCTTCAGGTCCTGGCGGCCCTCTTCGAGATGGCTTTCGATCATCACGCCGGTGATGCGGCCGTCGCCCTGGGCGATCTGCGCGGCAATGTCGTTGGCCACGTCGACCTGGCGCAGGTGCGACTTGTTGGAATTGGCGTGCGAGCAGTCGATCATGACCTGTTCGCGCTGGCCGGCCGCGCGCAGGGCGGCGCAGCAAGCGTCGACGCTTGCGGCATCGTAGTTCGGGCCTTGCTTGCCGCCGCGCAGGATGACGTGGGTGTCCTGGTTGCCGCGGGTTTCGAAGATGGCGGCCATGCCCATTTTGGTCATGCCCATGAAGGCATGCTTGGCGCTGGCGGCGACCATGGCGTCGGCCGCGATCTGCACGCCGCCGTCGGTGCCGTTCTTGAAGCCCAGCGGGCAGCTCAGGCCCGAGCTCAGTTGGCGGTGGCTGGGGCTTTCGGTGGTGCGCGCGCCGATGGCGCCCCAGGCGATCAGGTCGGCAATGTACTGCGGGCTGAGCAGGTCCAGGAATTCGGTCGCGATCGGCAGGCCCAGGCCGCTGATATCCAGCAGCAGCTCGCGCGCGCGGCGCAGGCCTTCGTTGATGCGGAAGCTGCCGTCCAGGCGCGGGTCATTGATGTAGCCCTTCCAGCCCACGGTGGTGCGCGGCTTCTCGAAGTACACCCGCATGACGATGAGCAAGTCCTTCTGGTGCTGTTCGGCGGCGGTGCGCAGCAGGCGGGCGTACTCCATGGCCTGGCCATGGTCATGGATGGAACAGGGACCGACCACCAGCACCAGGCGGTCGTCGCGGCCGTGCAGCACGTCGGCGATCTGGACACGGCTTTGCTCGACCAGCGTCTGGATTTGGGTCGAAACCGGCAGCTCGTCTTGCAGCAGTGCGGGCGAAATCAAGGGGCGGACCGCGCTGATGCGGGTATCGTCCGTGCGCGTATTGTCCTGGGTGGAGTCGGCCGCGCCGACCTCGCGGTCGTGCAGGGGGTCGTCAATGCGGGTCAAGGGTAGCTCCGTGCCGTAGATGCGGAAATAAAGACATCTATTATGGCACCGGCCGCGCCGCGGGGCGACGGAAGGCTGCCTCCGTCTGGCTGATGTTCCCGATACTACGACTATCGGCGATGGGCTTGCATTAACCCGTTAGCAATAACGACAGTCCGGGCGCGAATGCCTTAGCATGGTGTACACAGTTTCCAGCGGCCGCCTGCGGGGGCCCGCCCTATATGAGTAGGACGGTAGACCATGCCTAAAACGGAACCCGGCGGGACCCGACGGATACTACTCGTCGAAGACCATCCGGTCGAACGCGCTTATCTGCAGAATGTGCTGCTGGCGCTGGGTTTCCGCCGGGTGGCCGGCCTGGGCAGCAGCATCGAAGCCGTCACCGCGCTGGCGCGCCAGTTCTACGACGTGGTCATCAGCGACATCGTCACGGGCGAGGGCGACGGCACGCGCCTGCCCAATGAGCTGCGCCGCCTGGTGGACGCCGGCCGCCTGAAGAGCATGCCGCCCATCATCTGGATCAGCAGCCTCAGCGATGAACTGTTGCAGTCGCATGTGCGGCTGGCCTTGCAGGCCGGCTGTCCGTCCGCGCAGGCGCTGTCCAAGCCGGTATCGCGCACGGCCATGCAGCAGGCGATCAAGACGGCGCTGCGCAGCCTGGACGAGGACGACGCCGAGTCGCCGCGGCCGCGTTCCCTGCGGCGCGACGTCATCGAGGCCGCGCTGGGCCATGCCTTGATCACGGGGCAGGGGATGAGCGTGGTGCTGCAACCGCAGATGAGCCTGTCCACGGGACGGGTGCTGGCCGCCGAGGCGCTGTCGCGCTGGGACCATCCCGAGCTGGGCGCGATCCCCGCGTCGGACTTTGTGCCCGCCGCGCATCGGCTGGGCCTGGACCGCACCTTGTTCTGCCGGGTCACCGACCGGGTGCTGGAAGTCCTGCAGCGCATGCATGCCGAGGACATCGCCGTGCCCATCGCGATCAATGCCTCGGCCTCCACGCTATGCTCGCGCGACCTGCCGGGTCTGCTGGAGCAGCGCGTGGCGCAGGCCGGCCTGCCGGCGCGGCTGGTCAAGGTCGAGCTGACCGAAGACGAGCCGGTGACCGATTGGCTGGCCCTGTCCTCGGCGCTGAACCTGCTGCGGGTGCGCGGCTTTGAATTGGCGATGGACGATTTCGGCGCCGGCATCGCCTCCATGCGGCTGTTCTCGGCCATGCCGTTCACGGAACTGAAGATAGACCGCGACTTCATCGTGCACATGCACCGCGAGCCCGCGTCGCGCGCCGTGGTCGCGGCCGCCATCGAGATGGGCCGCGTGCTGGGTCGGCGCGTGGTGGCCGAAGGCGTGGAGCACGAGCGCGACGTGGAACTGCTGCGCGAGCTGGGCTGCGACATGGCGCAAGGCTACGGGATTTCCGTGCCGCTGGAAGCCGACACCTTCATCGAGTTCTGCCGCACGCATTGATGCTGCGCGCGGCATGCCGACGGGCGCACGGCTCCAGCAGGAAGCCTGCCAGATGCGCTGAGCGTCTCAGATTCCGGAAACCTCGATATCGCCCGGATAGTCCACCGAGAACTTCAGCACCGTTTCGCGCGACTTGCCGGGCTCCATTTCCCAGTCCCAGACCAGCTTGCCGTCTTCCTCGCGCTTGATCTCGCGGTCGGCCGGCGACAGCAGCTTGACCACGATCTTCTCGTTGCGCGAGATGGGCAGGCGGTCCTTGAACGAGACCTGCTCCTTGGTGGCCTTGTTGTTCTTGACCGTGATCTTGTACTCGTAGGTCACGCGCTTGCCGCTGCCGGAAAAACCGGTGCTTTCGGTATAGCGGTTGACCAGCTGGCGCTTGATCGAAATGCCTTCATCGGCGCCCAGCGCCAGTTCGAGCTTCTCGCCGGGCATCACGGCTTTCATGGCGCTGGAAGCGACAAAGGCGTCGTCCAGGAAGGTGTTCAAGGCGCCAGCCAGAAAGGGAAAGTCCGTGCTGTTGCTGGCATGCGCCGTCAGGAACATGGCTTCGCGCAGCGCCGGCGTGGACTGGTACTGCAGCGTGGCGGGCAGCTTGGCCGTGGCGATGGCCACGCGCTGCGAGGAGTTGTCGGACAACAGAGTGGCCGGATTCTTGATCTGGAACGATGCGCTGGTGGCTTCCGCCTGCACCTGGGCAGTGGCCTGCTCCAGCGGTTCCGGCACCATCTCGACGGCGGGCGCCGCGGCGTCCTCGAAGGACTGGACGCGTTGGCGCGCCATCTTGGCCTGGGCCTCGGCCTGTTGCATGGCCGCCACCGGTGCGGGGCTGGGGCGCGGGCGGGGCGGAGGCGGCGGGGCGGCCACGTCGACGATCCAGGGTTGCAGCGCGGGCGCGCCGCCACCCAGCGAGGGGCGCGCGGTGGACAGCGTGAGTTTGACGTTGTTCCAGTCTTCGCCGGTGTTCTGGCGGATGACGCCGAAGTAGCCCAGGTCCACGCTGCGGTCCGCCGGGCGCAGGCGCGCGTCGTAGGCAGGGGTCCAGCGGGCGCCGGCCACGGCGTAGGAGACGTTCAGGTCCAGCTTGCCGGCGCGCGCCAGGTTCACGCGCAAGGTGACGGTCTTGGTGCGGCGGTTGAGCGAGTTCTGCAATTGGCCCAGCTGGTTTTGCAATGCGCTCAGTTCGCGCTCCAGCGTCTCCTTCTGCTCGGCGACCCGCCGCAGCCCGGCCAGCGCACGCGCCAGCGAATCCGCGCTCAGCGACTGGATCGCCTTCAGTTCGTCCAGCGTCAGGCGCGCGCCATCCTTGGAGGGCTCGGTGGCGCCGCGCTGCATCATCAGCACCAGCTCGCGCTGGTTGTCCAGCACCGCGGCCTCATCGTCCAGCAGCGCCTGCTGGCCTTGCAGCTTGCGCACTTGCTCTTCCAGCTGCTTGACGCGCTCGTTGGCGGTGTCGACCTGATAGGCGTCACGCACCTTCACGTCCAGCAGCGTGGCCTGGCCGGTGCTCTTGGCCGAGACCTGCAAGGAATTTTCCTGCAGGCTGGCGGGCAGCTTCTCCAGCACCAGTTCATGCTCGCCGGCGGCCAGCTCGCTGCTGGCGGCTCGCGTCACGACGGCGCGGTCCTGGTAGACGGTCACGGAACCGATGGAAGAGGCCAGCCCGGCGGCAGCGGCCAGGCCGGGGATCGTCGCGATGGCCAAGGCCAGAAGGGTACGTCGCACTATTTCACCTTTAGACAGGTTGGAATCGCGCGGCGCCGTGCCCATCGACAGGGACGGACCGCCGCGCGCGCCAAATTTACATTGCGGCCCGGATGCGGGTTTTACAGAAGATGACAAACGCGACAGGGCGATACGGTGGCGCCGCCTACGGGTGGGCAAGCTCGCGCAACATGGCGACGGCATTGGCGGCCGCGGTCGATCGGTCATGGCGGCGGTAGGCCATGTCCAGCAGCGCATGCGGCGCGTCGCCCTTGATAGGCCGGTACTCGATGCCTTGCGCGCCCATGTGCCGCATGGCGGCGGGCACGATGGAAATGCCCACGCCGGCCGCGACCAGGCTGACGATGGATGCCATCTGCGGCGCTTCCTGGATGACCCGCGGCGCGAAGCCGGCGCGCAGGCAGGCCGACATGATCGCGTCGTACAGGCCGGCGCCTATGGGGCGCGGATATAGCACGAAGTCTTCGTCCGCCAGCGCCGCGATGGGCACGCTGCGCTTGCGGCTGAGCGCATGGTCGGGGGGCAGGGCCACCAGCATGGGTTCGTCCAGCACGCGTTCGGACTCGAACTCCGGATCCAGCACGTAGGGCGGTCGCACGAAGGCCACGTCGACCTCGCCGGCGCGCAGGCCGCGCAGCAGTGTGGCCGTGTTGCTTTCCGTGAGCGTGACGCGCACGTCGGGGTAGCGGTCCCGGTATGCGCGGATTGCCTGCGGCAGGTAGGGGTGGAATACGGCGGAGGCCGTGAATCCCACGGTGATCGCGCCGCGTTCCCCGCGCCCCAGGCGGCGGGCCGTGTCGATGGCGCGGTCGGCGCTGGCGAGGATGGCGCGTGCGTCTTCAAGGAACTGGGTGCCGGCCTCCGTCAGTGCGATGCCCCGCGGCAGGCGCAGAAAGAGCGGGGTGCCAATCTCGCGCTCCAGCTGCTGGATCTGCTGGCTCAGGGGCGGCTGGCCTATGCCCAGCCTGGCCGCGGCGCGCGTGAAGTGCAGTTCTTCGGCGACGGCGGTGAAGTATCGCAGGTGGCGCAGTTCCATCGTTATTAAATATGGCTGAAGTTAGTTTCATATATTGGACATATGGAGGGGAAAAGTCTACCTTGGTTGCGTGGGCTGCATGCCCGCTGCTTTCGAGAATTCCGATGTCTTCCGCCTTGGCCAGTCCCTCATCCCCAACCGCCGCGTCCGCTCCGGCGGCGCCTGTCTCCACGTCTTCCGATCACCTTGCCCGCGGCACGCCCGGGTTGCGGCGCGCCCAATGGGCCTTGTTCGCAGCCGGCTTTTCCACGTTTTCGCTGCTGTATTGCGTACAACCGCTGATGCCGCTGTTTACCCACGCGTTCGGCGTATCGGCCGCCCAAAGCAGTCTGGTGCTGTCGCTATGCACCGGCTTTCTGGCGGTGGCCATCTTTTTCGTAGGCCTGTTCTCCCAAGCCGTGCCGCGCAAGCGCGCCATGGCGCTATCGCTGTTCGCGTCCGCCGTGCTGGGCACCATTGCCGCGGCGGCGCCAGACTGGCACAGCCTGCTGGCGCTGCGCGCGCTGCAAGGCCTGGCCATGGGCGGGGTGCCGGCGCTGGCCATGGCCTATCTGGCCGAAGAGGTCGAGCCCGGCACCCTGGGTTTCGCCATGGGCCTGTACATCGGCGGCAGCGCCTTCGGCGGCTTGTCCGGCCGCGTCATCACCGGCCTGGTGTCGGATCATTTCGGCTGGCGCGCCGCGCTGGCCACGCTGGGCCTCCTGGGCATCGTGGCGGCGGTACTGTTCGTCTGGCTCCTGCCCGCGTCGCGTCGCTTTGCGCCGCAGCGGGGCCGGGGTTGGGCCGGCGTGTGGGGCGATATGCGCGTCGGCGCCGCCTCGCATCTGAAGAACGGGCCCCTGTGTGGGTTGTTCGCGCTGGGCGGCCTGCTGATGGGCGCCTTCGTCACGGTCTACAACTACGTGGGATTCCGCCTGCTGCTGCCGCCGTTTTCGCTGAGCCAGACCTTTATCGGCTCCATTTTCGTGGTTTACCTGGTCGGGATCTTCGCGTCGACCTGGTTCGGCCGTCTGGCCGACCGTCATGGCCGCGGCGCGATGCTGTCGGCCGCCACCGGCATGGCTTTGGCTGGCCTGCTGTTGACCCTGTCCAACTGGCTGCCGCTGCTGATAGCCGGGATCATGGTTTTCACCTTTGGCTTTTTCGCGGCCCATGCGGTCGCCAGCGGTTGGGTCGGACAGATGGCGCGTGGCTACAAGGCGCTGGCCGCTTCACTCTATCTGCTGGTGTACTACATCGGCTCCAGTGTGCTCGGCTCATTGGGCGGCCACTTCTGGACCACGGGACGGTGGCCCGGCGTGGCGGCGATGGCGGGCGGGCTGCTGGCCTTGGCCTTGGTGATCAGTGCCAGCCTTTACTGGCGCACGGGCCGCGCATCGGCCCGTGCCGCAGTGGGGGCAATGCCTCGTAATGACAACATCTAAAAGCTAGTAATTCTCATTTATAATTAGCGGCCCGCCCATAGAGCGGCATCCCCAACCAGATCCGAGGGCCGCGATGAATCCTATCTCCCCCGACAGCCAGAACCTGCAGCGCGAGCATGCCGCGCTGCTGGCCGCCTACGGCCAGGCGCAAGCGCATTGCAGCCGTCTGCTGGCGGCGCAGGCGGCGCGCATTCTGTATCTGGAGAGCGAGGCCATGCGCTTGTGCGCGGCCGTCATCCTGCGCGACACCGCGCTGGCCTGGGCGCGTGAAGACCGCAAGGCGCTGGAGACCTCCATTCCCGGCTTGCCACGGCGGGTGGCGCTCGCCCGCAGCGTGGCCCAGTTGATGGAACGGGTGCAGACCCTGATGCGCGAGCGCCTGGCCTGGCAGGGGCGGGCGGGCGCCGCCGCGCGCGAACTGGAAACGCTCACCGAGCCGCCCGCTTGGCGGCCTGCGCCTTCCACGGTCGTGCTGCATGAAAAAGCGGTGCTATGCGTGGGCGAGGATGCCGTCGCCCTGGCGCTGACCCGCAAGATGGTCGAACTGGCCGGCGGACGCTATCTCGGCCATGACGGCAGCGCGGATACCGACGGCAATACGCTGGAAGCCAGCCTGGTCGCCGCGGACCTGGTGATCTGCCAGACCGGTTGCGTGAGCCACGGCGCTTACTGGCGTGTCAAGGACCATTGCACCCGCACCGGCAAGCAATGCGTGCTGGTCGACAAGCCCGAGGCCTTGCAGGCGCTGCGGCTGGAACGCGAACCGCTGAAGACGGGCGGCTGAACCCGCCGGCGCCGCCTGGCGACCCGTAGCGTCGGGTTACGTAGCGTTTCGGCTGCGCGGCCGCTCCCGCAATACAGTCGGGGGCAAAGGGGCCGACATGCTGACCAAGCGAGACCAAGTGGCGCTACCCTGGACGGACACGCTTGCCCGCCTGGAGGACGAGCGCATCATGTTGCAGCGCATAGCCGCCGGCATGCCCCTGGCCGAGGTTCTGGAACATGTGCTGCATGCCATCGAGGCGCAATCCAGCTTGGACCTGCGCACCGCCATCGCGCTGGTGGACGAGTCCGGCGGCTTCCTGCTGCACGGTGCCGCACCCAGCCTGCCGAAGGCATATAACGCGGCGGTCCACAGGGCGGTCATCGGCCCCGGCTCGGCGTCATGGGGCGAGGCGGCCTACACCGGCAGTCCGGTCTACGTGGAAGATATCGCCTTGAATCCGGGCTGGGAACGCTGGCGGGACCTGGCCCTGGCACACGGTTTGCGGGCCTGCTGGTCTACGCCGATCAAGGCGCCCGACGGGCGCCTGCTGGGTGTTTTCTCCAACTACTACGGCGTTGCGCGCTCACCCTCGGCCCACGATATCGATGCGATCGCGCTGGTCACGCGCAGCGCCGCCCTGGCGATAGAACGTCATCTGACGGAACTGGCGTTGCGCCAGAGCGGCGAACGTTGGCGCGCCATGTTCGCCGGCATGCAGGAGGCGTTCTTTCTCAGCGAGGCGTTGCGCGACGACGCTGGCCGCATCGTCGATTTCCGCTTCCTGGAAGTGAACCCCGCATTCGAGCGGCAGACAGGCATGAAGGAGGGCGACACTCTGGGCCATACGTTGCGAGAGATGATTCCCGGCGTGCCAGGGCAGATCATGGACACGTTCGCCCAGGTGGTGGATAGCGGCGAACCGACGCAGTTCGAATTCATGGTGCCCGCACCGAAGGAAGCCTGGTACGAGGCCCGCGCGCGCAAGGATGGACCCGGCAGGATGATGGCGCTGTTCCTGGACGTGACGGCGCGCAAGAGGGCGGAAGCCGAACTGTGGGAAGGACAGCACCGCAAGAACTACCTGGCCGCGCTCGGTGACCGCATGCGCGAGCTGCATTGCCAGGAGGATATCGAGCGGGCCGCCTGCGAAGGCTTGTGCCAGCATCTGGCGCTGGCCCAGGTTGCGGTGCTGGATGGGGAAGGCGAGGGCCAGGGGCCTGTCATCTCCTCATCGTGGCCCCCTGGCGCAGAGCTGCTGGGTCAGCCGCCGCACCCGCTCGATGCCTTGGGTGACGACTACCATGCGGCGTTACGCCAGGGACGCACGACCTACCTGGCACCGCTGCTGGGAGAAGCCGGCGGCGAGATCCGTCCCTGGGCCATCGTGGCGCCGCTGCGGCGCTGGGGCAGGCAGAGGGGCGCCGTGCTGGCCTGTCCCTCGTCGGGTAGTCGCCTCAAGGGCAGCGATATCGCGTTTATCGAGGATGTGGCGGAACGCATGTGCGGCGCCGTCGAGCGGTCGCAGTACGCGCGCACCCTGGAGCAGCGTGTCGAGGATGCAATCGCCGAGCGGGACCGGATCTGGCGCCTGTCTCCGGAATTGCTGGCGGTGGTCGACCGGCAAGGGCGCTTCGTCAGCGTCAATCCCGCGGTACGCGTCATCCTGGGCTGGACGCCGGAACAGTTCATGTCGATGGAACTACCCGAACTGGTCCATTCCGACGATCTGGCCGCAACCCTGGGGGCCTGGAGTTGGGCCTCGGTGGACATGGGGCCCAGGCCCGCCGCCAGGCACCTGGAAAACCGCATGCTCAAGCGTGACGGCAGCTATTGCTGGATAACCTGGAGCATGTCCTGGGCCCAGGACAGCCTTTACGTGGCGGGGCGCGACGACAGCGACCTGAAGCTGCAAGCGGAAGCCTTGCGCGATACCGAGAATGCCTTGCGCCAGTCGCAGAAGATGGAAGCGGTGGGGCGCCTGACCGGTGGCATCGCCCACGACTTCAACAACATGCTGCAAGGGATTTCCGGCGCGCTGTACCTGGTGCAGCGCAAGATCACGGCGGGCGCGCCCGAGCAGGCCTTGCGTTTCGTTGATGTCGCCATGGATTCGGCCAACCGGGCGGCTCATCTGACGCAGCGGCTGCTGACCTTTTCGCGGCGCCAGCCCATCGACCCCAAGCCGTTCTGCGTGGCCTCCGCGCTGCAATCCATGGTTGCCCTGTTCCACCGCTACACCGCCGAACGCGTGGCGCTGCGGCTGGACCTGCGGCAGGAATTGTGGACGGTCTGCTGCGACAAGAACCAGTTCGAGAACGCCATGCTGAATCTGGTGATCAACGCCTGCGATGCCATGCCCAACGGCGGCACGTTGACGGTTGCCGCACGCAATGTGGAACCGGGCGATCCCCAGCTATTGCAGTCCGTCGGCGCGCATTCGGGACGGTTCGTGGAAGTCGCCGTGACGGACGTAGGCTGCGGCATGCCGCCGGACGTGCTGGCACACGCTTTCGATCCGTTTTTCACCACCAAGCCCATGGGCCAGGGCACTGGCCTGGGCCTGTCCATGATCTATGGCTTCGCCAAGCAGGCGGGCGGCGCGGCCGGCCTGGAGAGCACGGTGGACGTAGGCACCACGGTCAGGCTGTTCCTGCCGCGCCACGATGGCGCGCCCGAAAGCGTGCAGAACGGCGAACGCCCGGCAGTGGCGGCTGCTGGCGCGGCGCGCAAGGAAGTCGTGCTGGTGGTGGAGGACGACGCGAACGTTCGCGAGATGGTATGCGAATGCCTGGCCGAACTCGGCCTGGATGTGCTGGCCGCGGCTGACGGCGAGGCCGGGCTTGAGCTGTTGCAGTCCGCGCGCGGCATCGACCTTCTGGTGACCGACGTCGGACTGCCCGGGCTCAATGGCCGGCAATTGGCGGACGCCGCCCGCGTGACGCGTCCCGGCCTGCGCGTATTGCTGATGACGGGGTACGCCGAAAGCGCGGCGCGCGGCCAGGGCTTTCTGGGACAGGGGCTGGAACTGATCGTGAAGCCCTTTCGGCTGGACAAGCTGTCCGAGCGCGTGCAGGGCATGCTGGACAGCGCGCCGGGCGGCGGCAGCCAGGGCGTCTAGCGCTTGTCCGCTCCATGGCGCGCCTTGCGCGGGCCTAATGGCGGCGGCGCAATTCCGCAGGCGGCATGCGTAGTTGGCCGCGATACTTCGATACCGTGCGTCGCGCCAGCAGGATGCCGTTCGCGGCCAATTGCTGGGTCAGCGCAACGTCGGACAGCGGCATGGCCGGATCCTCGGCCTCGACCATTTCCTTGATCAGGGCGCGTACCGCCGTGGCGGAGCAGGAGCCGCCGGTATCGGTGGCCAGTTCGCGTGAAAAGAAGTGACGGAATTCGAAGACGCCGCGCGGCGTCACCATGTACTTGCCGACGGTTGCGCGCGATACCGTGGACTCATGCATGTCCAGGTCGTCGGCCACTTCGCGCAGCATCAGAGGCCGCAAGGCAACGTCGCCGTATTCGAAGAAGGTCTGCTGGCGTTTGACGATGGCTTCGGCGACGCGCTGGATGGTGACATAGCGCTGTTCGACGTTGCGCACCAGCCAGCGGGCTTCCTGGAGCTCTTGCGCCATGGGGCTGCGGTCGTCCAGGCGGGCGCGCCGGAACAGTTCGGCATAGGTCTGGTGCAGCCGGGCCTGGGGCATGGCGTTGCGGTTGGGCAGCACGCGCCAGCGCGATTGCCACTTGTCGACGAACACGTCGGGCACGACGTAGACAGGCGCTTCGGCGCTGTAGCGGCCGCCCGGCTTGGGGTCCAGGCTGCGGATCAGCGCGCAGGCCTCGCGCAACGCGTCCTCGGAGCAGCCCAACTGTTGGCGCAGGCCGGTGCAATCGTTGCGCGCGAGCCGGTCGAGCTGCTCGCGCACGATGCGCAAGGCCAGAGCCCGCAACTCGTCGCCGATGCCGGCGGCCGCCGCCAATTGCAGTGACAGGCATTCGCACAGGTTGCGCGCGGCCAGTCCTGGAGCGTCCAGCTGCTGGACCAGACGCAGCGCAGTCATCCATTCGCCCTCTTCGGGGACGGTGTCGGCGTCGCGCTGCGCGTCGCCCCACAGGCTTGCCAGCGGCACGCGCAGGTAGCCGTCATCGTCAAGCGCATCGATGATGAACTCCGTCAACAAGCGGTCGCGTGGCGCCAGTTGATAGTTGCCCAGTTCCAGCGACAGGCGCTGGCTCATTGAAAGCGTCGAAGCGGCCCAAAGCCCTTGGTCGCGTTCCTGGCCGTCGCCCTGGCCGCGCGTCGGATAGTCGCCGGAGTAGGCGGGCGCGTCAGGCAGGGGCGGCTCGGCCTGCGGCGCGGGGTCTGGCGCGGCAGGATCGCCGGCGTCGGCGGCGGGAGGAAAGACCGCCATGGCAGGGCTCTGTTCAGCCTCCTGCTCATCGGCGTCTTCCAGGAACGGATTGCTGGCCAGGGCCTGCTCGACCGCGGTGGTGAATTCCAGCGCGGTCATCTGCAACAGCTTGACGGATTGCTGCAGTCGCGGCGCCAGCGTCATCTGCTGGCGCAGGCGCAATTCTTGCGTGGGGTAGACCAATCGAGTCTCCTGGACAGCGGCTGCCGATGGGCAGCCCATCCAGAAACTTAAGCAAAGACCGTGCCAAGTCCCGCAGCGGGCAGGGCGGGGGAATCGTGTCCGCCCGCTGCCTCAGTATTACAAGGCGCCGGTAAGAAATGCCGCCCGGTTCACGGAAATCAGGGGCCGACGCTGTCCTGCCCGTCCTTCTCGTAGCCGTCCAGACGGTTGTAGAGCGTCTTCAGGCTGAGCCCCAGCGTCTCGGCGGCAATGCGCTTGTCGCCCGAGTGATGCGCCAGGGTCGCGAGTATGAACGCCCGCTGCGCCTCGTCCAGCGGCATGCCGACGGGGAATGTCAGTGCGCCATTGCTGATGGTGGCCCGCGGCTCGTCGCGGGAGCGGGGCAGCAGGTCGGCCGCCAGCACGTCGTCCGCCAGGATGTAGGCGCGCTGCACTGCATTGCGCAGTTCACGCACGTTGCCGGGCCAATCGTGCCGGGAGATCGCTTCCAGCATGCCGGGGCTGAAGGTTTTCTGGGTGCCATGCGCCGTATTCAGGGTGTCCAGGAACCAGTGCGCCAGCACCATCGCGTCGTCGCCACGTTCTCGCAGGGGCGGCACGCGCAGCGGGATCACCAGCAGGCGGTGGAGGAAGTCCTGGCGCAGACGGCCTTCGGCGACCGAGGCGAGAGGATCGCGGTTGCTGGCGCAGATGATGCGCACGTTGGCGCGCAGCAGATCGGAGCCGCCTACGCGCTGGTAGGTGCCGGCCTCGAGCACGCGCAGGAAATTCACCTGCAGGTCTGGCGGCATTTCAGTCACTTCGTCCAGGAACAGCGTCCCGCCGCTGGCATATTCGAAGTAGCCCGCGTTCTGGGCCACCGCGCCGGTGAAGCTGCCTTTCTCATGGCCGAATAGTTCAGCGTGCGCCAGGCTGCCGCTGATGGCGCCGCAGTTGACGGCGACAAAGGGCTGCGCGCGGCGCTCGCTCGCGTCGTGGATGGCGCGCGCGACGATTTCCTTGCCGGTGCCGCTTTCGCCCACGATGAAGACGCTGGCGTCGGTGGCGGCTGCCAGCTGCAGCTGCGCGCCCAGCTTCTGCATCACGGGGGAAAGGCCAGATACATCCATGAGTACGCCCGGAGGCGCGGACGCCGTTACGCGCGCGGCGTTGGGGGTGCGATTCGCCATGCTGATTCCTTGGCCCGGCCCGGGGCCATGCGCATCCGACCATGCTAGAGGGACACAGCGGTCCGGGATGCGACGATTTGCAAGCATACGAAAACGTTGATGGAAAGTATCGAACATTTACCCCGCTGCCGGCCGTTGTCGCTATGCTCAGTAGCTGAGCGCAACATTCGCGATACGGAGTAGGCATGCCCCATTTGCTGATCGTTGACGACGACCCCACGATACGCGAAACCCTGGCCGAAATCGGCCGCGAGAACGGGTTTTCCGTGGCGCTGGCCGCGAGCGTCAAGGACGCGCTGATCCAGCTCGAACGGCACGCGCCCGACTTGGTGCTGACGGATATCCGCCTGCCCGAAGGCAGCGGCATGGACATCTTCAAGAACGAGGCTGCCGCCAGCGCCGAGGTCGTGGTGATGACCGGACACGGTACCGTGGACAACGCGGTCCAGGCGCTGCGCCTGGGAGCGACCGACTACCTCGTCAAGCCCATCTGCATGGAACGCCTGAATGGCATCTTCGCGCGCGTAAGCGCGAACTCAGGCAGCGACCCTGCGGGCGCGCCATTCGAGGAACCGGGGCGCTATGGCAGGATGTACGGCGCATCCCCCTGCATGCAGGATGTCTACCGCCAGATCGGCCGCGTGGCGCCCACCAACGTTACGACCTTGCTGATCGGCGAGAGCGGCACAGGCAAGGAACTGGCCGCGCACGCCATCCATGAACTCAGCGCGCGCCGCCAGCGCCCGCTGATCGCGGTGAACTGCGGGGCGATCTCGCCCAATCTGATCGAAAGCGAAATGTTCGGGCACGAGCGCGGCAGCTTCACTGGCGCCGACCGCCAGCACAAAGGCTACTTCGAGCGCGCCGACGGCGGCACCCTGTTCCTGGACGAGGTGACCGAAATGCCGCTGGATCTGCAGGTGAAGCTGCTGCGCGTGCTGGAAACGGGGCAGTTCATGCGGGTGGGCACCAATCGGGAGATCGCTTGCGACATCCGGATTGTCGCCGCCACCAACCGGGATCCCGAGCAGGCGGTCAGGGAAGGCAAGTTGCGCGAAGATCTCTACTACCGTCTGAGCGTCTTCCCCATCAAGCTGCCCGCGCTGCGCGAACGCGGCGACGACATCCTGTTCCTCGCCAACCGCTTCCTGCAAGGGCTGAACCAGGAGGCGGGCAAGAACAAGCAATTCTCGCCGCGCGCAGTGGCGGCGCTGCAGCAGTACGGGTGGCCCGGCAATGTACGGGAACTCAAGAACTACGTGCGCCGCGCCTTCATCATGGCGGAAGGCGACACGCTGGAGGTGGACATGCTGACGCCGCGGGTGTCGCCGACCGGCGAGGGCGCAGGCGGC
The DNA here is from genome assembly GCF_058783105.1 of Achromobacter sp. FW305-C-30-7. Taxonomy (NCBI): domain Bacteria; kingdom Pseudomonadati; phylum Pseudomonadota; class Betaproteobacteria; order Burkholderiales; family Alcaligenaceae; genus Achromobacter; species Achromobacter sp. FW305-C-30-7. Next base: position 370,974 of record NZ_JBYSYI010000003.1, on the reverse strand, counting down.
CAAGTGAGCGTGCCCGTCGGGGAAACGCTGGCGGAAGCGGACCGGCGCCTGATCCTGGCCACGCTCGAACGTTGCAACGGCGTGAAGAAGCAGGCCGCCGCAGTGCTCGGCATCAGCCCCAAGACGCTGTACAACCGGCTGGAGGAATACGCCGCGGCGGACGCGGATGCGCCCGCCGCGGCGTCTGCCGGGAAGCAGGACCGGTCCTGACTTCATTTGCCGTACCGCGTTTTCAGGTCCGCCATGCAGGCGTCCTTGGCGTTGCCGGACATGCCGTCGCATTTCTCCTTGCCTACCTTGTAGTCGGCGTCGTTGCGCGTCTTGGCCGCGTCATGCGAGGCCTCGGCCTTTTCCTTGCCGGCCTTGGCATCGGCCCGGGCCTTGTCGCGCGTGGCTTCGGCCTGCTGCTGGCAGACGTCCTTCTGATTGCCCTTCATGCCGTCGCAGCGCTTCTTGTCCAGCTTGTACTGGTCGTCGATCTGCTCGTTGCTGCGAACCGCAGTGGCGCCGCCTTGCATGGTTTGCGCCGGGGCCTGAAAGGCCAGGGCCGAGAGACTCAGGGCGACGGCGGGGAGAACGACTCGGGACAGATTCATGGCTGACTCCTTGGATGGGGCCCGGCATCGTCCGGGCCTGACCTCATGCGCAAGCAAGCGGCGTGCCCGGGCCGGCCGGGCACGCCGCTTGCTCGGTGGCTGACGGCGGGCGATGCCGATGCGCGGCGCCCGCGGCATCCATTGAACGAGACGGGGATACGAATATGGAAACCAAGCGGACAGACAACGCGAAAGCGGATCCGGAACATGCCAAGGCCAATGCGCCGCGCACGGAAACCGAAGCCGCCCATCGCAGCGGCCAGTTCGGCACGGACAAGCCCGGTTTCGGCAAGCCGCCCGCCGCGCCCAAGCGCGAATCGGACAAGAAACCCAATGACAAGGGCGCCGAGTACGAGGAAGGCGGGCAGTATCCGGGCAAGCGTCCCGGCACGGCGTGACCGTCTTCCGGTGTGCTCATTCCGGTTGTTCGCCCAGCCTGAAAAGCAGCACCACGCTGTATAGCGCGGCCAGACCGATCAAGCCATAGACACTGCGGGTGGCAGCGGCCGAGGGCAGTATCTTGGCGAACACGTCCAGATCGACCGCGGCGATCAGGCCGGTGTTCAGGCCGCCTGCCACCACTGCGATCAATGCCGACCAGTCCAGAATGGACAGGCCGCGGGTTTCGGGCAGCATCGGCGGTGGCGCCGATTCGTCTTCCAGCTCGGAGAAATCTTCATTGTTGCCGGGCATGTCCATGGGGATGTCCTTTGCGCAGGATGCGGGTGGGGCGGAACTGCGGGCGGACTGCCTTTGCCGGCTGGGCCAGGCCGCTTGCCACGCCCACAGCAAGCACCGTGCCCGGCGCGGGCATGGCAGTTGCTGTCCATAAGGTGAATTACGGCCGGACTATCGTTGCGGGAGCCCGATATGAAGAAGACAACTTGGCTGTGCGGCATCGTCGCGATTTGCCTGCTGATCGCGCCAGGCGTGCTGGGCGGTGTGCGGGCGCAGGAATTGGCGGAGCCGGAGGCGCGCTTCCTGCAGGCCGCGGCGGGTTCGGGGATGTTCGAGGCGGAGGCTGCGGAACTGGCGAAAAAGCGCGCCGGCGACGGCGACGTCAAGGCGTTCGCTGCGAAGATGCTGGAGCAGCATCGCGCCATGAATGCCGAACTCAAGACCCTGGCGGCGAGCAAACAGGTGAAGCTGCCTACCGAACCCTCTGAGCCCGATCGCGGCACGTTGGAACAACTGAGCAACAGGAGCGGAGCGGACTTCGATGCGCTTTACATCGAAAAGGCCGCCGTGGACGCGCACACGATGGCCAACCGTCTGTTCGAGACTGCTGCGCGCGAGTCCAAGGACCCGCAGGTGCGAGAGTTCGCTGCGCGCTCCCTGCCCATGCTGGCCCAGCATCTGGCCATGGCCCGCAAGCTGCAGGGCACTGCGCCGGCCGACCCTGACAAGATCCAGCCCGCCGTCAAGGGAGAGGCGCCCGCCGTCTCGCCAGCGTCCCGGGAAGCGCCCGCGTCGATAGCGCCGCCGAAGTAAGGGGACGCTCAGCGCCGGACAAGCCTCAGTCGCCGGCGCTGCCGGTAATGGGAAGCACGATGCCGGTGATATAGCTGGCGCATACGGGCGAGGCCAGGAAGACGTAGGCCGGGGAAATTTCCTCGGGTTGCGCCGGGCGTCCGAAGTCGGTGTGCTTGCCAAATTCCTTGATCTTTTCAGGACTTTGGTCGGCGGGATTCAAGGGAGTCCATACGGGTCCTGGAGCCACTGCGTTCACGCGCACCCCTTTGCCGGCAAGATTGGCGGCCAGCGATCGGGTGAATGCATGGATCGCGCCCTTGGTGGTGGAGTAGTCCAGCAGCTTGGCGCTGCCGCGCAGGCCCGTGACCGATCCCGTATTGATGATGGACGCGCCGGCGTGCAGGTGCGGCAGCGCCGCGCGGGCCATCTGGAAATAGCCGGTGATGTTGGTGCGCAGCGTCTTATCCCACTTTTCGTCGCTGATCTCGGGCAGGGTGTCCGTGTGCTGCTGATAGGCGGCGTTGTTCACCAGCACATCGAGTTTGCCGTACGCGCGGATCGTCTGTTCCACCGCCTGCTCGCAGAACGCCGGATCCTGCACGTCGCCGGGGATCAGCTCGCAGCGCCTGCCTTCGCTCTCCACGGCGCGCCGGGTGTCTTCGGCGTCTTCCTGTTCATTAAGATAGACCACCGCCACGTCGGCGCCTTCGCGCGCATACAGCAGACAAACGGCGCGGCCTATGCCGGAATCGCCGCCCGTCACCAGGGCCACCATGCCATCGAGCTTGCCGCTGCCCTTGTACTGCGGCGCCTGGTACTGGGGCTTGAGCACCATGTCAGCTTCCTGGCCCGGCTTGTCCAGATGCTGAGCCGGCATGGGTGGTGTGGGATGCGGACGGGCGCCGGTGTCGGCTTGATCAGGCTTGCTCATGGGGTTCTCCTGGCGGGCAGGCGCGGCACGCGCCTTGCCCATTGCCAAGCAAATGGCATGCCCGGGCGGTCCGCGATCTGGACTACTGCCGTCCCACCACCACGCCAAACAGGAAAGCCGCGCCCGCCACCAGGCCGATCGCCTGCCAGGGCCGGGCGTGGATGTATTCCTCGGTGCAGTCTATGGTTTCGCGCATCAGGTCGCTGGCGTTGTCGGAAGCGTCGCGCAGGCTGCGCCGCGTGGCGCGCAACTGCTCGGACAGGCGCGCCTTGAGTGCTTCCATGTCGGTTGCGGCGGTGTCGCTGAGCGTGGCTTCCAGATCGTCGATCCAGGCTTCAGGGTGCCGTGAGCGTCGGTGCGCGCCGCGGTTGTCCGGGCCGTTCTCCGGAAAATCGGAGGGCAGGGGGGTGTGGGTAGAGGCCATCGGTAGCTCCTGGCAGTCGGGCGGAAAGTGCGCCGGCGCGGCCGGCCCGGACGGCCGCGCGGCGGGTCGGAAGGTTTCAGGCCTCCAGCATGTCGCGGCAGGCCAGCGTGCAGCCCAGGCATGCGCCTGCGCAAACCTGGCAATGCTCGGCCTCGTGCGACGAACACTCGCGCGCGCAGGCGTCGCACATCAGTGCGCACAAGGTGCACTGGGCAGTGGCGAACTCGCCATCGCGCGCCAGCATGGCCGCACATAGCCGGCACACCGCGGCGCAATCCGTGCACAGCGCGATGCAACGCTGCATCTGCGCGGGGCTCTCCTGCAAGCAGGCGGAGGCGCATATATCGCAGGCGACCGCGCATTCGTAGCAGGCTTGCACACATTGCTCGAAATTTGGATCTCGCATTGCATCTCCTTGTGATGCCCGGTACGCGCCGCAACCGGCATGCCTGGCCCGAAGGCCACATCCGCTTGCAATTTGAAGCCTGCCGGCGATGACCCTTGCAGCCTGCCGCCGTAGCATCGGGAGGAATGCTCCCCTTGGGGAGCGACCCCAGGAGCCACGCATGAAACCAGCACCCGTACCTGGATCCGCGAAGCCGGTGCGTGCCGGCAAGCAGCCGGAAGACAACGCTAAGATACTGCCGCCGCGTTCTGCCGTCGATGTTCCGCGCAGACCGGATAAACCAGACGCCTCGACCCCGGACGAGGCCGCGCGCGACAAGCGCGTCGTGGCCGATACGCGCACCGAGTCGAACTGGGCTGACGGTTCCGCGCCGCAGCCGCAGGCCAAGAATGCGCGCTCATCGATCCTTTGATTCCTGAGCGGCCGGCGCCGCCGCAGCGGCCTGCGCCGCCGCAGCGGCCTGCGCCCGCAAAAAGGCCAGCAGGCGGCGTTCGTCCGGGTGCAGGCCGCGGGGCGCTTGCGGCGCGGCCGCGGCTGGTGGCAACGCGCCCTCCAGATAGGCGGCCAGAATGGCCGGGTGCACATAGCAGGCCCGGCACACGGCCGGCGTATTGGCCAGACGCCGCGCCACCTGTTTGACCACTTCCACCACGTTCTTCTGAGCCTGGGCAGCGTCGTCGGCGGGACAGCTCTGCAACGCCGCATACGCCATGACGGAACCTGCCCAGGTCCGGTAGTGCTTCGCCGTGAAGTCGCCCCGGCCCGCCGCGCGCAGATAGGCATTGACCGCGCCAGAGTCCACCGGATGGCTGCCGCCATCCTCGTCCAGGTACTGGAAAAGCTGCTGGCCGGGGATGTCCAGGCAGCGCTTGATGACGCGCGCCACGCGCCGGTCCGCGGCGCTGACGTCGTGGCTTACGCCGCTCTTGCCCTGGAAGCGGAAACGGAAGCGGTCGCCGCTGACGCTGGCGTGACGGCGCTTGAGGGTGGTCAAGCCATAGGACTTGTTGGCCCGGGCGTATTCGCGCGCGCCGATGCGCACCAGGGTTGCCTCCAGCAGCCGCACCAGTACGGCTATCACCTTGTTCTGGGATAAACCGGGGGTGCGCAGATCGCGTTCGACCTGGCGCCGGATGCGCGGCAGCGTCCGCGCAAAATCCGCAAGGCTTTGGTACTTGCTCGCGTCGCGCACCGCAGTCCAGTCCGGGTGGTAGCGGTACTGCTTGCGGCCGCGCGCGTCGCGCCCGGTGGCCTGCAGGTGCCCAAGCGGAGACGGGCAGATCCATACCTGCTCATAGGCCGGCGGTATCGCCAGGGCATCGATGCGCTTGATCTCCCGCGCACTGCGTATCCGCTTGCCGCGCGCGTCCAGGTAGTGGAAGGCGTGGCCGTTGATGCGGGCTCGCGTGTAGCCTGCGCGGCTGTCGTCGTAATAGACCAGTGCCGCGCCGCCGGACCTGCGGGGCGCTTGGGAGCTTGAGTTCATGTCGTCGGCGCCAGCCAAGGGGGACATGGGCGCTGGCATCAGCATGCGGCGTGCCCGTGCCGGTCATGCGGGCTGGCCCGGGCACGCGGCTTGCTGATGGAGGAATGGATTTTCCCCGGAGACAGCCATGCACATCGCGTACTCGTATTACCTGCACGTTCCGCCCAAGCCAGATCCGATACCGCCGGGTTCGCCTCCCGGGGACCTGCCGGTGGATCCGGATACCGACGAGCCGGACGTCGACCTGCCGCCCTTGTCGCCGCCGGGCAAGGAGATCACGCCGCCCAGCCCCTGACGCGGGCAACGGGATTCCACAGACCCCAACAAGAACCGAGGAGTCGCCATGTCGACCATCCTGCTGATTATCCTGATCCTTTTGCTGGTCGGCGCCGTGCCGGCCTGGCCCCATAGCCGTGGCTGGGGCTATTACCCCAGCGGCATACTGGGCATATTGCTGATCGTCCTGATCGTGATGCTGCTGACCGGACGGCTGTAGCGGGGCCGGTCCACATTAGCGCGAGCCGTGTCGGGCGGCTCGCGCACCGGTTCCGTCGCCGGGCGGCCGCCTGGCGGACGGCGGCTGGCGCGCGTCACGGCCCAGGCGTAACATCGCCGGGTTTTTATGCAGCCCCCGCGATGCGCGGCATTCCCGACATGACCATCCCCTTGCTTGTCCTGATTGAAAGCGTGCAGGACTATCTGCCCGAAATCGAAGCGCGCGGCTTTCGCGCTATTTTTGCGCCTACCGACGCGTCGCGCGCCCAGGCGATCCGCGACCATGGCCATGAGATCCGCATCGTGCTCACGCGCGGCGCCACCGGCTTGCGCGCGGCGGAAATGGCGGCGATGCCGAAACTGGAGATCGCCTGCTCCCTGGGCGTGGGCCATGAAAACATCGATCTGGCCGCGGCGGCCGCGCGCGGCATCGTGGTGACCAACGGTCCGGGCGCCAACGCAGTGTCGGTGGCGGACCATGCCATGGCGCTGCTGCTGGGCGCGGCGCGGCGCTTGCCGCAGGCCGATGCTTCGGTGCGTCAAGGCCATTGGAGCGGCTTCATGGGGCCGCAGGTCTCGGGCAAGCGCCTGGGCATCCTGGGGCTGGGCACCATAGGCCTGGAAATCGCCCGGCGCGGCGCCCTGGGCTTCGGCATGAGCGTGGGTTATTACAGCCGCAGCGTCCGCCCGGAATCCGGCTATGCCTATTTCGATAGCCCGCGCGCGCTGGCCGCGGCGTCGGACTTCCTGGTGGTGGCGACGCCGGGCGGGGCGGGCACGCGCCACCTGGTGGACGCCCAGGTACTGGAAGCGCTGGGACCCGAAGGGTATCTGGTGAACATCGCGCGCGGCAGCGTGGTCGACACGCAGGCGCTGATCGCGGCCCTGGCCGGGCGCCGCATTGCGGGCGCGGGCCTGGACGTGGTGGACGGCGAGCCCGACGTGCCCAAGGCGCTCATCGAGCTCGACAACGTGGTGTTGACGCCGCATAGTGCGGGCCGCTCACCGGAGGCGGTGCATGCCACCGTGGCGCTGTTCCTGGACAATGCCACGGCGCACTTCGCCGGCAGGCCGGTACTGACCCCCGTGCGCGGGGGCTAGCAGCCTGACGCTAGTGGGAGAACACGATCGGCACGGTCATGCTCTTCAGGATGGACGCGGTGGCGCCGCCCAGCGCCCACTGGCGCAGCTTGCTATGGCCGTAGGCGCCCATGACGATCAGGTCCGCGCTATGGTCGGCAGCGGCATTCAGGATGGTGCTGCCCACGCCGACGCCCTTGATGTCGCGGCGCACGTGCTCGGGCGCCGGCATGCCTTGCGCGACGCAGTAGGTCGCCAGGTCCTCGAACGGCGCTTCATGCTTGGGGCTGGCGGCGCCTTCGTTCATGGTCAGCACGGTCATATGCGTAGCCAGGCGCAGGATCGGCGCGGCATCGGCCAGCGCGCGGGCGGCTTCGCGGCTGCCGTCCCAGCAGCACAGCACGCGGTCGCCGATGACCGGGAATTCGCCGCTGGACGGAATCGCCAGCACCGGCCGGCCCGCCGTCAATAGCGTCTGCTCGACGAATTCGATTTCGTGCGCGGCTTCGACGTCTTCGCGATTCTCCTGGCTGACCACGATCAGGTCGGTGGTGCGGCCGAGCAGCGCCACGGTCTCGCTGGGCGAGGAGGTGCCAGCGCGCATGAAGGCGGGAACGTCCGCCTCGGCGGCAGCCTCCAGAAAGGCGGTTTCCACCGCATCGCGGTTTTGCGCGTGCAGTTCCTTGATGATGCCTAGCGAACGCGACATGAGCACGGATTCGCCGTAGTAGTACTGCGGCGGGGCGGCGTTGGCGTAGATGCCGACCAGCTCGGCCTTGTGGCGCTTGGCCAGGGCCAGGGCAGCTTCAATGCGGCGTCTGCAGTCGAATCCGTGATCGAGGTGGACGGAAATGCGGCGATACATGGAGGCCTCCTTGTTTAAGCGTGCCATGTGTCTATGGTTACGCTTTTCGGCCATTTCGCCCTTGATGCGCGTCAAGCCCGCGGCAGTTCGCCGGGGCCAGCGCAAACGGGCCGGCTAGGCCGAGGGCTGTGCCCGTTCCACGCGTTCGCGCAGCTGGCGCAACTGGCGCGCTTGCTGCGCGATGCGTTCCAGTGGCCCCGCGAGTTCCGGATAGCCGGCAGCGACTGCGGCGGGCACGGCCAATTGCCGGCCCCCCGACTCCGGCGCGGGCTCCTGCGGATGCAGCGCGTGCGCCAGCACCGCGCCATACTCGGCTAGCGCCTGGGCCGCGGGTGAGGCGGCGGGCAAAGCGGCTTGTATCTCCAGCACGGTGCCGGCGGCCGTGACGCGGCGCATTGCGTTCAGCAGGTTTTCCGCCGTGCCTACGTTGCGGTCGCGATGGACCGGGTTCTGTTGCAGGCGCTGCAAGGAGGCCTGCGCGTTGTCGGCCGACAGGCAGGCCATGCGACGGCGCGCCACGATGTCGTGCCCCGCGCGGGCATCGCCGCTTTTTTCACGGACCAGGGCACGCACGTAGGCGGCATGGCGTTCCAGCGCCAGGCTGAGCGCGCCCGCCAGTTGGCGCGGCTCTTTTTCAGGCCAGACCAGAAAGCCCACCAGTAGCGCCAGGATCCCGCCCAGCACGCTGTTGAAGGCGCGCAGGGCGGCGAGCATGGGCTCCTGAATATCCGGCTGCTGGATATGGGTGACCAGCACGAACTGCGACGTCAGGAAGAACGTGAACAGCGCGTAATGGATGGTGCGCGCGGCGAACGTGCCCAGCGCGATGGGCAACACCGCCAGGGCCACGGACAGGGGGGTGCTGAGGAACAGCCCGAGCAGAGAGGCGCCAATGGCGCCCGCCACGCTGCCGGCCACGCGTTCCAACGTGCGCTGCCAGGTGGTGGCAAAGTAGGGCTGCAGAATGAAGACCAGCGTCAGCGACATCCAGTAGCCGTGGTTGACGGCAAAGGATTTGGACAGGGCCACCGCGATGGTGGCGCCCACGCCTACGCGCAGTGCGTGGCGCAGGGCGTCGGATTCGAAACTCAGATTCTGGCGCAATGCGCGCCAAGCGTCTTGCGTGCGGCTGGTAGCGCGGCGGTCGCGCGCTGGCGCCACGGGCGCATCGCCCTGGTCGAACAGCGACTGCGTCACGGCCTGCGCGGTGTGCAGCAAGCGGTCCAGCACCGGCACCATGGTAGCCAGTTCGGGCGCACGGGCCATGGCGCCGCCGCGCAGTTCGTGCAGACCGGAACCGTAGTGGTCCAGCCGATCCCGCAGGCACTGTGCCTGCTTGGCGTCGTTGAGGTCCGAGGTGCTGGCGATGGCATTGCACAGGCTGGCATAACGATGCAGCGCGTGGGAAAGATGGGCGCCGGCGCCGCGGCCCAGCCATTGCGGCGCATTCGATTCCAGCAGGTCGGCCGCGGCCACCAGCGCGATGAAGCTGTCCTCGGCGGTGTCCAGCAGGTACAGCAACTGCTGCGCGCGGGCGCGGCGCGAGGGCCGCGCGTCCTGCACTTCGCGGATGCGCGTCCGGGCGGCTTCGAGGGCGGCGCGCTGGGCGCTGCGCTGCGGACGCGTGACGGCGCTCCAGGCCTGGGGGCTGGCCGCCGGCGTCAGTCCGGAATACATGCGGGCCAGCGCATCGGCGAAATCCGCCAGACCGCGATAGCAATGCGCGACGGCATGGGTGGCATCCTTCCAGGGCCGCCTGCGCCATACCAGCGCGGTCATCAGGATGGCCCAGGCCGCCCCGGCGAGGAAGAACAGCGTGTACGACAGACTCTCCGACCAGGTCGGCGCGGGCAGTTCGGCTGCCACCACGAAGCCGGCCGACAGCAGGGTGCCGACGATGGCCGCAGCCGGTCCCAACACGCGCAACAGGCCGCCGAAGGTACAGCACGCAAAGGTCAATGGCAGCAGCAGCCACAGGTGGGCGGCGCTGACGCTGGCCAGGAAGCAAAACAGCGCGCCGATCAGCCCCAGCGCCAGCATCGCGCCGGCGCGCTGCCGCAGCGGGCCGCCCGGGTCGCCGAAGCAGGCCCAGAACGCCGCGATGGCGCTCCAGCCCAGGCGCGGTTCATGCGCCAGCACAGCCAGGATGACGGGCGCGGCGCTGATGGCCGCAGCTTGCAGGGCGTCCAGCCACAGGACGTTGCGCAAGGAGGCGCGGCAACGGGAAAACAGGTTCTTCACGCTAGGAGTACAGCAGCGGAGGTGGGCCCGGCAGGGCGAAGGACGCCAACCCTACCATGTCGACAAGGCATTTCGGCGAGGGGCGGCCGGGGCGCCGGAGATTGCGGCCTTGTTCATGAATCCGAGCAGCTTAATACGTCTGGATACATATATGTGACTTTGCCGCCGCAGGAGCGCAGAATTGCCTGGAACAAAGTCTGGAAATGGCATACAAAAAGCGCTGTAGCTGGGAATACTCAGTCCAATGTGCCTCTTTCTGCGCCCGGACAGCGCAGGTTAACGCCCAGGGGCGCGCAAGGAGTGTCGACATGACGTCGAATCACGAGGCTTCCACAGACTCGGTGGCGAGCGACGACGAGATCGCCGCCATGATCACCGGCAAGGATGGCCTGCGCATGTTGTTGCAGCCGCAGGTGGACTTGCTGACGGGCAGGATCGTATCCGCCGAAGCGCTGGCGCGCTGGCGGCATCGGCGGCTGGGCATCATCATGCCGTCCGAATTCATCCCTGCGGTCAACCGCCTGGGGCTGGATAAGATGCTGTTCGAGCGCGTCTGCCTGCGGGTGATAGACATGCTGCTGACCATGCGGCGCGCCGGCATCGCGATTCCCGTGGCCATCAATGCGCCTGCCTCCACCTTGTCGGACGAGGCCGCCGTCGACTTCCTGCTGGACCGCATCTACGCGGCGGAACTGCCGGCGTCGCTGGTGCGGGTGGAACTGACCGAAGACCAGCCCATCCGTGAACTCGACGTGCTGCGCGCGACGCTGCTGAAGCTCGAAAACGCGGGCTGTGAAGTCAGTCTGGACGATTTCGGCACCGGCCATGCGTCGTTGAAGCTGCTGTCGGCGCTGCCGCTATCGGAAGTCAAGATCGACCAGTATTTCGTGACGCGCATGCGCCGCAGCGCTGTCGCGTTCGAAGTGCTGCGCACCGCCGCCGAACTGGCCAACCGGTTGGGCCGCCGCGTGGTGGCCGAGGGCGTCGAAAACGTGGCGGATATTCCCGCCTTGCGCGCCGCCGGCTGCCGGTACGGGCAGGGCTTCGCGCTGGGCCGTCCCATGCCGCTGGACGAATTGATGGTCCGCCTGCGCACGCAGCGCGACCAGGGCGAGCCGCTGGCCGCGCCCGCCGCCTATACCTCGTCCTGGCTCGATACCTACGATGCCTCCCAGGAGGCGCAGTCCGCGCGCGGCAAACGGCACGTGGCCACGCAATAGCGCGGGCCACCAAGCGCAATTTTTACCGGCTGGACCGGACTTTACCCTCGGGCCTTGCGTCCCCCCCATGCTCGCCCGGTGCGAGGGCTGGGTCACCGGGGTTTGGGCACGCGGGTTGCTGTATGGAAGGTGGCGGAGTTTTTTCCGTCTTCCAGGAGACTTGCAATGCCCAATCAGAACCAGCCCGACCAGCAAAAGCAGCAGCAGAAGCAACAGGCCCAGGAAAACCCCAAGGACCGCAATCAGCTTGGGCAGCAGCAGCCCGGCCAATCCGGCCAGCATGCCGATAAAGACCGGCAACAGCCTGGCCAGAACCCCGGGCAGCAAAGCAAGATGCCGCGCTGACTCGTAGACCGCGTGTTCCGGGCCCCATAGTCGGGCGGGTATCGCGGTAGCAAGACGGCCTTGTCCCGCTGTGGGCGGACAAGGCCGTTTATTCATGGACGGCATTTACGCGGGACTTCCTCCTCAAGGATGGAGGGACAGGCATAAAGCTACCGGCAGCTCGCGCAGCAGGTCATGCAGATGCAGCGCGCCATCCGGACCGGGCTGCACCGGGACGCCGCTCACGGCATCGCGCCAGGCCCCCTTCCTGATGGCATCAGGCAGCTGGATGACCGTGCCCGCCCAGAACCCGCGCGCTGCCGCAGGTTCGCCGCTCGCGTAGCCGGACAGCCGGCTCGCGCATAGCCGCGGGGCAACGATCAGCGCAGTCCCATCTTCATGACGCCGCAGCCAGGCAAGCAGGTGACGCGCGTTCGGCCCCGCTACCGTCAGCGCGACGCACCCTCCATGACTGGACAATGCGGGATGACGCTGGCGCGCTGCCAGCAGCCGCTGGATCAGCGCCTGCTTGACCGCGCCGCTGCGCCAATCCGATTCCCGCGTGCATATTCCGCCTTCCGCAGCCAGAGCCTGGGCCTCGGCGAGCATGGCGATTCGCCTCGGATAGTCCACGGCGCGCCGGTTGTCGGGGTCGACCAGGCTGTAGTCCCATAGCTCCGTTCCCTGGTACAAGTCCGGCACGCCGGGCAGCGTGTTGCGCAAGAGCGTCTGCGCGAGGCTGTTGATCATGCCCGCCGGAGCCAACTGCAAGGCATAGGCAGCCATTTCCGCCAACAGGCGGCGTCCTGGTCCCGAATCCCGCAGGAAGGCAAGCGCGGCGCGCGCCGCGTTTTCATATGCGGGATCCGGATCGGTCCAGCTGGTGTGGATTTTCGCTTCGCGCAGAGCCTTGAGCTGCCACTGCGCCACGCGTTCGATCCAGCCGGCCACGACCTCGGCCTTGCATTCAATCGCGTCTGCGGTCCAATCCGCCGGCCATGCGCCCACCAGCGTCTGCACGAGCATGTAGCGATCCGCCAAAGAAAGGCGGCCGTCGTCCGGCAGGGCCTGGATCCAACGGTAAGCGGTCTTGCGCCATTGTTCCGGCATTTCCGACAGCACGGCCAGCCGGGCCCTCGTGTCTTCGCCGCGCTTGTGGTCATGCGTCGCGGTGGCCAGCATGGCATGGGGGAAGTCGTCCGCGCGGGCCTGGACCAGGCCAAGAAAGGCCTCGGGCGGCAACGCGAATCGCGCGGGCGATGCGCCGACTTCATTGCGCGACAGCAGCGGGCCGTAGCGGTAGAACAGGGTGTCTTCGAGCGCCTTGGCGGCCAGCGGCGGCGTCAGTTGCTGGAACCGCCGCAAGGCTTCGGCCGCCTCGGTTTCGGCGTGCCGAGGTGACCCATTCCGGTGTTCCGGTGTCGCATGCCTGGCAGCGCCGCCGTCCAGCCAGCGGTCCAACTGCGCCAGCAGGGCTGCGTCCGCCGAGCCGGGCAGGGCGTTCAACAGTGCCGCCGCCCGCTGACCGGCGCTATCGCAACAACGACGATCCGCGCCGCTGCGCCCGCCGTCCTCGGCGTAGGTCCGGTACACGGGGAAGGCGGTGAGCCACGCGGACAGCGCGCGGTCTATCGATACCGCGCTCCAGTCGCGGGTCTGGCGGCGTTGCCGCGCCATCCGTTCCAGGCTGCGGACCAGCGCCAACCGTTCGGCCGGAAAATGCCGCTCCAGCATGCGCGTGCGAGCGGCCTCCAGCTGCAGCTGCGGCGTGCGCAGGTCGCCCGTCAGCAGTTGCCAGAACGCGCGCAGCGGCGCCTCGGCGTCAGGGTCGTGCAACAACGCGCTGACCTGGTCCATGAAGTCATAGCCGGTGGTGCCGTGCAGCGGCCAGCGCGGATCGGGCGATTCGTCCGGCGCCAGGATTTTCTCCGCCACCAGATAGGCTTGCGCTTGCGCGCAGGAAGGCGGACGGCTGGCGCCCGCTGCGCCCAAGCGCTGGTTCAGGCGGCGCAGGTAGGCGCCCGGCGCGGCCAGACCATCGATGTGGTCGATGCGCAGCCCGTCCAGCACGCCCTGCGCATACAGACGCAGCGCCAGCGCATGCACGGCATCGAATACGGCTTCGTCTTCGATCCGCACGCCCACGAGTTCGCTGATCTCGAAGAAGCGCCGCCAGTTGATCTGGTCGGCGGCGCTGCGCCACCAGGCCAGCCGGTAATGCTGACATTCCAGCAAGCGGTGCAGGCGTTCGCGGCCAGCTGCGCGAGCGGGATCATATCGGCGCAGCAGGGTTTGCGGCTCCAGCCTGCGTGGAATCGACTCCGGCGCCACCGGATAGCGCAGGCCCGCCACCTCCAGTTCGATCCGTCCGCTGTCGGCGTCGTGCCGCAGCCGCATGACGCCTTGGGCCAACGCCACGCCATAGGGCTCGGGCAGGATGGGCAGCAGGACCTTGCCGCGCAGCGCCGGGTCCGGGCCATCCCAACTGATGTCGAAGCAGCGCGCGTGCGCGCTTGCGGCGCCATGCTCGAGCACATCGCGCCACCAGGCATTGTCGGGATGGGCCGCCATGTGATTGGGGACGATGTCCGCGATGAGGCCCAATCCGCGCCGACGCGCGGCCTGGGCGAGGTCCCGGAGCGCGGGCTCGCCGCCCAACTCCGGATTGACCATGGCGTGGTCGACCACGTCATAGCCGTGGGTGGAGCCGGTGCGGGCGCGGGTGATCGGCGACAGGTAGAGATGGCTCACGCCAAGGTCGGCGTAATAGTCGACGCAGGCGCGGGCGTCGGCCAAGGTGTAGCCGGCATGCAGTTGCAGCCGGGCGGTGGCGCGCGGCAGGCTCATGGCCGGCCCCGCCCGCAGCGCATGGCTTGCAGCCGCGACTGCACCGCGGCGTCGGCAAGACAAGCCTGGCTGCCCGCCGGCAGGCGCTGACGCCAATTGGGGTGCTCGTCGATGGTGCCGGGCAGGTTTGGCTGTTCCAACTCGCCCGCCAGATCCTCCATGGGAACCAGCAGCAGCGGGCAGGGGCTGGAAGATACGAAGCGCAGCATGTCCGCCAATGGCGCCTGCGCGGGTTCGGCGGGACAACCCATGGCCTGCGCCAGCAAGCTGCGGTCCATCCGCCGGCAGCGCCGCAGCGACGTTTCGTCATCCTCCGCGCCCAGCAAGTTCAGTTTGGCGCGCACATCGATGTCGCGCTCGGCCCACCAGCCGCGCAAGGTAGGCAGATCGTGGGTGCTGGTCATGGCCACGGCCTCGGCGGGCCAGGCTTCGGGGGCTAGAAAGGGCTCCGGCGCGTCCGGCATGGTTTGCTCAGCCGCAACGTCCGCTTCCCGCCGCATGAACCACAGCACATTCATGCCCAGAATGCCGTGATCCGCCAGTTCGCGGTTGAAGCCGTCCGGTACCGTGCCCAGGTTCTCGCCGATGGCCAGGGCCCGATGGCGCCAGGCCTCGAGCGCCGTCAGCGCCAGCAGTTCGCCCAGCGGATAGCGCAGGTAGGCGCCGGCGCCAGCGGCGAGGCCGTCGGGCACCAGCCACAGCCGCGCCATGCCCAGGATGTGGTCGATGCGCAGCCCGCCGGCATGGGCCAGGGACGCGCGCAGCATATCGATGAAGGCCGCAAACCCCTGGGCATGCATCGCGCGTGGCGAGAACGCGGTCAGGTTCCAGTACTGCCCTTGAGGGTTGTGGATGTCGGGCGGCGCGCCGATGGACAGTCCCGACATCAGGTCGGTCTGCCGGCTCCAGGCGTGGCTGCCATCCGGACTGTCGCCGACGGCCAGGTCCGCGATCAAGCCCACGCGCATGCCGGCCTGGCGCGCCGCGTCTTGCGCGCCGGCCAGGCTCTCGGCTGCCAGCCATTGGGCGAACCGATGGAAGTCGACTTCTTCAGGATGCTGCTGCGCGTAGCGCTCGACCTCGGCCGAGTCCGGATCGCGCAGGCCTGCCGCCCACTGCGTCCAGGGCAGGGAGGCGGCGTTGCGCGCCACCTGGGCGGCATGCAGGGCTTCGAACACGGCATGGTCGCGCAACGCCTTGCCGCGCAGCGCGCAGTAGGCGTCGTAACGCAGGCGGCAATCCTCCGGGCCGGTGGCGCGGAACTGCCGATGCAGTGTGCGCAGCAGGCGCTGCCGCCGCGCGCCTGCTGCCGGCCAATCGATCAGATGCGTTGCGGGCGGCGCGGCGCCGACATCCGCGGATGCGCGGCGCAGGGCTTCGACGCCCAGTACTGCCGCAGGGTCCGCATACAGGGTATTCAGGAACAGGCGGCTGGAGGGCGCATAGGGACTGCAGCGCTGCGGCTGGGCGGCGAACATGGCATGCACCGGGCTGATGGCAAGCGCGTCGGCGCCTTCAGATGCGGCGGCAGCCGCCAGTTCGCGCAGGGCGGCAAAGTCGCCGTAGCCGCCGTCACCGGCCACGTTTTCGGGCCCATCGCGTCTCAGGCTGTAGACCTGCGCGCAAAGTCCCCAGGCGCGCGGGCGGGCGGCTGCCGTCAACAGCTCCAGGCCTGGCGCCTGCATGGGTGCGACGGCAAGCACGGTCCGGTCCGCACCCACATACAGCGCGTGATAGCCGGGCTCGTCCGGCGCCGTCAGGCGGCCGTCTTCCGTGATGTTGCCCTCGCAGGTCGCGCCGGATTCGCACACGATGTGATAGCGGCCACGCGCGGCAGGGGGCAAGGGCGTGGCCATGCCGCTGCGCGTCACCAGCAGGGGCGGCAGCAGGCCTACGTTTTCTGCGCCGAGACGATGGTCGCTCTCGCGGATGTCCTCTGCGCTGCTGGCGGGCAGGCCCATGCCCGCCAGCAGCAGGCGCAGGGTGTCTGGCGACACACGTTGCGGGCGCTGGCGCGCGTCGGTCCAATGCTCGGCGATACCGGCCCGGGCGGCCAGCGCGGACAGGGCGACATCGCCAGCAGGCGCCGCGCTCATGCCGGCTCCTCAAGCAGCCATACCGTGCTGTCGCCACACACTTCGCGCTGGACCAGCGCGTCGCGCGCGCCCGCCACCGATTCGAAAAGCAGCGTGGCATGGGATTCGGGGCCGGCCTGCAAGGGCTCGGGCAAGGCCAGGCGGTCGGGGCCGAAGTTTGCATAGACCGTCAGCCGCGCGCCGCCGGCCAGCTCCCAGCGCGCGAACACGCCGCGTTCGCCGATCGCGGCTGCGCCCAGGCTGGTTGCCCCGGGCAGTCGCGGCGCAATCAGGCGGGCACGCAGATGCAGCAGCACCGCGTAGTCTCGCATCCAGGCGTGCGCGTCCGCGGCGCTGGCCCGCGGTTTGCTAGCGAGATACGTATCGGGGTCGTTCGGATCGGCCAGCGCGGCCGCGCCCTGGAATTCGGGAAAGCGCGAGAACTCGCGCCGCCGGCCTTCGCGCACCGCTTGCGCCAGGGCCGGGTCGGCATGGCTGGTGAAGTAGTGGAACGGCGTGCGTGAACCGCGTTCCTCGCCCATGAAAATCAGCGGAATCTGCGGCGCCAGCAACTGCAGGGCGACTGCGGCCCGCAGCCGGGCAGGGTTGTCCACCAGGCTGGCCAGGCGTTCGCCGCCTGCCCGGTTTCCGATCTGGTCGTGATTCTGCAGGAACAGCACGAAGGCGGTGGGCGCAAGCGCCGCGCTGGGCTCGCCGCGCGCCTGCCCGCCACGGTACGGCGAACGCTGCCCTTGATACAGCCAGCCCTCGGCCAGGCAGCGCGCCAAGGCTTGGGCCGGCTGCGCGCTGTAGTCCGAGTAGTAGCCATGGCTCTCGCCGGTCAGCAGGCAATGCAGGGCATGATGGGCGTCATCGTTCCATTGCGCATCGAAATCTCCCTGCAGCAGGCTGGCCCGGTTGTCGTCGTTTTCCAGCACCAGATGCACGTAGCGCTCGCCAGGAATGTGTTGGCGCAGGTATTGAGCGAGCTCATGCAGCCATTCATGGCCGGCAATCGCGTGCACGGCATCCAGGCGCAGTCCGTCGAAGCGATATTCCGTGAGCCAGTACAGCGCGTTGTCCTTGAAGAACTGGCTGACCGCAGGTTGGCGGAAATCGATCGCGTCGCCCCAGGGGGTGGCCACGTCTTTCCTGAAGAATGGCGCGGCGTAACGCGGCAGGTAATTGCCGTCGGGGCCGAAATGGTTGTAGACCACGTCCAGCATGACGCCCATCTCCAGGCCGTGGGCCTCGTCGATCAGGCGCTTGAGTTCGTCCGGCGTGCCGTAGGCGGTGTCGGGCGCATAGGGCAGCACGCCGTCATAACCCCAGTTGCGCGGGCCGGGGAAGTCGGCGATGGGCATGAGCTCCAGCAGCGTGACGCCCAGCGCCGCCAGCTCGGGCAGGCGCGCGAGCAGGCCCGCGTAGCCGCCTTCCAGGCCGGCATGGGTCTCATACAGGACGGATTCTTCCCAGGGGCGTCCCCGCCAGGTCGCGTAGCGCCATGGATAGGAATCCGGCGCGACCACCACGCTGTCGCCATGCACGTCGCCGTGCTGCAGGCGCGAGGCGGGATCGGGCGCGACGGTGTCGGCGTTCAGGCGGTAGTGGTAGCGGGCGCCTATGGGGCAGTCCACGTCCGCTTGCACGTAGCCGTCCGGATCGGGGCGCAAGGCGATGGGTGGATGGCCCTCGACCTCGAGCGCCAGGCCTGCGGGTGCAGACGGCGCCCACAGGCGAAAGCGTGTAACGCCGCTCTCCAACGGCGTGGCGCCGGATGCGTAGGCATGCGTCATGGAGGGTCTCCCGGCACATGGGTTGCCGCCAGCAGCACCACGCTGCGCGCGGCCACCGTGATGGCGGCGTCGGCCAGGGGCGCGGCGGGCGCCTGCGTGGCGGAATCCAACTCGCGGATCCAGGCCAGCGCGGGCGGCGGCAGCTGGAACACGAGGTCCTCCGCGCCCGGGTTCAGCATCAGCAGCGTCACGTCGACACTGCCGTCCTCGCGGCAGGCGGCGCGGCGCAGGGCCATGGCATTGTCTTGCTCCGATTCCCAGGCTGCCGCGTCCAGCTCCGCGCCCGTCGGATCGAACCAGGAGATTGCCTTGACGCCCGGCACGAGCTCCTGCCCGGCATCGCCGTAGCGCGCGCCCCGCGTGCTGGGGTGGGCGCGGCGCAAGGCGATCAGGCGCGCCGCATAGCGGCTGAGTTCACGGCCGTCGTCGGCCTGCGCCTGCGTCCAGTCCAGCCACGAGAGGGCGTTGTCCTGGCAGTACGCGTTGTTGTTGCCTTCCTGGCTGTTGCTGAATTCGTCGCCGGCCAGCAGCATGGGCGTGCCATCGGACAGGAACACGCAGGCAAGCTGAGCCCGCTGCACGAGCTTGCGGGTCTGCAGGATTGCCGCGTCGTCGGTTGCGCCTTCCGCGCCCCAGTTGTGGCTGTAGTTCTCGCCATGGCCATCGTTGCCGCCTTCGCCGTTGGCCTCGTTGTGGCTGGCGTCGTAGCTGACGACGTCGGCCAGCGTGAAGCCGTCGTGCGAAGCCACGTAGTTGATGCTGCTCCAGGGGCGGCGATGGCGGCGGTCGAACAGGTCGCGCGACCCGCACAGGCGCGCCGCCATCTCGCCGCGCATGGAGGGGTCGCCGCGCCAATAGCGCCGGGTGGCATCGCGGAACTTGTCGTTCCACTCCGCGAAGCCGGGCGGATGGTTGCCCAGCTGATAACCATCCGGCCCGACGTCCCAGGGCTCGGAAATCAGCTTCAGGCGGGCAAGCACGGGATCCTGCAGCACGGCGTCGAAAAAACCCGAGCCGGGGTCGTAGCCGGTGCCTTCGCGGCCCAGCGTGACTCCCAGGTCGAAGCGGAAGCCGTCGACGCCATAGGACTGGGCCCAATAGCGCAGCGAATCGGTGACCATCTGCAGCACGCGCGGATGCGACAGGTTGACGGTGTTGCCGCAGCCGGTGTCGTTGATGTAATAGCGTTCATCGCCCGGCACCAGCCGGTAGTAGCTGGCATTGTCCAGGCCGCGCCAGGACAGCGTGGGCCCCAGTTCGCTGCCTTCGCAGGTGTGGTTGTAGACCACGTCCAGGATGACTTCGATGCCGGCGGCGTGCAGCCTGCGTATGGCCTGGCGCAGTTCGTTCGGATTGTGCTGAAGATAGAACGGTTCCGGCGCAAAGTACGACAGCGTGCTGTAGCCCCAGTAGTTGCGCAGACCGCGTTCGGTCAGGAAGCGGTCCTGCAGGAACGCCTGCACCGGCAACAGTTCCACGGCCGTGACGCCCAGCCGCTGCAGATGCTCGATGAAGCGCGGGTCGGCCAGGGCGGAGCAGGTGCCCCGCAAGGGCTGGCGCAGGTCTTCGCGCAGCATGGAGGCGCCGCGCACGTGGACCTCGTAGATGACGGAATCATTCCACGCCGTGGCTGGCGGCCGGCTGTTGCCCCAGGTGAATGGCATTTCCTCGGCCACGATGGCCTTGGGCATGGCGGGCGCGCTGTCGCGCCGGTCGATGCTGAGGTCGGCGCGCGCATGGTTCATGCGGTAGCCGAACAGCGCGTCGCTCCAGTGCAGCGGACCGGTCAATTGCTTGGCATACGGATCGAGCAGCAGCTTGTGGGGATTGAAGCGGTGTCCATTGCGCGGATCATGCGGGCCGTGGGCGCGGTAGCCGTATACCAAGCCCGGATGCGCGTCCGGCAGGTAGCCGTGCCAGATCTCGTCGGTGCATTCCGGCAGGTCGAAGCGGCGCAGTTCCTTGCGGCCCTTGACATCGAACAGGCACAGCTCGATGCGCGTGGCATTGGCCGAGAACACCGCGAAGTTCACGCCCAGGCCATCGCTTACCGCACCAAGGGGATGAGGCTGTCCGCTGGCGAGCCGCGTGAATTGGGTAGGGTCCATATCCGTTCAGCCTTCGTAGAGCAGGAAGAGGGTGGCCAGAGGCGGCAAGGTGAGCGACAAGGCCTGGGGCTGGCCGTGGGACGCGCCTTCTCCGGTGCTGGCGCCGCCCTGGTTGCCCTGGCCCGAGCCGCCGTAGTGCGTGGCATCGGTGTTCAGCCTTTCCGTCCAGCGGCCGGCGCGCGGCACGCCTATGCGGTAGTCATGGCGCGCCACGGGCGTGAAATTTGCGACCGCGAGCACATGGTGCGTGCCGTCGCTGCGGACGAACGCGACCACGCTGTTATCGCGGTCGTCCAGGATGGTCCAGGCGAAGCCGGCTGGGTCGGCATCCTGCGCGTGCAGCGCCGGCAGCGCGCGGTACAGGCCGTTCAGGTCGGCGACCAGGCGTTGCATGCCCAGGTGGCCGGGACGGTCCAGCAATTCCCAATCGAGAGGCTCGTCATGGTTCCACTCCCGCGGCTGGGCCATCTCGCCGCCCATGAACAGCAGCTTCTTGCCCGGATGGGCCCACATGAAGCCCAGATAGGCGCGCAGGTTGGCGAGCCTGGCGGCCGCATCGCCCGGCATCTTGGCCAGCAGCGAGCCTTTGCCGTGCACCACTTCGTCGTGCGACAGCGGCAGGATGAAACGCTCGCTGTACGCGTAAACCATGCTGAAGGTGATGTCGTGGTGGTGATGCTTGCGGTGCACCGGGTCCTGGGACAGATAGCGCAAGGTGTCGTGCATCCAGCCCATGTTCCACTTGTAGTGAAAGCCCAGTCCGCCCTCGGCGACCGGCGCGGTCACGCCCGGCCAGGCGGTGGATTCCTCGGCCACCATGATGGCGTCCGGGACTTCCTGCCGCACGGTGCTGTTCAGCGCCTGCAGGAACTGCACCGCCTCCAGGTTCTCGCGGCCGCCGTAGCGGTTGGGGATCCATTGTCCCGGTTGGCGGCTGTAGTCGCGATACAGCATGGACGCTACCGCGTCGACCCTCAATCCATCGATGTGGAAGCGCCGCAGCCAGTGCAGCGCGCTGGCGATCATGAAGGCCTGCACCTCCGTGCGTCCCAGGTTGTAGACCATGGTGTGCCAGTCAGGGTGGTAGCCTTCGCGCGGATCCTCGTACTCGTACAACGCGCTGCCGTCGAAGCGGGCCAGGCCGTGCGCATCGTCGGGAAAGTGCGCGGGCACCCAATCCAGGATGACGCCGATGCCGGCGTGGTGGCAGCGGTCGACGAAGCGGGCGAACGCCTCCGGCGGCCCGTAACGGGCGGCGGGTGCGAACATGCCCAGGGGCTGGTAGCCCCAGGATCCGCCGAAGGGGTGCTCCATGACGGGCAGCAGCTCCACGTGGCTGAAACCCATGGCGCGGGCGTAGGCCGGCAGCTTGTCGGCCAGGCGGTCCCAGATGCAGGTGTTGGATCCGGCGTCGTCGGGCAGCCAGGAACCGGCGTGCACTTCATAGATGGACAGCGGCGCTTCCGGAGATTGGCGCGCCTGCCGGTCCGCCATCCAGGCCTGGTCTTCCCACGAATAGTCTGCTGGATCCTCCACCACCGAAGCAGTGGCTGGCGGCGCTTCACTGCGCCGCGCCAGCGGATCGGCCTTGAGACGCTGATTGCCGGCGCGGTCGGTGATGGCGAACTTGTAGCGCTCGCCGGCGCGCACGCCCGGGATGAAGATTTCCCAGACGCCGGCGCGGTGCCGCAGCCGCATGCCGTGCCGGCGGCTGTCCCAGGCGTTGAAATCGCCCACCACGGCGACGCGTTGCGCATTCGGCGCCCACACCGCGCAGCGCAGGCCGGCCACGCCATCAACCGCCATCAGTCGCGCGCCGAGCGCAGTCCCGGCGTCGCGCCATGAACCTTGCGCCAGTTGCTCCAGCGTCTCTTCATTCAGCAAGGGGCCGAACGCATAGGGATCGGCGGTGACCTGCTCGGCGCCGGGCCATTGGATAGCCAGTCGGTACGAACTCGCGTCGCCTGCCCGGGCGTGCGCCACGCGTCCAAGGAACAGTCCCTGGCCCTGTTCTCGCAGCGCGGTCCTGGCGCCTCCCGCATCCAGCGCGTCGACCCGCTGCGCGCCCGGGGCATACACGCGCAGCTTGCCATCGTGCGGCCCCAGGAAGGCATAGGGATCGTTGTGCAGGCCGCAAGCCAGCGCGGCCAGTTCGGCGGGATTGGCGGTGACGGCTCCGGCGCGCATGTCCTGGTTCATGATGGCGTGTCCTCATCGTCCACCGCCGCCGATAGCAGCAGGCTGCGCGCCAGCTCGGTCAGCGCGCACAGCGGTATCGAGATCCAGTCGGGGCGATGCGCCGCTTCGTAGCTCACCTCATAGGCGGCTTTCTCCAGTTCGGCCAGGGTCAGCAGCGCGTCCTCGTCCGCAGGCGGGATCAGCGCCGAGGCGCGGGCATCGCGGTAGCCTTGCAGGAACGCCTGGGTGGCGGTCTGGCGGAAACGCGACAGCAACGCGTCGCGTAGTTCGGTAGGGGTAACCGGCGTGCCGGGCGTCTCGCCCGCGCCGGCATTGGCGTCGGTCGGCGCGCCGCCGATGATGTCGGTGCGGGCGATCGACGCCGCGGCATAGTCGAACGAACGCAGCATGCCCGCGACATCCTTGTAGGGCGAGGCCAGCGCACGGCGCGCCTGCACACTGCTGACCGGTTCGCCCTCGAAATCAATGAGATAGGCGTCCGCCTGCGCCACCAGTACCTGCCCCAGGTGGAAGTCGCCGTGCACCCGCAGGCACAGGGTTCCGGCTTCGGCCTGTGCCATCGCCGCCACGCGCGCGGCCAGGCGGGCGCGGTGTTCGAAATACCATTCGGCGCAAGCGCGGGAAGGGGCTTCGAGCTTGCCGAATTGTGCGCGCAGATCCTTTTCCGCGCTTTCGAGCAGGCCCTGGATATGCCGCGCGCGTGCGTCGGCGTCGGCCTGGCTGGCCTGGCGCGGCTGGAAAGCGGGGTCGTCACTGGGTTGCGCCAGCAGGTTGTGCATCTGCGCCAGGCGTTCGCCCATGGTAGCGGCCATGGCGGCGTAGCCTTGCAGGTCTTGCGCGAATTCGTCGGGGTTTTGGTTTACCAGCAGCGCATTGTCCAGCGTGCGTTTCAGGAGATCCAGCGTCCAGCTCCAGGCGTCGCCCTCGTTGGCGACGTAGCGATGCGCAACGGCCAGCGTATGGACCACCCCGTCGGCATCCTCGCGCTGCACTTCGCCCAGCAGCGCGGGCATGTTCGCATAGCCCGCCCGCGTCAGGTAGCGGGTCATTTCCACCTCGGGCGATGCGCCGGCCTGGACCGCGCGGATCAGCTTCAGGATGAGCTTGCCGTCAACGATGACCGAGCTGTTGGATTGTTCGCCGGTCAGCCACTGCAGTTCGCCGTCCTCGGCCAGGTCCATGGCGGCCAGACCGTCCTCGGCCATGAAGCGGATCACCCCGGGCTTGTCGCCAGGCTTGCCGCCGCTGCGGCCGTCCAGCTCGCGGCCCTCCAGCAAGGCTTGGACCACCCCGCGCACGAAACCGTCTTGCAGGAATGCGTCCGCCAGCACGCCGACCTCGGCGCCGCGGCGGACCCGCGCAATCGCATACTGCACGGCGGCGGTCTCATCCCATACCAGCACGAAAGGCGCCTGAGCGCGCAAGCCGGTGACGCCATCCTCGGGCTCGACCTCGGCCCAGTAGTATTCGCCAGCGGCCGAGGTGAAGGGCGTGGCGTAGGCCAGGCGCGCGCGGGCGGGCGGCTGCTTGCCCGGATACCAGCGCTGGCGCTCCAGGTACTGCGGCAGTACTTCGCGCTCCAGCGTGGCGCGGGACGAGTCCGTCAAGGCCGCGCCGCCGTGCGCGCGCAATACCAGCGTGGTCAGCTCCGGCATCTGCTCGGGCGTGCTGGCGTGCCAGTCAGGCGGGGCAGCCTGGTTGCTCAAATCCAGCCAATAGAACGCATAGGGCGGCAGGGTCAGGAGGTAGGGCAGTTCGCCCACCGCCGGGAACGGCGTTCCGCCCAGCATTTCGACCGGGACTCGGCCGTTGAACTCCTGCAACTGCAGCTCGACCGGCTGCGCGGCGTTGGACAGGTTGGCGACGCACAGGATGGTGGTGTCCTGCCATTGCCGCAGGTAGGCCAGGATCTTCCGGTTGCCGGCGAAGATGAAGCGCAGCGCGCCGCGCCCGAACGCATGGCTCTGCCGGCGCTGTGCCAGCAGGCGCCGGGTCCAGTTGAGCAATGAGTGCGGATCGCGCTGCTGCGCTTCGACGTTGACCGCTTCATAGCCGTACAACGGTCCCATGAGCACGGGCAGCGGTAGTTGCTCGGGATCGGCGCGGGAGAAGCCGCCATTGCGGTCCGGCGACCACTGCATCGGGGTGCGCACACCGTCGCGGTCGCCCAGGTGCACGTTGTCGCCCATGCCCAGCTCGTCGCCGTAGTACAGCACCGGCGTGCCCGGCATGGACAGCAGCAGGCTGTTCATCAGTTCCACCCGGCGCCGGTCGCGCTCCAGCAGCGGCGCCAGGCGGCGCCGGATGCCCAGGTTGATGCGGGCGCGAGGATCCGCCGCGTACACGTTCCAGAGATAGTCGCGTTCGCGGCTGGTGACCATTTCCAGCGTCAGTTCATCGTGGTTGCGCAGGAAAATGGCCCATTGGCAGGTGGCGGGAATGTCCGGCGTCTGGCGCATGATGTCGATGATGGGGAAGCGGTCCTCCTGCGCGATCGCCATGTACATGCGCGGCATCAGCGGGAAATGAAAGGACATATGGCATTCGTCCCCGGCGCCGAAGTATTCCTGCGCGTCCTCCGGCCATTGGTTGGCCTCGGCCAGCAGCAGCCGGTTGGGATATTCCGCGTCGATCACGGAGCGGATGCGCTTGAGCACATCGTGCGTCTCGGGCAGGTTCTCGTTATTGGTGCCTTCGCGCTCCACCAGATACGGCACCGCGTCCAGCCGCAGGCCGTCCACGCCCATGTCCAGCCAGTAGCGCATCACGGCCAGCACTTCCTTGAGCACCTGCGGGTTGTCGTAGTTCAGGTCGGGCTGGTGGGAATAGAAACGGTGCCAGAAGTAGGCGCCGGCCTCGGGGTCCCAGGTCCAGTTGGATTTCTCGGTGTCGCAGAAAATGACGCGCGTGCCGGCGTAAGCCTTGTCGTTGTCCGACCAGACATAGAAATTGCGCGCGGCCGACCCCGGCCTGGCCGCGCGGGCGCGGCGGAACCAGGGGTGCTGGTCCGAGGTGTGATTGACCACCAGCTCGGTGATGACGCGCAGGCCGCGGGCGTGCGCCGCGCGGATCAGCTTCCTGACGTCGGCCACGGTGCCGTAGTCCGGATGCACGCCGCGGTAGTCGGCAATGTCATAGCCGTCGTCGCGGCGGGGCGAGGGATAGAAGGGCAGCAGCCAGATCGTGTTGACCCCCAGGCTGGAGATGTAGTCCAGCTTGGAGATCAGGCCGGGCAGGTCGCCCACGCCATCGCCATTCGAGTCGAAGAAGGACTTGACGTGCAGCTGGTAGATGACCGCGTCCTTGTACCAAAGGCCGTCGTCCTGGAGGGGCTGGGTTTCACTGATCATGGCAATGGGCGTGCGGCGTCAGCCATGCAGCGACAGGCGCCACACGCGATAGGGTTGATCGGGATGCAGCGTCAGTTCACGGGTCTGGCCCTGCCATGGCTCGCTGCGTTCGGCCAGCAGGTCTTCGGCGACCAGCCGCCCGGTGTCGGCCTGGCCGAACAGCCAGAAGGGCGCTTCGATGCGCGCCGCCTGCGGCTGGAAGGGATCGAGACTGATCGCCGCCAGAATGAAATTGCCGCGGCCGGGCGTGGACTTGCAGAACGCCAGCACGCGGTCGTTGCCGCTGCGCGCCAGGGCCAGGCCCCGATGGCTCTGCAAGGCGGGGTTGGCGCGCCGGATCTGGTTCAGGCGGGTGATCTCCGCGCGGATGTTGCCGGGCGCGAACCAGTCGCGCTGGCGCAGTTCATACTTCTCAGAATCCAGGTATTCCTCCTTGCCGGGCAGGGCAGCCGACTCGCACAGTTCGAAGCCGCTGTACATGCCCCACAGACCGGACCCCAGCGCGGCCAGCGCGGCCCGTATCAGAAAGCCCGGGCGGCCGGAGGACTGCAGGAAATAGGGGTTGATGTCCGGCGTGTTGACGAAGAAGTGCGGCCGGAAAAAGTCCGCGGCAGGCGGCGTGGACACTTCTTCCAGGTATGCCTCCAGTTCCGCCTTGTCGTTGCGCCAGGTGAAGTAGGTATAGGACTGGGTAAAGCCGATCTTCGCCAGCCGGTACATCATCTTGGGGCGGGTGAAGGCTTCGGACAGGAAGATCACGTCGGGATGCTGGCCATGGACCTCGGCGATCAGCCACTGCCAGAACGGCAGGGGCTTGGTATGCGGGTTGTCGACCCGGAAGGTGCGCACGCCATGGTGCACCCAGAACAGCACCACGTCGCGCAGCGCGCGCCATAAAGCCAGCTTGCGGGCGCGGCGGGCGGCGGCGCCGTAGAAGGCCACATTGACGATGTCCTGGTACTTCTTGGGCGGATTCTCGGCGTAGCGCAGCGTACCGTCCGGCCGCCAGGAGAACCAGTCGGCGTGGCGCGCCAGCCAGGGATGGTCCGGCGAACACTGGATCGCGAAATCCAGCGCGACCTCCATGCCGTGCGCGCGCGCAGCCTCCACCAGTCTGAGGAAGCCGTCCAACCCGCCCAGCAGGGGTTCGATGGCGTCGTGTCCGCCCTCGGCCGAGCCGATGGCGTACGGACTGCCCACATCGCCCGGCGCCGCGTCCAGGCTGTTGTTGCGTCCCTTGCGGTTGCGCTGCCCGATGGGATGGATGGGCGGCAGATAGAGCACGTCGAACCCCATCTCGCGCACGTCGGGCAGCCGGCCGATGACGTCGTCGAAGGTGCCGTGCTGGCCGGATTGCGCGGACTGGGACCGTGGAAACAGTTCATACCAGCTGGCGTGGCAGGCCTGGCTGCGGTCCACCCAGACCGGATAGGGCGCGGGGCTGACGTATTCGAAGGGGCGGTCGTCCAGTTCCCGCATGGTGCTGGCCAGGTCCTCGTCCAACAGGGCGGACAGCTGCTCCGGCGTGGGCGGAACCGTCTCGCCTTCGGCGGACTTGCTGAACCGCTGCAAGATGTTGCGCAGCGTCATGGCGCCGGGATGGGAGGCGTTGCGGGCGCGCGCCAGGGCCGCGCGCAGCATCAGCAGGCCTTCCTCCACCTCCAGGCGCAGGTCCACGCCGGCCTGGCGCTTGACTTCCAGGTCATGGCGGAACGTCTGCCAGGCGTCGAACCAGGCGTGGATGGCGAACTCATGCGGCCCGATGCGGCGCGGACGAAACGCGGCCTCCCAGCGGTCGTTCAAACCGCGCGCGAAGGGCGTGGCGCGCCATGAGGTCTCGTCGGCCGCACGCCAACGCAGTTCGGCCGCCAGCAGTTCGTGGCCGTCCATGTAGATGTCGGCGCACACCGGTATCCGCTCATGCGGAATGCACTTGACGGGAAAGGCGCCGCCATCCACGGCGGGGCTGACCTGTTCGACGACGATGCGCTGGCTGGCGGCGCCGTCCATGCGTCTTGCAGCGTGCCGCGAGGGTTCGCGCACCGGATGCGTGGGTTCGAGCAGGAACATGGCGCAGCCCGCGGGCGCGAGGTGGTCGGTTTGTGGCGCCAGGCCGTCCGGCACGCCTTCGGACAGGAAATCGGCCGGGGGCAATAGAGGGGCCAGCGCATCCCAATCCACGCTTGCCTCGGCCGTGTCCGATGGATTGAGCGCCAGCACGGCGGTGCCGGCGGCGCATGCGCGCAGCAGCATGGTGCAATGGCCATCGCGTCCGCCCGCCAGGCGCAGCGGCCCGCGTAAGCCGGCCTGCGCAAACCAGTGGTTGGCGGCGGCGACGTCGGGCAGGCGGGCTTCATCCTGGTCGTCGAACATCAGGAAGTCGGCACATAGCGCTGCAGTCCAGGCAGCCCGTTTGTCGGCCGCGCCGCGCGGCGTATCCGCATGCGGCGGCGAGGCGATCACGGGTGCGAGGGCGCGCAGTCTGCCATCTTCTTCCGCCAGCCATGCGGACTTGAAGTCCCACCACGGCAAGGATGAGAACAGGCCGTCGAATCCCGCTCCGCGCAGGGCCGCCAGCGATTCGGGCGTGAGTCCCTGGGCCCAGGCGAGCAGTTGCGGGGCCGCTCGCCCGCCGTGCAGGGCCGCCGCCAATTCGGCCCAATCCGGGGCCGGGAGACATTCCGGCGCTTGAAAGGCATAGCCCGCGGCGCCGCGTTCCGTCCAACGCTCCAGCCGCTCGCGCCAAGCCTGGAGAAAACCGGGGGGCAGAGGGCCCGGCCGCAAATGCAGTACGCCGCGCGCCTCGGCGCTCATGCGCGGATCGCGAGCGGGGTTCTCGGGAGGTGGCTGGTACCAGCCCGGGCCCGCCGTACCGGACACGGCGCCGACGGCGCAGCGGTCCAGGACAATATCCAGGTACAGCGCCAGCCCATGCGGCGCTAGCTGATCCGCCACATGTCCGATCCATTCGGCCATGGGCACGCGCCTGCCTGCTAGCAAGGCGCTGTCGGCGTCCAGCGGCGCGGCGGAAAGGCTGTCAGGGCCCAATAGCCAAGGCGCGGGCAGCAGCAGCGCGTTGAAGCCGCGTTGCCGCAGGCGCGCATACAGGGCCGGTCCCGATTCGCCGCCAGGGGCGGAGGAAGGCCCGGGCGCGCCGCCTCGGGCATGGTAGAAGCGCAATGGAGCGTGGGCGGCGTGGGCTGTAGGCACCTGCGGTTCCTCCTGTGGGCGTGCCTATACGGCGGGTGCGGGCAGCCGGCCGCTGGAACGTTGCCCCGCGCGCAGGGCGGCGGCGCTCGCCGCTGCCTCGGCCTGCGCCGGGACTCGCGTCCGCCGATCGGCCTCGGCCAGCGAGCGGTAAAGTTCGGCGTAGGGGCCCGCCGCCGAGCGCCAGCTGAAATCCGCGCTCATGGCGTTGCGCTGCATGGTGCGCCAGAGCATGGCATCCTCGCGCAGGCTCAGGGCGCGCGTGATCGCAGCGGCCATGGCCGCCGGATCGTCGCCGTCGAACAGCAGGCCGTTGGCGCCGGCCATCGCCGACAGCGGTGCGCGCGGCCCTGGATCGTCTATCGTGTCGGCCATGCCGCCCACCCGTGAACCTATCGGGATCGAGCCATAGCGCATCGCATACAGCGGCGTCAGGCCGAAGGGCTCGAAGCGGCTGCCATGCAGCAGCACATCGGAGCCCGCATGCAGCCGGTGGGCCACCGCCTCGTCATAACCGATATGGGTGGCGCAGCGTCCCGGGTAGCGCGCGCTCAGCGCTTTCAACGCCTCTTCCAGCCGGCGTTCGCCTTGGCCAAGGATGGCGACCTGCAAGCGCGGGTGGCGCTCCAGGGCCTGGGGCAGGGCCTGCGCGGCAACGTCCGCCATCTTCTGTTCGGTCAGCCTGCTGCCCATGGCCACGAGCACCGCATCGCTGTCTTCGCATAACCCGAACTCGCGTTGCAGGGCCGCCTTGCAGCGCGCCTTCCTGCCGAGGTCGCGCGCCGAGTAGCGCAAGGAACCGAGGTGCGGATCGCGGACCGGATTCCACAGCATGTTGTCGATGCCGTTGGGGATGGGAACCAGGTCGGCGGCACGTCGCCGCAGCAGCGCGTCCAGGCCGCAGCCAAAGGCCGGCGTCAGGATCTCCCGAGCGTAGGTATGGCTGACCGTGGTGACGCGGTCGGCATAACGGATTCCGGTCTTGAGGAAATTCAGCCGGCCCCAGGCGCCCGCGCCCTCGTCATTGCGGTAGCGCTCGGGGATGCCCAGGGACTCGGCGCATTCCATCGGGAACTGTCCCTGGAAGGCCAGGTTGTGTATGGTCATGATGCTTTTGACATCGCGCGGCCCGTATTCCCGCAGCAGCAGCGGTACCAGTCCGGCGTGCCAGTCGTGCACGTGCAGCAGGGTCGGGCGCGCAATGCCGGGCAGGCCACCCGCCACGCGCACCGCCGCATGGGCCAGCGCCGCGTAGCGCAGCGCATTGTCGGTGTGCTCGCAACCGTTCTCGTCCAGGTAAAGGCCCGGCCGGTCATAGAGCGCATCGTTCTCGAGCAGCAGGAAGTCCAGCCCGGACTGGGCGCAATGTCCGGCGAGCAGCCGCGCCTCGCCTCCCGGCAAGTTGTGGAGGGGGGCCACTACCCGGACCCGCTCCAGGCGCTGCCGCACGCCGCGGTACGCCGGCAGCAACACCATCAAGGGAAATCCGGCTTCGCGCAGCGCGCGCGCCATGCCCGTGATGGCATCGCCCAGGCCACCCGTCTTCGCCAGGGGAAATGCTTCACCCGCTACTACCAGGGTTCGAATCTTCGCCATGCCAACTCCCTTTGTGTGGCGGATCGTCCAACGCGTCCGCCGCAAGGCTTTCATCCGCAAGCGCCGTGCCCGCCGCAGGCGCCAGGACGCCGGGAATGGCAATTGCTGATCCCGGCGTTCTGTCGAATGGCGGGCGACCGCGGGAGACTCGAATGAAGACTGTGGCGGACTTTGTGCTGGAGCGGCTGTCCCAATGGGGTGTCAGAAGAATCTATGGCTATCCGGGGGACGGCATCAATGGGTTGATCGGCGCTTTCGGGCGCACTGAGGAACCGTTGGAGTTCATCCAAGCCCGCCACGAAGAAGCCGCCGCGTTCATGGCCTGCGCCCACGCCAAATTCACCGGGCAAGCCGGTGTATGCCTGGCGACTTCAGGCCCCGGGGCGATCCACCTCCTGAACGGCCTCTATGACGCCAAACTGGACCATCAGCCTGTCGTGGCGCTGGTGGGCCAGCAAGCGCGCAGCGCGCTGGGCGGTGACTACCAGCAAGAGGTCGACCTGATCAGCCTGTTCAAGGACGTGGCGCACGATTACGTGCAGATGGCGGCGACCGCCGAGCAGGCGCGGCACATGATCGACCGGGCCATGCGCATCGCCATGGAGCGGCGCAGCGTGACCTGCGTCATTTTTCCAAACGATGTGCAGGATTTGCCGGCGGTGGAAAAGCCTGCCCGCGAACATGGCACCGTGCCCACCGGCATAGGCATGACCTCGCACGCCGGCGTGCCCGGCGATGCCGCATTGCGCAACGCAGCCGACATCCTGAACCGCGGCGAACGTGTCGCCATGCTGGTCGGCGCCGGTGCGCTGGACGCGGGCGAGCAAGTGCGCCAGGTCGCCGAACTGCTGGGTGCGGGCGTTGCCAAGGCGCTGCTGGGCAAGGCGGTCGTGCCGGACAGCCTGCCGTACGTCACGGGCTGCATCGGCCTTTTGGGCACGCAGCCCAGTTGGGACATGATGAACGAGTGCGACACCTTGCTGATGGTGGGCACGTCGTTTCCGTACTCGGAGTTCCTGCCGGCCGAGGGGCAGGCGAGGGCGGTGCAGATCGACCTGGACGGCCGCAAGCTCAACCTGCGCTATCCCGTCGAGCTCGGACTGGTCGGAGACAGCCGGCTGACCCTGCAGGCCCTGATTCCCTTGCTGCAGCCCAAGACCGCGCGCCGCTGGCGCGAGCGCATCGAGAGCAAGGTCGCGCAGTGGCATGAGACCGTCGAAGCGCGCGCGATGGTCCAGGCCAGGCCGTTGAATCCGCAGCGCCCCTTTCTGGAACTATCCAAACGGCTGCCGCCGAGCAGCATTCTCACCTGCGACTCGGGCTCGGCCGCCAACTGGTATGCGCGCGACATCGCCATGCGCGAAGGGATGATGGGCTCGGTATCGGGCGGCCTGGCCACCATGGGCTGCGGCGTGCCTTATGCCCTGGCCGCCAAGCTGGCCCACCCGGCCCGGCCCGTCATCGCGCTGGTGGGCGACGGTGCCATGCAGATGCTGGGCATGAATGAACTGATTACCGTCGCCCATCGGTGGAAGGACTGGGCCAATCCCACCTTGATCGTCATGGTCTTGAACAACGGCGACCTCAATCTGGTCACCTGGGAGCAGCGCGTCATGGGCGGCGATCCGCGGTTTGCGGATTCGCAATGGTTGCCGGCGTTTTCCTATGCGGAGTACGGCCGCCTGCTAGGCCTGGAAGGCATACGCGTCGATGACCCCGATGCCGTCGGGGAGGCCTGGGACCAGGCCCTGGCGGCGACCCGTCCGGTAGTGCTGGAAATGGTGACCGACCCCGAGATGCCGCCTCTGCCGCCGCACGTTCCGCTCAAGCAGGTGGCGGCGTACTTCCAGGCGCTGCGCAAGGAAGACGCCTCCGCGGGCGGAGCGGCCCTGCGCGCGACCATCAAGCAATGGTGGGCAGGGTGAGGCCGCAAGCCGCTCTGCCGCATCGATCACATTTGCCTCTGCAGGAGCCTGACATGACCAAGACCACGCCTTCAAAGCCTGCCCAGCCCCGGGACCGGCAGCAACCGGACCCGGCGCAGCACCCGGCGGAACAGCCAGGGCCCGATCCGGCCGGACAGGAAAAAGACCAGCGCGGCCGCTGGCCGCCCGACAGTCTGCCAAACCCCATGCCCGGGCTGGATCCCCAGCAGACGCCCGGCATCGACCGGCTCGACGGACCGCGTCTTGCGACGGTTCAGAGCGCACGCTTTTTTCACGAGGAGCACGTATGAACAAGCACCATGGATTGCGGGACTTTTTTCAACCGGCTGACAACTCCGCGCGCACGATACGCGAGCTGATCTCCGGAACCGAAGCCTTGCTGCGCAGTACGGCCAGCTACGGCGGCTCGGAGATCGAAGCGGCGCGCGACGGCCTCAAGCAGCAACTGGAAGCCGCGCGCGAACACGCCAAAGGCTGGGAGCAGGCGGCCTGGGACCGGGCCAGGCAGGCCTCCCATGCCGCCGATGAATACGTTCACGAGAACGCATGGAAAAGCCTGGCCGGCGCCGCGCTCATCGGCGTGCTGGCGGGCGTGTGCCTCATGTCAGACCATAAACGCCGCTGAGCGCCTAATCCTTTTTGCCCATTGATGAGACGGGGCGTTTCCAGGACCATGCACGGATTGCGCCGCACCTCCGGAACCCACGATGAACCTCGACCCAGCCGCGCCACGCCGCAAGTCGCCATGGGGGAACGCCTTCGCGGTCTTGACCCTGATTTTGGCCGTGGCCGTCGTGCTGGCGTTTGCTGCCTTGCGCATTGCGGAACAGCGCATCGCGAACATGCTGGGCCCGCGCGGCCAGGTAGGCCACGTCGAGGTCGGATACCGGCAGGTGGTCCTCAAGGACGTGACGATCTCCGGCGGCACCGGCCAGGCGGGCGCCACGGCGCGCCAAGTGATCCTGGAGCCTGAATGGTCCGCCTTCCTGCGGCACGAGGCGGTCTTCAAGACTGTCACCATCGAAGGCTTCGACTTCACCGTGGTGCGCAGGACCAATGGGGACATGGACATCGCGCCCGCCCTGCAATCCTCCTTGCGGGCCGGCGAAGGCGGCGACAGCCAGTCCCGGCCCAGGACGCCGATCCGCATCGCGGAATTGATCTTGCGCGACGGCCGCCTGGATTTCGAGGACGCGGCGATCTCCAGGCCTGCGCACCGGATCCCGTTTTCGGACGTCCAGGCGCATCTGCGGCCGCTGGCCATACCCGGCGACGGCAGTCGCAGCGACATGGAGTTCACTGGCAATATCGAAGGCAACCGCAACGGCGCGGCGACAGTGCGCGCGGAGGGCTGGCTGGTGGTCGGCGGCACGGATGCGGACATCAAGGTCGCGGTGCGCAATATGGACATCAAGCATGCCGCCCCATACCTGGCCGACAATGGCGCCACCTCGCTGGCAGCGGGCGCCATGGACCTGGATATGCGCACCGCCATCGCCAAGCGCCAGCTTCAGGCCACGGGCACGGTGGCGTTGCGCGGCTTGCGCTTCAGCGGCGACGGCAGCCTGTTTTCATTGCCGCGCAAGGCGGTGCTGGCGGCGCTGAAGGACCAGAGCGGCACGCTGCGCTTCGACTTCGCCCTGGCAGGCGACCTGGACAATCCCAAGTTCTCGGTCACGCGCGGCTTTACCGCGCAGGTTGCGCGGGGCTTCGGTCATGCGATAGGGGTGGGCGCCGAGGGCGCGGCGGAGGGCGTCACTGGCGCCGTGAAGGAGCTGGGCAATGCCTTGTCGGATCTGCTCACGCCTAAACCTTGAACGACCCGTGCGCATTCTTGCCGCTACCATCCGCGGGCACGACCGCGTGCGCCCGCCTGTGTCTCAGCTTCACTTCCATCACGGCAAACGCCGTCAGGGCCAGGAACAGCGGAGTGAAGGCATAAAGCGCGCGGTACGTCAGTACCGCGCCCAACACCTCGGTGGCTGGAATCCCGGGCGCGAGCGTGGCCACGAAGATCGCTTCGGTGGTACCCAGCCCGCCCGGCACGCGGATGATGAGGGCAGCGAAGCTGGCGCACAGCAGTATGCCCAGCACGGCGGGGTAGCTGGCCTTGCCCTGCAACAGCAGATAGATGATGGCGCCCATGATGGCCCATGACAGCACGGCCACCAGGCTTTGGGCCGCCGCCATCCAGGCGCCGGGCAGGACGGCGTGCTGTCCCATCCAGGTCCAGGTGCGCTGCCGCGCCCGCGCGCACACCGCCACATAGCCCGCCGCCAGTACCAGCAGCGCCACGCCGAGCGCGCGCAACAGATTCGAGCCTATGGCCCAGCCCTGCGGCACGGGCACCGCGCCCGCGACGAACAGCGCGCCCGCGACCCATGCGTAGCCTATCCAGTTGGAGGCCGCCGAAAACAGGGCGACGCGCGTCGCCAAGGACTTGCGGCAGCCCAGGCGGGCGTACAGCCTGAGTCGCGCGCCCAGGCCTCCCAACAGCACGCCCAGACTGAGGTTCAGGGCGTAGCTCATCATGGCCACGCCCAGCACTTTCGGCCAGGGTAGGGTATGGCGGGTGTAGCGTTTGCTCAGTAGATCCAGCGCGCCATAGCTCAGGTAGCCCGCCACGACGAGTACGGCTGCGGCGGCAATGGTGCCTGGCGGAATCCTGCGCATGGCGATCCAGACCTGGGCCCAGTCGACCGAACGGCCAAAGTAGTACAGCAGCGCTGCGACCAAGGCCAGCACCAGTGCCGGCAGCACGCGCTTGAGGCGGGGCCAGCGATGCCACCATGCACGCGTCAACGTTGAGCGGAACACTCTCATGCCGACTCCCGCTGCGGTTCCATGGCTATGGATTTCAGGCGGGGCTTGTGCGCAGGCAAGCTGCCGGCCCAGGCGGGAAAGCGCCGCAGGAAGTGGAACACGACCACCCCGATCCACAGCCGCCGCAAGCGCCGCTTCGAACCCTCGGGCAGCTCGATGCGTCGGCAATCCTGTTCGATTAGCCGGTCCAGGCTGCCGCGCAGCGCAGTGTTCAATCCGGCGTCGCGCGCCACCACATTGGCCTCCAGATTCAGCGCCAGGCTGAGCGGATCCAGGTTGCTGGAGCCTATCGTGCTCCAGTCCTGGTCCACGCAAGCCACCTTTCCGTGCAGCGGGCGTTTGCAGTATTCGTAAATCTCCACGCCGGCGTCGATCAGATAGTCATACAACATGGACGCCGCCAGCCGCGCCACCAGCACGTCAGGCTCGCCCTGCAGCAGCAGCCGCACGCGCACGCCACGGCGGGCGGCGTTGGCCAGGTCATGCAGCAACTGATAGCCGGGGAAGAAGTAGGCGTTGGCGATCAGCACGTCTTCGCGCGCGGCGCGTACGCCCGCGCGGTAGTAGCGTTCGATGTCGGTCTGATGCTCGACGTTGTCGCGCACCACCAGGCGTCCGCCGCCATCGCCCACCGGCATGGGATCCAGGCGCGCCGGCCGGCGCCGCCGCGGGCGCGCCCAGGCGTCCACGGCCAGCGCGGCGCGGGCAAAGTCCGCAATGTCCGCCGCCAGCGGGCCTTCCAGCCGCAACGCGTAGTCCTGTTTGGCTTCAGGACCGTAATCAGGCAGATGGTCGGCAGAAAAATTGATGCCGCCGACGAAGGCGATCCGGCCGTCCACCGCCACGATCTTGCGGTGCATGCGCCTGAACACATTGGTGCGCACGCCCAGGAAGCGCGGACGCGGGTCGAAGACATGGACGCGGATGCCGCTTTCGGTCATGGCGCCGACGAAAACATCGCTCAGTTCATCGGACCCATAGCCATCCACCGTCAGGTCCACGCTGACGCCGCGGCGGGCTGCCGCGATCAGGGCGCGCTGGAATTCCTGGCCGACGGCGTCGTCGAAGAGAATGAAGGTCTCCACCAACACTTCGCTGCGCGCCGCGCCGATCGCTTCCAGCACCGCCGGAAAGTAATCGGTGCCGTTTTCCAGCAGCGTGTAGCGGTTGTGCTCGCGCCAGCGCAGGTTCATAGCGCGATCTCCGCGCAGATCGGCACATGGTCGGACAGCCGCGACCAGACTCGCGAGGCGAGCGGTACCGGCTGCCAGTCGCGGACATTGCGCACATAGATGCGGTCCAGCCGCAAGAGGGGCCAACGTGCCGGAAACGTGCGGGCAGGGCGGCCCAGGCGCGTAGTAAAGACCTCGCGCGTGCCGCAGCCGGTCATCAAGGCATCGGCGCGCAGGCGCCAATCGTTGAAGTCGCCCGCGATCAGCAGCGGTTCGTCGGCAGGCACGCCGTCCGCCACCAGTTCGCACAGGCGCCGCAGCTGCTTGCCCCGATGCCCCTCCAGCAAACCCAGGTGCACGCATATTGCATGGACCGGGGAAGGTAGCGAGGGCACCCGCAGGACGCAGTGCAGCAATCCGCGCCCCTCATGCCCATGGACGGTGACGTCGTGGTTTTCATGGCGTTCGATGGGATACCTGGACAGCAGCGCATTGCCATGGTGCCCGGCCGGATAGACCGCATTGCGGCCATAGGCGAAATCGGTCCATAGCGAGTCGGCCAGGAATTCATACTGGGACAGGGCGGGCCAGGCCTGGTGCCGTTCCGCATGCCCTTGGTGTTCTCCCAGCACTTCCTGCAGGAACACGATGTCGGGGCTCGCCAGCCTCAAGGCTTCACGCAGTTCATGCAGCATGAAGCGGCGGTTGAAGCTGGTGAAACCCTTGTGCGTGTTCACGGTGAGCACGGTCAGCGTGGTGGCATCGATGTAGTGCGAGGAGGGCATGGACGCTCCGGTAGGGGTCGATCCGCAGTGCGGAGCAATCCGCGTTCCCAAAACGTAAACAGGGGTAACTGACGCAGCGTCACGACAGCCGTGCGCCACAGAAGCTGTGCGCCACAAAAGCTGTGCGCCACAGAAGCTGTGCGCCACAAACCGAATGAGCAAATGAGAAATGCGCAGTTCCCACGCGATCCGGGCAAGCCTACGATCCAGGGCTACTTCGTGGTGGACCACTCATGACCGAATTGCTGCGCATCCAGAATCTGACCGTGAACCTGCCGCCGGGGGCCGACCGTCCGCACGCGCTGAAAGACTTGTCGCTAAGCATCAGCGCGGGCGAGATCGTGTGCGTGGTGGGGGAAAGCGGCTCGGGCAAGTCGCTGACCGCCGGCGCGATCCTGGGGCTGCTGCCGCCGGACGTGCGCGCAAGCGGTGGCCAGGTGCTGTGGGAAGGGCAGGACCTGCTGCGGCTGGCGCCCGAGGCGCTGCGCCGCCTGCGGGGCCAGCGCATCGGCATGATCTTCCAGGAACCGATGACGGCGCTCAATCCGTTGCGCACCATCGGCGACCAGATCGCGGAAGTCTTCCGCACCCATACCCGCCTGGGACGGACCGAGATCCGGCGCCGCACGCTGGAACTGCTGGACGCCGTGCGATTGCCGGACCCGGCGCGGGCGCTGGACGCGTATCCGCACGAACTGTCCGGCGGCCAGCGCCAGCGCGCCATGATCGCCATGGCCCTGGCACTGGAGCCAGCCCTGCTGATCGCGGACGAACCGACCACCGCGCTGGACGTGACCACGCAGGCGCAGATCCTGCACCTGATCCACGACCTGCAGCGCCGCAAGGGCACGGCCGTGCTGTTCATCACGCATGACTTCGGCGTGGTCGCCGAAATCGCCGACCGCGTAGCGGTCATGCAGCGCGGCGTACTGGTGGAAAGCGGCGCGGCGCAGCAGGTGCTGGAACACCCCCGGCACTCGTACACGCGCGCCCTGATCGCGGCGGTGCCGCCCTTGGCGCCGGCCGCGGCCCGGCCGGCGTTGCCGGCCGACGCGCCAGTCATCCTGCGCGCGCAGGGCGTGTCCAAGACCTATCGCAAGCGCGGGTGGTTCGGCCGTCCGGGCCGCGAGACGCGGGCGCTGGACGACGTGACGCTCAGCCTGAAGGAGGGCGGCACGCTGGGCATCGTGGGCGAAAGCGGGTCCGGCAAATCGACCTTGGCGCGCGCCTTGCTGGGACTCGCGCCGCCGGACGCGGGCGGTATAAGCCTGGCCGGCGAACCGCTGGCGCTCAAGGGGACCATCGCGCGGCGCGAGCATGCGCGGCGAGTGCAGATGGTGTTCCAGGATCCCTACGGTTCCTTGAATCCGCGCCAGCGCGTGGGCGAGATCGTGGCGCGCGGCCCCATCGTACATGGCACGCCCAGGAGCGAAGCGCTGGCGCGCGCGCAGGAGCTGTTTGAATTGGTGGGTTTGTCGCCCGACGCCCTGCGGCGCTATCCGCACGAGTTCTCGGGCGGCCAGCGCCAGCGGATCGGGCTGGCGCGGGCGCTGGCGATGCGGCCGCAGGTGTTGATCGCGGACGAACCGGTATCGGCGCTGGATGTGTCGGTGCAGGCGCAGGTGCTGGATCTGCTGGCGCGGCTGCGCGAGCAATTGGGGCTGTCCATCCTCTTCATCACGCATGACCTGCGCGTGGCCGCGCAGGTCTGCGACGACATCGCGGTCATGCAGAACGGCAGAGTGGTCGAAGCGGGCGTCTGCGCCCAGGTCTTCGGCCAGCCCGCGCATCCATACACCCAAGCCTTGCTGGCCGCCGTGCCGGGGCGGCGCTGGGATCCGGCCTCGGCGGCGTTGCGCCAGGCGGCCTGATCCGGGCTGCGCTACACCGTGCGGGCCGCCCAGAACGCCGTACGCACGGCGGGCGAGGCGGCGATGCTGGCGGTGACCCGGTCCAGGTCCAGTTCGTCCACCGACGCTTCGCTGAGCGCGGCCTCGATCTCGACCTCGTTCTCGCCGAACTGGTCGATCTTCAGTTCGGACAGGGGCAGCTGCTCGGTTTCGAGTACGTCTTCCAGCACCGTCATCGCCGCCTGCCGCTGCTCCACGTTTGCGATGACGTGTATCACGGTCGTGACTTCCGTGGTCTGCGCATCCACCGGCTGGCGATTGACGTAGCTGACCACCGGCCGCAGCAAGGTGTTCGCCGCCAGCACGAAGGCCGTGGCGGCAACCGCTTCCAGGATCAGCGATGCGCCCGCGCAGGCGCCGATGGCAGCCGAGCCCCACAGCGTGGCGGCGGTGTTCAGGCCGCGGATGCTGCCGCCTTCGCGCATGATGGCGCCGGCGCCCAGGAAGCCCACGCCAGAGACCACATAGGAAATCACGCGCGAGCCGCCGTCGGCGCCACCCACCCGGAACGCCAGGTCCACGAAGATGGCGGCGCCCACCGCCACCAGCACATTGGTGCGCAGGCCGGCGGTACGTTGGCGGAATTGGCGTTCAAAGCCGACCACGGAGCCCAGCACGAACGCGGTCAGCAGGCTGACCAGGGTATTGGCCAACGTGATGAACTGGATATTTTCGAAGTTCTTCATCTTCTTCTCGATGCTTCAGCATGTTGTGAGGGGAGTGCAGGGCGCTCAGGGCAGGCGCCAGACCGAGGCCAGGACCAGCACCAGCCCCGCCAGCCAGATCAGCGCCAGCGCGACGACGCGCGCAATCATCAGGGTTTTGTACGGATCTTTCATGACAGCCTCCCGGCTGCGGCCGCGGCCGCGCTTATGTCAGGCGGGCAGGACGGCAATGGCCGCGCCCGACTCGCATTCCCAGTGCACCCGGCGCACGTCCGGGCTCTGGCCCAGCCGCAGCGCAACGGCTCCCAGCAGATTGCGCAGGTGCGGCGGGCAATGCAGCGTGACGATGGTCGACGCCAGTTGATCCGATTCGCTGCGCGAAATGCGCACCGCCAGCACGCGCAAGTCCAGGTCGCGCAGTTCGTAATAGAGCTGCTTGCGCAGCGCGTTGAGCGTGTCGCCCAGGCTCACGATAGTGAATTGGTAGATGGGCGGGGCCGCCTTAGGTGCGGCCGGCTTTGGCGGGGTTGCCTCAGGCGCGGCCGGCTTATGTCCGGCCGCCGCCGTCAGTGCGGCGCCGGTCCGATCCAGGAAAGGCAGGAATCGCTTGATACGCATGATCGTCTCCTTAGCGGGGAGTACGGTGGAAGGTCCACATGCATGCGCCGCCTGGCCGGCCGCGGGCGCGCGCAACCCGGCGCAACGCATCGCGTGTCGGCAAGCAGTAGGGGATAGGGCTGTCGGCCCTTGGGAGGGGGCCGGAGAGCCGGGTCCTGGCTTCAGGCAGGACCGGCGCGGACTATGGCCGCGGA
Organism: Achromobacter sp. FW305-C-30-7; assembly: GCF_058783105.1. NCBI lineage: Bacteria > Pseudomonadati > Pseudomonadota > Betaproteobacteria > Burkholderiales > Alcaligenaceae > Achromobacter > Achromobacter sp. FW305-C-30-7. The sequence goes on along the minus strand of NZ_JBYSYI010000003.1, from coordinate 330,142 downwards.
TCCTGCGTCAAGCGGCGCTTGCAGTCGTGTGTCGACTACATCCGTCGTTGTCCACATTGATCTCGGGTGAGTTGAAAGTGCCGGCAGTATATCGCTGGCCTAGGGTAAACACCAGTAAAAATCCCGCGAAGTTGAAGAAGTACATTGAACTGGCAACTTTGGTCATTGAATTTGCAATGTAGCCTTGCTGCATGGCGGTGCGCTGCTACTGCGTCGTCCCATGCATCTGGAGTTTTGGCCCAACCGTAGTCGTCGAAGGCGGACGCAAGGCTGGGCCGCCATCATGTCTATTTGCCGCCTGGCTCTGCCCCGATAGATTCTCTAGCGAGTTGTTCCCGCTTCTCGATCAGGAAGTCCATCAACGCCCGGATCTTGGCCGGCATCTGCGCGCGCGAGGGCACGTAAAGGAAGAACCCTGGGAACGTCCTGCACCAGGGCGCCAACACCCGCGCCAGCGAGCCCTCTGCCAGGTGATGTCGCACGCACAGATCGATGTGCTGCACCAGCCCCACCCCTTGCAGAGCGCCGCGCAACATGCTCTCGTCGTCATTGAAAACGGCATTGCCCTGCGGCTCGAACACCACCGTGCGCGCCTTGACGTCCGGTGAAGTGAACGACCAACGGTCGATGGTTCCACTCGATGTGAATCGGTAGGCCAAGCAGTTGTGCCGCATCAGGTCAGCCGGAGTTTCGGGCATGCCGTGGCGCGCGAAGTAAGCTGGAGAACCAACGATGGCGTACTGAAGGGGAGGCGTGACCGGCACCGCCACCATCCCTTCATCCAGACTCTCACCCAGGCGTAAACCGGCATCCAACCCCTCGGCCACGATGTTGGTGAAGCCGTCGTCCATTACCAACTCTAATCGCAGCTTTGGGTAGCGCGCCAGAAGTTCGCCCATGTGCGGCTCGATCAGCAGCCGCGCTGCTATGCGCGACGAACTCAAGCGGATCAATCCCGATGGCTCGGCATGCGCCTCGCCCAATTCCGCCACTGCTCGCTCAATTGCGGTGAGCGCAGGTTGCAGAACGTCCAGCAGGCGCCGGCCTTCCTCGGTCAACGACATATCCCGCGTCGTGCGGTTGAGCAGCCGCACGTTCAGGCGCTGCTCCAGCCCCTTGAGGTGCTGCGACAGTGCGGCGCGCGTCACCTCCATCTCCGTCGCAGCCTTGGTAAAACTGCGATTTCTGGCGATATGGGCAAACCAAGTCAGGGATGAGGCGAGGGAGGGTTCAATCGGCATTTGTTTAGATTAACTAATCATTAATGTCTTGAAAAGCCTATTTATCAAATGCAATAGCGTCCTTACCATTGAATCCTGTCTATGTCGTCCAGCGACGATTTTTCATTCCTGACTGGAGAACCTCATGCCCAATGTCTCGTTCAAGAACCTCAACGGCCAAGGCGTTACCATGGCCGCCATCATCAATTTCCCGGCCGGTTTCGATGAATCCCGGAAGTACCCGGCCGTCGTCGTCTCCCACCCTGGTGGCGGCGTGAAGGAGCAGGCCGCAGGTCTCTACGCCAAGAAACTCGCTGAGAACGGCCTCATTACCATCGCCTTCGACCGCTCCTACCAGGGCGAAAGCACCGGCGAGCCGCGCCAGCTGGAGAACCCCTACATCAGCACCGAGGACGTTAGTGCCGTCATCGACTACCTGACCACGCTGCCTTACGTGGATCAGGACAGGATCGGCGCCATGGGCATCTGCGCTGGCGCGGGCTACAGCGCAAACGCCGCCATCAACGACCGCCGCATCAAGGCGCTGGGCATGGTTAGCGCGGTGAACATCGGCCAGATGTTCCGCAATGGCTGGGAGAACACGGTCAAGGACGCCGACGCGCTGCCTTACCTCGAAGCCAGCTCCGCGGCGCGCACGGCCGATGCGAACAACAGCGACATGGCCACCATTCCGCTGGCCCCGCTGAAGGAAGAAGACGCGCCCAATACCGAGTTGCGTGGCGCGTGGGAGTACTACCACACGCCGCGCTGCGAGCACCCCAACGCCCCAGGCTACACGCTGGCGCGCAATCTGACCCAGATCATCACTTACGACGCCTACAACAAGGCTGAAGCCTTCCTGACCCAGCCCGTCCTGGTCGTGGCCGGCAGCAAGGCCGGCAGCAAGTGGATGAGCGACGACCTGATCGCCCGCGCCGCCAGCACCGACAAGATGCTGCACATTGTCGAAGGCGCCGATCACATGGATCTGTACGACGTGCCCCGGTATGTGGACGAGGCCGTCTCGAAGCTGGCGCGGTTCTTCCAGGCCAAGCTGAAGTAAGCCACTGAAACCAAGGCACGATCCGGGGCAGATCGCGCCCCTCCTGTACCGAAAGGAGTTCAACATGAGCGCCATCCAAACCGTTACCTACCAGAACCTGGGCTGGGAATCCGCCGCCGACATCTACCTGCCCCTAGGCTTTGACGAGAGCAGGAAGTACCCCGCCATAGTCAGCACGCACCCCATCGGCAGTTGCAAGGAGCAGACCGCCGGCAACATTTACGCCAAGGGGCTGGCAGAAGCGGGCTTCGTAGTGCTGGTGCATGACGCCAGTTTCCAGGGCGCCAGCGGCGGCACGCCACGTTTCATCGAAGACCCGGCCATTCGCGTCTCCGACATCCGTTTCGCGGTGGACTACCTGCAATCGCTGCCCTACGTGGATGCCGAGCGCATCGGCGCCATCGGCGTGTGCGGCGGCGGTGCCTACACGGTACATGCCGGTATCACCGATCACCGCCTGAAGGCGCTGGTTTCGATCACGGGCGTGAACTATGGCCGGCTGATACGTGAGGGCTTCGCACAGTTCAAGCCGCGCGAACTAGCCGCCAATATTGCGCAGATGCGCACGGCCCAGGCCCAGGGCGCTGCCCGGTATGCAGCGAACCTGCTGCCGGAGTCAGTGGGTACCGCGAAGCAGGCCGGCATCACCGACATCGACGTGCTGGAGGCCACCGACTACTACAAGACCGCGCGCGGCCAGCAGCCCAATGGCGCGACCAGCCAGCTCATGTCGTTCAGCGGTGCGGCGATGGGTTGGGACGCTTTCCTGCACGCTGAGGAGCTGCTGACCCAGCCATTGATGGTAGTGATCGGAGACAAGCCGGGCGGTTTCGGCGCCTTCCGCGACGGCTGGGAAATCTATAGCCGTGCCGCCTCGACGGACAAGCACATGGTTGTCGCCGAAGGCTGGTCGCACTACGACCTGTACGACAAACCCGAGCCCGTGGCTATCGCCATGAACAAGGTGGTGCCGTTCTTCAAGGACCGGCTCTGAAACAGCGGATGGGGCGCCCCCAGGAAACTGACCGGCCAGGAGCCCGCCAACGCCCAGCCGGCGGCGTGGCAACTGGTCGCTGAAGGCATGCACATGGTGTTGGTCGCGCGCCGTAAAGAGCGCATCGACACGCTGGCCGCCGGGCTGGGCAGCGCCGCCCGCGCCCTGGCCGGAGCCAGGCTCGCCAGGATGCACCCGAAACCGGATTCAGGTAGTATTCAGTTTCCTGTAAGAACGAGAGCAAGGCGGGCGCTCTATACGTTTGCTGCCCCGGCAGCCAGAGCCGTCCGCCATTTATGACTGAAGACCCACCTTCTAGCAGGGCGCCGCAAGCAAGCCGGCGCCCCATGCCCCATCTTCCTGCCACGGCCAGGGCAAGCAGCCCGCACGCCGATTCCATCCTCGCCGCCGCGGCCACGCCGCGCCTGGGTTGCCGCGCTCCGCCGCCAGCCTCCAGACGCATTCGCGCCCACACTGAGCCTTCCGCCCGCGTCCGCGGCGCATTTCCCTTGATCCTGTCCGGCGTCACTTGGCGCGCGGTCCCGATTTGCATGGAATCTCGATGATTTTCGATTGGATGTCCGACCCCACCGCCTGGCTAGGCCTGGCGACCTTGGTCGTGCTTGAAATTGTGCTGGGTATCGACAACCTGGTGTTCATCGCCATCCTGGCGGACAAGCTGCCGCCCGCGCAGCGCAACCGCGCGCGCCTGATCGGCCTGACGCTGGCGATGGTCATGCGCCTGGGCCTGCTGGCGAGTATCGCGTGGGTGGTCACGCTGACCGAACCCATGTTCACGCTGCTGGGCGCCGAGATCTCAGGCCGCGACCTGATCCTGATCCTGGGCGGCCTGTTCCTGCTGTTCAAGGGCACCATGGAATTGCATGAACGCGTGGAGGGCAGCGCCAGCCACGACCAGGGCCAGAAGCCGCAGCATGCGGTGTTCTGGCAGGTGATCCTGCAGATCGTGGTGCTGGACGCGGTGTTCTCGCTGGACTCGGTGATTACCGCCGTGGGCATGGTGCAAGACCTGAGCATCATGATGATCGCGGTGGTGGTGGCCATGGCCGTGATGATGCTGGCCAGCCGTCCGCTGATGGCCTTCGTCGGCCGCCACCCCACGGTGGTGATCCTGTGCCTGGGCCTGTTGCTGATGATCGGCTTCAGCCTGGTGGCCGAAGGCTTGGGCTTCCACGTGCCCAAGGGTTATCTGTACGCCGCCATCGGTTTCTCGATCCTGATCGAGCTATGCAACCAGCTGGCGCGCCGCAACCGCGCCAAGGGCACGCACGCCCTGGGCCGCCGCCAGCGCACGGCGCAGGCCGTGCTGCGCCTGCTGCGCGCCGGCCGCGCCGGACAGGCGGGCGCGCAGGCCGACGAGGTGGCCGCGCTGGTCGACGGCGCGGAGGGCGAACCTGCCTTTGCGCCTGAGGAAAGCACCATGATCGAGCGCGTGCTTTCCATCGGCGGGCGGGACGTGCGCTCCATCATGGTGGCGCGCGGCGACATGGTCTGGCTGGACGTGGCCGATACCCCCGAGGCCATCGTGCGCAAGTTCGCCAGCGGCCACTCGCGTCTGCCGCTGTGCGCCGGCGATCCGGCCAATGTACTGGGCGTGCTGCACTTCAAGGACCTGCTGCCGCTGTTGCAGAATCCTGGCCCGATCGATCTGGTGGAGCTGGCGCGCGAACCGCGCTACGTCATGGAAACCACGCCGGTGCTAAAGGTGCTGGACGAATTGCGCGCCTCGCGCGACCACATGCTGATCGTGGTCGACGAGCATGGCGTGTGCGAGGGCCTGATCACGCCCATGGACGTGCTGACCGCCGTCGCGGGCGATCTGCCCGAGCACCAGGAAGACCAGCCCGAAGCCTTGCAACTGGCCGATGGATCCTGGCTGCTGGAGGGCCGGCTGGCGGTGGCGGAAGCCGCGCGCCTGCTGGACGCGCCGGCGTTGGCCGATGAGTATCCGGACGCAACCTTGGCGGGCTGCCTGCTGCGCGCGGGCGGACGGATTCCCGAGACGGGAGACTCGATCGCGTGGCGCGACTGGCGCTTCGAGGTCACCCGGCGCGATGGGCTGCGCATCGATCAGGTGCACGCCAGCCCGCTGCGGCAGGAGGCTGAGCAGGCGGGCTGACGCACGCCGCCGGTAATCGCTGTCCCTGGGGATGCCGCGAGGCATCCCTTTTTCATTTGGCCGTCATATGGCGGCGCGACAGCTTTCGCCGGGCTGAAAAGGCATCGCGCGCCTCGGAAACCCGGCTTGGTGAAAGTAAAACTCTGTGCGAATATTGCGAAGGATTTCTCGACTTTTGGTTTCGGCGCTCATTGCTGAAATCAGCGTTTCCGTACGGCGTGTCTTTGCATCTTGTTATCTCCAGCCGGGGTACATCGCATGGGCAGTACGAGTTCGGCATTCAAGAGAATCAGGGCAGCAGTAACCGCGGCCAGCAGCGTGCTGTTGGCGCGCGCAGTCGTGCTCTGCGCCGCACTGTCGTCGCCCACGGCGGCCTGGGCCACCGAGGGCGCGCTGGGACGTCAGATCACCGGCACCAACGTGCAGCCCAACGCAGGCATCGTGTCGCCCGAACCGATCTGGGCCGTCAACCTGTCGCAGATCTACCTGGACGGAAACATAGGCGGCAGCCGGGAAGTGCCCATAGGAGGACGCACCTCGCTGGGCCTGGACGCGAAGGTCGCGTTCACGCTGGCCACCGTCCTGAAGACCTGGGACACCGGGCCGGGGCGCTGGAACTTCGCCTCCAGTTTCACCTTGCCCTACGTCTGGACCAAGGTGAACTCTACTGTGACGGGATCCGGAGGACGGAGCGCCGGCCAAAGCGATACCGCGTCGAACCTGTTCGACCTTTATTTCTCGCCCATCATCGCGGGCTACCACTTTTCCGAAACCTCGCACATGGCGCTCAGCCTGAATATCTGGGCGCCCACCGGCAAATACAACGCCGACGATATGGCCAACCCCAGCCTGAACAACTGGACCTTCATTCCGCAGGTGGCGTACACCAAGATATTCCCGGACTCGGGCTTTCAGTTCGATACCGTGGCGGGCATCCAGTTCTATACCCGCAACAACGCCACCGATTACCGCAACGCGCCGCTGTTCAGCATGGACCTGATGGGTCGCAAGGTATTCAGCAATGGCGTCAGCGCGGGTTTGATCCTGGGCACCATTCAGCAGCTGGGCAACGATTCCGGGCCGACCGCGGACCGGCTCAACGGTTTCAAGGGACACGATTGGGCGCTGGGTCCCATCGTGACCTATGACAGGAAGCTGGCGGACAAGCGCTCCCTGTCCCTCAGCCTGCGTTGGGTGCCCACGATCAGCAGCACGAACCGTCTGGACAGCAACGACACGGTCATGGCGACCGCGACGCTGGTGTTCTGAACGTCAGCACGATTTCAAGGGGGCTGTCAGCCCCGGGCGCGGCCCCGCCGCCCCTGAACCGCTAGCTTTCGGGTGATTGAAATGGCAAAGCAAACACAAGGAAAGACACGCTACGCCGCAGCATTGCTGCTGGCCGGCGTGGTGTTGGGCGCGGGCGCGAGCACCGCTTATGTGGTCATGGGCAAGGACGGCCCGCCGGCAGCCGTCAAGGTGGTGCTGGGCGACGGCAAGAGCGGCCCAGCCGGCATGGCCTGGGTGCCGGGGCGCGAATTCCTGATGGGCAGCAGCCACAAGCTGGCGCAGCCCAACGAGATGCCGGCGCACAAGGTATCGGTCAGCGGCTTCTGGATGGACGTCAACGATGTGACCAACGCGCAGTTCCGCCGCTTCGTCGAAGCCACGGGCTACGTCACGACCGCCGAGCAAAAGCCCAAATGGGAGGACCTGCAGGTCCAACTGCCGCCCGGCACGCCGCGTCCCGACGAGCGCCTGCTGGTGCCCGGCGCCATGGTGTTCGTCGGCACCGGGAGCGAAGTGTCGTTGCGCGACTATTCGCGCTGGTGGCGCTATGTGCCTGGCGCCAATTGGCGTCATCCGCAAGGACCGAGCAGCTCCATCGCCGGCAAGGACGACCATCCGGTCGTGCAGGTGTCGTATCAGGACGCGGCAGCCTATGCCAAATGGGCCGGCAAGCGCCTGCCCACGGAATCGGAATGGGAGATGGCCGCGCGCGGCGGGCTGGAGCAGGCCACCTATGCCTGGGGCGAGGAACTGCTGCCGCAGGGCAAGCCCATGGCCAACATCTGGGACACGCAGCAACCGCAGCCATTCCCGGTGGTGAAGGATGAGAAGGTGCAGGTCGGCACCATGCCGGTGGGCAGCTTCTCGCCCAACGGCTATGGCCTGTACGACATGGCGGGCAATGTGTGGCAATGGACCGCCGACTGGTATCGCGCCGACGCCTTCAAGATCCAGGCGCAATACCGCCAGCCGCCCGCCAACCCCGCAGGGCCGGCCGACAGCTACGACCCGGACGATGGCATCGTCCCGCCGGGCGCGCCCAAGCGCGTGACGCGGGGCGGCTCCTTCCTGTGCAGCGACACCTATTGCATCAGCTACCGCACCAGCGCCCGGCGCGGCACGGACCCGATGAACGGCATGTCGCACTTGGGATTCCGCACCATCATGACGCCTGAACAATGGAAGCTGGCCCAGACCGCCAGGAACGGCGTCGCCAGCCGCTAGCGCGAAATGCCATCCGTCACGCAGGAGAGGGAATGACCACGAGCAACCGCGACAGCATCCTGGAGCTGGAGCGCGCCATCGCGCGCTCGGTGCTGGGCCAGGGCGCCGTCATACGTGAAGTATTGCTGGGCCTGTTGGCCGACGGCCATCTGCTGCTGGAAAGCCTGCCCGGGCTGGCCAAGACGCGCACCGTCAAGACCCTGGCCCAACATCTGGCCGCTGCCATGAGCCGCATCCAGTTCACGCCCGATCTGCTGCCTTCGGACATTACCGGCGCCGAGGTGCTGCAGCAGGATGCGCAAGGCAATAGCCGCATCCAGTTCCAGCAGGGGCCGCTGTTCGGCAACCTGATCCTGGCCGACGAGATCAACCGCGCGCCGGCTAAGGTGCAGGCCGCGCTGCTGGAGGCCATGGAAGAGCGGCAGATCACCGTGGCGGGCACCACCCACCGCATGCCGCGGCTTTTCATGGTGCTGGCCACCCAGAATCCGATAGAGCAGGAGGGCACCTATCCCTTGCCCGAGGCGCAGATGGACCGCTTCATCATGAAGGTCGTGCTGGACTATCCCGACCCCGACAGCGAAAGGCAGATGCTGGCCATGCTGCGCGGCGAGTCGCGCCAGGACGCGGGCGCCGATTCCGCGCCGCTGACGCAGGAAGCCTTGTTCGCCTGCCGCGCCGACATCGATCGGGTGCACGTGTCCGAGGCGCTGGACCAGTACCTGGTGGACCTGGTCAATGCCACGCGCCATCCGGCCGGGCAGGACGCCGATCTCGCGCGCTGGATCCAGGTCGGCGCCAGTCCGCGCGGCGCGATCGCGCTGGACAAGGTGGCGCGCGCCCACGCCTGGCTGTCGGGACAGGATTACGCCTCGCCCGATGACGTGCGCAGCGTGGCCAGGCCGGTGCTGCGGCATCGTCTGCATCTGTCTTATGACGCGGTGGCCGACGGCGTGTCGGCGGACCAGGTCATAGACAAGCTGCTGGACACCGTCGCGGTGCCGGCCTGAATCCGCCATGCCCTCAGCCGCTCCTTCCCCCGAAGTCCAGGTCCGCATCACAGACCTGATGGCGCTGGAACCCGCCGCGCGCGGCCTGGGGTTCTTCAGCCGCCAGCCCGTGCGCAGCATACTGGCCGGCCAACATGGTTCGCGCCTGCGCGGGCGCGGGCTGGACTTCGAAGAGCTGCGGCGCTACCTGCCGGGAGACGACCTGCGGCAGCTGGATTGGCGCGCCTCGCAGCGCCTGGGCAAGCCCTATGTGCGCACCTACAGCGAGGAGCGCGACCGCCCGGTGCTGGTGGTGGTGGACCAGCGCATGGGCATGTATTTCGGTTCGGTGCGCAGCTTCAAGTCGGTGGTGGCTGCGCGTGTCGCGGCGCTGTCTGCCTGGATGGCCTATCAGGCGGGCGACCGCGTGGGCGGCCTGGTGTTCAGCGACGCGGGCATCGACAGCGTGCGCCCGCTGCGCAGCCGAGAACGCATCCAGGCGCTGTTCGCCGCCATCGCGCGGCGCAGCCAGTCCATGGGCGCCGATCGGCCTGATGTGGACGCGTCTGGCCGGCTGAATGAAGCTCTGCAAGGCGCGCTGGCGCATGCGCCGCACGATTGCCTGGTGTGCGTGGTCAGCGACTTCGCTGGCGCCGACGATATGAGCTTGCGGCTGTTGCGCAGCTTGGCCGCGCACAACGACGTGGTGGCCACGCTGGTGTATGACCCGCTGGCGCTGCGTCTGCCTTTGCGCGGCCGGTTGGTGGTGACGCAAGGCGAGCTGCAGGTCGAGGTGGCGGCGGATCGCAAGCAGGTGCGCGAGCCGCTGTCGGACTTCTTTTCGGGACGACTGCACGACGTGGCCGAGTTGCTGCGACGCAGCCGCGTGCCGCTGCTGTCCATCGACACGGCGGACGACACCGTGGCGCAGTTGCGCCGCGAACTGGGTCGGCAGGCGAACCGTGCGCAAGCCAGGGGCAGGGCATGAGCGCTGACGCCGCACCGTCCATCGAACAGCTGCGGCAGCTTCCGCTGCCCGCACCGGTCAGCTATTGGCCGCAGACCTGGGGCTGGCTGGTCCTGCTGGCCGCTGTGCTGGCGCTGGCCGGCTGGGCTACATGGCGGATTGCGCGCCGCCGCAGGCGCAATCGCTACCGCCGCGAAGGCCTGCGCATGCTGGAAGCCCTGCGGCGGGAAACGCAGTCGGACCCGCTGGCCGCGCGCGCACTGCCGGAACTGCTCAAGCGCGTCGGATTGTCCTCGGTGGCAGAAACCGACAGGGCCAGGGTGGGCGCCTTGCAGGGCGCGGAGTGGGTGGCCTTCATGGACGACGGCATGGCCGTGTTTCCTCCCGACGCCGGCGTCTTGCTAAGAGCGTTGGCCTATGCGCCGCCGCACACCTTGCGGGCCATCGACCCCGCGCTCGTGCGGAACTTGTTCACCGCCAGCCGGCAATGGATGGAGCGTCACCATGTGGCGGCTTGAGTATCCCTGGTTGCTGGCGCTGCTGCCGCTGGGTTGGCTGGCGTACCGCTATCTGCCGCCATATGTGCAGCGCCGCAGCGCGGTGCGCATTCCATTCTTCGAATCGGTGGCGCGCAGCACCGGCCAGACGCCGCAGCGCCCCGGCGTGCGCGGCGACCGCTGGCAACTGGCCTTGAACGCGCTGGTTTGGCTGCTGCTGATTCTTGCCCTGGCACGGCCCGAGCGGGTCGAGCCGCCGCTGGAACATCGCCAGCCGGTGCGCGACCTGCTGCTGGCCATCGACATCTCGCAATCCATGGAGACCGAGGATTTCGTGGCGCCGGACGGCCGCCGCGAGGACCGCTTGAGCGGCGTGAAAGCGGTGGTGGCCGATTTCATCGACCGCCGCCAGGACGACCGGCTCGGCCTGATCGTGTTCGGCACGGCCGCCTATCCGCAGGCGCCCCTGACCCAGGACCATGCCACGCTCAAGCTGCTGCTGGGGCAGGTCAGCACGCGCATGGCCGGACCCAACACCGCCATCGGCGATGCCATCGGCGTGGCGATCAAGCAATTCGAGCACGCCGGCGAGCATGACCAGGTGCTGATCCTGCTGACGGATGGCAACGACACCGGCAGCGCCGTACCGCCCGACCGCGCGGCGGCCATGGCGGCCGCGCGCCATATCGTGGTGCACACCGTCGGCATCGGCGATCCGCAGGCGGAAGGCGAGGAAAAGGTCGATTTCGATGCCTTGCGTGCGATCGCCGCCAAGACCGGGGGCCGTTTCTTTCCGGCGCAGGACCAGGCATCGCTGCGGCAGGTCTACGCCGAGCTGGACCGCATCACGCCGCACGAGGTCCGCGAGCTGCGCCATCAGCCCAAGCAGGATTTCTTCTGGGTGCCGCTGGGCCTGGCGCTGTTGCTGCTGGCGGGCTGGCATCTCGCGGCCGCGCTGCGCGGCTGGCGCCACGGCGCCAAGCCGCAAGGCGATGCAAGCGTGGAGGAGGGCCGATGGAAGTCGATCTGAGCGCCTTCCATTTCCTGCGTCCCTGGTGGCTGCTGGCGATTCCGGCCGCGGCCTTGCTGCTATGGCGGCGGCGGGACGAGGACGGCCAGCTCGGATGGCGCAGCAATATCGCGCCAGCGCTGCTGCCGTACCTGACCCTGCGCACGCAAGGCAGCCGCGGGCCGCGTCCCGCGCAGATGCTGGCCGCCTTGCTGGCGCTGGGGGGCATCGCCGCGGCGGGGCCGACGTGGCAGCAGGACCGCCCGGCCTTCCTGGACAATCTCGCGCCCCTGATCGCGGCGGTGGACCTGTCGCCATCGATGGACGCGGCCGATCTGCCGCCCAGCCGGCTGGAGGCCGCCAAACGCAAGCTGCGCGATCTGCTGAAACGGCGCGCCGGCGCCAAGACGGGCCTGATCGCCTACGCGGGCTCCGCGCACCTGGTGCTGCCGCCCACCGACGATCCCGCGCTACCCGACATGTTCGTGCAGGCCCTGTCCACCGGACTCATAGCCGCGCCGGGCAAGGACGCTGCCGGCGCCATCGCCCTGGCGGCGAGTCTGCTGCAGTCCGGCGAGGCGGGCGGCACCTTGCTGCTGGTGACGGACGGCGCAAACACCGGACAGTTGGCCGAGATCGAGCGCCTGGCCCGAGCCAGTTCCTTCCAGATACTGGTGTGGGCTGTGGGCACCCGCGACGGCGGCGTGGTGCGCGACGCCCGCGGCCAGCCTCGCATCGATGCACAGGGCAGGCCGGTGCTGGGGCATTTCGACGAGGACGCCCTGAAACAGCTGGCGCAGGCCGCCCGCGCACCGCTGGGCAGCCTGACCTTGAACGATGACGACCTGGACTGGGTGACGCTGCACGCCGAGCGCCACTACCAGGAGGTCCAGGACGCGGACAAGCTGCTGCATTGGAAGGACGCGGGCTATTGGCTGTGCTGGCCGCTGGCGCTATTGGCGCTGCTGTCGCTGCGGCGCGGCTGGAACATCAACTGGACGGCCTGCCTGCTGCTGACCGTCATGGCCGCGCTGTACACGCCTCGGGTGGACGCCGGCCCGCTGGCCGACGCCTTCTTCACGCCCGATCAGCAAGGCCGCTGGGCCTATGAGCACAAACGCTATGCCGAAGCCGCGGCCTTGTACGCAGATCCTTACTGGAAGGGCCGCGCCGCCTACGACGCGGGCGAGTACCAGGCAGCGTTGGCGGCGTTCGCGAAACTGGATACGCCCGAGGGCTACTTCTATCTGGGTAATACACAGGTCCGGCTGCGCAGCTACGACGCGGCGCTCGCCGCGTATGACCAGGCGCTACGCCTGCGGCCGGACTTCAGCGCGGCGCGCGACAACCGCGAACTGGTCGCCAGGCTGATCGCCGCCGCCGAAAGCGAGCAACAGGACGACGATTCGGAGAAGCCCGACGAAACCCGCGTGGACAGCAACAAGAGCGCGGGCAAGATGATGCGGACCACGGTGCCGGAGGCCGCATCCGACGAGGTCTGGCTGCGCAACCTGAGCCTGTCGCCTGCCGGCTTCCTGAAGCAGAAGTTCGCCATTGAAGACGCGCGCAAAGCCACGCCGGCGCAGGAGAAGCAGCCATGATCCGCTGCCATGCCGCGCTGTTGCGCCACCTGTGCCTGCTGCTGTTGTTGCAGCTGGGGCTGTACGCCGGCATGGCACGCGCCCAGTCCGCGGATGAGGGGCCGCAACTGCGCGCCGAAGCCCGCATGGCGACGTCCGGGGACCTGATGGCGGGCGCCACGTCCATCCTGCAGGTCGACGTGCTGACTTCGACCTGGTTCACCCAGCCGCCGCAGCTTCCCGCCCTGGATATACCGGGCGCGCTGGTCTCGGGGCCGTCGGGACAGGCCAGCATCATCCGGACCTCGATTGGCGGCGTCGCGTACAGCGGACTGCGCTTTTCGTATCTGATCAGTCCGCAAACGGCGGGTACCCTGCAGGTGCCGGCCATCCACGTCAGCGCGCAGGTGGGGCAGGCGTCCGCGCCGTTGGCCGCGCAGACGCGCCCGCTGGAGGTACGCGCCGCGGGGCCGCCGGGCGGCGTCGCCGGGCGCGCCCTGGCGGCAAGCGCGGTCCAGGCCACCCAGCAGATCCGCTATTCGGCCGAGCCTCCCGCCGTGGGCGACCACGTCAGCCGCGTCATCACCATAGAGGCGCAGGGCGCGCAGGCCATGCTGATTCCGCCGCCGGCCATGGCGGCCGTACCGGGCCTCAAGCTGTACCCGTCGGAGCCCGAGTTGACACAGCTTTCCGACAACCGCGGCGGCTTCCTGGGCGGACGACGGGTGGATCGTCTGGATTATGTGATCGAACGTGGTGGCGCCTTCGAGCTGCCCGCGGTGGAAATCCGTTGGTGGAACATCGCGGCCAATAAGGAAGAGCGCGTGGCGCTGCCGGCGCAACGCTTCGAGGCGAAGGCCGGCGCCGCCTACCAGACGCCATTCTCGGTCGAACAGGACCTGCGGGACATGGGCCGGCAGGTGCAGGTGCGTATCCCGGGAGGGTGGCTGGCGCTGGCCGCCGGGGCGGCGCTCGCGGCGCTGGCCTGGTGGCTGGGCGCGCCCTGGCTGCGGCGGGCAATTGCCCGGCTGCGCGCCGGCTTGCGGGCGCGGCGCGCACAGTGGCGCGCGTCCGAACCCTATGCCGCGATGACGCTGCGCCGCCTGTTGGCGCAACCGCGGCCGCGCCTGGACGCGCTTTACGTCTGGCTGCGGCGCGCTGCTGGGGCAGCCACGGTTGCACAGGCGACGGCTGGCCTGGAATCTGCGCTGCGGCAGACCGGGACCGACGCGCTGCGAGCCATCTATGGCCGCGATCCTGACGCGACGCTGGGCTGGCGCGGCTTGCGCGGGGTGTTTCCACGGTGGCGCCGCGCCTTGGTCGCCCGGGCAAGGCCGGCCGAAGCGCATGGTCTGCTGCCTCTGAATCCCCGGCCAACGGAATCCTCACGCGGACGCGCAGGCATCGCGTCCGGCGAACCTCCAGGAGATCTCCCATGACGACGCCTTTGCTGGTCCGGCGCTGGTTTGCGCTGCTGATCCTGTTGCTGCTGGCCAGCGTGGCGCGCGCGCAGACGCCGTTGCCTTCCTGGAACGAGGGCCCCTCGCGCCAGGCCATACTCAGCTTTGTGCAAGCCGTCACGGCCGAGGGCACCCCGGACTACGTGGCGCCAGCCGACCGCATTGCCGTGTTCGACAACGACGGCACGCTATGGAGCGAGCAGCCCATGTACTTTCAGCTGATCTTCGCGCTGGACCAGCTCAAGGTCATGGCGCCCCAGCATCCTGAATGGACGACGGAGCAGCCCTACAAGGCCGCGATCGAAGGCGACCGCCAGGCGCTGGCCGCGGCGGGCACGGAGGGACTGCTGAAGATCGTCGGCGCCACGCACACCAATATGACGACGCAGGCCTTCAGCGCCGAGGTCAGGCAATGGATCAAGACCGCCCGCCATCCGCGCTTCAAGCAGCCATACACCAGCATGATCTACGCGCCGATGCTGGAGCTGCTGGACTACCTGCGCGGCAACGGCTTCAAGACCTACATCGTGTCCGGCGGCGAAGTGGAATTCATGCGGGCCTGGGCGCAGGACGTCTACGGCATACCCCCCGAACAGGTGATAGGCACCACCTTCGTCACCGAGTTCCAGATGCGGGACGGCAAGCCCGTGCTGATGCGCACGCCCAAGCTCGACTTCAACGACGACGGCCCGGGCAAGCCCGTGGCCATCAACAAGTTCATCGGCCGCCAGCCCATCTTTGCCTTCGGCAATTCGGACGGCGATCTGCAGATGCTGCAATGGACGGCGGCCGGCAGCGGCAAGCGCTTCGCCGGCCTGGTGCACCACACCGACGCGAAGCGCGAATGGGCCTATGACCGCGAGTCCCGGATAGGCCGTCTCGACAAGGCGTTGGATGAAGCGGAACAACAGGGTTGGGTAATCGTGAACATGGCAAAGGAGTGGAGAAGGGTATACGCATTTGAAACACAGTGATTCGTTTACGTGACTGGGAACCGCCCGCAAGGGTCAGGAGAAAGCGATGAACGCAAGAAAACTGTTGAGCGCGGCGCTCTTCGCCGCAACAGGCTTCATGGCACTGGCAAGCGCGCAGGCGCAAACCCAGGCGCCGCCGGCCAATGAGGGCCAGGCGGCGGCATCAGGCAAGAAGCCGAACATCCTCGTGATCTTCGGCGACGATATCGGGCAGGCCAATATCAGCGCCTATGCGCACGGCGTGGTGGGCTATCAAACGCCCAACATCGACCGCATCGCCAAGGAAGGCGCGATGTTCACGGACTACTACGCCGAGAACAGCTGCACGGCGGGCCGCTCGTCGTTCATCACCGGCCAGTCGCCGCTGCGCACCGGTCTGTCCAAGGTGGGCGCGCCCGGCGCGACGGTCGGGCTGCAGAAGGGCGACATCACCATCGCCGAGGCCCTGAAGGCGCAGGGTTACAACACCGCGCAATTCGGCAAGAACCATCTGGGCGACAGGGACGAATATCTGCCTACCCGCCACGGCTTCGACGAGTTCTTCGGCAACCTGTACCACCTGAACGCCGAGGAAGAACCGGAGCGCCCGTACTGGCCCAAGGATCCCAACGATCCTTACGTCAAGAACTTCTCGCCGCGCGGCGTGATCAAGGCCACGGCCGACGGCAAGGTGCAGGACACCGGCGCCTTGACCACCAAGCGCATGGAGACCATCGACGACGAAACCGTGGGCGCGGCGATCGATTACATCGACAAGCACGGCAAAGCGGACAAGCCGTTCTTCGTGTGGATGAACACCACGCGCATGCACATCTACACGCACATCCGGCCCGAGCACAAGGGCAAGAGCGGGATGCCCGGCAATGATTATGCCGACGGCATGTGGGAGCACGACCAGGACGTCGGCAAGCTGTTGAAGAAGCTGGATGACATGGGCATCGCCGACAACACCATCGTCGTCTACACCACCGACAATGGACCGAACGCCTTCACCTGGCCGGACGCCGCCACCACGCCGTTCCGCAGCGAAAAGGACTCCAACTGGGAGGGCGCGTTCCGCGTGCCGGCCATGGTGCGCTGGCCAGGCAAGATTCCCGCAGGGGAAATCAAGCGCGGCATGGTCTCGGGCATGGACTGGTTCCCGACCCTGCTGGCCGCCACCGGCGACGCCAACGTCAAAGAGCGGCTGCTGGAGGGCTGGGCGCCGCAGTCCGGAGGCAACAAGTTCAAGGTGCACCTGGACGGCTACAACCAGCTGGGTTACCTGACCGGCAAGCAGGACAAGAGCGCGCGCGACGAGTTCTTCTACTTCAACGACGATGGGCTGCTGGTAGGCATGCGCTGGGGCGACTGGAAGGCGGTGTTCTGCGAACAGCGCGCGCCTGGGAACTTCAACGTCTGGCAGGATCCCTTTGTCTGCCTGCGCGTGCCGAAGATCTTCAACCTGCGCATGGATCCGTATGAACGCGCCGATATCACTTCGGACCAGTACAACGACTGGCTGGCCAAGAACTCCTATCTGACCGCCATCGCGACCATGAAGGCGTCGGCGTTCCTGGAAACCTTCATCACCTATCCGCCCAGCCAACGGCCTGCCAGCTTCAGCGTGGACCAGGTGCAGGAAAGGGTGAACAAGGCCATGGAGGAACACTTCGAAGAGGTCGATAAGCAGAAGTCGAAGTAAAGCCGGTTCCGGCGCGAGCCGGCGCACGACCGGGCGGCGCCTGTCGCGCCGCCCGGCAACGCAGCAGGAGCAGCACGATGGGTGTGGGGGCAAGCGAGGCGATGCAAGGACCTGGCGTGGAGAACAAAGCCGCCGAGGGGCGGCCATTGACGGCGACCCGGCCGGCCGCGCTGCTGTTCCTGTCTGGAACGGCGGCCTTGGTGTTCCAGGTGCTGTGGATCAAGCAGCTATCGCTGGTGGTGGGCGTGGAGGTCAGCGCCATCGCCGGCGCGGTCAGCGCGTTTTTCCTGGGGCTGGCGCTGGGCGGCTGGCTATTGGGCCGCCAGGCGGACCGCTTGCGGCGGCCGGTACGCTTCTATGCCATGCTGGAAACGGCCGTGGCCCTGTCCTGCATCGCGGTGACATGGCTGCTGGCGCGCAGCGCCGCTGCCTTTGTCGCGGTCGAGAGCCATAGCAGCGTGGCGGCCTGGCTGGCGATAGGACTGCTGCTGGCCATGCCCGCGTTCCTGATGGGCGGCACCTTGCCGGTGCTGCTGCGCGCGGTCAGCCGGCAGGGCGCGGACGTCAGCCGCCGTGGCGGGACTATGTACGCCGCCAATACCTGCGGCGCCATCCTGGGCGCCTTGCTGCCCGCTTTCTGGTTGATTCCACGCTTCGGCGTGCAGGGCGCGGCCCTGGCCGCAGCCTCGTTGAACCTGCTGGCGGCGGCCGGCGCCTGGGCGCTGGACCGCAAGGCAGGCGACAGCGCGACACCCGCCGCCAGCGCGCAAGCCGCCGCCGCGCCCTTGTCCGGCGAAGCGCGCCTGGCCGTGGCGCTGTACGCGGTGGCCGGCGCCGTCGCGCTGGGCTACGAAGTGATCTGGTCGCAGATGATCGTGCCTTTCATGAGCACGCGCGCTTTCGCCTTCGCCATCGTGCTGGTCACCTATCTGGCCGGCCTGGCCCTGGGCGCGGCGCTGTATGCGCGCTGGGCCCACCGCGTGCGCAATCCCTGGCCGGTGTTTGGCTTTCTGATCGCCGGCGCGGGCCTGATCGCGGTACTGGAGGTGGCCTTGCTGGGCAAATGGCTGATCGTGGCCCAAACCCAGGCGGAAGCGGCGGTCTATCAATGGACCGGCAGCGGCTTCGCCGGGATGTGCGCACGCTTCGCGGTGGCGGCGGGCAGCCTGGTGCTGGCGCCCACGCTGCTGCTGGGCGCGGCCTTTCCCGCGGTGCTGCGCATCGCGGTGGGCGATCAGCGCGTGGGGAGGGAGGCCGGCGCCGTGCTGGCCTGCAACACCCTGGGCGGTATCGCCGGCACCTTGCTGACGGGATTCCTGCTGCTGCCTGCCTTGGGGCTGGTGCGGACTTTGGGCGTACTGGCGGCCATCGCCGCCGCGGTCGGGGCCGTGGCGGCCTGGCGCGGACGCTCCGACGGCCGCGCCGCCACCGGCTGGGCGACCGGCATCGCGGGCCTCGCCACGCTGGCCGTGGTTGCCATGTTGCCGGTGGATCAGTTCGCGCGGCTGCTGCCCGGCGCCAGCGGCGCGGGCCTGGTGTTCTATGAAGAAAGCCACGGCGGCACGGTGGCCGTGGTCGAACGCGCCGGCAACGGCAACCGTTTCCACCGGCTCTACATCCAGGGCGTGTCGAATTCCGGCGATGCCATGCCATCGCTGCGCTACATGCGGTTGCAGGCGCTGCTGCCGCTCATCGTCCACAACGCCGAGCCCAAATCCGCGCTGGTGGTGGGCTACGGCACCGGCATCACGGCGGGAGCGCTGTCGCAGTATCGCGGCCTGGAAAAGCGCGCGGTGGCCGAGCTGCTGCCCGCCGTGCTGCGCGCCGCGCCGCATTTCCAAGGCACGTTCCAGGCCGCCACGGACCCCGGCCTGGACAAGCGCCTGCGCGACGGGCGCCGCGAACTGCAGGCCAGCGCCGAACGCTGGGACCTGATCACGCTGGAGCCGCCGCCGCCGTCCGCCGCGGGCGTGGTCAATCTGTATTCGCGCGATTTCTACCAACTGGCCGCGAACCGGCTGGCGCCCCAGGGCATCGTGGCGCAATGGTTGCCGTTGCCCACGCAGAACGAGGACGACACCCGTGCGCTGGTCGCCAGCTTCATCGAGGTCTTTCCGCACGCCCAACTGTGGACCAGCGAGCTGCATGAAATGCTGCTGCTGGGATCGATGCAGCCGCTGGCGCTGGACGCCGCCCGCATCGAGGCGCGCTATAACCAGCCGGACGTCGCCGCCGCCTTGAAGGCGGTGGGCGTGCCGTCGGCCGCCGCCTTGCTGTCCACCTGGGTGACCGACCGCGACGGATTGGCGCGCTTTGCCGGCCGCACGCAGGCCGTGACCGACGACCGCCCAGGCATCGAATACGCGACCTGGGTCCGTCCGCGCGAGGTGGCGCGAGTCCTGCCCGCGCTGCTGGCGTTGCGCAGCGAGCCGCCGCTGGTCGGCGCCTCCGAGGCGCTGCGCGCCGACATGCTGCTGGAGCGGGCGCGGCTGGACACGTTCTATCGAGCCTCGCTGGCGGCCTATGTGGGCGATCGTGAAACCTGGGGCAGGGAAATGAACAAGCTGGCGCGCGACGACGGCGACAACGCCTATTACCGCTGGTTCATGCCGAGCGCCAGGCAATAGGGCTCAGCTGCATATGCGCCGCCACGGCGCGACCCCATGGGGCGAGCAATAACCGGCGCAGGGCGTCGCCATCGACATGCCGCTCTGACAGCGCAGATCCGGCGCCCGTTCGCCATAGGGCACCATGCCTTGGCAATCGCACTGCGCCAGCCCAGCGCCGGACGGCAGCTTCTTGATTGGATCGGCCTCGGCGGTGCGTTCCGCCTTGGCTGTGGGCGGCGCCGGCGCGTCGTCGTCCGCGTCGGCGCGCTCGATCACGCCCCGGATCTTGGCGGACGGCATGTTGCAAGCCTTGGCGATCGCGTTCACCGTGCGGCCGTCGTTGGCCATGGCCAGTATCTTCTTGTCGGCGCAGGCCGCCTCGACGCGCGGCGCGGCCAGGGCAGACAGCGCGAGGGCCGCGGCCAGCAAGATGCCGGATCTGGTCAAGGTCATTGCACGCCTCCTGCACCCATGCCCGAATGAGGAAATACGGCGTAGTCTGCTCAGGCTAGAGGGTTTTGCAAAGAGCGTAGTGCCGGCTGTTTGGGGGTGTCAACGCAGCCCGATTGCCTAGTTCTTCTTGCGGACGCCGGGCCGGCGCCGGCGTTATCCCTAAGCATGAGCCGGCTTGGTGCGCGCGCCATGATGCGACGGCACCAGGCAGTGTCGGACTCAAGCCGCGGCAAGTTCCGCATGCGGACCAGTTGCGAACGGATGCGCGGCGATCTCGGACTGCGCCTGCGCGCGCGCCTCGTGCAGCGCATCCGTGCCGCGCGCCGTGCCTTGCACCGAGAAGAACGTCACGCTCTTCAGGCCTATCGTGCCTAGCACGTGCCTGAGATACGGCGTGAGGAAGTCCGGCTGGCTGTGCTCGCCGCAGCCGAACTCGCCGCCGGACGAAATCGCCACGTAGACCGGACGGTCCGGCAGGCTGCCTTCCTTGCCACGTTCCGTGATCTGGAACGTGCTGCGCACCCGCACCACGTGATCGATCCAGGTCTTCAGCGAGGCCGACACGGTGAAGTTGTGCATGGGCGTCGCGATGACGACATGGGTGGCATCCTGCAAGGACTGGATCAATGCGGATGAACGGCCCAGCGCGCCGCGGTGCTGCCGGCCGTCGCTGGGATCCTGGCGCGCGCTCAGCGCGGCCGCGTAGTCGGTGTCGACCAGGGGCAGGGCGGTTGCGTCCACGTCGACCACGGCCGCGTCCGGCGCGGTGGCGGTGAGCTGGTCGACGATGGTTTGCGACAGGCGATAGCTTTCGGAGGCGCGGCCGCGCGGGCTGCAGATGATGCGCAGGATGTTCATGAGGCGGGAGTTTCCAGGGATTTGCTGAATCGGATGGCGCTGGTCAGCAGACCGGCGCGGAAATAGAAGCGCTGGGCCAGGGCGTTGCCCAGGCCGGTGTCCAGCACCAGGCGGGCGCAGCCGCTGTCGCGCGCGACAGCGTCCAGCGCTTGCAGCAACCGGGCACCCCAGCGCTCACCGCGGCGGCCTTGCGCCACGACCAGGTCGTCGACGTACAGAAAGCGGCCGTAGATCAGGTTTTCCTGCAGGCGGTAGCCGGCCAGCGCAACGGACTGGCCGTCGGCCATGGCTGCCAGCAGACGATAGCCATCCGCGCGCATGCGGCTGACGCGCTCGACGAAATCGGCGTCTTCCTTCAGGTGAGGCCTGAGCTCGCGCATGAGCGGCAGGCATGCCCGCAGATCTTGCGGGCTTTCGAGGTGTTGCATGGCGACTTCTGTCATGGATGCACTAGCGGTGTGAGAGTTCATGAGCAGCCATGTTAGGTGCCGCATGCCATAATTAGAAGGGCCATAAAATCCATTTTTAACTATGCCATGATCAACCCTCAACCCCAGGCGCTGCCAGCATCATCAGGCGACGCCGAGCCCCTGTACCGCCAGGTCTATGAGCGCTTTCGCGGCGCCATCGCCCAAGGCACGCTCAAGCCAGGCGACCGCATTCCGTCGGCGCGGGCGCTGGCCAAGGAGCTGGGCGTGGCGCGCGGCACGGTGGAAGTGGCGTATTCGCTGTTGGCATCGGAAGGCTACATCCAGGCGCGCGGCCAGGCCGGCACGGTGGTGGCGCCCGACGTGCAGCCGCAGCATGCGCCGCCGCCCGCCGCGGCCGTCCCGCCAGAGGCGCCCGGAGACGGCCTGGGCTGGCGCGAGCCATCGGGCCTGCGGCCGTTCCAGATGGGCTTGCCGGCGCTGGACGAATTTCCGCGCAAGCTCTGGGCCAGGCTGGGCGCCCGCCAGCTGCGCGGCCTGCAGGCCGGGGATCTGGCCTATCCGCCCAGCGGCGGGCTGCCGGCGCTGCGCAGCGCGACAGCCGCCTATCTGCAAGTGGCGCGCGGCATCCATTGCCAGCCTTCGCAGGTGTTCATCACCTCGGGCTACAACAGCACGATGGCGCTGATCCTGCAGACGCTGTTCGAGCCCGGCGACCAGGTCTGGATGGAAGATCCGGGCTATCCGCCGACGCGCGCGCTGCTGGAGCAGGCCCGGCTGGAACCGGCGCCCGTGCCGGTGGATCAAGATGGGATCATGGTCGGCGCCGGCATCGAGCGGGCGGGGCAGGCGCGCGGCGCGGTGGTGACGCCGGCCCATCAAAGCCCCTTGAGCATGTCGCTGTCATTGCCGCGGCGCCAGGCGCTGCTGGACTGGGCCGAGCGTCGCGGGGCCTGGATCGTGGAAGACGATTACGACGGCGAGTACCGCTACGTCGGCCGGCCGCTGCCGGCGCTCAAGAGCCTGGATACGCAGGGGCGGGTGCTGTATGCCGGCACCTTCAGCAAGGTGCTGTTTCCCGGCTTGCGGCTGGCCTATCTGGTGGTGCCAGAGCCGTTGGCCGGACGCTTCGCGCAGTCGGCGCGGCTGCAAGCGGGCGCGGCGCCGGGCCTGACGCAGGCCATCCTGAGCGCCTTCATGGCCGAGGGGCATTTCGGCCGCCACATCCAGCGCATGCGCAAGCTGTACGCGGAACGCCGCGCCGCGACCGTGGCGGGCCTGAGCGCGGCGCTGGGGCAACGTCTGCGGATAGAACCCCAGCCGGGCGGCATGCATCTGGTGGCGCGCCTGGATGATGGCCAGAGCGACGTGGCGCAGGCCGGACGGATGGAGGAGCAGGGCATGTACGCGGGTGCGCTGTCGCGCTGGTACGCCGCCCCGCAGCGGCAATCGGCGCTGCTGCTCAGCTTCACCAACATCGCCACGCAGGCGCAGGCCCATGAACTGGGCCTGCGGATCCTGAAGCTGATGCAGTCCTAGTTCAGGCCGGCCTTGTCCAGGCCGTAAGCCGCATCGGCCGAGCCCGGCACGGTGCGGAAGGCCACGTTCAGCCGGTTCCAGCCGTTGATGCCGACCACCAGCAGCGTCAGGTCGGAAATCTCCTGCTCGGACAACTGCGCGCGCGCCTCTTCATAGACGGCGTCCGACACGCCGTGCGCGGACAGGGTGGTGACGGCCTCGGTCCAGGCCAGCGCCGCGCGCTCGCGCGGCGAGAACAGCGTGGATTCGCGCCAGATGGCGACGTGATGCAAGCGCAGCTCGCGTTCGCCCGCGATCCTGGCCTGCTTGATGTGCATGTCCAGGCAAAAACCGCAGCCGTTGATCTGCGAAGCACGGATATCCACCAGTTCGCCGACCTCCCGGACGATGGGGGTCTTTTTCAGCGACATGCTGAATTCCAGGTACTTCCTGGATTGTTCTTCGGATACCTGGAAGTAATTCAAACGCTGCGTCATGTTGCTGCCTTTTCGATGCGTGTAGCCGAGCGGAATCTCGTGCCGACAGGATGACGCAGCTTGGCCCAGGGCAGAAGTGCCATAAATGGAGTTTTCATCTGTGCCATGAGCGCGGCCGCGCAGCGGCAACGCTCAGGCCGGCCAGCGCAGCACGAAGCGGGCGCCGCCCAGGGGGCTGTCGTGTATCTCGATGCCGCCGCCGTGGTTCGCGGCCACGCGCCAGACGATGGCCAGGCCCAAGCCCGCGCCGCCAGTGCCGCGGTCGCGGCTTTCGTCCAGCCGGATGAAGGGTTCGAACACGCGCGCGCGGTCGGCCGGGGCGATGCCGCCGCCGTCGTCGTCCACGATCAGCTCGAAGCCGCCCGCAGGGCACTGGCTGAGCCTGATCTCCACATGGCGGCTGGCGTAGCGCACCGCGTTCTGCACCAGGTTCAGCAAGGCCCGGCTCATGTAGCGCGGATGCAGCCGCACGCGCGGCGGGTAGTCGCGGTGCACATGGCACTGGATGGCGCGCGCCTCGGCCTGGTGCGCGACCTGGGCCAGGGCTTCGCCCAGCCAGTCGCAGGTGTCCACCGTTTCCAGCCTGACGGTGTCGTCGGCGGGGCGCTCCAGGCGCGCGTAGACCAGCAGTTCGGCCACCAGCGTTTCCAGTTCGCAGATGTCGGCCTGCATGTCGCGCAATATCTGGTGCCGCCGGGGCAGGTGCTGGTCGTGGCCCAGCAGCGCGACCTCGAAGGACAGGCGCGCCAGCGGCGTGCGCAATTCGTGCGAGACGGCATTGGTCAGGCTGCGCTGGTTTTCAATCAGCGCCGAAATGCGCTCGGCCATTTGGTTGAAGCTTTCGCCCACGTGCCGCATGCCCGCCAGGCGCGACAGCCGCACCCGCGCGCCGAGTTCACCCTGGCCCATGCGCAGCGTGGCGTTGCGCAGCCGGTCCAGGTCGCGCCACAAAGGCAGGGCCCAGAGCAGCAGCAGGATGATGCCCACGATCAGGCTGAGCGCGGCCCAGGCGGCTATCGTGATCCATCTTTCAACGGCTTGCGGCGCGCGTGGCAGGCTCAACTCCAGCCACTGACGGGGTTCGCCGGGCAGGGGAGCGACGTAGACGTTGTACTCGTCGCGCATGATGAAGCCGGCGCTGGCGAGCTGCTGCCGTTCCGCTGGCGTGGGCTGGGCTTGCGCGTCCGTGAGCAGCTTCAATCCCAGGCCGTAGTGCGGCTGTATCTCGTCGCGCAGGTAATCCGCCCGCGCGCCTTGCGCCAGGCCATCCAGTTCCTTGCGCAAGGCGTGTATCTGCCCCCGGACCGATTGGTATGAGAGGTCCGCGCTCAGCGGGTCCAGCAGATACTCGAGGCTGCGCTGCACCAGCTGCGATCCCGCGATGTAACCGATAGCGGCGACCACGAAGATGCGAATCGCGAACTTGAGCATTGGGGATCTGAACCGGAAATGGCGACCTGGGATGCTATAGGGCCGCGCCCGGGGCAGTCCGCCGATATTTGTACGGTATTTGTAAAGTTGTTTGAAGCGCTTCGGCCCGGCGAGGTAAACCGGCCATATGGCCCGGGCCGTTCAGGCGGTTGAATCCGTCACGCCGCCCGGCTATAAGCATGGGGCGGGGGCCGGACCCTCATGCCCCGCCTGCCGATGAAGCCCGAATCCCATGCCGCCGCTGCCACCCCACCAAGACGAACACGTCGCCAGCAAGCCCGCCACCCCCACGCGCGAACAGTCTGGCCAGGGCTCCTGTCTGGAAGTCTTCCTGGTATTCCTGCGCCTGGGGCTGACGTCCTTCGGCGGGCCGGTCGCGCACCTGGCCTACTTCCGCAGCGAATTCGTGGAGCGCCGGCGCTGGCTGGACGATTACGCGTATTCCGACCTGGTGGCCCTGTGCCAGTTCCTGCCGGGGCCGGCCAGCAGCCAGGTCGGCATGGCGATAGGCTTGAAACGCGCCGGCTGGGCCGGCATGGCGGCCGCCTGGCTGGCGTTCACACTGCCCACCGCCGTCGCCCTGATCCTCTTCGCGCTGGGGCTGGCGCAGTTCGGCTGGCTGTCCGCCTCGGGCGCCATCCATGGCCTGAAGGTCGCGGCGGTGGCTATCATCGCGCAGGCGGTCTGGGGCATGGGGCGCTCGCTCTGTCCTGACCGCGAGCGGGCCGGACTGGCGGTGGCGGCGGCGCTGATCACCATCCTGATGCCGACCACGCTGGGGCAATTGAGCGCGATCCTGCTGGGCGCCATCGCCGGCATGGCCGCGCTGCAAGTGCCGCCGCGTCCGGCGTTGGCGGTGCAGCCGCTGAAGGTGACGCGCCGTGCCGGGTACACGGCCTTGGCGCTGTTCGTGCTGCTGCTGGCGGGCATGCCGGCCTGGGCCGCGATCAGCGGCATGCCGCTGGCGCAGCAGCTATCCGGTTTCTACCGCGCGGGCGCCCTGGTGTTCGGCGGCGGCCACGTGGTGCTGCCCTTGCTGGATTCCGCGGCAGTGGCGGGCGGCATGGTGTCCAACGCCGATTTCCTGGCGGGTTATGGCGCGGCGCAGGCCATGCCGGGGCCGCTGTTCGCCTTCGCCGCCTTTCTGGGCGCAATGTCGTCCGGCCCCTTGTCGGGCTGGGCTGGCGGCCTGATGCTGCTGGTCGCCATCTTCCTGCCGGGCGCCTTGCTGGTGACCGCCGCGCTGCCGTTCTGGGAAAGCCTGCGGCGGCGTCCAGGCGTGCGCAATCTGATCGCGGGCGTGAACGCCAGCGTCGTCGGCATACTGCTGTCGGCGCTGTACGACCCGGTCTGGACCAGCGCCATCCGCGACCGCGCCGACTTCGGCCTGGCCTTGCTGCTGTTCGGCCTGCTGGTCTACGCGCGTTGGTCGCCCGTGTGGGTGGTGCTGGTGGCCGCTGCCGGCGGCTGGGCGCTGGCGTAGCGGGGGCCGCGCGCACGGCCCCGCCCGACAGCGCTAGGACTGCCAGCGCGGCCGGCGCTTCTGCAGGAAGGCGTCTATGCCTTCGCAGGCGTCGGCTTCCATCATGTTGCGCGCCATCACGTCGCCGGCGTAGTCATAGGCGTCCGCCAGCGCCATCTGCCGCTGTTGGTAGAACATGCGCTTGCCGTAGCGGATTGCGGCGGGGCTCTTGGCAAGGATGTCGTCCACCAGCGCGCGCACGCGCTGGTCCAGCTGCGCCTCGGGCACCGCGTCATTGACCAGGCCCCAGTCCCTGGCCTGGCCGGCGTCGATGAAGCGCGCCGTCACCAACATTTCGAAGGCGCGCTTGGCGGACACGTTGCGGCTCAAGGCGACCGCGGGCGTGGAGCAGAACAGGCCGACGTTGATGCCGGATACCGCGAACTTCGCCGTGTCCGCAGCCACGGCCAGGTCGCAGCTGGCCACCAATTGGCAGCCGGCGGCCGTGGCGATGCCATGCACCTTGGCGATCACCGGCACGGGCAGGGCCTGCAGGCCTTGCATCACGGCGCTGCATTTCCTGAAGAGGTCGCGGTAGTAATCCAGCGAGGGCTGGCTGCGCATTTCGCGCAGGTCATGGCCTGCACAGAACGCGCGGCCGCTGGATTCCAGCACCACGCAGCGCACGCTCGCATCGCGCGACAGGGCGTCAAGTTCGGCCTGCAGCGCAGCCAGCAGGCTTTCGGACAGCGCATTGAACTGGCCGGGGCGGTTCAGCCGCAGCGTCACCACGCCGCCTTCGGCATGGCGCGCCAGGACCGGCTCTTGCGCCGCTTCTTCGATATTCATGTCGTCTCCAGGATGGGCTATTCCTGGATAGTAGAGGGATATGGCGCCTGGCGGAGCGGGGCTGGGCCCTCAGCCCGCGGCCAAGCGCCGCGCCATGCCGGGCGACAGGCACAGCAGCGGCCCGACGATGACGGCGCCGATCAGCGCCATGGCCAATTGCGGCGACATGCCGCTATCCAGCAGGACGGTGGCGATGACGGCCGATCCGCTCATCTGGAAAAGGCCATACACCGCGGCGGCGGTGCCGGCGCGTTCGGCGAAGGGCTCCAGCGCCAGGCTAAGGCCCGAACCCAGCGCCAATGAAAAGCCCACGGTCAGCACGGCCACCGGCAGCATGAAGACCCAGGCCGACAAGGGCAGCCACAGCCATGCGGCCAGATGCATGGCCGCCGCCGCAAGCAGGGCAGCCATACCCACGCGCACCATGGTATGGCGGCCAAAACGGGAGATGAAGGCGGGCGCGAGGAAGAAGGCCCCAATGTTGATCGCCGCGTTGCCGCCGAACCAGGCGGAAAAACCCAGCTCGGAATAACCCAGCTGCTGCACCAGCACCACCGGCGCAGCGGAGACGAACACCAGGATCATCGCCATGCCGGCCATGCCGAACGCCGCGAAATACAGAAAACGGCCGCTGGCTGCGATCGGCGCATAGCGGCGCAGGCTGTAGAGCGCGCCTTGCGGCTTGGCGGGCTTGGCCCGCGTCTCCTCGAAACGGATCGCCAGAAAACCCGCCAGCGTCAACGCGAACAGCACCATGAAGACAAAGGTGCTGCGCCAACCCGCGTGGACGGCCAATGCGCCGCCCACCATGGGCGCCAGCGCGGGCACGGTGCACAGCGCGCCATTGAGATAGCTGTAGACGCGCGCGCCCACTGCGGGGCTGAAGCAGTCGCGCACCGCCGCGAAGGCCACCAGCGAGGCCGAGCAGGCGCCCAGCCCCTGGATCACGCGCGCGACGTAGAACACCTCCAGCGAACTGGCCGAGGCGCCCAGCGCCGAGCCCAGCAGATAGGCCAGCGCACCGCCCAGCGCCACGGGCCGGCGGCCATATCGGTCGGCCAGCGGGCCGATCAGGATCTGGCCCACGCCCACGGCGAAGATGAACAAGGTGATGCTGGCTTGCAGCGCGGTGACGGGCTGGCCATAGTCCTGCGCCATGGTGGGCAGGGAGGGCAGATAGATATCGATGCCCATCGGCGTGAGCGTGACCAGTCCCATCAAGAGACCGATCAGCCAGCGTTGGCCGCGAGGGGATAATGCAGACTTCATGGCAGGCTCGGGGTCCGTAGCGAACCCGGGAAAACCCGATATTATCCATGAACCGGCGTAGAATCTTCTTCCTATGAATGCACCCGCCCTCCGACCCCGCATCGTCATCCATTACTGCACGCAGTGCCAGTGGCTGCTGCGCGCCGGCTGGATGGCTCAGGAACTCCTGTCGACGTTCTCCACCGACCTGGGCGAGGTCGTGCTGCAGCCCGGCACCGGCGGGATTTTCCAGGTCACCTACAACGGCGACCTGATCTGGGACCGCAAGAGCGATGGCGGATTTCCCTCGGCCAAAGAGCTGAAGCAGCGCGTGCGCGACCGTCTTGATCCTGGACGCACACTGGGCCATATCGACGGCCACACTGCCGGGCCGCTGGCCACGCCTGACGCCTAGCCTGTACTCTTGTACGGGGCCTTGCACGGGCCCAGAGCATGCAACGGCCGACCCCGCGAGGCCGGCCGATGCAAAGTGAGCGCTCGCGCGGCTACACCGAAGACTCCGCTTGCTTCAAAGCCTCGCGGCCCTTGCGTTGGCGCACCGCCGACATCACCAGCAAAGCGATCAATCCCACGCAGGCCGCCACGAAACCCAGGCTGATGGGCCGCGTCACGAAGATCGCCAGATCGCCGCGCGACAGCAGCAGGGCGCGGCGGAAGTTCTCTTCCACCATGGGGCCGAGCACGAAACCCAGCAACAGCGGCGCGGGCTCGAAGCGCAGGCGGATCAGCGCATAGCCTGCCGCGCCGAACAAGGTCACCATGGCCACGTCGAACAGATTGTTGTTGGTGCTGTAGACACCGACGCAGACGAAGAACAGCGCCGCCGGGAACAGATAGCGGAATGGCACCGTCAACAACCGCACCCACATGCCGATCAATGGCAGGTTCAAGAGCAGCAACAGCACGTTGCCGACCCAGAAACTGGCGATCAGCCCCCAGAACATGTCGGCGTGCTCCACCATCATCTGCGGTCCCGGCTGGATGCCGTGGATGATCAGCGCGCCCAGCATCAGCGCCATCACCGGGTCGCCCGGGATGCCCAGGCTCATGGTGGGAATGAAGCTGGTCTGCGTCGATGCGCTGGTCGCCGCTTCCGGCCCCGCGATGCCCTCGATGGCGCCGCGCCCGAAGCGGCGCGGCTCGCGCGCCACCTTCTTTTCCGTCGCATACGAAATGAACGAGGCGATGGTGGGGCCGGTGCCAGGCAGGATGCCGAAAGCCGCGCCGATGGCCGTGCCGCGCACCAGCGCGCCGCGCGATTGCTTGATGTCGCCGGCTTCGGGCCGCATCGACTTCATGCTGATCTTGGCGGTGGTCACCTTGGCGTCGCCGCCGATGCGGTTGATGTTCTTCAGGAAGTCCGCCACGCCGAACAGGCCCATGGCCAGCGCCACGATCTGCAGGCCATCGGACAGTTCAAGAATGCCGAAGTGAAAGCGCATCGTGCCCGTGTTGACGTCGGTGCCCACCACGCCCAGCAGCAGTCCCACCACCACCATCGCCACGCCCTTGATCGCCGACCCCTTGGCCAGGGTCGCGCCAGCCAGCAGGCCCAGCATCATCATGGAGAAGTACTCGGCGGGACCGAACTTGAAGGCCACGTCCACCAGCATCGGCGAAAACAGGATCATCGCCAGAATGCCCACCGACGCGCCGCAGAACGACGAGAACATCAGCATGAACAGCGCCGAGCCTGCCTTGCCGTTGCGCGCCAGCGGATTGCCGTCCAGGCAGGCCACCGCGTGCGAGGCGGTGCCGGGCAGGTTCAGCATGATGGAGGTAATGCCGCCGCCATACTGCGAACCGTAGTAGATGCCCGACAGCATCACCAGCGCCGCCGTCGGCGTCATGGTGTAGGTAAGCGGCAGCAGGATGGAGATCGCGGCCAGCACGCCCATGCCCGGCAGCACGCCGATCAGGTTGCCCATGAACACGCCGAAGGCGGCCCACATCAGGTTGTCCAGCGCGAAGGCGACGGAGAACCCGTGCATCAGGTTGTTGAGGATTTCCATCGATCAGCCCCAGCGGAACAGCGGGAACTGCAACTGCAGCGCCCAGGAGAACACGGCCACGCCCAGCACGGTCACGCCCGCGGCCAGCAAGGCCGCGCTGCGCGGCGTGTGCTGACGGTCGCCCATTGCGGAAATGAAGACCAGCGCAAAGGTCGCGGGCACCAGACCGCCGTACTTGCCCAACAGGATGAAGGTCATGAGTCCGCCGATGATGCAGCCCCAGCCGCGCCAGTCTGGCGGCGGCTCGTCTTCGGCCTCTTCCTCCACGGCCGCGGGAGCCGCGGCCATGCGCGCGATCATCAAGCCCAGCAGCACCAGCAGCACGCCCAGGATGGCGGGGAACATGCCCGGCCCCATGCGCGCAAGGCTGCCGATGTTGTAGGTGGATGCCTGCGCGATGGCGCCCAGGCCCAGCACGATCATCGTGCCGGCCGCCCAGGCCTCGCGCCGCGCGGCGCTGCGTTTGGATTGCATCTGTAGTCCTCCCGTTGTTGTGCTTTTGCCTGACTACGTTCTGAACAAAAGCTGACTTTTGATTGAACGCGGAAGTCTAGGAATCCAAACTTCCGTTCACCTTTCAGGTGGACGGGCAATGTGCAAAACAGGCCTTTTTCCGGCCAAAACGGGGGAAATCCCTAGGCCGCGTGGGAACCGCGGGCAGGGCAATGCCTTGCGCAATGCGCAGACGGCTACAACGATGAGAAGAAGGAATTGAGTCGCGGCGCGTGTTCAGCCCTTGGGCACCCAGGGCTTGCGCTGGCTGCCGGCCAAGGCGGCGTCCAGGCGCTGCTTGGCTGCCTCGGGCCAGCAGGCGTCCATGTCATAGAACTCGTCGGCCGCCGGCACATTGTCCGGGATGCCCACCCACGGATGCTTGGAACGCACAAAGCAATGCGCGCCAGGCGGAAAATCGGCGGCGCGGTCCAGCGTGCCGGCGTATATCAGCGCCACCGTTTCGCCATAGCCCGGATGATGGCTCCACAACAATCCTGCGCAGGCTGCGCAACGCACGATCACGACAGTCTCGCCGTCATCGGCGGTCCGGTCCGCGGGATGGCGGCACACCTCGCCCTGCAAGCTGCGCACGCGGTTGGATTCGATCACCGCGTTCATGGCGAAGGCGGTGCCGGAATGGCGCTGGCACAAGGTGCAATGGCAGCAATGCACGAACATGGGCGGACTGGCGAGGCGGTAACGCACAGCGCCGCAATCGCAGCCGCCTTCGATGGGAGCTTGGGTCACGATGAGTCTCCTTTGAAGGGGTGCAGCCAGTGTATTGAGGCGGCAGGCGGGCGGGCAGTGGCAATCGCGTCACGATGCCGGGGGGATTTGCGTCAATATCGCGGCGGCCGAGGCCCATGCGCACGCGTCCGGGGCCTGGCCTTCCGTCCGAAAGCGAACGTCCGGCAGCCGCCTAGGCAGGGCGGCCGCCAGCGGCAGCATTGCTTTTTCAGGCAATACGATGCTAAAATACGACAACTTTCGGCAAAATCACAACAAAACCAAGCGCCGAAAAAGTCGCTGGCGGCTGCGGCCGCCATTTTCGTTTGCGTTGCCTGCGCGCATGCCCCCCGCGCCCCAATGGCATCCATTGGAACAGCATCCATGGCACGCACGAATTTCATGCATTGCGCTTAGTGCGGGGGAAAGCCATGCGCCCTGAACAGGAGAACGTTCATGTCTCATCAACTCGTCGGCAAGAAGTGGCAATTCGAGATTCCGCCCCTGGACTGGAAGGCGCCCGAGACCAACAAGGAAGCGGACATCAAGGTCGCTGCCGTGGACGCGGACTCCGCCGAAGACAAGGACGCCTGACCCGGCGCCAAATCAGCCCCTGAGTTTGCCGCCCGGCGGGCAGGGGCGTCAGGCCGCGTGTGTCACCACGCGGTT
This sequence comes from Achromobacter sp. FW305-C-30-7, assembly GCF_058783105.1. Classification (NCBI taxonomy): domain Bacteria; kingdom Pseudomonadati; phylum Pseudomonadota; class Betaproteobacteria; order Burkholderiales; family Alcaligenaceae; genus Achromobacter; species Achromobacter sp. FW305-C-30-7. Next base: position 297,775 of record NZ_JBYSYI010000003.1, on the reverse strand, counting down.
GCGCCCCTGCTGTTTGGCCGCATACAGCGCGGCATCGGCGGCTTGAAACACCGTGTCGACATCCGCGCTGCCCGCCGGCCATTGCGCCACGCCGGCCGACACCGTGATCTCCAGCGCGCCCTTCAGGCGGTGCGTCTCCGTCCTTCTGCGCAGGCGCTCGGCCATGCCCGCCGCCTCCTTGGCCCCCGCGCCGGGCAGCAGGATCAGGAATTCCTCGCCCCCGCTACGACAGAGTATGTCGGTCGGGCGCGAACAGTCGCGCATCAGCTGCGCCATGCCCTGAATCACTTCGTCGCCAGCCGTGTGGCCGTAGGTATCGTTGACCCGCTTGAAGTGGTCGATGTCCAGCGCGATCACGGCAAAGGGCGTTTCGGCTGCCTGCAACGTCTCCACCGCCTGCAGCGTACCGCGGCGGTTGCGCAGCCCGGTCAGGGGATCGGTGATGCTGGCTTGATTGAGCTTGCCGATCTTGTCCTGCAGGTTGGTGTAGCTCCTGATCACTGCGCGCTTCAGGCGTTCGGCCTCGAAATACCAGGCTTGCACCGAGCGCACCCGTTGCATCGCCACCGCCATGTCGTGATGCTCCACATTGGTCGCCAACTGCGACAAGGGCTGCGAGATCTTGCGCGCGCACCACCAGATCGCCAGCAGGAACAGCAGGGCGAAGGGCGCCGCGTAGCGGATCAGCGCCCAGATGAGGTCGTTCAAGGGTTCCAGCGTGGCCTGCGCGGGACGCTGCGCGACCACGCCCCAGCCGCTGCGCGACACGTGGGCATATCCCGCCAGCATGTCCACGCCGTGCGTATTGACCAGGCGCTGCGCGCCGTCCTCGCCCCGCATCACCGCCGCCACCACCGGGTTGCCGCTCACATCCTCGCCCACGCGTTTACTGTCGAGGTGATAGATCAGCCGCCCATCGCTGTCCACCACATACAGATAGGAGCCGTCCTGGTAGGGATGCTTGCCCAACAGATTATGCAAGGCTCCCTCGTCGCGCAGGTAGATCGTGCCTGAGACATAACCCAGGTAGGCGCCGCTCTCCGAATGAATCGGATGGGAAACGTTGATCAGCAGATTGCCGGCAATGGACACATAGGGCTTGCTGATCAGCGGCTTGCGCGTTTGCAGCGCCATGCGGCTGCTGGCATTGTCGACCCGCGAACCCTCGAAGTTGCGGATGCCCTGGCTGGCGGCCAGCATGATGCCGTCGGCGCGCACGATGCCCACGGAGTTGAAGCTGTCGGTCTGCTCGCGCAGGCGCTCAACTTCCACGGCCAGCAATTCCCGCGAATCGAAGCGCGCCGCCACGTAGCGGGCGCTGTATTCCAGCTGCCGCAGGGCCGAATCCAGAAAGGTGCCGGCGCTTGCGGCCAGCTTGGCGGCGTAGACCCGGTTGGCTTCCAGCGTGTTGGCGATGAGTTGTTCGCGCTGCACCCGATAGCTGGCGTACAGGGCGTTGGCGGTGGCGGCGAGGGCGCTGAATACGGTAAGCGCAAGCACCAGCCCGCGTAGGTTGATTCGCATGTGGATCGTGTCAGGCTGAATTCGGATTGCGGCGAGTGCGCGCGATTTTACCCGCGCGGAGCGTCCGGTTCGTCCAGCAAGCGGGCCGCGGGTGATTCGGCCGCCGCCCCGGCGCGGAAGTAACCCATCACGGTGGCCACGCTGGCGTGGCCGGTCATGGCCATGGTGTCGCCCAGCGGCACGTTCCGGCGGCCCGCCTCGGTCACGAATCCGGAACGCAGGCTGTGAGCTGAATAGTCGCCCTCCAGCCCGGCCAGCTTGCAGCGTTCCAGCACGATGTCCCGCACCGCGGCCGCGGCCAGCGGCTCGCCCAGCACGTCGCCGCGCCGCACCCGCCGGAACAGCGGGCCTTGCGTGATGCCGCTGGCGCGCAGCCATGCATCGAGCGCCTGGGCCGCCACGCCGACGATGGGCTTCTGGTCGTTGGCACGGGCGGCGCCCGATTGATTGGTCTTGGAATGCGCCAGCGCAAACAAGAAGCCCTCGGCCGTGCGCCGCGTGTTTTCCATCGTCGCGCACACCACCTCGGAGCGCCTGCGGCCGCCGCTGGCCCAGGCGAACAGGAGCAGGGCGCGGTCGCGCACTCCGCGCAAGGAATCGTCGCAGGTCGCCAGCATGGCTTCCAGCGGCTCGCGCGTCAGCGCCACCTTCTTGGCCGGCGCCACGCCGCGCCGGGCGTAGGCGCGGCGCGTCCGAGAGAGCAATTCGCGCACCGCCGCAGCACGGCAGGGGTTGGGGTGGCCGTGCAGTTCATGCGCCTTCGACAGCACCGATATGCGCTGCAACAGCGTGTTTAGGCTGGGCGCGCCGAGCCTGCCTTTGGCCTTGAGCCGCACCAGCTCCTGGTCCAGCGCCAAAGGCAACTCCCATTTGAGCCCTTGCTCGGTCGAGCGCTGGGCATGGTCGACCACGAACTGAATCACCGCGGCTTCCGGGACGGGCAGGGCGAAGGGACGGGAATAGCGCAGCTCGAACCATGCGCTCCAGTAGCGGATGGCGGCGCGGTAGCTGGCAACCGTGTTGGCCGAGCTGCCTTCGCGCAGCAGGGCGCTGGCCGCGGCATCGGCCTGGGCGTCCAGGGTGAGTGGGTCCAAGGCGGGCAGCGGCGCCTGCGATTTCAGCTGTGTCATGGGCGGATGAGTAGGGGCAATCTTCTTTCATGCCTATTATTGTGTACTTGGCATGATCTTTCGGATGCATTATAGATTGCCCCGGAAAGCATTATGACGTTGCCGTCAGGCCTGGAAAAAAGCAGCCTTTATTTCCTTCATAAGACCCTTGGCGGCTTGGCTCAGGAGGTGAAAATCCCTGCTCAATAAACAGATGTTTCGGTCCGGGAGATTATCAGTGAGAGCAAGCGGGGAGAGGACCTGACGAAATGCGGCCATGTTGAATGGCGTAGCCGACCATATGCTGATTGCGTCCGAATTCCTTGCCAGCTCTATATACAGTCCGATCGACGCGCAATGAATAATCCGTTCGGGCAATGCGCAGCCCAGCATCTGAAAACACCTGACCAAGGGCGAGGTCTCGTCACTTATCGGGTCGAGTGTAATCCACTCATAATGCAGAATTTCCTCAAGAGTGGTGACGTTCAGGGCGGGATGGCCGGGCCTGACCCCAATCATCGTCTTTACCGTCGACAGTGGAATCGCCGAGCAAGCGGCAGACTCCGCAGGCATCTCGGTCGATATGGCGAAATCAAGCGTCCCATCCCGCATCAAAGTGAGCAGTTTGCCTGGCCGCTCTTCGACAATCGTGATCTGGACATCGGCGTTCCGTTTCCTGAATTCCAGAATCGCCTTCGCCACACCGGCAGTGCCAGCCACCGGCGCGACGCCGATGGTCAATGCGCCAGTGAGGCGTCCCTTTAGCGCCGCAATATCCTGGCGAGCGCGCGCGACCTCCGCATTTATCAAGCGCGCCCGGTCGGCAATCGCGGCGCCGGCCTCTGTCAGCCGCATCCCTTGCGCGGTCCGCACCAGGAGCGGCACTTCCAGATCTGCTTCCAGTTCTCTCAGCGATTTACTTACGGCCGATTGAGTGAGATGCAATCGATCGGCTGCGCGGTTGATGTTGCGTGTCTCCACAACAGCCAGAAAGGCCCGCAATTGGTTTAGTTTCATGAAACCTGGGGCACGGGTTGCGTCGATCCGGGTTTCGCGCGGCTGCTGGCCTCTCTGATCCAACGATACGTAATCCCCGATTTCTTCATTCTGTGGCGCTCCTAAGCGGGGGGATTCTACTTCTGGCTACCGCACCCTTGTGAGGAATTTTCCCTTGCACCTGACTTGGGCCACAACCAAAAGTTTTTTGATCAAAAAAAAGTCGTGAGATCTGCCCAACAAAGGTGACATGATCGATCGGCAATCGCTGCCGATTTTTACCGAGAATTTTCTCAGCGATGGCGATTTCAAGAACCCATCAATCAATTTATTCATATTCGTAATGTTTTTCGAATATGGAAATCGATATAACAGTGCTGGGCAAGGATCGAGACTGCCATGAAAAACCCTCCTTATCGACGCTTCACCCTGACCATGGTGATGGCCGTTGCGGTCATCTGCACCCTGGATAAGCTGATTTTTGCCTTTGCCGGTCCGTCCATCATCCATGACTTGGGCTTGACGCCCGTGGAGTTTGGATTCGCAGGCAGTGCGTTCTACTTCGTTTACTCCTTTGCCGGCGTGGCGGTTGGCTTCCTCGCCAATAGAGTCAAGACCAAATGGATCTTGCTGGCCATGTCGCTGCTGTGGGCCGCTGCGCAGTTCATCGTCAGTTTCGTCAGCAGCTTCGCCGCGCTCGTCGCCAGCCGAGTGTTGTTGGGAGCCGCAACGGGGCCTGCAACCGCCACCACTCAGCATGCCGGCTTCAAGTGGTATCCAGCCAATGAACGTATCGGCGTCTCGACGCTGATACAGGTCAGCATGCTGTTGGGCGGATTGCTTGCCAGCGCAGTCATGCCGTTGTCCATCCAGCACCTAGGCTGGCGGCTCTCCTATCTGTTGCTAGGCGTGGTCAGCGTGGTTTGGGTCGCGCTCTGGCTGCCATTTGGCCGGGAAGGCTCGATTGGCGAGCAGGCGGCGGGCGAAGCAAACTCAAGGGTGTCGTACCGCCGCATGTTGCTGAGCAGGTCGTTCCTGATGATTGCGGTGATGGGTTTCATCGGATACATACCGAACGTTCTGGCCGTCAGTTGGCTGCCCGTCTTTCTGCAGAAAGGAGTGGGGCTAAGCCCTGCGCAGATGTCTGCCTACCTCATATCGACGACCCTGGCGGTCATTCTCACCAATCTGATTGCGTCGGCGCGCAGCAAGAGGGCATTGCAGAAAGGCGCCTCGTTCAGGAAGGCAATGGTCCGGCCTCCGCTCTTTGCCTGCATGGTGGGGGGCGCGATATACCTTGGACTGCAGTACGTAGGCGGAAGCATGCCGGCGACCTTGGCGTTGTTCTTCGCCGGCTCGATCGCCATAAACATCATGCCCGCGTTCGGGTTCGCAATCGTTGCGTACCTGTCGCCGGATTCGCAACGAGCCTCCATGCTGGCGATCTACAACGGCATTATTACCACTGGCGGGATCCTGGCCCCCGCCTTGATCGGCTACATGATCTCCGCCACCGGCGGAGACGTCCTCGCCGGCTTCGGACAGTTCTTCACGGTGTGCGGGGCGGTGGCGGTAGGGATGAGCATCCTCGCCTTGATGGTGCTGGATCCCGAGAAAACACGCAAAGCGCTGGATCAGGACGCTGGCAAAGAAGCGCATCTGCAGTCGCCCGCATCCGTCTGACAAAAAGCACGAGCGGCAACAGGGAATCGTATTGCGCCATACCTCCATCCCGCCGCTCGTCGCCGGCTCCGGCACGCAGCGGTAGGGCGCCAAAACGCGTCACCGCCGCCCCCAGTAGCTCGCGTTCCCGGACGAATAGGGTGCGGCCGCGCTCGGCGAGGGCTGGAGTCCCTACCGCGCGTGTTCATTGGGCGGCGCGAAGTGCATGGCAGCAGGGCCGCCCGGGTCCGAAATCTGTAGGAAATCATATTTCATACATTTCATTATGTATGCTGTATGATATCTAACATAAATATGAAATTACTCACGATAAGGTTCCATTATCGTGAGTAAATATCCTACAGATGCTGAACCGGGCACGGAGCAAGCGCATGGCCACCGGAATTACCGAAACTGACGTCTGGACCGCCGCCGACGCCTTGCTGCTGGAGGGCGCGCGGCCCACCATCGAGCGCGTGCGGCAAAAGATAGGCCGCGGATCGCCCAATACCGTCAGTCCTTACCTGGAAACCTGGTTTCGCTCGTTAGGCGCGCGCATCAAGGACCCGGGCGCGTTCGCCGCGCCCGCAGCGGTGCCGGACCCAGTGGCCCAGGCGGCGGCCCACTTCTGGGAAGCCGCCTTGGCCGAGGCCCGTGCACAACAGGAACAGGCTTATCGTGGACGCTGGGAAGAACTGGCGCGGGAAGGGGAGCAGTTGGCGTCCGACGCCGAACAGCTACAACAACGCGAAACCCAGCTTGCGCATCGCGAACAGGATTTGCAGGAAGCGCTCAGGGTAGCCACTGCCCAATTGGCCGCCGCCGAAGACCGGCTGCAAGCAGCCGAACAGCAGCTGCGGCAACGTGACGAATTGCTCAAGCGGAACCAACTGCAATTGGAAGACGCCCGCAGCGCCACCCAGGCTGCGCTGGCGGAAAGCGAGAATATCCGCGCGCAACATGCCCAGGCGCTCGCAGCAACCGAAACCCGTCACGCCGCCCATGAGCGCCGCTGGCTGAACGAGCTGGACGGCGAGCGCGGCGCCGTCAAGCGGCTGCAGGCGCGGCTGGACGAAGCGCAAGCGGCCAGCCAACAACAGGCGGCCCAGGCCCGCAAGGGATTGGAGCAGGAGCAAGATCAGCGCCGGCAGGCAGAGCAGGACGCGCAGGGCTTGCGCGCCAACGTCCAGGCCCTGCAAATGCAACAGCAGGCTGACCAGGCAGCGGCGAGCGCAGCCCTGGCGGCGGCCCGTGAGCGCGAACAATCGCTCGAAGCCAGGCTCGCGGCCGCCGAGCAGCGCTCGTCCGAGTACCTGGCGCAACTGAAAGGAAAGGACGCGCAGCTGGGCGAATTGACCCGGCATCTGATGGCGCAAGTCCAGAGGCAGGATGCGGCGCTTGCCCCGCCCGATAATTCCCATCCCTAGCGCCTCGATTCGGATTATTGTTATAGACACGGCGGGCCGCGCGAAGCGCCTCGCCGCGCGGCGTACGAAAAGCGTAGCAGCACGACCGGGCCTGCCGGAGGAACTATGTCATTTCGCGTGATTGCCTTGATGCTTTGCGCGCTGTTGCAATGGTTGCCTCCAACGGCCGGGTATGCCCAGCCGGCGAAGGGCAAGGGCGACCCGCTGGCGCTGGCCTACAACGTCAAACCCTGGACCGGCGATTTCGACGGCATGGTCAAGCGGCGCCAGGTCCGGGTGCTGGTGCCCTACAACAAGACGCTGTACTTCCTGGACAAGGGCGGCACCCAGCGCGGCATCATCGCGGACATGATGACTGCGTTCGAGAACGACCTGAACAAGCAGCTCAAGACCAAGAACATCCGCGTGTACGTGGTGTTCCTGCCTACCTCGCGCGAACGCCTCATTCCCGACCTGCTGGCGGGCAAGGGCGACATCATTGCGGCCAATTTGACGATCACCGACGAGCGCCAGAAGCTGGTGGACTTCTCCACGCCCCTGGCGAGTGGCGTGCGGGAACTCATAGTCGCCTCGCCCGGGGCGCCCGAGCTGAAGTCGCTGGACGATCTGGCCGGGCAGGAGATCTTCATCAGCCCGGTCAGCAGCTACTACGGCAGCGTCAAGCAATTGAACGCGGACCTCCAGTCCCGCGGGCTCAAGCCTGCCATCATCCGCGACGCGCCTGGCACCTTCGAGACCGATGACATCCTGGAGATGGCCAGCGCGGACCTGGTCAAGTACACCGTCGCCGACCGCTATCTGGCCAATTTCTGGAAGCAGATATTCCCGCAGATCCGGGTCTATGAAAACCTGGAGGTCGACAGCGGCAACGATATCGCTTTCGCCTTCCGCAAGAACTCCCCCAAGCTCGCGGCGGTGCTGAACCCCTTCATGGAGAAGAACCGCATCGGCACGTCGTTCGGCAATCAGCAGCTGACCAAGTACCTGAAATCCGTAAAGTGGGTAAAGGCCGCCACCGACCCCGAGGAAATCGAGAAATTCCACCGCCTGGCGGACTTCTTCCGCAAGTACGGCGACCAATACAACATCGACTGGCTGCTCATGATGGCGCAGGGCTACCAGGAGTCCAGGCTGGACCAGGACGCCAAGAGCTCGGTCGGGGCGATCGGCGTCATGCAGATCATGCCGGCCACCGGCAAGGAACTGAAAGTCGGCGATATCCGGCGCGAGAAATACAACATCCATGGCGGCGTCAAGTACATCCGCTTCATGATCGACCAGTACTACGCCAAGGAACCCATGACCGATTTGAACAAGGGCTTGTTCGCCTTCGCGGCCTATAACGCCGGACCGGGCCGGATCAGCCAGCTGCGCAAGGAAGCCGCCGCCAAGGGACTGGACCCGAATGTCTGGTTCGACAACGTCGAGCGCGTGGCGGCCGAACGCATCGGGCGCGAAACGGTGCAATACGTGAGCAACATCTACAAGTACTACATCGCCTATACGTTGATCCGCGCCCAGGGCGCGGGCGCGGCGCCGGGCTAGGGCGGGGCGTTCCCACGGCTTGCGGGCGTCCGCGGTATATGTCCGCGGGAATTTCGGATAAATTCGCCACAGGCGCATCCGCATGCACCCATCCGGCAGACGCCCCGCCGGCATCGATGCGCCACAGATCAGGGCCACGGGCCCTGTCAGGAGCAGCGGTTGAATCCTCTTCCACGCCAGACGGTCGATCTCGCCCGCATCATTCTTGTCATCGTGATCCTGGCCGGCCTCATGGCGGGCAGCCTCTACATCCTGCGCCCCTTCCTGCCCGGGCTGGTCTGGGCCACCACCATCGTCGTGGCCACCTGGCCGGTCATGCTGGCGATACAGCGCTATTGCGGCGGGCGGCGCTGGATCGGCACGCTGACGATGCTGGTCATCCTTCTGTTCGTCATCGTGCTGCCGCTGTACGAGGTGATCTCGACGCTGGCGCTGCATAGCGGCACGATCATGGCGGCGGTCAAGAGCCTGCCCGACTACGCGCTGCTGGCGCCGCCCGCCTGGGTCCAGGGGATTCCCTTGGTCGGCCCCAAGATCGCGCACGAATGGCAGACGCTTTCCGACGCCGGCGCCGGCGGCCTGCTGGCCAAGCTGGAACCCTACCTGACCAGCGCCGTGACATGGCTGCTGGGGCACGCCGCCATCGTCGGCGCCTTCATGATGCACATGCTGATCACGGTGGTCGTGGCCGGCATCCTCTATACCAAGGGCGAGGTGGCGGTCGACTTCGTGCGGCGCTTCTTCAACCGGCTGGCGGGCCAGCGCGGCCTGGCGGCGGTCAAGCTGGCCGGGCAGGCGATACGCGCCGTGGCGCTGGGCATCGTCGTCACCGCCGTGGTGCAGTCCGGCCTGGGCGGCATCGGCCTGTGGATCGCGGGCGTGCCGGCCGCAGGCATCCTCACCGCGCTGATGGTGATGCTGTGCCTGGCGCAGCTTGGGCCTTTTCTGCCCATGCTGGGCGGCGTGGTCTGGCTATTCCAGAACGACATGAAGCTGGCGGCCGCGGTGCTGCTGGTCTGGGCGGTGCTGGTGGCGATGCTGGACAACCTGCTGCGGCCGTTGCTCATCAAGCGCGGGGTCAACCTGTCGCTGCTGCTGATCCTGGTGGGCGTGCTGGGCGGCCTGTTCGCGTTCGGCATCGTGGGCCTGTTCATCGGTCCGGTGATCCTGGCGGTGACCCATACGCTGCTCAAGGCCTGGATCGACGAAGTGCCGCCGCCGAGCGCGCTGGCCACCGAAGCGCAGCCGGCCGAGACGCCCGCGGAGCGGGCCGGATTCCCGCCGGTCTAGAACGGCAGGCGCCCTCCAAGATCAATCGGGCGCGCCGGGCAGCAGGCCAGGGAAGGGCGTAACATCTGCCTCACGTCGCGGGCCCATGGCCCGCTTTCCTGGCAACACCCCGGCAATACTTCATGACGATGCACCCTCTGGCGCCGCTCCAAGACGGCTTTCCTTTCTGGTCCGCTACCTGGACCGATTCCGCAGCCTCTCTCCACAAGGCGGTGACGCAATGAGCGCAAGCGTACGCCTGGCCAAGCGCCTGGCCGAGGAACTGTCGTGCTCGCGCGGCGACGCCGAACGATACATAGAAGGCGGATGGGCCGCGGTGGACGGCAAGCCGGTCGAGGAACCAGGCTTTCGCGTCGAGCCCGGCCAATCCGTCGGCCTCCTGCCCGGCGCGCGCCTGGAAGATGTGCGGCCTGTCACCATCCTGCTGCACAAGCCCGCGGGCATTTACGCCAACGACGAGCCCGGCTCGGCGCGCGACCTGATCCTGCCCGAGAACCTGATGCCCGGCGACCGATCCGGGCAACGCTATCTGAAGCGCATGTTCAACGGCCTGAAGCTTGTCACGCCGCTGGAGCGCGCGGCCAGCGGCCTGGTCGTCTACACGCAGGAATATCCGGTGGCGCGCAAGCTGGTGGAGGAAGGGCGCTACGTCGAGCAGGAGTACGTGGCGCAGGTATCCGGCCAGCTCAGCGCTGCCGATCTGGCGCGCCTGCAGCGCGGGATGGCTTATGACGGCCGCGCCGCCACGCCCATGAAGGTCAGTTGGCAGAACGAGACCCACCTGCGCTTCGCCTTGAAGACGCCTGCGCCCGGATTCATCGAATACGTATGCGACGCGGCCGGATTGCGCCTGCAGGCCCTGCGGCGCATCCGCATCGGCCGTCTGCCCATGGCAGGGCTGGTTCCCGGACAGTGGCGCTACCGCCTGGAATACGAACGCTTCTGACGGCAGCAGGAATGACCATGGAACAAGCGCCGCAAGGCTGGCGACCGGAGCCTAGTCCCGGACGCAGGAGTTTTCTGATCAACGCAGGGGGGCTGTGCCTGTCCGCCGCCCTGGCCGGCTGCGCTGCGCCCAAGCCGCCGCGCCGTATGCCGCAATCGGCCAAGCCCGGATCGGCGGCACCCCCGCTAGTCAACGGCAGCGTGGCGCCGGTGCCCGCACTCAAGCCCGGCGCGCGCATCGCCATCGTGGCGCCGGCGTCCGCCGCGCTGAATGCCGCGGACGATGCCGCCGAATGGCTGCTGGCGCGCGGCTACGACCCGCAGGTCATGCCGGCGTCACGCTCGCGGCTGGACGCGCCCTATGACTATCTGGCTGGCGCGGACGTCGACAGGCTGGCCGACCTGCACGCCGCCTTCGCCTCGCCCGAGATCGGCGCCGTCTGGTGCCTGCAGGGCGGCTTCGGCTCCTGGCGCCTGCTGGACCAGCTGGATTTCGATCTGCTGCGCCGCCATCCCAAGCCGTTCATCGGTTACAGCGACATCACGGCGTTGCACCTGGCCATGCAGCGACACGCAGGCTTCGTCACATTCCATGGGCCGATGCTGGCGCAGGACCTGCTGGCCGGCAAACGCGAGCCCACCGAATCGCATTTGCTGTCGATGATCACCGGCCAGTTGGGGCAGGGGGCATGGATTACGCCGCCCCCGTATGCGACCGCCACGGAACTGATATCGGGTACGGCGACCGGACGGCTGATCGGCGGCAACCTGGCGCTGATTGGCGCGCTGATCGGCTCCGACAACGAAATCGACACCCGCGGCGCCATCCTCTTCATCGAGGACGTCAATGAAGCCTTGCCCCGCATCGACCGGCTATTGAACCAACTGGCGGCCGCCGGCAAGTTCGACGAGCTCAAAGGCGTGCTGGTCGGCAACTTCACCCGGATCCTGGGCGTGTCGGGCGACGATGCCCAGGCCCAGGGGCTGCTGTACCCGCTGATACTGGACCAATTCCGCTCCCGCGGCATTCCCGTGCTGGCGGGATGGCCCAGCGGCCACGGCGATCCGAACCTGACCTTGCCGCTGGGCGCGCAGGTGACTTTGGACACGGGGCGCGGCGGGTTGCGCCTGGAGCAGGCGGTAGTCGTTTAGGCAGAATTTGCACTATTAATAAGTCATAAATTTAAGGTATGGCTCATTAATAGATCTTTATCAGGTTATGCCATGACTCATTAATAGTGCAATTCCTTCAATCAAGCACTATTATTGAGTCATGAAAAAGAAGATCGAACCCAGCTTCGATGGCGCCCAAGCGCTTGCCCGGATCGGCGCCAACATCCGCACCGCCAGATTGCGGCGCGCCGAAACCGAGTCCACGCTGGCCAGCCGCATGGGCGTGTCGCGCGCCACCATCACGCGCCTGGAGCGCGGCGACGGCGGCGTGTCCCTGACGCTGGCCATCGAAGCCTTGCTGCAGTACGGCTACGCCGACCAGGTCTACGCCCTGGGCGACCCCGAACTCGACGGCGTGGGCAAGCGCCTGGACGCGGTGCGCCGGCCCAGCCGCGGCAGCGGCAAGGCGCCGAACGCGCACCGCGCCGATCCCACCCAGCTGTAGCGCCGGCCTATGGTGCAGACCCGAAAACACAAGTCGGTGGAAAGCGAGCTGTATGTCTACGTGGACATCCGCGGCGAGGCGGTGCTGGCTGGCCTGCTGACGCTGGACGACACGGACGAAAATCACTTCTACGCCGAATTCACCTATGTGCAGTCCTATGTGAACGACCCGCGCGCCTTTGCGCTGGATCCGCTGAATCTGCCGCTTGTGGACGCGCGCACCACGTTCCGCACCGAAAGCCGCTACGAAACGCTGGGCGCCATCTTCGACGCCGCCCCGGACGCCTGGGGCCGCAACGTCATGCGCGTAGACAACGCCGGCGCCCGCGTGACGGAAGACGAAGTCCTGCTCAAGGGCCGCGGCATGGGCGTGGGGGCGCTGTTCTTCAGCGCCCGCCCGCTCACGCCGAACATGCGCAAGACCTATCGCCTGCCGGAACTCGGCCAGCTGGAATCGCTCGCGGGCCTGCTTACGGACATCGACCAGGGCGTCAAACCCAAGGGCTTGTACCGCGACATCCTGGGCAGCTCCTGGGACATAGGCGGCGCGCGCCCCAAAACCATCGTGCGCGACGAGCATGGCGAAATGTGGATCGCCAAGTTTCCGCGCAAAGGCGACTCCTACGACCGCCAGCGCGTCGAGTACGCCAACCTGGAGATGGCCCGGGCCATCGGCCTGACCGTGCCCGAAATCCGGCTGGTCGAGACGCACCTGGGCGCGGTGCTGCTGACTCACCGCTTCGACCGCGAATTGCTGCCGGCCGGGAAGGGCGGAGATCCGGTGGTCTCCCGCCGGCATTTCCTCAGCGGCGCCTCGCTCATCAGCCCGTCGGCCCAGATCGGCAAGCGCGAACTGGACGGGCCGCGCGGCAAGGCCACCTATTCCTACGCCCGGCTGGCGGACGTGGTCCGCCGCGTGTCGTCCAACCCGGTGCAGGACTTGAAGGAGCTGTACGCGCGCATGATCCTGAACGTGGCCGTCCACAACACCGACGACCACCTGAAGAACGTCGGCTTCCTGAAGGACGCGGGCGCGCAGACCTACCGCCTGTCGCCCTTGTTCGACGTGGTGACGCAGGAAGGCTCCGCCAGGCACTATCTGCACATCGGCGCGGCCGGCCGGGAAAGTTCGTTCCAGAACTGCTTGAGCGAGTACCGGCGCTTCGGCCTGCGCTCGGAATCCGTCGCGCGCGCCATCCTCGATCATGTGCGCGAGGTGGTAGCCGCACGCCAGCGCTACTACGCCATGGCCGGCATGACGGCGGAAGAAATCGGGCACGTGGAAGCGTCCTTGATGGCGTGGCGCCACGGTATATTGCCGGTATGAAAAAGCTGGATATTCCCGCACTGGAGATCTTCGTCGCGGCCGTCGAAGAAAAGAGCCTGTCGAAAGCGGCCGAGCGCGAAAACCTGGTCACTTCCGCCGCCAGCAAGCGCGTGGCGGAACTGGAGCGCCACCTGGAGCGGACGCTGCTGCACCGCCACGGACGCGGGGTCGAGCCGACGCCGGCCGGCGCCTTGCTTTACCAGCGCGCCAAAGCCATCCTGCGCAGCGTGCAGCTGACGGAAAGCGCCATCAATGGCTATTCGACGGATGGTCAGGCGAAAATTCGCCTCGCTTCCAATCCATCGACCATCCTGCAGTTCCTGCCTGGCGTGATGGGCCGCTTCCTGGCCGACCGGCGCGATGTCAGCGTCGACCTGCTCGATGCCCACAGCTACGACATTCCGCGCATGGTGGCGGAAGCCTCGGTCGACATAGGCATCTATCACGCCGACCATCCGGTGCCGGGCGTGTCCTCGTTTCCGTTCCGCCGCGACCGCGTCGGCCTGGTCGTCCCGGTGGGCCATCCCCTGGCCGGACGCGCCGAGCTGTTCCTCGAGGACGCGTTGGACTATGACCTGCTGGGCTACTTTCCGCGCCATTCGCTCGATCAGTTCCTGGCCTATGCGGGCCAGACGCTGACGCGCCCGCCCAACGTCAAGTTGCAGGTCTCCAATTTTGAAACCCGCTGCCGCATGATCCGCGAGGGGCTGGGGATAGGCATCGTGCCCGAAGGCATCGCCCGCAACTATCTGGCCTCGATGGGACTGGTGCTGCTGCGGCTGCGCGATGCCTGGGCCGAGCGCCAGTTCTATGTCTGCGTGCGCGACGCGGCGCAATTGGCGCGCCCCGTGGAAGAACTGCTGCGCGCCCTGACGGCGCCGGCGGCGGACGCAAGCTAGGCGCCGCAGCGTGCGCGGCTGACGGGCGACTGCCCGCAGCTAGCCGCCCGCAGCTATTTCCCCAAACGGGCCGTGGCGGCTTCCTGCAACACCGGCCGCAGATACGACAGGAACCGTTCCGGATCCTCGCTCATGGGGAAATGCCCAATGCCTTCCATGATCTGCCACTTCGAGCCCGCGATGCGGCCCGCCAGGAACTCGGTGTCCTGCGGCGTGCATGAGTAGTCATATTCGCCAGTCAGCAGCCACAGTGGGCAGCGCTGCGTGTCGATCTGAGCCACGCGTTCCCGGATGTCGCCGTCCGCGGTGTAGAAGTGCAGGTCGCCCTTGAACACGCCCGGTCCGCTTTGCATGTAGTGCCATAGCGTCTCCCAGCGGTGTTTGTCCGGACTGCCCGGACCCACCAGGCCCGAAACGATGCCGGCGCAGACTTCTCCACCATGCACGTCGGGACGGTTCAGCCATTCCAGGTCGTAGTAGGGGTCCACGTGGGCGCCCGATTGCAGGCCGATGGCCCCGCCAAAACGTTGGGCATGTTCCAGCGCCAGATGCAGCACCATGCGGCCTCCGATGGAGCAGCCCATGACGATCGGGCGTTCCAGCGCCAGCGCGTCGGCCACGCCCAGGACCGCCTCGGCATAGTCCTTGGAGGTCAGGCGATAGGTCTCTTCGTGCCAACCCTCGGGCGGCGAGGATTTGCCATGCCAGGGCAAATCAAAGGCGATGACGCGGAAATTCCGCAGTATCTCCGGATCGTTCATCAGCGCACGGTACTGGCGGGTATCGGCGCCCGCGGTATGCAGGCACAGCAGGGGCGCGCCGGCGCCGGCTTCTTCAACGTAGACGCGGTGCTCGCGCCCGCCCAATGCCAAGCGCAGGTAGCGGCCGACGACAGGTTCGAATACGGCTTGTTGCGGGTTCACGAGGATGCTCCCGGGGTGCGCGGGCAGGCCAGCACCTCCTTGAAATACAGCAGGTTGGACATGAAGGGATAGAGATCGCCCTCGGCGCGCAGGCGGCGGAACTTGATCATGGCCATCAGGTCATGAAAGCCCGGCGCCGGCCTGGGCGTCCAGTAGCGGGCCCAGTCCTCGGCTTGCGCCCGCAGCGCGAAATCCCAGCGCGGCATGACGAAGGGGCCGCGCCGCACCTGTTCGATGCGACCGCGCGCCACCGTGATCAGGTGTGCGGCATCACCGGCTTCCAGCAGGAACACGGTGTTCAGGTGCCGGCCCCGCCACACCAGCCGTTCGCGCGCGTTCACGGCGCCAGCCAGGCGATGCAGAATGAAATCGTCGTCTTGCATATCGGGTTCCTTGTCAGGACGGCGGTAGATCCAGCCGGTAGATGCCGTCTCCCGCGTCCGCGCGCGGATAGCGCCCGGCCACCAGGGGGTCATGGCCCGGCACGATGTGCGCATCGGAATCCGCCAACGACCGGATGCGCGCATAGCCCTCCAGCATGTCGCCGACATGGAAGATGGCAGGGAAGGGGTTGTGGTCAGTGTAGTTGCGGTAATAGTGCAGCGCGTCGGACGCCAGCACGATCCAGCCGCGGGCGGTATGCACGCGCACCACTTGCAGGCCCGGCGTATGGCCGCCGATCCGGTAGAGTTCCACGCCCGGCGCCACCTGCGCATCGCCGTCATGGAAACGCACCCGTCCGGCATAGAGCCGGCGCACGACCGCCTGCACGTCGTCGGCCGAGAAAAAATGCCGCATCGCCTCGAAGCACATGTAGCGGCCCGTGGCGTAGCGCATTTCGGCATCCTGCAGATGGACCTGCGCCTGCGGATAGGCTTCGACGTTGCCCGCGTGGTCATAGTGCAGATGGGTCAGGACGATATCGTCAATGTCTTCCTGCGCCAGCCCCAGCCGCGCCAGCGCGGCTTCGGGCTGCAGGCTGAAAGCGCGGCCGCGGGCCCGCGCCGAGCAGGCGCTGAAACCGGTGTCGACCAGCACCGCGCGGCCGGCGCCGCGCACCAGCCAGCAATAGAAGTCCAGGGGCATCGGCCCATCGTGCACGTCGCCGCGCGACAGGAAGTTGTCCACGGCCCGCCGCTCCACGCTGGCATAGCGGATCGCATAGACCTCGTGGACGGGCGGGGCCTCGGGTGCCGGTTGCACCGCGCTCATTTCTTGACCAGCTTGCACTGGCTTTCGGCCAGCGGCATGAAGGCCTGGTCGCCCGGCACCGTCTTGACGATCTTGTAGTAATCCCAGGCAGCGGTGGACTCCTTCGGCGACTTCACTTCGACGACGTAGGTGTCGTGGATCAGCTTGCCGTCTTCGCGCAGGCGGGCATTGCGCGCAAAGGCGTCGCGTATCGGCATGCCGCGCAGCGTCCGCATGACCACGTCCACATTGTCCGACCCGGATTTCTCGACCGCGCGCAGGTAGTTCAGCACCGCCGAGTACTGGCCTGCCTGCAAGGCGGTAGGCATCTTGCCTGCGGCCTTGAAGAAGCGTTGCGAAAACGCGCGCGTCTCGTCGTCCATGTCCCAGTAGAAGGTCTCGGCGAAGGTCATGCCCTGCGCCGCCTCCAGCCCCACGCCATGCACGTCGGTAATGCTCATCAGCATGGCGACCAGTTTTTGCCGCTCGGACAGGCCGAACTCGCGCGCCTGCTTGATTTCGTTCTGCAGGTCCGCGCCGGCGCTGGCGAAGGCCACCGCGTCCGCCTTGCTGGATTGGGCAGCCAGCAAAAAGGACGCGAAGTCGGTGCCAGGGAAGGGGTAGCGGACTGTCCCCGCGACCGTGCCGCCGCCGTCCTTCACGAAGCGCATGCCATCGCTTTCCAGCGAATGCCCGAAAGCGTAGTCCGCCGTGACGAAGTACCACTTCTTCGCGCCGGCCTCGACCAGGGGCAGGGTGCCCACCTTGGCCAGCGCGTAGGTGTCATAGACCCACTGCACGTTGTTGGGCGAGCAGTCTTCGCCGGTGATGCGGGTGGCGCCCGCGCCCGTCACCATGGTCATCCGCCCCTTTTCGCGGGCGATGTTCATGACGGCCAGGGCCACGGCGCTATTGCCCAGTTCGGTGACCACGTCGACCTGCTCGCGGTCCATCCATTCGCGGGCGCGGCCCGCGGCCACGTCGGTCTTGTTGAGGTGGTCGGCGGAGAGCATCTCCACAGGCTTGCCCAGGACCTTGCCGCCGAAGTCCTCGATGGCGAGCTTGGTGGCGAGTACCGATCCGGGCCCGACGTTGCCGGAGTAGGCGCCGGACATGTCCGTCAACACCCCGATGCGCACGACGCCGTCCGATATGCCGTCCGCCGATGGCGCCTGTGCCTGCGCCAGTCCGGTGCCGGCGGCGAGCGCCAGCAGGACGGTGATTTTCTTGTTCATGGTTTGTCTCCTGGTTTGGCCTATATCTGGCTTACGTACTTGATCTGCATGAATTCCTGCAGGCCCTCTATGCCGCCTTCCTTGCCCAGGCCGCTGTCCTTGAAGCCACCGAAAGGCGTCTCCGGCAAGGACGCCTGGCAGTGGTTGACGCAGACGACGCCGCTTTCGATGCGCTCGGTCGCGGTCCGCGCGATGCCGGCGTCTCGTGTAAAGACATAGGCGGCCAGGCCGAACGGCAGGCGGTTGGCCAGCGCCAGGCCTTCGTCCAGGTCCCGGAACGGGCTGACCAGCGCCAAGGGGCCGAAAGGTTCAGTGTTGGCGGCGAGACTGTCGGTCGCCACGTCGCGCAGCACGGTCGGCGACCAGAACCAGCCCGGCAGATCGGGCCGCGTGCCGCCGGCCGCCAGTTGCGCGCCATGCGCCAGCGCGTCGGCCACCATGGACTCCATCGCAGCCAGGCGCCTGGGGTTGGCCAGCGGTCCCATCTGCACGCCCGCTTCCAGGCCGTTGCCGACCCGCCATCCGCGAGCGCGTTCCGCCAAGCGCGCCACAAAGCGTTCATATGCGCCTTGCTGCACATACATGCGCGTGGGCGAAGTGCAGATCTGGCCGGAGTTGCGCAGCTTGGCCGCCAGCACGGTATCGGCGGCAGCCTCGGCGTCGGCGTCATTGAACACCAGCACCGGAGCGTGGCCGCCCAGTTCCAGCGTGGCGCGCTTCAGGCCAGCGGCCGCCATCACGGCCAGCTCGCGCCCGATGGAGGTGGACCCGGTGAACGTCACCATGCGGATCAGCGGCGACTCGATCAGCCGGCGCGAGATTTCGCCCGGGTCGCCGAATAGCATGTTGAGCGTGCCGGCGGGCAGCCCCGCGTCGGCTAGCGCGTGGCCGATTTCCAGCGCGATCGCGGGAGTCTCTTCGGAAGGCTTGATGACGACGGAGCAGCCGGCGCCGAGCGCGCCCGCGATCTTGCGCGAAGGCGTGATGGCCGGCGCGTTCCAGCCGGAGAAAGCCGCCACCGGTCCCACTGGTTCCGGAATCGCCATCTGGCGGATGCCGGCGACGCGTCCCGGGATCAAGCGGCCATAAGTGCGGCGGGCTTCCTCGGCCGCCCATTCGAACATTTCGGCGGCCGTGGCCACTTCCTTTTCGGATTCCGCCAGCGGCTTGCCCAGCTCGCGGGTGATCAGCCAGGCCAGGCGCGGCGTGCGCTCGCGCATCAAGGCCGCCGCGCGCCGCAGGATTGCGGCCCGTTCCAGCGCGGGCGTGTCGCGCCAGCGCGGAAAGCTGCGATGCGCCGAGTCCAGCGCCGCGTCGATATCTTCCGATGTAGCGACCGGCAGGCGGCCCAGTACCGCCTGCGTGGCGGGATCCACCACGTCCAGAGTGCGGCGGTTTCCCGCCGGCAGGGCATGGCCGCCGATCAACAGCTTCAGTTCGGGGTAATGCAATGAGTTATCCATTTATTCCGCCTTGGCGATGTTGCCGTCCCGGATCACTTGCGCCCAACGCTCGGTCTGGGACTGGATGTGCCGCGCGAAGTCATCCGCGCTGCCCGTCATCGGAAACTGGCCCAGTTTCAGCAGCGCCTCGCGCGATTCCGGCGTGCCCATGACCTTGTTGACCGCCGTGTTCAGGCGCAGCGTCACGTCGGGCGGCAATCCCGCCGGCGCCAGCACGCCGTTCCAGGGTTCGGCCGTGAAACCCGGGATCCCCGCGGCTTGCGCCACGGTCGGGATGCCGGGCGCGACGGCCGAGGGTTCCGCGCTGGCGATCGCCAAGGCGCGCATCTTGCCGGCCTGCACCTGGGGCATGGCCGCGATCGCGCTGAGGAACGCCATGTCGACCCGGCCCGCGACCAGGTCGGCGATGGCGGCCGAATCGCCCTTGTACGGCACATGCGTGATGTCCAGCTTCGCAGCGCTCTTGAACCATTCGCCCGCCAGATGGTTGACCGCGCCGCTGCCGGCCGACGCGAAGGTCAAGCTGCCCGGCTTCTGGCGCGCCCCGGCGATCAGTTCCTGCACGGTGTTGAAGGGAGAGCTGGAGGGCACCACCAGCAGGTAGGGATAGCTGGCCACCAGCGCCACGGGTTGGAAGTCCTTCAGCACCTGGTAGTCGACCTTCTGCTTGTAGACGGGCTCGATGGACAGGGTGCCGCTGCTGCCCAGCATCAGCGTGTAGCCGTCGGCGGCGGCGCGCTTGACCGACTGCACGGCGACCACGCCGTTGGCCCCTGCGCGGTTCTCGACCACGACGGTCTGGCCCAATTCGGCCTCGAGCTTGCGCGCTAGGTATCGGCCCACCGCGTCGGTGGGGCCACCCGCGGTGAAGCCGATGACCAGCGTGACCGGCTTGGAGGGATAGTCGGCCGCGGCCGCGTTGCAACTGATGATGGCGGCGAGCGCGGGCAGCGCGCACCTGGCTAAGAGTGATTTCATATCAGCTTGACCATCACCGGGTAGTACTCCTTGACGAAGCCGGCTGCGCGGGTACGTTCCAGCAGGTCATGCGTCAGCTTGGCGGAGCGGGCGTCCACCTCTCCCTGCCGAGCCAGTTCCAGCGCCAGCAGGATGTCCTTGATCGCGTACTCGGTCGGAAAGGTCTTTTCGGGATAAGTCTCGGCGGCCAGCGCCTTCAGACCGGGATTGCGCAGCACGAAGCTGTCGGCCGACCCCTTGCTCAGCGCGTTCAGCAGCAGCGCGCCGTCGACGCCGGCGCTGCGGCCTATGGTGATGGCCTCGGCCAGCGCATGCACCGTCATGAACACCACCATGTTGTTCATGATCTTGACCACCTGGCCATTGCCCACGCCGCCGCAAAGCAGCACGTCGGTGCCCATGCACGACAGATAGGGCAGCACGGTCTCGTAGTCTTCGGGCGTGGCGCCCACGGTGATCATCAGCGTGCCCAGCCTGGCGGCCTCGCGCATGCGGGCGACCGGCGCGTCGATCAGCAGGATGCCGTGGCCACGCAAGGTCTCGGCCAGCTTGCGCGTGCGGGTGACGTCGCTGGTGCTCATGTCCACCACGATGCGCACGCGTCCGGCCGCCTCCACCAGGCCCCCCGGACCGGTGCACACCTGTTCCACCTGCACGATGCTGGGCAGGGACAGGAACACGATCTCTGCGCTTTGCGCCACCTCGATGATGGAGGCGCAGGCATGGCCTCCGAGCGCGCCGATCCGCGCCACCGGATCGGGGCTGATATCGGTCACATATACCGGATGGCCGGACTTGCGGACCAGGTTGGCGCACATGGGTTCGCCCATGACGCCCAGGCCGATGAAGCCCAGCGGGGTCTTGCTGTCGCTCATTACTTCCTCCTTTGTGTTGCGGGTTTTTTAGTTGTTGCATGCAGCTTACGGAGCGCGCCGGGCTGCCGGTATGAAAAATTGGCAAAGCAACCTTCTCCATTTCCGTCCCCCCGGGATCAAGAACGCTCGTTTTCCTTTTTATCAACGCTGACCGGCCGGCGACGCATAGAGTGATCGGCAGAGATGAATATGAGCGAGGCGCCGCCGCGCCGCGACGACAACGGAGACACGCATGTTGCTGGACACGATTGCGGCCTATGGCGCGCACGACACCCGGGCCCGCTTGCCCGACGAAGTCATCCACCACGCCAAGCGCGCCTTCCTCGACTGGCTGTCGGCCCTGTATCCGGGCACCCCCGGCCAACCCTGCCTGCAGTTGCTGGGCGCCCATGGCGCGGAACTCGGTGCGGGCAAATCCAGTCTGCCGGGCTGCGCCACCACGGCCTTTCCGGCCACCGCGGCCTGGATCAACGGCAGCGTGTCCCACGCCGTCGAGTTCGACGACATTTACCGCGACGCGATCTACCACCCCGGCTGTCCGACCATCGCCGCGGCGCTGGCGCTGGCGGAAGACGCCGATGCCAGCGGCCAGCAACTGCTCAACGCCATCGTGGTGGGCTACGAGATCTCGACCCGTATCGGCGCGGCGGTCCAGCCTGCGCATTACCGCTATTTCCATACGACTGGCACCGTGGGCTGCTTCGGCGGCGCGGCGGCTGCGGCCGCCTTGTGCGCGCCGGGCGACGCCCAGGTCATGCTGCATGCGCTGGCCACGGCGGGTACGCTGGCCAGCGGCCTGCAGCAGGCTTTCCGCTCGGACGCCATGAGCAAGGCGCTGCACGCGGGGCATGCGGCAGCCGTCGGCGTACGCGCGGGGCAGGGCGCCGCCCACGGCATCACCGGCGTGCCGGACATCCTGGAAGGCGAGGTCGGCTTCGGCGCCGCGCTGGCGCAGGACCCCGACTGGAACCTGGCGATCGACGGCCTGGGCCAGCGCTACAACATCCTGCGCATCACCCAGAAGAACCACGGCTGCTGCGGCCATACTTTTGCCGCGATCGACGGCGCCCTGGCGCTGCGCGCACGCGGCTTGCGGGTTGAGGACATCGCATCCTTGCGCGTGGACGCCTACCAGACGGCCCTGGACGTCACCGGCAACTTCGCCCCCGCCACGGCCTTCGAGGCCAAGTTCAGCCTGCCTTACGTGGTGGCGCACGCCCTGGTCCACGGCTCGGTCCGCCTGGACGCTTTCGAGCCAGAACGCTTGCAAGACCCGCAAGTGCGCCAGCTGATGCAAAAGCTGGAACTGCGCGCCGATGCCGCGCTGACCGCCGGCTTTCCGCGCATGCGCGCCGCCCGCGTCTCCATCACCACCGCCAGCGGCCAGACGCTGGAACACCATGCTCCCTACCGCAAGGGCGATCCCGAAGCGCCGCTCTCCGACGCCGAACTGAATGACAAGTTCGAAGAACTTGCCGGTCCGGTGCTGGGCCGCGAGCGCGCCCTGGCGCTGCGCGACGCCGTCTGGCGCCTGGACGGCATGCCGGTTCGCGCGCTGCGGCTGGCCGCCGACATGCCCCGGCCCTGACGCATTTCCCCTCCGTCCATCCATGACACCAGCCTCATCCATGTCAGACATCTCTTTTGCAGAAGCGCTCCTGTCGCCTCGTGCCATCGCCCTGGTCGGCGCTTCCGGCGACGCGCGCAAGAATACCGCCCGGCCGCTGCGCTTCATGCGCAAGCACGGCTATGCCGGCGCGGTCTATCCCATCAACGCGGGCCGCGCGGAAATCCTGGGCGAAAAAGCCTATCCCTCGCTGGCCGGACTGCCAGGGCCGGTCGACCACGTGTTCGTCATGATCCCCGGCAGCGAAGTCGCGGCCATGCTGGCGCAATGCGCCCAGGCCGGCGCCCGGGTCGTGACCATCTATTCCGACGGGTTTGGCGAGACCGGCGCCGAAGGCCAGGCGCGCCAGGCGGCGCTGGTGGCGCAGGCCCGCACGCTGGGCTTGCGCCTGCTGGGGCCCAACAGCATCGGGTCCGCCAACCTGCATACCGGCGGCATCCTGTCGGTCAACGCCGCGTTCGAGGCGGACACCCTGCTGGCGGGCGACCTCAGCCTGGTGTCGCAAAGCGGTTCGATGATGGGATCGCTGCTGTCGCGTGCGGCGGCGCGCGGCTTCGGCTTTGCCAAGTCCGTCTCCGTCGGCAACGAGAGCGACATCACGGTCGGTGAAGTGGTCGATGCGCTGGTGGACGACCCGCAGACCAGGGCCATCCTGCTGTTCCTGGAAACTTTGCGCGACGCCGCCACCCTGGCCCGGGCGCTGAGTCGGGCGCGAGCCGCGGGCAAGCCCGTGATTGCCTACAAACTGGGGCGCTCCGAACAGGGCGATGCGCTGGCGCAGTCGCACACCGGCGCCATGGCGGGCAATGACGTCGCGGTGGATGCGTTCCTCAAAGCCTACGGTGTCATGCGGGTGCGCAACCTGGAGACGCTGTTCGAGCTGGCGCCTCTGGCGTCGCGCCATTCCCGCGCAGGCAGTTCGCTGCGTGCCCCGGACCGGCCGACGCGGGTCGCTGTGATCACGACCACAGGCGGCGGCGCGGCGACGGTGGTCGACAATCTGGGGCTGCACGGCATGGTGGCGGTGGCGCCGCCCGCCGACTTCGTGCAACGCATGGGCGAGCACGGCCTGCGCATCCGCGAAACACCGGTCATAGACCTGACCCTGGCGGCCAGCAGCGCCCAGTACAAGATGCTGCTGGAACATTTGCTGCGCGCCGGCTGGTGCGATGCGGTGCTGAGCGTGGTCGGCTCGTCCGCGCAGTTTCATCCTGGACTGGCGGTGCAGCCGTTGCTGGAAGCCGACAAACCCGCAGATAAACCCCTGGCGGTATTCCTGGCCCCGGAGGCGCCCGAATCGCTGGCGCTGCTGCGCGCGGGCGGCATCGCTGCATTCCGCACGCCGGAAGCGTGTGCGGACGCCCTGGCGGTGTACTTCGCCGCGGGCGGCAGGCCGCCAGCGGCTGGCGCGGCGATGGCCTGGCCGGCCGGATTGCCCCGCTCAGGCATGCTGAGCGAGCACGAGGCCGGCGCCTTGTTCCGCGAACTGGGCGTGCCGGTGGCGCAGGGTCAGCTTGTGGATCCGGCCACGCTGCAGCATGCCGTGCCGTATCCCGTGGTCGCCAAGATCTGCTCGCGCGACCTGGCGCACAAGACGGAGCTGGGCGCCGTGCGCGTCGGCATCGCCGATGGCGACGCCCTGCGCGGCGCCGTGCAGGAAATGCTGGAAAACGTCCGGCGCCACGCGCCGCAGGCCCGGATCGACGGCATCCTCGTGCAGCCCATGGAAGCGCGCCTGATCGAAATGATCCTGGGCTATCGCCATGATCCCCTGGTCGGCCCGACCGTGCTGCTGGGCGCGGGCGGCGTTGCCGCTGAACTGTCGCCCGACTACGCCGTGCGCCTGGCGCCGGTGGACCAGGAAGAGGCCCGCAGGATGATCCTCGAAGTCCGCCAGACCCGGCTGATACGCGGCTTTCGCGGCTTGCCCCAGGGCGATTGCGAGGCGCTGGCCCGCGCCATTGCCGCGTTTTCCCGTCTGGCTTGCGCCACCGGCGTGCAGATCGAAGAAGCCGAAATCAACCCCTTGTTCGTCCGCGCCGATGGCGTGGTCGCGGTCGACGGCCTGGCCCGTCTGGCCTGAAGCCCGTTCAGATTACCCCTTACCAGGAACCCAAGATGGATTTCAACCTGACTCCGGAACAACTGGATTTTCAAGGCGCCGTGCGACGTTTCGCGCAAGGCGAACTGCGCGCGGGCGCGGTCGAGCGCGCCCATTCCGACGACTACCCTTGGGACGTCGCTCGCAAGATGGCCAGCCAGGGCCTGCTGGGCATCACCATCGCCGAGGCTGACGGCGGGGTGGGCGGTTCGCTGATGGATGCGGTAATCGCCATCGAAACGGTCGCCTCGGTGTGTCCGCGCAGCGCCGACGTGGTGCAGGCGGGCAACTTCGGCGCGATCCGCGTGCTGGCCGAGTACGGCAGCAGCCTGCAGAAGCAAAAGTACCTGAGCGCGCTGCTCGCGGGCGAAGGACTGATCTCGGTGGGCATGACGGAGCCGGATGCCGGCTCGGCGGTGACCGAACTCAAGACCAGCGCCACGCGCGCCGATGGCGGCTGGCGCATCAACGGCACCAAGATCTTCACCACCCACGGTCCGCACGCCAGCGTGATCCTGACCTATGTGCGCTTCGGCCCGGGCACCGGTGGCATCGGCTCGGTGCTGATCGACACCAAGGCGCAAGGCGTCAAGCTGGGCAAGCGCTCGGCATTCATGTCCGGCGAGGAATGGGTGGAAATCTTCTTCGACAACGTGTTTGTCGCCGACGACATGGTGGTGCTGGGAGAGGGCGGTTTCAAGAAGCAGATCGCCGGTTTCAATGTGGAGCGCATCGGCAACACGGCGCGCTCGCTGGCATTGGGCCGCTATGCCTACGAAGAAGCGCGCAACTGGGCCATGCAGCGCAAGCAGTTCGGCCGCCTGCTGTGCGAATTCCAGGGCTTGCAGTGGAAGTTCGCCGACATGCGCATCAAGCTGGACGCAGCCCAGCTGCTGCTGTACCGCGCCGCCAGCGCGGCCGACACCGGCTTTCCTTCGGCCACGGAAACCGCCATCGCCAAGGCCTACTGCAACCAGGTCGGCTTTGACGTCGCCAACGACGCGCTGCAGGTCCTGGGCGGGCTGGGCTACAGCCGCGAATCGCTGGTCGAGTACTGCGTGCGGCGCTGCCGCGGCTGGATGATCGCGGGCGGCTCGATCGAGATCCTGAAGAACCGCATCGCCGAAGGCATCTTCGAGCGCAGCTTCCCGCAACGGCCGCCGCGCTAGGCCCGCTACACCCGCTTGGCCGACCAGTTCCCCCGGCCAGCGGCGCTGCCGCTCATCTGCTTGCCATTGACCGTTCCGGTATAGCGCACGCCGTTGGCGACAAACGAGATCTCGCTGCCGTTCAGGCGCGCCTCCGAGATCGGCGCGCTGCCCAGCTTGCCGGACAGGCGCTGGTAGCGCTGCTCCAGCTGCAAAGGCTGGCCGTCCACTTCCCAGTTGCCCGCCACCTTGGCGGGCACGATCCACAGCAACGCCGTGCAGTAGGTACTGCAATCCTGCCGGATCGTTTCCTCGGCGTCCGGCTCCCAATCGCCCATGCGGAAGGAGTTCGACACGATCCGCGTGCCGGGCGCCAGTTCAAGCAGCCTGGGCCGCAGCTTTTCGTTGATGGTCGACAGGAGGAACATGGTGATGACGTCCGCCCGCGACAGATCGGTGGCGAACAGGTCCGCCGTTACGAAGGTGGCGCGGTCGGCGACGCCGGCGCGCTCCGCGTTGCGGCGCGACAGCTCGACCAGATCCGGGTTGTATTCGATGCCTTGAGCCGTAAGGCCGCGCTGCGCGGCGGTAATGACGGTGCGGCCGTCGCCCGAGCCCAGGTCCATCAGCCGGTCCTTGGGCGTGACTTTCGCCATGTCCAGCATGGTATCGACCAGGGCCTGTGGGGTGGGTACCCAGATGACGTCCTTGCCGTCCTGGCCGACGTCGGGAACATACTCTTTCTGTTCGGCGGACTGCGCCGCCGCGGACGCGCTGTGCGCGGCTGGCGGCACGCAGGCCAAGGCCAGAGCCATCGCCGAGGCGAGCAGGGCGCCGCGCAGCCGCGGCGGGTTTGCCCGGGCGGCGGGCCTGAAGGACGGGATCGCGATTTGCATGATGTAGGCTCCTTGCAGGTAAGGCATGCGGACGGATCGACCTTGCTTGGCGGCCGTCCCGGGAAACAAGGCTAGGCCTGCGGCTGCGCCGGCTCCAGCAGGCGCAGCAAGGGCAGGCCCGCGGCCAGCACTGCCAGGCCGATCAAGGCGCCAGCCCCGGCGTACATGGCGCTGGAGTACACCAGGCCGGCGCAGGTCAGCGCCAGCAGCAGCGGGGGCAGGGGATAGAGCGGCACGCGGAACGGGCGCGGGCGGTCGGGATCGATGCGGCGCAGCCGCCATACCGAGGCCGCGACCAGCAGCATGAAGATCCAGAACACCGGCGCGGTGTAGGCGACCAGGGTCTGCACGCTGTTCTGGCTGAAAGCGCCCAGCGCGATCAGCGCCAGCGTGATCGCCCCCTGGACCAGCAGCGCGGACGTGGGCGTCTGGCCCTGCGCGCTCCAGACCGCCAGCGCCCGCAGGCGCGGCACGTCGCGGCCCAGCGCGCAATACACGCGCGCGCCGGTGATGATGGTGCCGTTGATGGTGCTGAGCGCGGTGGCGCAGATCGTCAGGCTGAGCAAGGCCGCCGCGTACGGACCAGCGGCCAGTTGCATCACGTCGGCGCCCAGGGCCGGCGTGTCGCGCAAGCCTTGCAGGCCGAAGATCTCCAGCAGCGCCAGATTGGTCAACACGTACGCCCCGGTCACGAGCAGCGTGCCGATCAGCAGCACGCGGCTCATGTTGCGGCCGGGATCGCGCAACTCGCCGCTGAGATAGGCGGCCTCGTTCCAGCCGCCATAGGTCAGCAGCACGAACACCATGCCCATGCCCAGCAGGCCCGCGGTGTTGCCCGTCAGCGGCGCCAGTTCGGCATTGGCGCGCGGCGCGCTGTCTCCCGCCGCCGTCAGGCTAGCGACCAGCACCGCAGCCAAAGCCGCCACCGTCAGCGCGGTGAACAGCCATTGCAGGCGTTTCGAGTAGCGAGTGCCCGCCACGTTCAAGGCGGTCAACGCTACTACCGATATGGCGGCGTGCAGCGCCGGGCCATAGGTGCCCAGCGGCGCGAGACGTTGCGCGTAGTCGCCGTAGATGTAGGCCACGACCGCGATGGCGCCGGTCTGGATGACGGAGCAACGCGCCCAGGCGAACATAAGTCCCACACGGCGCCCCCAAGCGCGCGTCAGGTACAGGTACTCGCCGCCCGCGCCGGGATAGGCCGATCCCAGCTCCGCGTAGCAAAGCGCGCCGACCAGCATCACCAGGCCGCCCGCGCACCAGAGCCCGATATAGGCTGCCTCGGAACCGGCGTGCTGTGCCACCAGGGGCGGAAAACCGAATATGCCGATCCCGATCACCACGCCCACCAGCACCATGGTGGCATCCATTACCGACAAGCCGGCTGGCGCGCGCGGCTGGAGCAGCAGGGCCGGATTCGCGGACGAGCGCAGGGTGGGCTGTGTCATCGGAGGCTCTCGGTGGGGCGCGGCGGGCGCGGGAGACGACGGCGTTTCGGGGACGGGGCCTGACAATCACCTGAACAAATTGCGACCGGCAGCGGTGCGTAAAAGTTTCTCCGGGTTTTCCCAGGGAGTGCGTCGATTACGCTAATTCAGCTGGCATTCAGATATTAGATACTACCTAATAAAGAACTCTTAACTCATTGTTTTTGTTATATTTTCAATGCTTTTGAAAGTGCTTTATTTAAAGTAATTTCTTAAGTTCGTGACGATCTCGATATGCCGCGCTTACCGCGCTATGCTGATTGCGCCGGACGCGCGCCACACGAGCCGCCGCCGCAAAGGGAAGGGAGCCAACCGCAATTCAGGAGCAGCGATATGAAGCTATCCATACGCGTGGCAACGGCAGGACTGACGCTTTCCGCGCTGCTGGGCGTGACGCCCGCTGCGCTGGCGCACCATGGCTGGTCTTGGGCCGAAACCGAACAGATGACGCTGCAAGGCACCGTCCAACAGGTGCAGATCGCGCCTCCGCATCCCTGGCTGGACGTGCGCGCCGACGACGGCGTCTGGCGCGTTGAACTGGGCAATCCCACCCAGACCAAGGACGCCGGATTCGTCGAGGGTTCCGCCAAGCCGGGCGATGCCATCATCGCCATCGGCAACCGCGACAGCGAAGCCGGCACCAAACGCATGAAGGCCGTTCAGATCAAGGTGGGCGGCAAGACCTACGACATCTATCCCAGCCGCATCAAGAAGTTCTGAAGCGCGGCTGCGCCCATGCCTGAGCTGCTGCGCCTGGCGCTGGAACAGCTTGAATCGCTGCCGCCGTCGATCTGGCTGCGGCGGTCGGGCACGCTATATCTGCTGGTAAACGCCGCTCACATCGGAGCCATCGGTCTGCTCATCGGCTCCATCGTCCCGCTGGACCTGCGCCTGCTGGGGCTGCTGAAGCCCGGACCGCTGGCCATGCTGGCGCCTGTGCTGGCACGCACGGCGGCCGCGGGCCTGGCGCTGGCTGTGTTGACCGGTGCCATGCTCTTCAGCGTGCGGCCGCTGGAATACCTGGAGAATCCCGCCTTTGGAGTCAAGATGGGTCTCTTGGCCGCAGGCGCGGTCAACGCGCTGCTGGCACGGCGCAGCAAAGCCTGGGAGATGCTCCAGGAGCAGGGCATGGCCTCGGCCGGAATGCGCCTGCGAGCAGGCGCGTCTTTATTTTTGTGGCTGGGTTGCCTGGTCGCGGGGCGCTGGATCGGATTCCTTTGAAAGCTGCCTGAGCCTGCGTCCGCGGCAGGCGCGGTCGCGATTCCGGCGCCCCGAGCTTCAGCGCGTTGCGCTGGTGACGGCCTCGACCGTGATGCGCAGTTGCACTTCGTCGCTCACGCCCGGCGCGAACGCATCCACGCCGAAATCGCTGCGCTTCACGACCGTCATGGCGTCAAAGCCAATGGCCGGGCGTTGCGCCATCGGGTGCATGCCTTGCTTGTTCTGGCGCGCCTGCAGCACCACCGGCTTTTCGATGCCCTTGATGCGCAAGACGCCATTGATGCTGAGCTTGCCGTCGCCATGGTCGGCGACCGAGGTGCTCTTGAACTGGATGTCCGGGTACTTGGCCGCCTGGAAGAATTCCGCGCCTTGCAGCATCTCATCCAGCTTCGGCACGTGGGAAGTCAGACGCGCCACCGGCACGCTCAGATCCACCGCCGACTTTGCCGGCTGGGCGGCGTCGTAGCGGATCACGCCGGTCACGGCGCCGGCATGGGCCGTGGGCTTGGAAAAGCCCAGATGGTCCCAGGTCACCACGATTTCCGTATGTTCCGGATCGATCTGGTAGTCCACGGGCGCGGCATGCGCGGGAAGACTGCCCAAGGTAAGGAGGGATGCGGCCAGGAACGCAGCGTAGGTGTGCTTCATTTGATTCTCTTGATGTTCGGCGCCCGGAGAAGTCCGGGCGCTCATTCCGTCGTCTGCTGGCTTAAACCGAGCTGACAAAGACGGCACGAAAGAAGGATAGGAAATGATGCAATATCGCGGTAGCCGCAAGGAACTGGCCGCAGCGTTCCATTTTTGATGGCAATCAAACTTTGGTGGCAATCAAACCCGTTGCTTGGAGCATCGACGCGCCCCGCAGGCCGTGCTGGCCGGACATCGCATGCCGGCCAGTCCCCGCGGGTTCATTGCATGGGCGTCAGGCGGCGGCCTGCGCTTCGGCCAGCGCTCGCTGCACGGCCGGCCGGGCGGCGACCCGGGCCAGATAGGCCGTCAGCTTGGGAAACTGCGTCAGGTCCACGCCGTCGCCCTCCAGCCAGCTGCCTATGGTGTACAGATAGCCGTCGACCACGCTATAGCGCTCGCCTGCCGCCCAGGGGCCGGCGATTTGCGATTCGAGATAGGCGGCGCAGGCCGTCATGGATTGCGGCACCTTGGCCTGCATGGCGGCATGCGCGGCCGGATCGTCCGCCCAGCGCGCACCGCGGCGCTTGTGCGCGTGCGCCACGTGCGCGGTGGACGCCAGATAGCTGGCCAATTCCTGCATGCGCGCGAATGCGAACGGATCGTCGACCGGCGCCAGCTGCGCGTCCGGAAAGCTCTGCGCCACGAAGGCGAGCAGGGCGGGGGTTTCGGTCAGCACGCCATGTTCGGTCGCCAGCGCCGGCACGCGGCCCTTGGGATTGACGCGCAGGTACTCGGGGCTTTGCTGCTGCAGGGCGCCCATATCAAGCTTGACCAGATCGAAATCAGCGCCTGCTTCGTGCAGCGCGATATGCGTAGCCAGCGCACAGGTGCCGGGGGCGGAATAAAAAGTCCAACGGGACATCTGCATCCTCTTTGTTCAATGGTTGAAAAGCCGGGTCGCCACAACAAGCTGCCCGCGACAGGGTAGCCCGATCACTTGGCGATTCCAATAAAGACGGCCAGACAGCGCTCGACTTCCAGCAGCGTTGCAGCCTCGATGCGGCCGAAAGCAGGGCCAAGCTTGTCCCGCCTCACGGTCAGCGCCTTGTCGACCATGATTTGAGATAGCTGTTGCAAACCGTTCTGAGCAGTCGGCCTTGCGTTGACCCGCAGCAAGGGAGCCTCGACCAGACTGCTGGTCACCGGCAGGACGGTGATGCTTCCATGTTCGCTGAACAGGTCAGCCTGAATGACCAGGGCCGGACGCGGTTTGCCAAAATCGCCTTGCGCCACGACTGTCACCAGTTCGCCGCGCATCAGGGCTCCCAGCCTTCCAGCTCGGACATCGCCTGATGCATCAGGCGATGCGTTGCGTGATCTGCCGCATCGGCCTCGGTCGCCAGGCGCGATTGCCTCAGGCATTCCTCGGCGAAATCCGGCCGTCGGGTATCAGGCACCCAGATCTGGACCGGACGCAAGCCGGCCATGCGCAGCGCGGTGCGATGCTTGTTGACGCGGGCGTTCACACTGGATGTCACCATGGCAGCCTCCCTGTTGCATGTAACAGAGTACACGGGGAAGTCGTTACATACAACGGGTATCCCGGTTGCCGCCACGAGCCGCGTTTCGTCAATCAAGCATGTCATAGCCACGTTGGCCGTCCGTATGGATAGAACCGCTCACGATATCTGATCTACATCATGTCGCAATCCGAATTGACCGCAAGACCCGATGCATCCGCGGCATCTGCTCCGCCCTGCGTGATAGCATCTGCGCCGATAAGGAATCCCTGATGCACGCATCTTCCTATGCCCGTAGACGTTGGGTCGCGCTGGTCGCGATGGCCCTGTTCGTCTTTCAGGCGCTGATCGCGTCCTCCGCGCTGGCGGCCTCCGGCATGGGAACGGCCAAGGCGGGAGTCACCACCATCGTCTGCACCGCCAGCGGCCCGCGCGTGGTCACGCTGGATGTCGATGGGCAGGGGCAGGGCGCACAGCAGCACAGCGGCGCCTTGCCGCATTGCTGCAGCGCAGGCTGCGCCATGCTCAGCGGGGCCACGCCTCCCGAAATTCTCCTGCTCGCCTGGTTCCTGCCGGCGGCGGCGCCCGCCGTCCATCCTCCGGCCGCGGAACCGCAATTCTCCAGCGCTTTAGCCCGGCTGCCACAGCGGTCGCGAGCGCCGCCTCAGTCCGCCTGACCTCCTTCCCTGACGTTATCGACAGGCCATCCGCTCAGCCCGCAAGCCTGCGGGCCTGAACGGCTGCGCCAGCATCGCCGGCACGCACCGGACCACGGGTCCCGCGCGCCGCGGGGAGGGGCGTCCACGTGCCATCGATGCGCGCCTCAGACGTGCGACTGCGGGCCTTCACCCCTGAAGGCGCGGGTTGCCGTCAGTCCGCGCCCGCTACAGAACTTTCCCGATCGATAGAAACCTGACATGACCAAGAAAGAGGAATTCCTGCGTATGAGTTGCCTGGCCGCCGCCCTGGCCGCCTCATTCCCCGCCTGGCCCCAAGCCGCCGAGACGAACAACATCTACACCACCGATCCCGTGGTCATTACGGGCGTGGAACCCAGCGCGCCGTTGACCTTCACCACGGATCCCAAGATCCCGCGCCAGCCGCTGCCGGCCAGCGACGGGACTGACTACCTGAAGACGATTCCCGGCTTCTCGGCCATCCGCAATGGCGGCACCAATGGCGATCCCGTGTTGCGCGGCATGTTCGGCTCGCGCCTGAATCTGCTGACCAACGGCACCGCCATGCCGGGCGCCTGCCCGGCGCGCATGGACGCGCCCAGCTCCTATATCTCGCCCGAGAACTTCGACCAGCTTACGGTCATCAAGGGACCGCAGACCGTGCTGTGGGGACCGGGCGCGTCGGCCGGCACGGTCAAGTTCGACCGCGACACGCCGCGATTCACGGCCGCCGGCGTGCGATTCGACGGCAGCCTGACGGGCGGCTCGTTCGGCCGCAACGACCAGGCCGCCGATCTGACCGTGGGCAACGACAAGGTCTACACGCGCATCACGGCCAACCATTCCCACTCCCAGGACTACAAGGACGGCGACGGCAACACCGTGCCTTCGCGCTGGGACAAGTGGAACGCCGACCTGACCCTGGGCTTCACGCCCGACGCCGACACGCTGTACGAACTGACTGCTGGCACGGGCGACGGCGAAGCGCGCTACGCCGGGCGCGGCATGGATGGCTCCCAATTCAAGCGCGAGAGCTTCGGCCTGCGCTTCGAGAAGCGCAACCTGGGTCCGGTGCTGAGCAAGGTCGAAGCACAGCTGTACTACAACTACGCCGACCACGTGATGGACAACTACACGCTGCGCGCGCCGGACCCCATGAGCGCGATGCCCATGGCCATGGCGGCCGACGTGGACCGCGCGACCTGGGGCGGCCGCTACGCCGGCACCTGGGAACTATCGCAGGATGTCAGCCTGGTCACGGGCCTGGATTTCCAGCAGAGCCGCCACCGCTCCCGCAACGGCACCGACACCGTGCCGTACAGCAGCCAGAGCTGGATCAAGGACGCGGACTTTTCCAACACCGGACTGTTCGGCGAGCTGACCTGGCGCGCCGCGCCGGACAGCCGCGTCATCGGCGGCGCGCGGATCGACTGGGCCTCGGCCAAGGATTTCCGCCAGGACAACGGGTCGATGATGATGCCCATGCCCAATCCCACGGCGGATGAACGCCGCAACGACACGCTGCCCAGCGGCTTCTTGCGCTACGAAAAGGATCTGGCCTCGCTGCCGGCCACGCTCTATGTCGGCCTGGGCCACGTGGAGCGCTTCCCGGACTATTGGGAGCTGTTTTCCCCGGACCGCGGCCCGACGGGTTCCGTCAACGCTTTCCAGGGCGTGAAACCCGAGAAGACCACCCAGCTGGACTTTGGCGCGCAATACAAGACAGAAACGCTGGACGCCTGGTTCTCGGGCTACGCCGGCTACGTCAACGACTACATCCTGTTCAGCTACACCTCGGGCGGCATGATGGGTCCGACGTCGCAGGCCACGAACGTCAACGCGCGCATCGCGGGCGGCGAGCTGGGCGTCTCGTACAAGCCGGCGCCATCATGGAAGCTGGGCGCCACGCTGGCGTATGCCTGGGGCCAGAACCGCAGCGACGGCAGCGCGCTGCCGCAGATGCCGCCGCTGGAGGCCAAGCTCAGCGCCGCCTACGACGACGGTACGTGGTCCGCCGGCGCGTTGTGGCGCGTCGTGGCCGCGCAGCGCCGCTACGCCTTGAACCAAGGCAATGTCGTGGGCAAGGACTTCGGCCCCAGCGCGGGCTTCGGCGTGTTTTCCATCAACGGCGGCTATACGGTCAACAAGCAGGTTCGCCTGTCGCTGGGCGTCGACAACCTGTTCAACAAGACCTACAGCGAGCACCTGAACCTGGCCGGCAACGCCGGCTTCGGCTATGCCGCCAACACCGCGGTAAACGAACCGGGCCGCACGGTCTGGGCGCGCTTGAGCTTCAAGTACTGACGCACCCAGTCCGGCAGGCGCAATCAGGACGCGCGCGGAGCCGTCAACAACCCGACGATACCGCGCACGTCCCGTTCGCCCTCCAGCCCGCGCAGCCTGCGCGCCAGTTCCCGCGTCTGCGCGGCAGGCAAGGGCGGCTGCGCGGAGGCGCAGCAGGCTTCGAACTTCGCATCCTGTTCGGCCACGCCCAATGGGCGTTCCGGACTGCCGGGAAAGGCCGGCATGTCGACCGTGAATTCGCGGCCGTCGTTGAGCCGCAATTCGACCTGCTGGGGGCACATGGCGTTGGGGTCGGGATTGCCATCATCCACCACCAGAATGCGGGCGGCCAGTTCGAAAGTCCTGGCTTCGGCCAGCGCGGGCGGATCGAAATCGGGGATGCCGACCCGGCCGCGCAGCATGGCCGTGGCCATGGCATAACCCATGCACAGCCTGGCGGTGGCGGAATCCATGCCTGGATGGGCCGGGCGTCCGACCAGGCGCACGATCAATGAAGACGCGCGAACCGTGATCTGGTCCACGTCCTCGGGCCGCAGCGCATGGGCGCGCATCAGGTCCAGCACGGCGCCGATGCCGCTGTGCGTGGCGCGGCCGGTCGGATACGGTTTGTGGCTCATGCGGGTGATCTGGAACACCTGGCCTACGTCCCCGCGGACCGCGTCCCAGTCGGCCTGGCCAGCGTCGTAGAGCGCGAAGTAGCCGTAGGGGCCTTCCAGGATGTCGCGCGGCCCGGGGAAGCCCGCGCGCGCCAGTTCGAACGATGTGACGGCGGCCCTGGCGTTCAGGCCGACCTGCAGGCCGACTGCGGGAGAGCCTTCGATATGCGCCTGCATGGTGCCGGAGAGATGGCTGTATGCCAGCCCCAGCGCGTCGCGCGTGGCGGTTTCGTCCAGTCCCGCCAGCTTGCACAGCGTGGCCGTGGCGCCCAGGCCGCCGCACATGGCGGGCCGGAAGAAGCGCATGGGCGCGCGCTGGGCCAGCGCGACGTAGATGGCGAAGTCCAATCCGGCCGCGACCGCCGTGATCAGTTGACGACCATCGATGCCGCCTTCGCGCTCGGCGTAGCCCAGCGCCGCGGGCACGATGCAGGCAAACGCATGCACCACGGCGCGGTCGTGAATCGCGTCGAATTCCTGGTTGAAGACCTGATAGGCGTTCAGCATGACCGCGCTGGCCAGCGGCAACCGCTCGCCGCTGCCCCAGACGGTGGCCTCCGCGCCCTGGCCCAAAGCCCGGGCCGCCTGCCGCAGCGATGCCATGCGGGGATGGCGCGAGCCGGAAAGCCCGACGCCGACCGCATCGAGAATGAAGGTCTGGGCCGCCGACACCGCCGCCGCCGGCAGGTCCTGGTAGCGGGTGCGCAGCAAGTGCGCGACCAAGGTATCGATAGCGTTCATGCGGCGGCTCCGGCGGATTTGGCGGGAACCTGGCTGGCGTACCAGTCATACATTGCGGCGCCGGTGACAAAGGTCGTCATCGGATGCCGCTGCAACAGGTCCAGCATGGCCAGCAGATCGGCGTAGCGGTGCGGCACGCCCATCAGATGCGGATGCAATCCCAGCGTAAGGACGCGCGGACAACCCGCGGCTTGGGCCTCTTGGGCATACAGGTCCAGCGTCCGTTCCAGGCGCCGGCTGAATTCCCCGGTGGCATGCTTTTCCACCGCGTGGATGACGGAATCGTTCAGCTCCAGCGCGTAGGGCAGCGCCAGCAGCGGCCTCCCGGCGGTCTGCATCCAGTTGGGCAGATCGTCCAGGCACCAGTCGAACAGGTAGTCGATGCCGGCCTGGGCCAGGAGATCCGGCGTGTCCAGCGTTTCGCGCAGGCCGGGCGAGAGCCAGCCGCGCGGACGGCTGCCGCTGAAACGCTCGATCCGGTCCAGCGCCGCCGCGATGGTGCGGGCCTGGCCGTCGCCGTCCTCTTGCGACAGCGCCCGCTGGTGGATGCCGTGGCCGATGAATTCCCAGCCGGCCTCCAGCAGCGCCTGCGCCGCCTCGGGATAGGCATCGATGACCGAAGCATTCAGGCTGGCCGAGGCCGGCAGGCCGCGGCCGCGTATGGCGTCGATGATCCGGGGCAGCCCGCAGCGCAGGCCGTATTCGGCCCAGCTGTAGTTGGGCACGTCCGGCACCGTCTCGCGTCCATGCGGCGCGGTAAGCAAGGTACGGGGCATGGGCTGGTCGAACGGCCAGTGCTCCACATTGACCACCAGGTGCACCAGGATGGGCCGGCCGTCCAGCGCCGCCAAGGGGGGGCGCTGGCTGGAAAGCATGAAAGGAATGCGTGGGTTGTTCATGGCATCTTGCTCATGGTTCAGAGACGTCTCAACGGCCGAGAAAGACCGGCTCGCGTTTTTCGGCGAACGCCCGCCGGCCTTCGGCGTAGTCCTCGCTGGCGAAGCAGTCGGCCACCAGGGCATCGATCGCGTCAAGCCGGGCAGGCGCGGGCGGATTCATGGTCGCCAGTATGGCCGCCTTTGCCGCGCGCAGGGAGAGGGGCGCATTGGCGGCAATGCCGCGCACCCGGGCCTGGGTCTGACGGGCGAAATCGTCGTCGGCGTACCGTTCATGGACCAGGCCGCGGCGTTCGGCCTGCTCGGCGTCGAGATTGCGGGCGGTATAGAACAGATCGAACGCGGATGCCGCACCCACCACGTCCACCAGCCGGCGCATGTCGGCATAGGAGTAGCCCAGCCCCAGCCGCGCGGCCGGCATGCGGAAACGGGCGCTGGCGCTGGCATAGCGCAGGTCGCAGGCCAGCGCCAGGCCGATGCCGCCGCCCATGCAGGCGCCCTGTACCAGCGCCACGGTCGGGGCCGCGAATTCGGCCAGCAGCTGTTGCGCGTCCGCCACCGCCTGGTTGTACCTGGCGACCGCGGCCGCGCCATCGCGCGCCTGGTCGAACTCGCTGATGTCGGCGCCGGACACGAAGGCCCGGGTGCCGGCGCCGGTCAGCGCCAGCACCCGGACCCCGGCGCCCTCCAGTTCACGCAGTGCGGCGGCGAGTTGCTGCCACATGGCCAGCGTCATCGCATTGCGCTTTTCCGGATGGCAGACCGTCAGGGTCGCAATCCCTTCCCGGAGGTCCACCTGGATCTGGCCGCCGCTCATACCACCCCCTGGCCATACAGGCGCTCGATGTCGCCCTCGGCATAGCCTATCTCCGCCAGCATCTCGCGGGTGTGCTCGCCCCAGCCGGGGGCAGGCCGAGCGATCTGGGCGGGCGTGCGCGTCAAGGCCACGGGCTGCGAGATCAGGCGGTATTCATGTCCGGTCTCGTCCGCGACCGGCTGCGCCACGCCCAGATGGCGGACCTGCTCGTCCTCGAATACTTGCGGGATGCTGTAGACCGGACCTGCCGGCACGCCGGCGCCGTTCAGCAGCCCGACCCAATGCGCGACGCTTTGCTGGCGGAAGCGCTGCGCCAGCGATTCATTGAGCGCGGCGCGGTTGGCCACGCGCAGCTTCTCGGTCGCATAGCGCGGATCCTCCAGCCATTGCGGCGCGTCCAGGCACTGGCACAGGCGGCGCCAGTTGCCTTCGCCCGACGCGCCCAGGTTGAAGGCGCCATCGCTGGCTTCGAACAGGCCCATCGGGCTGCTGGTCGGATGATCGTTGCCCGCCTGCACCGGCGTGTCGCCGTCGTTCAGGTAGCGCGCCGCCTGGAAATCCATGAGCGCGATCTGCGTGTGCAGCAGGGAACTGTGGACCCACTGGCCGACGCCGGATTGTTCCCGTTCCAGCAAGGCCAGCAGGACGCCGACCGCGGCGTAGATGCCGGTGCCGCAATCGGCGACCGCCAGCCCGGCGCGCAGCGGACCGCCACCGGCAAAGCCCGTGACCGACATGAGGCCGCCCATGCCCTGGATGATCTGGTCAAAGCCTGGCCGATCCGCGTAGGGACCGTCCTGGCCAAAGCCGGAAATGCTGGCCAGGATGATGCGGGGATTGATGGCGCGCAGCGCCTCGTAGTCCACCCCAAGGCGCGCCTTGACGTCGGGACGCCAGTTCTCCACCACCACATCGGCCGTGGCCACCAGCTGCTTGAACACGGCCAGGCCTTCGGGCTTCTTCAGGTTCAGCGTCATCGACCGCTTGTTGCGGTTCAGGTTCTGGAAGTCGCCGCCGGTGCGGTCGGCGGCGAACATGGCTTCGTTGGGATCGATTCCGGCCGGCGGCTCGATGCGGATCACGTCCGCACCGAAATCGGCCAGGATGCGCACGCAGGTCGGGCCGGCGCGCACGCGCGAAAGGTCCAGCACGCGAAAACGCGCAAGGGTGGGGGAGGCATTGATTCTGGCCATGATGAGTCCGTGGATTAGTGTTGCAGGATGGCGGAAAAGGGCAGGGCGAACTGGTGCGCGAAGGCCAGCAGCAGGGCGTCGCTGCCAGGCGCGCCGACCGCTTGCACGCAGACGGGGCGGCCCAGCGCGTCGATGCCGACGGGCAGGACCAGCGCGGGCAGGCCCAGATAGTTGAGGTAGGCGTGGTGGCGATGCAGCGCCGCGAGCGCGCGCGGCTCGAAAGCAGGGCTGCTGGTGGTGACCGCCGAGCAGTCCGGCACCCCTTGCGGCAGGCAGGGCGTGAGCAGCAGGTCCGCATCGGCGAGATACGTGGCGACGAACGCGGCGCGCGACGACGCGATTTGCGACAGAGCATGCCGATACCAGATCGCCGGCATGGCCCAACCAGGCAGCGCGATGGCCTGGGTGGCGGGCGCCAGCGACGCCAATTCGCGGCGCACGCTGCCGGCGAGTGTGGCGGCAGCCTCCGCGTGCAGCACGATCTGCGCCAGGCGGTTGAGGCGGTCCAGATCGGGCCCCGCTTGGGCATCGATCCGCGCCGAATCCCGCAATCGCTGTTCGAAGCACGCCATCGCCGCGCCCACGTCGGCGCGCGCGCCGGCGGTCGCGAGCGTGGACGCCACCCGCCAGCGCCGGGGCCTGGAAAGTTCCTGTTCGATACCCGCCGCATCCGTGGGCAGCCCCGGCGCGACCGTCGCCGATGGCAGCAACGCGGCATAGACGCAGGCGGCGTCCAGCGCGTCTCGGCCGATCACCCCCACCGTGTCCAGCGTCGGCGCCAAGGCCGCCACGCCGTCCGCCGGGATCACGCCTTGGGTCGGCTTGAGCCCCACCAGGCCGCAGGTAGCCGCCGGCATCCGCACCGAGCCGGCCGTGTCGGTGCCGAGCGAGGCGGGCACCAGGCCGGCCGCCACCGCCACCGCACAGCCGCTGGAAGAGCCGCCCACCGCGGCGGCGGGATCAAGCGGATTGACCAGGGCCGGGCCATGCGGATTCTCGGCCGTGGCCCCGCAGGCGTGCTCGGCCATCGCCAGGGCGCCGAGATTGAGCGCGCCCTGATCCTGCAAGCGCCGCAGTACGGTCGCCATCGGTCCCGGCGCATCGTCGCGCAACGGCCGGCCACGGCCAGGCGCATGCGCGCCGGTCTCGAATGCATCCTTGTGCGCGAGCCCCACACCTTCCAGCAGACCGCCGGACCGGCCGGCAGGCGGGCAGGGCTGATAGATGCGCGTGGCGCAGTGCAGCTCAGCGGCGCTGCGCTCGAACGTGGCGGCCTGCGCCGAAACCAGCTCGGCGCGCTCGCCCGGCGTGGCCTGGCCATAGCGCCTGCGCATGTCGCCGATGGAAAGATGAGCGCGGAGGTCAGGCATCCTCATCCCCGCAATTCGCGATATCCGCCTCGATAACGGAGAGGCGCAGCAAGCCGCGCGCGACCGCCGCTTGGGTTTCGGCGGGCACCGTCAGGCCATGGGTACTGCACACCAGGGCCACCCAGGCCTGCCACGCCTGCTTGGACGAGTCTTCCATGCTCATTACCTCCTGCCGCACTTTGCTCGGTAAAATAAAAGTCTAGTCTCATAAATATATTTATATAAGTCAAGAAAATACTATGCTGTGGATGACTTTTCTTTATCCCCTGACCGGAGTCCGCCATGAAAGCCGCTGAGCGCATCCGCCTGTCCGTCGAAGAGTCGATCCGCGACGGCAGCCTGTTGCCGGGAGATCCCGTCGACGAACAGATGCTGATGCAGACCTACGACGTCTCGCGCACGCCGGTGCGCGAGGCGCTGCTGCAACTGCAGGCGCAGGGGCTGGTGGCCAGCCTGCCGCGCGGCGGCATGGTGGTGGCCAAGATGGATGTGGCTCAGCTGATGGCCATGTGGGAGCTATTGGCCGAACTGGAGGGAATCGGCGCGCGCCTGGCTTGCGAACGCATGACGCCCGCGGAACGCGATGAGCTGGCGGTCATCCATGAGCGCGCCGCCGCGGTGGTGCGGCGCGAGGACACCGACGCCTGGCAGGAGCACAACCGGCGGTTTCACGATGCGCTGTACATGGGCGCCCGCAATCCCTATCTACGCCAGGAGATCCTGCGCATGCGCTCGCGCACGGGCGCCTACCGGCTCCACGCCTTCTCGGCCTTCGGCCGCCTTGCGTCGTCGTGGGAGCAGCATGGCCAGCTGCTCGAGGCGATCCAGGCGCAGGACTCGGCCCGCGCGGCCGCGGTCATGACGCTGCACATGAGCCCCGGGCAAGGGTCGATCAGCTTTGCTTCCTTTGTTGCCGCATTGCCCAAGAACCTGCTGGCGTGACGATCCGGCGTTGGGGCAGGACTCGTCCCGCGCACGGACAATGCGGGTAAATCCTCATTATTGTATTTTTTCAAAATGGCAAAATATATTTATAGCAGCCGAAAACATCTGCTCGCGTGACCTTGCCCCGGTATCGGCGGGCTAGGGCGCACTCCTGATCCGCTCCACCGAGGAACCCGCTATGGATGCTGTTTCACCGCAACCCCTCTCCGCGCCGCCACAAGACGCCGCGTCGGCCGCCGCCGATCCAGGCCTGATGCACCGCAAGGTCGCCTGGCGACTCATCCCCTTCCTGATATTCCTGTTCCTGCTGGCATGGATCGACCGCGTCAATGTCGGCTTCGCCAAGTTGCAGATGCTGCAGGACCTGCGCTTCAGCGAGGCCGTGTACGGCCTGGGGGCGGGCATCTTCTTTATCGGCTACTTCATCTTCGAGGTGCCCAGCAACCTGCTGCTGCAGCGCATCGGCGCGCGCAAGACCCTGGCCCGCATCACCATAATGTGGGGCCTGACGTCGATGGCGATGGCATTCGTCACCACGCCGACTTCCTTCTACGTCTTGCGTTTTCTGCTCGGCGCCTTCGAAGCCGGCTTTTTCCCCGGGGTGATGCTCTATCTGACGTACTGGATTCCCGCCAGCCGGCGAGGGCGCATCAATGGCTGGTTCATGACGTCGTTCGGGCTGGCCGGCATCGTGGGCGGGCCGATAGCCGGTCTCATCATGAGCGGCATGGACGGCGTGGCCCCGCTGCGCAACTGGCAATGGCTGTTCGTGCTGGAAGGCATTCCGTCCGTAATCGCCGGGATGGTGGTGCTGGCGTATCTGCCGGACCGCCCCCAGCAGGCGCGCTGGCTCAGCGCGGCGGAAAAGGCCGCGCTCACGGCTGAACTGGACAGCGAGCGCCTGGATCCCGCCAAGCACGCCAGCTTCGCTCAGGCCTTGCGTCTGCCAGCGTTGTGGCTGTGTACCGCCGCCTACTTCTGCATCGTCGGCGGCAACGCGACGCTGGCGTTCTGGATGCCCTCGATCGTGCGCGAACTGGGAGTGCAAGGCACCCTGAACATCGGGTTGCTGTCGGCCATTCCCTTCATCCTGGGCACCGCCGCGATGGTGATCAACGGCATGCATTCCGATTCCACCCGCGAACGCCGGCTGCATTGCGCGGGCGCCACCCTGGTCGGCGCGCTGGGCCTGTCCTTGACCGGC
Organism: Achromobacter sp. FW305-C-30-7; assembly: GCF_058783105.1. Taxonomy (NCBI): domain Bacteria; kingdom Pseudomonadati; phylum Pseudomonadota; class Betaproteobacteria; order Burkholderiales; family Alcaligenaceae; genus Achromobacter; species Achromobacter sp. FW305-C-30-7. The sequence continues at coordinate 255,336 of NZ_JBYSYI010000003.1, read as the reverse complement.
GCCTATATCGGCAGTCCGGTATTGGCGATGGCCTCCTTGAGCATCGCCGCCATCGGCGTGCTGGGCGCCTTCCCGGTGTTCTGGGCCATCCCGGCGGCATTCCTGACCGGCACTGCCGCGGCCGGCGGCATCGCCTTCATCAATTCGGTGGGCAACCTGGCGGGCTTCGCCACGCCTTTCATGATGGGCTGGCTCAAGGAATGGACGGGCGGCGTCGCCGCCGGGCTGTACGTTGTGGCCGGCATGCAGCTCGTCGCCACGGCGGTCGTCGCGCTGACGATGCGCAGGCTGGCGGTCTAGGCCGGCACGGCTCCAGGCGGAATGACTCAGACGAGCCCGCCGGAGTATTGTTCATGGACAGCCGCCATGGCGGGAGCACATCATGCACGACAACCCCACACTCGAGCCCGGCACCTCCCAGCTCGGCAACTTGCTGCAATTCCTGGCCTGGATCGCCGAGCGGCCGCGCACCTATGCGCAGACCATGGACGCCTGGCGCAGTTCGTGCCCGTGTCTGTCGGCCTGGGAAGACGCAACCGCCAATGGGCTGGTCGACATGTCCCGGGACCGGGAAGAAGCGCATACCGAACCGGTCGTCATCCTGACGCAGAAAGGACGGACGCTGCTGGCGTCGGCCAGCGGCTCTACCCGTTCCTGATGTGCGGGGCGGCGGCGCCTCCAGGGGCCTAACTTTCGCTTACACCTAAGCCCGGACCCAATGTAACGATGTGGTTTTTTTTGCGGATTTCGTCGAAAAAAACCACTGATTCGTCGAAAAAAAGTTGCACGCAGCGCGCACCCTGCGGATTCTAGTGGCGAAACTTTGCCAGTTACTACTGAGCGCGCCCCCGGGCATCCGGGCGGCCTTCGCGCTCAGGCCAACAGAATCCGCGAATCGATGAAGCCCATCTCTTTCTCCGTGCGCAACCCCGGCCTGCCTTTCCCTCTGCTGCGGCAGAACACCCTGCGATTGGCCGTGGTGTCGGCGCTGGGCGCCTGCGCCTGGGGCGCGACGGGCAGCGCGCAGGCCGGCTACGCCTGTGCCGGCGGCCCTTCGCTGAATGTGTCGTCGGGAAACTACCCAAGCGCCCAGGCCATCTGCGAAGGCGATAGCGGGGTGGACCACAACGACGAGAAGGACGGCCAGAATGGGCCTGATGTGTCCGTCACCTCATCGGGCAATTACAACGCCGACGCGAATCAGACCCGGCTGAACCCGCTGGGCGTGGTCACGGCCCTATCGCGCGGCGGCGACGGCGTGGACGAAGGCACCGCGGGTGACGGCGGCAACGTCACCGTGTCCAGCAGCGGCGACGTCGCGCTCAACGGCACGGCGCTCAGCAACTTCAACAGCCTGATCATGGCGGTATCGTCCGGCGGGATCGGCGACCCTGCCAACGACAACAACGACTCGAACGGCGGCCACGGGGGCCTGGGCCAGACCGTCACCGTGACCAACTCCGGCAACCTGACGATGTCGGGTTCCTTGCCCACGCCGCGCCAGGGCCTGTACGGCATCAATGCCCGCGCCTTGGGCGGGGCGGGCGGCGACCAGAACGACCCGACGCTGGAATACGGCGAGCAGGTGGGCGGCAATGGCGGCAACGCCAGCACGGTCACGGTCAGCAATACCGGCGCCATCAACCTGGGCAGCAGCGCGGCGCGCCTGCGCACCTATGGCAACGGCGCCGCCATCTACGCGAATTCCGTGGGCGGCATGGGCGGCTACAACAACGGCAATGCCGGCACGGGCGGCACGGTGCAGGTGACGCACCAGGGCCAGGCCTACAGCTACTGGCAGGTCTACGACAGCGCCACGGTCTTTGGCATCTACGCGCAGAGCATCGGCGGCGACGGCACGGCCTCGACCGACAATAGCGACAACGGCGGCAACGGCGGCGGCACCTCGGACAGCTGGACCCAGAAGGTGACGGTGGACGTCAATGGCTCGGTGCTGCTGGATGTGGCCGGTTCGGCCGCTGGCGCTACCATCGAAGGCGCGGGCGTCGCTGCCCGCGCCATAGGCGGCAAAGGCGGCATGGGTCCCGACAAGGACCACTCGGGCGGCAATGGCGGCGCGGGCGGAAGCGTCGCCATCAATCTCTATCAGGGCGCCAGCGTCGCCACCCGCGGCGACAATCTGCCTGGCCTGGCGGCGCAAAGCCTGGGCGGGCAGGGCGGCGACGGCAGCGACAGCACCGCGCTGGCCGGGCAGGGCGGCGGCGGCGGGTTTGGCGGCAACGCCAGCGCGGTTAACGTCGTAGCCGCGAGCGGCAGCGCCATCAGTACCACGGGCAGTTTTGCGACCGGCATCGTGGCGCAATCGATCGGCGGTGGCGGCGGCACCGGCAGCGACTTCGTCTCGGTGTTGGGCGGCCAGGGCGGCAACGGCGGCAATGGCGGCAACGCCGGCACGGTGACCGCCACGACCGGCGGAACCATCACGACCAGCGGCGACCACGCCTATGGCGTGTTGGCCCAGTCCATCGCCGGCAGCGGCGGCGCGGGTGGCGCGGACACGGCCGAACTGGTTTCGCTGGGCGGGGATGGCGCGGGCGGTGGCGCGGCCAGCCAGGTCACCCTGAACAACACGGGCTCCATCGCCACGTCGGGCTACAACTCGCACGGCATGATCGGCCAGTCCATCGGCGGCGGCGGCGGGGCCTCCGGCAGCGCCACTGGCCTGCTCAGCGTGGGCGGCAGTTCGGCCGGGGCCACCGGTTCATCCGGCAGCACGGTGGTGCTCGGCAACACCGGCTCCATCACGACGGCCGGCAACGCCGCCATCGGCATGGTGGCCCAGTCCATCGGCGGCGGCGGCGGCAGCGGCGGCGACAGCATCGGCGTGCTGGGCGTGGGCGGCGGCGGCGCCGGGGGCGGCGCGGGCGGCAACGTGATCATCCAGGATCTGGGTTCTATCCAGACGGCCGGCCAATTCGGTGCAGGCGTGCTGGCCCAGTCGGTGGGCGGGGGCGGCGGCAACGGCGGCGACACCTTCACCGCATCGGTCGGCGTGTCGGTGGCAATCGGCGGCAGCGCCAGCGGCGGCGGCGACGGCGGCTCGGTCTGCATGAGCAATCAGGGCGGCTGCGATGGCACGTTGACGTATTCGACGTCGAACATCGCCACTCACGGCAACTATGCGCCGGGCATCATCGCGCAGAGCGTTGGCGGCGGCGGCGGCACGGGTGGCAGCGTCAAGAACGCCAGCGTGGCCTCGTTCGCCGCGCTGCAACTGGGCGGCAGCGGCGGCGGCGGGGGCAAGGCCGCCGAGGTCAAGGTGGGCTACAGCAACCTCAACATCAGCACCGGCGGCGCCCACTCGGCCGGCATCCTGGCCCAATCGATAGGCGGAGGCGGCGGCAATGGCGGTGACGCCAGCTACTACGACGTCACCGTGGGCTTCAACGCGGCCGTGGTGCTGGGCGGCAGCGGCGGCTCGGGCGGCACCGGCTATTCCTCCATCGTGAACCTCAGCAGCTCCCATGTCGCCACGGGCATGGACTACGCCAGCCCGGGCATCGACCCGGACACCTACGCGCCCAACGACTCGTTCGGCATCCTGGCGCAGACCATAGGAGGCGGCGGCGGCAACGGCGGCAGCTCCAGCGCCAGCGATCTGGTGCTGGCGGTGCCCACCGGCGAGGGCGCGTCGCTGGCGTTCAACTTCGAAGCGGCGGTAGGCGGCAGCGGCGGGGCGGGCAGCGACGCCTGCCCGGCCGGAGATGCCGCCTGCGTCACGCAGGTCAACCTCAGCAACGGCTCCACGGTCGTCACGCTGGGCGACGGCTCCCACGCGGTGATGGCGCAGTCGGTAGGCGGAGGCGGCGGCAACGGCGGCGATTCATCCGTGCTGTCCACGGTGCTGGGCGATGAAACCACGATCTCGCTGTCCGCCGGCATGACCTTGGGCGGCTCCGGCTCCGGCGGCGGCAACGGCGGCGCGGTCAGCGTGGGCCTGGGCGACGCCAACGGCGCCTATGCCGGCTTGCCCCCATCGCTGTTGACGCCGCCGGGCGTACGCATGCCGCCGGCGTCCACCATCGTGACCTATGGCGATTACGCCAATGGCGTGCTGGCGCAATCCATAGGCGGAGGCGGCGGTAATGGCGGGGTGGGCAGCAGCAACGCCTACACGCATGGCGGCCCCACCAACGTCAAGCTCACCCTGGCCCTGGGCGGCACGGGCGGAGCGGGCGGCACCGGCGGCAAGGTGGACGTGACGCTGAACCCCAACTACACCATCCGCACGCTGGGCTCGGGTTCGCGCGGCATCGTGGCGCAATCCATCGGCGGCGGCGGCGGGGCCTCGCAGGGCGGCACGCTGAACGTGGCCGGCAGCGCGGAAGATCGGCCGTCCGCCCGCTTGCAGGTGGGCCTGGGCGCCACCGGGGGCTCGGGCGCCACGGGCGGCGACATCAATGCAACCTTGCAAGGCGCGATCCGCACCGAAGGCGGCGACGCCGATGGCGTCCTGCTGCAATCCATCGGCGGCGGTGGCGGCCTGGGCGGATCGTTGGGCGCCGACGCCTCGTCCTATCCCATCCTGGACCGGATCGGCAACCACAGCGACAACAAGGAACGGCTCGACGACGAAAACAGCACCTACCAATTCGGCGTGGACGTGGGCGGTACCGGCGGCACGGGCGGCCATGGCGGCAATGTCAGCGTTAACTACGCGGGCAAGATCGCCACCGCCGGCGACTGGGCCGACGGCCTGGTTGCCCAATCGATAGGCGGAGGCGGCGGGGTAGGCGGATCGTCCAGCGCCTCGGGCAGCAAGATCAAGGCCAACGCCATCATCGGCGTGGGCGGCAGCGGCGGCGCCGGCGGCGACGGCGGCAACCTGAGCGTCTCCTTCGACGACGACCATGGCAACAGCATTTCCACTGCAGGCTACAGCGCCTATGGCGTGCTGCTGCAATCCATAGGCGGAGGCGGCGGGCAGGGCGGCGACGGCTCGGACCAGGCACAGGGCACCATCACCGTCGGCGCCTCGTTCGGCGGCACCGGCGGCGTGGCCGGCAACGGCGGCAGCATCCTGACCTCCGGCGGGGGCGGATGGCTGAACGTCCAGACCTCGGGCGACGACGCGCCAGCCCTGGCGATGCAGTCGGTCGGCGGCGGCGGCGGCACGGCCGGCGCCGGCAACAGCAGTTCCAAGCTGCAGCAGAACAGCCATTCCATGAGCGTCTCGGTGGGCGGCAGCGGCGGCTTGGCCGGTTCGGGCGGCGCCATCGACGTCGCCACCGGCATCGCCGCCACCACGCAAGGCGCGCGCGCCTATGGCGTGCTGGCGCAATCGATCGGCGGCGGCGGCGGCCTGGGCGGCGCGGGCGACGCCAGCAACCTGACCGGCGTGTCGCTGGGCGGGCGCGGCGGCGCGGCCGGCGACGGCGGGGCCGTGACCTTGACCTTGAATGCCGGCGGCCACATCAGCACCAGCGGCGCGGGCTCGCATGGCGTGATCGCGCAGTCCATCGGCGGCGGCGGAGGTATCGCGGGCGACATCAGCAAGGGGCTGCAACTGGGCTCGGGCGCTTGGACCCCGGGCAGCGGCCAGACGGGCGGCAGCGGCAGCGGCGGCACGCTCAACCTCAATGTCGCCAGTAACATCACGACCCAAGGCGACTACGCCTACGGCGTGATCGCCCAATCCATCGGCGGCGGGGGCGGGCTGGGCGGCAACGCCGCCGGCGGTTTCGCGGGCAGCACGGCGGGAGCTGGCAGCACGGGTTCGGGCGGGAACGTCACGGTGACGCAGAGCGGCAGCATCGCCGCCACCGGCGCCGGCGCCACCGGCATCTTTGCACAAAGCGCGGGGCCGCAGGGCTCGGGGCAGGTCGCGGTCACCGTCAACGGTGCCGTCAGCGGCGGCAGCGGCGCGGGCGCCTATGGCGTCTGGATCGTGGGAGACAAGCAGAACACGCTGACCGTGGGCACGGCGGGCACGATCACGGCCGGCTCCGGCGGCAGCGCGGTGCGCTATGACGGCGCGTCCTTGCAGCAAGCAAAGACCGCAAGCTTCCTCGCCAGCCCCTCCGGCGCCAACCTCGCCATCAACAATGCAGGGACCGTCCTGGGCAACATCGAATGCGGCGGCGGCGCGGGCGGCATCGCCTGCAATGTCTGGAACGCTGCCACCGGCACCCTGAGCGACGCCACGCTCTATCAGGCCAACATCGACAACGCCGGCCTGGTGGCCATCGGCCGGTCCGGCGCGTTCGACAACCTGACGGTGGCGGGAAACTTCAATCTGCAAGCCGGCGGCATCCTGCAGGCGGACGTGGACTTCGCCAACCTCAAATCCCCGCGCATGGTGGTGCAGGGAGACACGCGGTTGAACGGCCAGGTAAATGTGCAGCCGATCACGCTGCTGCCCGATTATGAAGTCACCGTGGCGACGCTGCAAGGCGACGTCCAGGGCAGCCCCGCGGCCAAAGACAGCCCGGTGATCGACTACGACGCCAGGCTGGACGGCCAGGACGTGCGCGTGCGCGCGGTGCAGGCCGACTTCGCCGCGCCGTCCATGCAGCTGGCGGCCAACCAGCGCTCGGTGGCGCGGCATATGCAGGGCGCCTGGAACCTGGGCGGCAATGCCGCCATGGCGTCCTTGTTCGCGGCGCTGGACATGGCCTCCCGGGAAGGCGCCGACACCTATTCGAACCGGCTGTCCGACCTGTCGGCGGGCGTCACCGTGGCGCCCGCCGCGCAGATGCAGGCCAGCATGGCGCGCTTTACCGGCGCCATGATGTCGTGCCCGGCGTTCCAGGGCGGCGACGCGCTGACCGGCGAGCAGGATTGCCTCTGGGGCCAGGTGTCCGGCATCAATACCAACCAGGATGGCGACGGCGGGGTCTCCGGCTTTTCGTTCGATGGCGTCACCTACCAGTTCGGCGGCCAGCGCCAGGTAAAGCCGGGCTGGTTCCTGGGCGGCTCCGTCGCCTATCAAAACAGCCATCTGAGCGGGGACGACGGACGGGTCAGCGGCAAGGGCGACAGCGGCTACGCCGGCGTGGTGCTCAAGCGCGAAACCGGACCCTGGACCTTGTCCGCGGCCCTGGGCGGCGGCTATGGCCAGTACGACATCGACCGCAGTATCCGCATCCCCGGCATGCAGAGCACGGCCAACTCGGACCTGGACGTCTATGGCGCGGCCTTGCGTCTGCGCATCGCCCGCACCTATGCCGCCGAACACGTTTATCTGAAACCCTATGTGGACCTGGACGCGTCCTACACCCACATGCCCGGCTACAGCGAATCCCGCAACGCCCTGCATCTGGACGTGGAAAGCAGCAACCAGTTCGTCATGGCCCTGTCGCCGACGCTGGAGTTGGGCGGCAAAGTGGCGCTGAAGAACGGCGCCACCATGCGCCCCTACATGTATGGCGGCGTGTCCTTCCTGTCCAAGGACGAATACACGGTCAAAGCGCGCTTGCAGGGCGCGCCGGCCGGCTCGGGCGCCTTCGAGACCTCGGTGCCCATGGACGACGTCATCGGCCGCATCGGCGCGGGCCTGCAGGTGTCGAACGCGGGCGGCATCGATTTCCGGCTGCAGTACGACGGCGACTTTTCGTCGCACATACAGAGCCACCGCGGCACCTTGAAGGTGGTGGTGCCGTTCTGAAGGCATAAGGCGGCAGACTTCAAGAAGCTTGAGCGCTCGCTGCCGCCAGTTCGATACTGCGAACGGTTCTTGGTATCATTTACCCCGATTGGCCGCCGGCGCTATCGCCCGGCAGGCCGCCGTTCCGTGTCATCGCGCTGCCTATCGGGGCGTTCGAGCATGTCCAACCCCCTACAGCCGCTACAGCTACTCTGCGAAAACCACTACGAATGGCTCTGCCAATGGTGGCGGCATCGCCTCGGCCATGGCGATGAGGCATCCGACTTCGCGCACGACACTTTTCTACGCGTGCTGCGCAATCCCGAGGAAGTCCGCACGCTGCGCCAGCCCAGGGCCTATCTGACGACCATCGCCCGGGGGCTGCTCAACGATCACTGGCGCCGCCGCTCGCTGGAACGCGCCTGGCTCGAGGCCATGGCCGCGCTGCCACCGGAATTGGAGGCTACGCCCGAGATGCTGCTGGGCGTGCAGCAGGCGCTGCAACAGCTGGACCGCATGCTCGGTAACCTTGCGCCGCAGGCGCGCGAGGTGTTCGTCCTGTCACAGCTGGAAGGTCTCACCTACGTCGAGATCGCCGCGCGCACCGGCCTGAGCGACCGTACGGTAAAGCGCTACATGGCCCAAGGCTTCGAAATCTGCCTGACCATGCTGGACTCCTGACAAATGGACGCGACAGGATCCAAGCCGATCGATGCCTCGGTCATTCGGGAAGCCGCCCGCTGGCTGGTGCGCCTGCACTCCGGCGAGGCAGGGCCGGCCGATCATGCAGCCTTTGAACGCTGGCGCCATGGCAATCCCGAACGCGAGCTTGCCTGGCAGCGGGCGCAGCGCCTGATGCAGCAATTCGACGCCGTGCCGGCCTCGGTAGGCGTGCCGCTCTTGACGCGTGCGCCGCAAGTCAGCCGGCGCACGGTGCTGCGCACCCTGGCAGCGCTGGGGCTGACGCTGCCGCCCGCCGCCTTGCTGGCCTATCGCATGAATACGCAGCCGGCGGGCGCCTATCACACGGCGGTGGGCGAAAGCCAGGATCTGCACCTGGCCGACGGCAGCCAGGTTCACCTGAATACCGACACGGCCATGGACGTGCGCTATTCCGACGAAACACGCCTGCTGCAGTTGCGCGGCGGCGAGGTCTATGTGCGCACGGCCGCCGACCCGTCGGGCAGGGCGCGGCCCTTTATCGTGGAGACGCCCCAGGGCCGCTTGCGCGCCTTGGGTACCCGCTTTGTGGTGCGGCAACTGGATGACGGCGACGCCCTGACCGAACTGGCCGTACTGGAGCACCGCGTCGCCGTGAACCTCAGGAACGGCAGTCCGGAACGGATCTTCAACGCCGGCGAGTCGGTCCGCTTCACCTCCGATGCCTTCCTGCCCAGCGCGCCCGCCGGATCGGAGTCGCCCGGATGGACGCGCGGCGTCATCGAAGCCGACAACATGCGACTGGACATGCTGCTGGCCGAGGTATCGCGCTACCGGCGCGGCATGGTGCGTTGCGATCCGGCGGTGGGCAGCCTGCGGGTGTCCGGTGTGTTCCGCCTGCAAGACACCGACGCGCTACTCGCCGTTGTGGCCAAGACGCTGGACCTGCGCGTCGTGGCGCGCACGTCCTACTGGGTCACGCTGACGCGCTGACGCGTCGCCAGTCCGTCCAGGTTTCACTTATTTACAACTTTGCCGCATCGTGGTTGTCCCTTTCCCCCGGCCTCATCCGGCATACCGCGCATTGATGACCTGTAGGGATGTGACCAAGTGGCAGTCGAAGACCAAACCCAAACCCGCGTCCTGCGGCTAGCCGGATTGACGCTGAGCCTGGCGGCCGCGTTCGCCGCGGCGCCGCCCGCGGCAGCCCAAAGCGCGGCTCCGTCCGCAATGCATGACTATCGCATCCCGGCAGGTCCCTTGGACCAGGCGCTTTCCGCCTTCGCCAAGGCGGGCGGCATCACGCTTTCCTTCCGGCCCGAGGACACGGGGGGGCTGCGGACCCAGGGCCTGGATGGCAGCTACGGCGTGGAGTCCGGGTTGGCCCAACTGCTGTCCGGCACCGGCCTGGTGGCGGTGGAGCAGGGCGGCCAGGGGTACGTGGTGCGCGCGCCGGCTCCCGCCGCCAAGGCCATACCAGCAGGCAACGCCAACACGCTGGAGTCGATCCAGGTCAGCGGCGACTGGCTGGGCACCGGCCTGGAAAACAGCGTGCAGACCTTCGGCGGCGCCCGCACGCTGGTCAAGCGCGACGAAATTCAGAACAGCGGCGCCACCAGCGTGGCCGACGTGCTGCGCCGCGTGCCCGGCGTGCAGATCAGCGGCAGCACCAGCGCCAGCGGCAGTTCGGTAGGCCTGCATGTCGGCATCCGCGGCCTGAACCCGCGCAATTCATTTCGCACCACCATGCTGCTGGACGGCATCCCCATGGCCATGGCCCCTTACGGCCAGCCGAACCTGGTGATGTCGCCGACCAGCCTGGGCAATATCGAGGCCATCGACGTGGTGCGCGGCGGCGGGGCGGTGCGCTATGGCCCGCAGAACGTGGGCGGCGTGATCAACTTCAAGACCCGCTCGATTCCGACTACCCCCGGACTCACCGCCGAGGCTTCCGCCCGCTACAACATCTTCAGCCAGGGCGGCACCAATACCCAGTACACCGGCTTCATGGGCACGCAGTTCGAAAACGGCCTGGGCGTGGCGCTGATGTACTCCGGCATGGACGGCGAACAATGGCGCGATGCCAGCCACGACCGCTACAACGACGTGGCGCTGAAGTGGCGCTATGAGCTGACGCCGACCTCGGAAATCTACGGCAAGTTCGCGCATTACGACGTCAAGTCCATGACGCCCGGCGGCCTGACCGTGGCGCAGTACCGCGATGATCCGTTCCAGAACACCCATCCCACCGACTACTGGAAAGGCCAGCGCGACCAGGTCGACATCGGCTACCTGAACTCCATCTCGGACACTCAGGAGTTCGAGGCCCGCATCTATCACTACGACAGCTCGCGCCAGAGTTCGCTGATCAACACCACGGCGGGACGCAACGACTACCAGCCGCGCAACAACCAGGTGCTGGGCATAGAGCCACGCTACACGCAGCGCCTGGAATGGGGCCCGACCACGCACGACGTGACCATCGGCTATCGCTACATCCACGAAAGCGGCCAGGATCGGCGCTATTCGGAATCCCTGGCCACCGGCCAGCGCGTCGGCGTCGCCCAGGTTTTCGACAACAAGACCGAAGCGCACTCCATCTACCTGGACGACCGCATCGCCTTCGGCAAATGGCGCGTGACGCCCGGCGTGCGCTATGAACACATCCGCACCAACCGCCAGCCCAGCGGCACCGTCAACGACACACCGTTCGACCTGCGCAACAGCCGCGGCCTGCCGTCGCTGAACGTGGCCTATCTGGTCGACGACGCGCTGACGCTCTATACCAACTACAACACCTCGTTCGGCGCGGTGCAGTACACCCAGCTGAACTCGATGTCGGCGTCCAACCCGCTCAGCCCCGAAGTCGCCAAGACCATCGAAGCGGGCCTGCGCTACTCGGGCGAACAGACCCACACCGAATTCACGGTCTTCGACCTGCGCTTCGACAACCAGATCCTGTCGATCCCCGGCACCAATCCGGCCGTGTTCCGCAATCTGGGCGCCACCACCCACAACGGCGTCGAATTCGCCATCGACTACGACTTCGACAAGTCCGGACCGCTCGCCGGCCTGAATCTCTACGCCAACTACACCTACGTGCGCGCCATCCAGAAATCCGGCGAGTTCGAAGGCAACGACGTGCCGTTCTATTCGCGCCAGACCGGCACGCTGGGCGGCCGCTACACCCGCAACAACTGGACCTTCAACCTCTACACCACCGCGCAGAGCGGCCAGTATTCGGACACGGCCAACACCGAAGACGAGAGCGCCGACGCGAGCGAAGGCCGGGTGCCGGGCTTCAGCGTCTGGAACACGCAGCTGAGCTACAAACTGCCGCAATGGAAGGGCAGCGAACTGGCCGTCGGCGTAAACAATCTGTTTGACCGCCGCTACTACACCCGCAACGTCGACACCAACGGCGGCCGCATGGTCGGCGCGCCGCGCATGGTCTACCTGCAGGCGCGCCTGGCGTACTGATGCCCAAGCGCATCTGGCTGCTATGCCATCGCTGGGTGGCGCTGAGCCTGGGCGGGATCCTGATCCTCTCCGGGTTCAGCGGCGCCTTTCTGGTGGCTGCCCGGCCGCTGGACAAACTGCTGCATCCGGAATTGTTCCGGGCCGAAAGCGCAGGCGTCGGCCAGCCGGCATCGTTCGAATTCTTGCGCCGCAATCTGGCCGCCGGGTTCGGGCCGCAAGCCTCCTTCACCTTCCGTCCGCCGCGCGATCCGGGCGAAACCATGCAGGTCAGGGTGAGGGCGGCTGGCGCCTGGGACGGCACGGTCTATCTGGATCCGACCAGCGGCCGGGAGCAAGGGCAGAAGGGGGGAGGACGAGGGCATCGTCGCCCTGGTCTATAAGCTGCACAGCGCCCTGATGCTGGAACAGACCGGCAAAGCCATACTGGCCTGGACGGCGCTGGCCTATCTGGTGCTGATGGTGTCCGGGCTGGTCGTATGGTGGCCGCGCAAATGGCCGCCGTCCTTGCGCATGGCGTTCGATAAGGGCACGTTGCGCGCCTTGTTCGACCTGCACCGCAACGGCGGCGCCATCCTGGCGCTGGCGCTGGGCGTCTGCATAGCCAGCGGCGCCTACATGGCCTGGCGTCCGATAGGCGGCTGGATCACGCTGGCCAGCGGCCAGACGCCGGTCGTGGCGCCCAAGCTGCCGGCGCGGCCCGCAGGCGCCATCCAGCCTCAGTCCCTGGACGAACTGGCCGCCGCCGCCCAGGCGGCATTTCCGGACGGCTCGATAGGCTATTTTCTTTACACCCCGCGCACCGACCGGCCCTTGGCCATCCGAATGAGCGTGCCGGACGATCCGCATCCCAACGGACGGTCCACCGTCTGGCTGGACCCGCGCGACGGCAAGGTGCTGGCGGCGCAGCGCTGGAACGAACTCGATCCGGGCGCGCGGATCAATTCCGTGCTTTATCCGCTGCACACGGGCGAGTTGGGCGGCGTTGCGGGCGAAACCGTCGTGGCATTGCTGGGCCTGGGCCTGGGCACATTGGGCATCAGCGGGGTCTGGCTCTGGTGGCGCAGGAGGTCGTTGAGATTGCATGGCCCGCGAATACGCCCATCCCACCGTGCATGACCATAAGTCCCGGGCGCGCCTCACCCATGGGCGGCCAGCACCGCCGCCAGGCCAGCCTGCAGATCCTTGACGAAATCCTCGGGCGCTTCCAGCGACGGGAAATGCCCGCCGATGTCGGGCGTGCGCCACCGGACGATCCGCCGATACCGCTGCTGCGCCCAGGGACGCGGACATTTTTCGATGTCGCGGGGGTAGATGCTGATGGCCGACGGCACATCGACCCGCAACTCGGGGTCCAGCGAGTCGTGGCTTTCGTAATAGATACGCGCCGACGACGCGCCGGTCCGCGTCAGCCAATACAGGGTGACGTTGTCCAGGATGCGGTCCCGCGAAATCCGCTCGAACGGGCTGTCTACGTTATCCGTCCACTCCGCGAATTTATCCAGGATCCAGGCCAGTTGCCCGACCGGCGAGTCGACCAGCGCATATCCTATCGTTTGCGGCCGGGTCGCCTGCTGTTTCGCGTAGGCGGCCCGGTAGCGCCAGAAGTCGCGGGTGTCCTCGGCCCATTTGCGTTCAGCGGCCGTCAGCCCGTCCAACGGCAACCCTGGCGGGGCCTGCGCGAGCGTGGTGTGGATGCCCATGACCCGCGCCGGAAACCTGCCGCCCAGGATCGCGGTGATCACGCCTCCCCAATCGCCGCCGTGGGCCAGGAACTTGTCATAGCCCAACCGTTCCATCAGTTCCACCCAGGCGGTTGCGATCCTCTCGGTTCCCCAACCCGTCGCTGCCGGTTTGTCGCTATAGCCGAATCCCGGCAGCGACGGCGCCACCACATGGAACGCCGGCGCGCCGGCGTCCTTCGGATTTGCCAGCTCGTCCACGATATCGACGAATTCAACGATGCTGCCCGGCCAACCATGCGTCAGCAGCAGAGGAGTGGCGTCCGCGCGCCGCGACCGGCGGTGCAGGAAGTGGATACCCAGGCCATCAATCACGGCGCGGAACTGCCCGATCCGGTTCAGGCGCGCCTCGAACGAGCGCCAATCGTACGCGGTGCGCCAGTAGTCCACTACGCTGATGAGGTCGGACAGCGGAACGCCTTGCGCCCAGCGGCGGGCGCCGGGCGCCGCGCCCTTAACGGTTTCGGCCTCCGGCAAGCGCGCCGCGGCCAGTCGAGCCCGCAGATCGTCGAGATCCGCATCGGTGGTGCGGGCCTGAAATACGTGTACGTCGTTGTTTGAAGCAGGCATGCGATCTCCTGGTCATCGTGGTTTGAAGTACGAGCCATTGCGAACCGGCTTAGATGGTTCTAACATACCGCCAATTTCACGGTCAACCGGCTTGGGGGATCTCATGCGCGCCGATTTTCCTGAATTCCGCCTCGGCAGCGTGCTGGCGACGTGCTTCACCGGAACCTTGACGGAGCGTCAAGGCGATTCCGTGGAGCGTATTCCCACACCGCGCCGGTTCCTGGATTGGCTGGCGCTGAACGGCCTGGCCGTGAAATCCTGCACCAACGCCCAGCTCGAGCTGGCCTGGGAACTGAGGGAAGCAATCCACGCCGCGGCGAGCGCGTCCGCGTCGGGAGACCCGCTGCCTGCGTCCGCCGTCAAAGTCATCAATGCCCGCAGCGTCGAGAGCAAGGCCGCGGCAACCCTGTCATCCGAAGGCAGGCGGCAGTGGTGGCTGGGCCCGGCGGCCCGCGTGGAAGACGCCCTGGGCGTCATCGCCGCCGACGCCATCAGCGTCGTCGCAGGCGAACGAGACGGAAAGCTGGCTTTGTGCGCATCGACTAGCTGCCAGGCCGCGTTTTTTGACACCAGCCAGAGCCGCACGCGGCGGTGGTGTGACATGAACACCTGCGGGAATCGCCAGAAGAAGGCCCGCTTCCAGGCCAGCAAGAGCAAAAAGAACAGTCCGACGGGATCCAGAGAGTAGGGCAGAGAGCCACTGTATCTATCGCTGTGGCCTGTCGGACTGCTGCTAGTGCATTCTGAAGTTCACTGAACCAGCGGGAAACATGGAAGCACAAGTTCCGCAATCAGACCCCCGCCTGCCCGGGGCTTCAGATTCAGCGTCCCTCCGAATCGCTCGGCAATGGCATGCACGATCGAGATACCAAGACCAGCACCGTCGTTGCGGCTTCGGCCTTGGTCTCCGCGCCAGAAGCGGCGCCCAATTTTGGCTACTTGATCCTCACTGAGTCCTGGCCCGCGGTCGGTCACGATGACGCGGCATTGTCGGGTCGGGGACTCGAAGTGCGCCGCGACTTCGACAGTCATGTTTTCGGGGGAATAGCGGATTGCATTGTCTACAAGGTTGCGGACGGCAGCCTCCAGCATCCCGCGGGGAATCGAGCTGCCGCTATCGGACCCATGGATGGAAAGCGCCAAGCGCGCCTGTGCCTCGACCGTTGTTGCATTGATGACGCTGGAGATGACTTCCTGGATGGATGCGCACCTGTCTTCCGGGTTGATCGATGCCTCGGCACGAGCAAGAACCATCATTTGGTCCAGGGTGCGCCGCAGGCGCTTTACGCCTTCTTCGGCGCTACAAAGTGAAGACGCGGCTTCTTCGCCTTCAGTCAGCCTGGCCACTTGCAGGTGAGTGTCGATCACGGTCAGTGGGGTACGCAATTCATGCGCTGCCGCATCCGTAAATGCCCGCTGGCTTGAGAGTGCCTGGGCCAGCCGTCCCAACAGTCCGTTCATCGCATCCAGGACCGGACGAAGCTCCGTTGGCGGCCTCGCGACGGCAATAGGCGTGGTGTCGTCCGTCTCCTTGGCCCGCAACTGCATGCGCAAGGCTTGCAGCGGCGCAAGGCCTTGCCCAATACCGATCCAGAGAGCAGCCAGTCCGCCAAGAAGCGCGATCAGGAATGGCACGCCTGCCGCAAACAGCAACTCATTGATCAGCGAGTTCCTTTGATCGACACGATCCGCTGTCGTTATCTGGTAGCTGTCGTCACGAAGCACATAGATCCGCCATTCCTGCCCCGCTATCATGCGCGTGCTGTAACCGCCAGGCAGGCTTTCGAAGTCCGAGGCCGGACTGCCGCTG
Organism: Achromobacter sp. FW305-C-30-7; assembly: GCF_058783105.1. NCBI lineage: Bacteria > Pseudomonadati > Pseudomonadota > Betaproteobacteria > Burkholderiales > Alcaligenaceae > Achromobacter > Achromobacter sp. FW305-C-30-7. Next base: position 239,471 of record NZ_JBYSYI010000003.1, on the reverse strand, counting down.
GTGCGCGCCAAAACTTCGCCGCGAAGCGCGCGAATCTCGCAAGCGATTCCTTCGCTGCCATTGACACGAACCGCTTGCGCGAAATCCGTCGGCTTGGCGTTGGGATCTATGGCCGAGCCTGCAAGCAGGCCAGAGACCATGCGAGCCGACATGGCCAGCCGGCCGTCGAGTGTACGAGCAACGTCGGCACGCACACCCAGCATCATCCAGGCGGCTGCCGCCGCCCATAAAACCATCAGAGAAATTCCTGCGATCAGGACCGCGCGCAGACGCAAGCTCATGCGTTGATTCTCCAACCCAGCCTGTATCCCAATCCACGCGAAGTCTCAATCACTTCAGCTCCAAGCTTGCGGCGCAGGTTGTGAATATGGACATTGAGCGCGTTGCTGCTTACTTCTTCGCCCAACCCGTACAGGCGTTCACTGAGCAGATCAGGAGCAATCCATCTCGCATCGGCAGTGGCCAGATGAGCCAGCAGATCCACCTCGCGACGCGATAGCGAGATGGCTTGGCCTTCCAGCCAGGCAAGCCCGCTTTCAGGTTCCAGACGCAACGGTCCCGCCGCAATGATCTGGGCTGCGCGCCCCTGTGTGCGTCTGACCAGCGCATGCAATCGCGCTGCCAATTCCCGCAGATCAAACGGCTTGGTCATGTAGTCGTCGGCGCCCTGGTGCAGGCCCGCTATCCTGTGCTCTATGGCATCCCGAGCGGACAGTATCAGCACGGGCAAACACGGTTCTATCGCGCGCACAACGGAGAGCAACTCCATGCCGTCACGGTCGGGAAGCCCCAGGTCGAGCACCAGGGCATTGAAGGAGTTCCCGGTTTGGGCGGCTTCAGCTTCCACTGCCGTGCAAACGTGCTGCACCATGATGCCGTGCGCGCGCAAGCCAGCCACAATTCCCTTGCCGATCAGTTCGTCGTCTTCTACCAGCAATACCCGCATTTGCATCCCAATCCGCTGCAGCCAAGGATCCATATGTTAGGCCAGAAATTGTTGGCCCAGGCAGGTCGGCTCCCGGATTTCCAAGCTCTCCGCGCCTGCGTTCCCTTCTTTAGTTTCAGTTAATCGACCTCCTCCATCATCGCTGGATATGCTCCCTTTCACCGCCGCATGAGGGTGGTTGGGGGCCGACTATTGCCCGGAGGAATCAGGTTGTTTGTATATCGGCGAGTACTGGCCATTGTCTTTCTGTGTTTGCTCGCCATTGGCAGTGCGTGGGCGAGTACCGGACTGTTTTCCTGGAAGGAGGAAGCCGAATTCCTGGATCCGGTCGATGTATTCAAACTGGCGCAAGTGCAGCAGCAGGGGAGGGAACTGGCGGCGCAAGGGCGCATTGCCGATAACTACTATGTTTATCGTCACTCGTTGAAGCTGGTTTCCGGGCAGGGCGAGGAGGTCCGCCTGGATCTTCCTCCAGGCACGCCAAAGAATGATGAGTTCTTTGGCGATACGGAAATCTATCTCGGAGATGCGCTGCGCCTGCGTTTTCCTGCATCCGTGACAGGTCCGTTGACGCTGCATTGGCAAGGGTGTGCGGAAGGAGGCATCTGTTATCCGCCGCAGACCATGGCCGTGAATTTGCCCGTGACGGCGGCAGGAGCCTCTGCAGCCGCTGCCGTTCCTGCTGTCCCACCTCCGGCAAGCGCCCGTCCACGGGAGGCGGGCGCAGGCGGCGGCGCCAACGTCGCCGAGGACCAGGCTGCGGCACAACGTCTTGCGACGCTGGGGCCGGTCGCAGGCACCTTGCTGTTCTTCGGCTTCGGGCTGCTGCTGGCTTTCACGCCTTGCACCTTACCGATGATTCCTATCATTTCCAGCATGGTCGTCGGCAATCAGGCCAAGCCGCGACGCGCCTTCATCACGTCCCTGTTCTATGTCTTGGCCATGGCCGGCACCTATGCTGCCGTGGGTGTCGCGGCAGGCTTGGCAGGCGCCAATCTCCAGGCGACCCTGCAATCGCCCTGGCTGCTGGGAGCGTTTGCGGCCTTGTTCCTGATTCTCGCCAGTTCCTTGTTCGGAATGTTCGAGCTGCGCTTGCCGTCCGCGTTGTTGAACCGACTCGGATCCGCCAACCAGGGACGTTCTGGCGGCAGCGTGGTCGGCGCTGCGGCGCTGGGTTTCTTGTCAGCATTGCTGGTCGGCCCCTGCATGACCGCGCCCTTGGCGGGAGCGCTGCTCTATATCAGTCAGACGGGCAGCGCGCTGTATGGCGGCCTGGCGCTGTTTTCCCTGGGCCTGGGCATGGGTCTGCCGCTGTTGGCGATCGCTGTCTGCGGCGCCCGCATACTGCCCAAGCCCGGGGCCTGGATGGATAGCGTACGCGTCGCCTTCGGCTACGTCATGGTCGGAATGGCGGTGATGATGCTCGACCGCTTCCTGCCAGCTACCGTAAGCCTGGTGCTGTGGGGGGCTTGGATACTATCTATCGCCATCGGCCTGCTGGCCTGGGCGCAAGCGCTGGCGCAAAGACTGCGTCTGATGTGGACCTTGCGCACACTGGGAGCCATTGCCGGCCTATGGTCCATCTTCATGCTCGTGGGCGCCGCGTCGGGAGGCGAGTCGGCGTCGCAGCCGTTGGCGCATCTGCGCGCCGCGTCTTCGGCAGCCGCGTCAGCGACCGCCAAACCGGCCTACGTCGAGGCCAAGTCTGTCGAGGACGTCGATAAGCGCCTGGCGCAAGCGGCTGCGCAGGGCCAATGGACCTTGATCGATTTCTACGCCGACTGGTGCATCAGTTGCCACGTGATCGAGCGCAATGTGTTTGGCGACCCGGCCGTGGCGCAGCGGCTGGCGCGCATGCAGGTACTGCGGCCGGACGTGACGCGCAACGACGCCACCGATCAGGCCCTGCTCAAGCACTGGGGCGTCATGGGACCGCCCACGCTTATCCTGGTGGGGCCTGACGGCACGGAACGCAGGGACCTGCGTGTGGTGGGTGAGGTCAGCGCGGCTGATTTCCTGGGGCATCTGAACCAGGCGGGCACGCCATGATAGGTATCGGTCCGTTCTCCATTCAGAGCATTGGTGTCGTCGCGGCTGTACTGCTTTCCTGGCTGGTGACCCGCGTACTGGCCAAGCGCTTGCCGGAAGCCTCTCATCGGCTTGCCGGCGCCGTACTGCTCGACGCAGTTTTTTGGGGCGTCGTGGCAGCCCGCCTGGGATACATCGCCTTCTGGTGGGAAGACTATTTCGCGGCGCCCATGTCGATGATTGCAATCGGCGATGGTGGATATTACTGGTGGGTTGGGGTGCCGGCGACGATTGCGTTCGTCTGGTGGCGAACCCGGTCCATGTCTGTGCCGCGCCGCCCCATTTACGTCGGTGTACTAGCCGGAGTTGTGGCCTGGTTCGCTGGTAGCGGAGCGTTTTCATTGCTGCTTGAAGCGCCACGCCTGCCGGACCTTCAGTTGGCAACACTGGATGGAAAACCAATCGCGCTGAGATCGTACGAAGGGCGCCCGTTGGTCGTCAATCTTTGGGCGAGCTGGTGTCCGCCTTGCCGCCGCGAGATGCCGGTCTTGGAACAAGCGCAGTCTGAATTTCCGGGTGTCGGCATCGTCCTGCTCAACCAGGGTGAGAGCGCGCAACTGGCGCGTGATTTTCTTCACAACGAGGGCCTGGCATTGAGCAATGTGCTGCTCGACCCCGCGTCCTCATCCATGCAGGCGATGAATTCGCGGGGCCTGCCCACGACCCTGTTCTTTGACGCGGAGGGACGATTGGTGGATTCGCATCTGGGCGAGATCACCATGGCCAGCTTTAAGGACAAGATTTCGCGCCGCTTCAATCTTGCTTCAGGCGCCTCTCAAGATTTACCAAGATAAGGAATGATCATGTTCGCAGTACGCAAGAATTTATCCTCCATCGCAGCTATCGCCCTCATGCTGGTGGCTGGCCAGAGTCAGGCGGGGAAGGGGACCCGGCCGCCAGTCGTCCAGGCACTGGAGGCGCAAGGTCTCATGGTGATGCAGGAATTCGATGTGGGCGGCGGCTTGCGCGCCTTCGCAGGCACTGCAGGCGATCGCCCCGTTGCCGTCTACGTCACCAGCGACGGCAACGCCATCGTCGGTACGCGTCTGGACGCCAAAGGCACGCCGATCGACAGATTGACGCTGCGGGACCTGGTTGAGAAACCGATGGGCGAGAAGACGTGGGTTCAATTGGAGTCCGCTGCCTGGGTGCAGGACGGAAAACCCGACGCGCCCCGCATCATCTATGCCTTCTCCGATGCAAATTGTCCTTATTGCCACCAATTCTGGGAAGCCGCGCGTCCCTGGGTGGACGCAGGCAAAGTCCAGCTTCGCCATCTGCTCGTCGGCGTGATCCGGGCAGACAGTCCAGCCAAGGCTGCGGCGATCCTTGGCGCGCCCGATCCATCGGCTGCGTTGGCGGAGAACGAACACAAGTTTGACCAGGGTGGCATCAAGCCCGCCGATAGCGTCCCCGACGATGTACTCCGGATCCTAGAAGACAATCATATGCTGATGATATCGGCTGGTTTCCGCGGCACGCCTGGCATCGTGGTCCGGGAGGGCGACGGCTCGGTCAAGAAGTTCAACGGCATGCCCCAGGGTGCGCAATTGGCCGAAGTACTAGGGCCGCGCTGAACAGCACGGCCGATCTGCTGGGGATGATTACTCTGTCATCCCAAGCGTAATTCGTACTTTACATAATACACATTATGCGCATAACACCAACACCAGACCCAGGCATCCCTGGACACCGGCAAACCGCTTTAACCGCCTTCGTCAGCGTCCTGACGTGACTATCCATAAGTTGGCTCTGCTGAGGTCCTGAAAACCAAACCTTGCGTCCCGTCCGCGACTCTTCTAAAAGGTATCCATATCATCATCAGAGAGGCAATCTTGCGAGTTTCAACCCTGCGCGGTATCCGTCTATGCCTGCCGTTGATACTCCTTGTGCTGAGCCTGGGTTTCATCCCGACCTCATCTGCAGCGCTGCCCAGCCTGACCGGATCGACTTCCAGCAAACCCGTCGACAATGCGCAACTGAACCAGTCGCTGGACCAGGTCATCCAGACGCTTGAAAACGACAAGCAACGCGCTGATCTTCTGAACCAGCTGAAGCAGCTGCGCGACGCGACCAAGCAAGGCGCGGAGAACGAAAAGGACGGCATCCTCGCCCTCATCCGCGACACCGCCGAAAGCCTGGAACGACGCCTGGACGGCCCCGAAGGCGCCTTGACCCGCTGGGGCATGCTGTACCGGCAAGCGCGTGCCGAACTCGCCACCGGTTTGCCGGCATGGCGCGAATGGCCCACGCTGATCGCCGATTTCCTGATCGTGCTGGCGATCTGGGCCGGCCTGGCCCTGGCGCTGCGCTGGATAGGCCGACGCCTCGAACGGCGCCGGGCGCCGGCGGACGCAGCGCCGGTCCGTCCGAAGACCCGCCAGCTGCTCTGGCTGGCGGCGCGGCAGTTGGCGCCCTGGGCCATCGCCTTCGTGATCATGCTCTCCCTTTCCGTCCTGACGCCGGACTCCGTGGGCCGGCTCGGGGCCCTGGTACTGGCCTACGTGCTGCTCGTCGGCGCGCTGTTCTCTTCGCTCTGCCTGATCGCCCTGACCTTGCTGGACGGCGCGCACCGCGGGCGGGCGCTGGACATCCTGCAGCGCCGCGCCGCCCTGCCGCTTTGGCTGATAGGCAGTCTGGCCGCACTGGGCGACGCCTTGCACGATCCCGAGGTCACCAGCGTGTTCGGACTCGGCATCGCGCAGTTCGCCGGCCTGCTCGCCAACGTAGCCGCCGCGACGCTGAGCGCGCTGTTCATCCTGCGGTTCCGCCGCCCCGTCACGCACCTGATCCGCAACCAGCCCAAGGAGCGCCGGGTCAAGCGCCAAGGGCTGCACAAGCTGCTGCGGCTGATCGGGCCGCTTTGGTTCGTCCCGTTCCTCATCCTGGTGGGTATCTCGCTGTTCACCACCCTGGCTACCGCCAACGACAGCGATCAGGTGATACGCCGCGCCCTGCTCTGCGCGCTGGTGGCAATCGCGGGCATGGCCGTCAGCGGCATCATCCGCCGCGCCTACCTCAGTTCCAGCCGCGCCGCGAATCGGCGCACGGCCTATCTGGGACAGCTCAGGTACTTCGGCTACACCCTGCTCTGGATCGCCAACCTGCTGGTGTTCCTGGAAATCGGCTTGCGCGTACTGGGCCTGTCTCTGATCGCGCTCATGGAAAGCAGCGGATCGGCGATCGGCCCCAAGGTGGCAAGCTTCGTCGGCACCCTGCTGGTAGCCTGGCTGATATGGATCCTGACCGACACCGCGCTGCAGCACACCCTGGGCACCAGCGGCAAGAACCGGACCAATGTCCGTGCGCTGACCATGCTGCCGCTGATCCGCAACGTCCTGCTTGCCACTATTTTCGTGATTGCCGTGATCGTCGCGCTGGCCAACATGGGCATGAACGTCACGCCGCTGCTGGCCGGCGCCGGCGTCATCGGCCTGGCCATCGGCTTCGGCGCGCAATCGCTGGTGGCCGACCTGATCACGGGCCTGTTCATCATCATCGAGAACTCCCTTTCCATCGACGACTACGTGGACGTGGGCAACCACCTTGGATTTGTCGAAGGCCTGACCATACGCACCGTGCGCCTGAGAGACCTGGACGGCGTAGTGCACACGATTCCGTTCAGCGAAATCAAGACCATCAAGAACTACTCGCGCGAGTTCGGCTACGCCATGTTCCGCTGGCCGGTGCCGGCCACCATGCCGATCGACGACGCCGTGGCGCTGGTCCGCGAAGTGGCCCTGGAGTTGCGCACCGATCCGGCGATCTATCCCTTCCTGTGGTCGCCCATCGAACAGCAAGGCGTGGAGAGCTTCGACAACGGCCAGGCGATCCTGCGCTTTCGCTTCAAGACGGCGCCGCTGCGGCAATGGGAAGTCCAGCGCGCCTTCAACATGCGCCTGCGGCGCCGGCTGGACCAGGCCGGACTGGAACCTTCCATGCCGCGCATGAACGTGCAGTTGTCCCGAGCACGTCCGCCCAAACGCTCGGCCACGGCTTCGGAACAGGACGCATGACTCCCCTTCCCTACGCCTCTGGTCCAGGACGGCCGGGCAAACTTCCAGGCCCGTCATTTGGACCGGCTGCCGCGCAATGGGCGCCCTACTTTTCCGCTGCCCCGTCGCCACGCCAGCCTCCGCCCAGGGCTCGAAATAACGAGGCCAGCGCGATCTGGCGCTCGGTCCGGACTTCGATCAACGCGATCTGATTGGCGAAGTCGCTGCGCTGGGCATCCAGGTAGCGCAGATAGTTGTCCACGCCGCCGCGATAGCGCGCCTCGGACAGGCGCAGCGCGGCCTGGCTGCTGTCGGTCTGCGCGCGCAGCGCGTCCTCCTGCCTGCGCAAGGTGTCGGTCGCCGCCAGCCCGTCCATGACCTCGCGGAACGCGGTCTGGATCGACTGTTCGTACTCGGCCACCGCCGCTTCCTTGCGGACCCGGGCCAGATCCAGGTTGGCCTGGTTGCGGCCGCCGTCGAAGATGGGCAGCGTGATCTGCGGCGCGAAGGACCAGGCGCGCTGGCCGCCCGAGAACAGATCCGACAGGTCCGAACTGGCGCTGCCGAACATGCCGGTCAAGGAGATGCGCGGGAAGAACGCCGCGCGCGCGGCGCCGATATCGGCGTTGCGCGCCCGCAGCCGATGTTCCGCGGCCAGGATGTCTGGACGGTAGGTCAGCAGCTCTGACGGCGTGCCCGCCGCCAGTTGCTGCACCAGCATGGGCACCGCGCCGTCATGGGGCGCCAGATAGGGGCTCAAATCACTGACTCCGGCCAGCAGCGTCAGCGCATTGGTCGACTGCCGGTACTGCCGTTCCATGCGCGCCAGATCGGCGCGCGCCTGGTCCGTCAGGCCCTTCGCCTGCTCATAGTCCAAGGCGCTCCCGATGCCTTCGGCGCGGCGCCGGGCGATCAGTTGCAGCGACTGCTCGCGCGATGCCAAAGTGCGCTCGGTATGCAGCCCGCGTTGGCGCGCGCCTTCGCGCGTGAGGTAGGCGTCTATCACCTCCGCGATCAGGCTGATGCGGGCGCTGCGCGCGCCGTTCTCGGTGGCCAGATACTCTTGTAGCGCCGCTTCCGACAGGCTGCGCACGCGGCCGAACAGGTCCAGCTCGAAGGCCGTGACGCCCACGCCGGCGCGCCACTCGCTCTGCACGCCGGACGTGCCGTTGGCATTCAGATCCGCCGGATTGTGCTGCCGCGTGCCACCAGCCTGGGCGCCGATGGATGGCAACTGCTCGGAACGCTGCACGCGGTACATCGCGCGCGCCGCTTCGACGTTGAGCAAGGCCCGGCGCAAATCCCGGTTGTTGGCCAGCGCGGTTTCGATCAGTCCGCGCAGCGACGGGTCGGTCACGAAACCGCGCCAGTCCAGCGTGGCGGCGGCCGAGCCCGGTCCGGACGCGAAGTCCGCCTGGCCTTCGACTCCCCACTGCTGAGCGACAGGGGACGCTGGGCGCTCATAGGTCGGCGCCAGCGCGCAGCCCGCCAGCATTGCCACGACGGCTGCGGCCGCGGCCAGCGGCTTGAGCCGCTGGAGGGTAAGGGTCATCGCTTTCATTTCTCACCTGCTTGATTGGTCGCCAACTGGCCGGGCGCGACATGCGCCTTGGGGCGCTTGAAAACAGATAGCGTCCAGACGAAGAACACGGGCACGAACAGCACGCCCAGGATGGTGGCGCTGAGCATGCCGCCCAGCACGCCGGTGCCTATGGCGCGTTGGCTGGTGGCGCCCGCCCCCGTCGCGATGACCAGCGGCACCACGCCCAGGATGAAGGCAACCGACGTCATCACGATGGGACGGAACCGCAAGCGGGCGGCCTCGATCGCGGCCTCCTTCAGTGAACGCCCCTGCTCATGCAGATCCTTGGCAAACTCGATGATCAGGATGGCGTTCTTGGCAGCGAGGCCAATGATGGTCACCAGCCCCACCTTGAAATACACGTCATTGGGCAAGCCGGCCACGATCACGGCGGCCACCGCGCCCAGCGCGCCCACCGGCACGATCAGCAGCACGGACGCAGGGATCTTCCAGCTTTCGTACAGCGCGACCAGCACCAGGAACACCACCAGCAGCGCCAGCGCCAGCAGCATGGGCGCTTGCGAACCCGTGGCCTTTTCCTGGAACGACAGGCCGGTCCACTCGAAGCCGATGCCCTGGGGCAATTCCGAGATCAGCCGTTCGATTTCCTGCATCGCCTCGCCCGTGCTGCCTCCGGCCGCGGCATCTCCGATCAGCTTGATGCTGGAATAGCCGTTGTAGCGGATCAATTGAACCGGACCATGCTTCCAGCCAATCTCGCTGAAGGATTCGAGCGGCACCAGTTCGCCCGCGCGATTGAGCACATTCAGCTTGGCTACCGATTCCGGCGTGTCGCGACTTTCAGGCTGGGCTTGCACGATCACGCGCTGCATGCGGCCCTGGTTGGGAAACTCGTTGACCAGCGCCGAGCCGAACGCGGTGGACAGCGCCGAGTTGATGGCATCAAACGACACGCCCAGGGCCTCGGCCTTGCTGCGGTCGATGCGCAGGTCAAGCTCCGGCGCGTCGGAAAGCCCCTCGATCAGGATGTAGGAGAAGACCTTGGGATTCTCGTACACCTTCTTCATCAGGGTCTCGGTGGCCGACAGCAAGGCCTCCCGGCCCAGGCCGGCGCGGTCCTGCAGGCGCAGCGCAAAGCCCGAGGAATTGCCCATGCCTTCCACGGAAGGCGGCACCACCGAGAACAGCACACCATCGGGAACGCCCGCAAGGTCCTGATTGGCCTGGTCCGCTTCGGCCATGGCCGACTCGTTCTTTGCGCGCTGGGCCCAATCCTTGAACATCACGAAGCCCAGGCCCGCGTTCTGGCCTTGCCCGGAGAAGCTGAAACCTTGCACCGTGAGCACGTCCGAAACGGCCGGGCGCGTGTCCAGGTACTGTTCCAACTGCTGGGTCGTTTCCAGCGTGCGCGACAGCGTGGCGCCCGGCGGCAACTGTATGTCCGTGTTCATGTAGCCCTGGTCCTCGGTCGGCAGGAAGGCCGACGGCAGGCTCGCATAGACGTAGCCCAACCCGCCAACAAGGACGGCGTACAACACCATCATGCGACCGCTGCGCGTAAGCAGGCGCGCGTTGGTCGCCGAATAGCGCTCGGTCATGCGCGCAAACACCCGGTTGAACCAGCCGAAGAAGCCCTTCTTTTCGTGATGCCCCTTTTCAATCGGCTTGAGCAGCAGGATGCTGAGCGCGGGCGTCAACGTCAGCGCCAGGAAACCCGAGAACAGGATGGACACGGCCAGCGACACCGAGAACTGGCGGTAGATCACGCCTACGGAGCCCGTCATGAAGGCCAGCGGCAGGAACACGGCGGCCAGCACCAGCGTGATGCCCACGATCGCGCCGCTGATCTGCCCCATGGCCTTGATGGTCGCCTCTTTCGGCGACAGGCCCTCTTCGGCCATCAGCCGTTCGACGTTCTCGACCACCACGATGGCGTCGTCCACCAGGATGCCGATCGCCAGCACCATGCCGAACATGGTCATCATGTTGACGGAGAACCCCAGCGGCAGCATGACCGCCAGCGTGCCCAACAGGCAGATGGGAACGACGATGGTCGGGATCAGGGTGTAGCGGAAGTTCTGCAGAAACAGCAGCATCACCAGGAACACCAGGACGACTGCCTCGGCCAGCGTCATCAACACCTTGGAGATGGCCACCTCGACGAAAACCGAGGTGTCGAACGGCACGCTGTACGCCATATCGCCGGGGAAGTTCTTGGACAGCTCGGCCAGGCGCGCCTTGATGCCTTTGGCGGTTTCCAGCGCGTTGGCGCCGGGTGCAAGCTGCACGCCCATGGCGGCGGCCGGTTGGCCGTTCAGGCGGCTGGACAAGCGATAGTCCTGGCGGCCCAGTTCGATGCGCGCGACGTCGCCAAGACGAACCGTGGAACCATCCGGGTTGGCGCGCAACACAATGCCCTCGAATTCCGGAATCGTTGTGAGCTGGCCCTGGACCATGATGGTCGCTGTGATTTCCTGGGTCGACGGGCTGGGCTGTTCACCCGTGGAGCCACCCGAAACCTGGACGTTCTGCGCGGCGATGGCCTTGTTGACCTCATCGACCGACAAACCGTAGCCGACCAGCTTGGCCGGATCGATCCAGATGCGAAGCGCCCGTTCGGCCGCGAACATCTGCACCCGGCCCACGCCCGGCACGCGCCGGATTTCGTTATTGATATTGCGGGCCGCGTAGTCAGCCAGGCCCACCTGATCCTTGCCCGCATCCTTGTACGTCAACGCGTAGATCAGCAGGAAGCTGGAACTGGCTTGCTCGAGCTGCAGGCCCTGCTGGATGACCGCCTGCGGCAGTCGCGATTCCACCCGCTTGATGCGGTTCTGCACGTCGACTTGCGCCAGATCGGGATTGGTGCCCGGCTCAAAAGTCACCGTGGTTTCCGCCACGCCCGAACTATTGCTCTGCGACTCATAGTAGAGCAGGCCTTTGGCGCCGTTGAGTTCTTCCTCAATCAGGCTGATCACGCTGTTGTTGATGACTTCGGCGGATGCGCCGGGATAAGTCGCCTTGATGATGACCTGCGGTGGCGCAACGCTGGGGTACTGGGCCACGGGCAGCGCAAAGATGGCGAGCAGGCCCGCCAGGGAAATGAAGATCGCAATGACCAACGCGAAGTTGGGCCGCTGAATGAAGAAGTTCGGCATGATGTGACCGCCTGGGCTCAAGTTGGTTTGACGGTCAAGGGCGTGCCGGCGGGGATCTTGGCGACGCCGTCCACGATGACCTTGTCGCCCGCCGCCAGTCCCTGCGTGATCTGCCACTCCGTACCCTGCATCGCGCCGGTCTGCACCGCGCGCTCTTCCGCCTTGCTGTCGTCGGACACGACCAGCACCTTGGCTTGGCCGTCCGCCCCGCGCATGATGGCGCGCTGGGGGATGAGAATCGCGTTCTGGTCCACGCCCTGTTCGGCGTTGACGCGCACATACATGCCGGGCAAGAGCAGCCCGTCGGGATTGCTGAATTGGCCGCGCAGCAACACCTGGCCCGTGCCCGGATCGACGGAGACGTCGGAGAACAGCAGCCTGCCCTGGGCCGTGTAGTTCGTGCCATCCACCCGCACGCTCACCGCCGATTCGGCCTGGCCGCCAGTCTGCATCCGACCGCCCGCGGCTGCCTCGCGCAGCTTCAGCACCGCATTGACAGGCTGCCGGAAATCCGCATAGATGGGATCGATCTGCTGGATCAGCGCCATGGGCGTCGATTCGCCCTGCCCGACCAGGCTGCCTTCGGTCACCAGGCCGCGGCCGATGCGGCCCGAGATGGGCGCCCGCACGCTGGCGTAGCCCAGGTCCAGCTGCGCGGCCTTTACGTCCGCCTGGGCGGACTGCTGATTGGCCTTCGCGGTCTGAAGCGAGGCCAACGCGTCGTCATATTCCTGACGGCTGACAGCCTCGATCTTGACCAGGGGCTGATACCGGCTGACCAGCGCCTGGGCCTGCTTGACCTGGGCCTGGGCCCGCGCCAGTGCGCCTTGGGTACGCGCTAGCGAGGCCTCCAGCGGCGCCGGCTCGATCGTGAAAAGCAGATCGCCCTCCTTCACCGTGGCCCCTTCCTCGAAATGGCGCTTCTGGACGATGCCCGCGACCCGCGCGCGCACTTCCGCCACGCGCACAGGGGAAATCCGCCCGGGCAGATCGACCATGATCGCCTGGGGCCGGGGGGCAATCACCAGGGGCTCCACTTCGACGGGCGGCACCTGCGCCGCTTGCGGGTCCTGCTCGCCACACCCGGCGAGAACGGCGAGCAGGCATAGCGCCATGGCGCTGGCTCTGAATCGGGTCATCTAGTCCTCTGACATCCAAATGCCGCCTCAGGCTGAGGCGATCGAGGACCCGATAGTACTTATTGGATTTAAATGAGTCAATATTGATTCAATAGATTTTTAATAGACTCATTAGATTCGTAGTAGACTTTATGTGTTTGTTTTTAACCACAAATGAATTCAAAAAGACTCAGCAATATCGGTCGCCAGGAGAACCCCATGTCTGAAGCCCTCGACGACAAGCTCGCCCGCGCATTGGCCCTATCCGTCTCCCAACAGCCCAGGGCGAACCTGCAACAGCTGGCGCGCAGCGCCGGGATCAGCAAAGCGACGCTGTACCGGATATCGCCCACCCGCGAAGGGGTCATCGACCTGCTCATGGAGCGGGCCACCCAACACCTGCAAGATGCGCTGGTCCGCGCGGACCTGGAGACGCCGCCCCATGCGGCAGCGCTCCAGCGCCTGACCGAAGCGATGGTCCTGGGCCGGGAGTACTACCTGTTCTGGAATCACGCCCAATGGGTCCGCGTGATAGATGCAAGAAACGAGGACGTCAACGCACCGATACCCTCGTTCTACGGGGATGCCTTGGAGACCTTCTTCCTGAGCGGTCAGAAGGCTGGCGTCTTTCGTATAGATGTGCCTTCCCTGTGGCTGGTCAGGGCGTACGACTCCCTGCTGTACGCGGCGATGGATGCCGCTCAGCGCGGGGAAATTGCGCCACTCGGCATGACTTCCATGGTGCAGAAGCTCTTTCTGGAAGGGGCGGCCAACGCGGCCTCTTGATCCGAGCCAGCACGATCTACTCATGCGTGCGAGCCGCTCAGCCCCCCCGGCTCCAGTATCGCGCCCTCCCGTCGCAGCGCCTGCTGCAACGCCCCGACTTCGACCGAGCGGCTGTCGCAGTTTGCCGACAGCGCCATGGCGGCGGCGATACCCGCGGCTTCGCCCATGGCCATCGATGGCGCGGATACGCGGATCGATGCTTGCGCCTCATGCGTGGACGACACGCAGCGCCCGGCCACCAGCACGTTGCGCAGCCCGGCCGGCGTCAGGCAGCGATACGGGATCCGACAGTACTCGCCGGGTTCCAGGAACTTCCACACGGTTTTCAGGCCCTGCGCATGGACTTCCACGGGCCAGGCGTTGCAGGCGATCCCGTCTTCAGGCTTCGCGGCGCCCAGGACTTCTTCCGCTGTCAGCACATGGTCGCCTTCGATCAGCCGCGTTTCCCGGATGCCGATCTGCGCGCCGATATCGATGATGCGCGCCCGCGAGAAACCGGGCATGTGCTCGCGCAGCACGGATTCGTACAAATAGGCCTGGCGGCGCCCTTCTCTTTCCGCCTCGGACAACTGCATCGGATCGGTCAGGTCGAATGGCTCGCCGTCGCTGCGGGCGACGCGGGTCGCGTTCAGGTGCACCACCCCTTCTATCGGGTTCGGATATAGCGCGACCATGGTGCGTGGCAACGGCGTGCCGGCCGCGACGATCGCGGCCATGCGTTCGCCGACCTCGTCCCGGCTCAATTTGCCGAACGTTTCCACATCCACGGGCGCCATGCGGAACATGCTGGAACCGAACTGCGTGATCCCGCCCGAACCCAGCTCGAATGGCGCGCCGGCACGCGCGGCGATGTCGCCGTCGCCGGTACAGTCGATGACCATGCGCGGCCGCACCGCATGGCGTCCACCCTTGTTTTCCACAAAGACGGTGGCGACCCGGCCGTCTTCGGCGGCAACGTCGGCCACCCAGGAATGGAACATGACCTCCACGCCATAGGCTGCCATCATCTCGTCGGCCACCAGGCGCACGCTGGTGGGATCGTAAGGCAGCGACGCGGCTTGGGACCAGCGTCGCGGAGCCGTCACGGCATCGCGCTGCTTGAGCCGGTCCACCAGTTCACCGAACAGGCCGTCGACGACGGGAATCAGGTCATCGGGCGTGACCGCCCAGACGCCGCAGAAGCCTCCCAGCGTGACAGCCGACACCGTGCCGCCCAGAAAGCCCCAGCGTTCCAGCAGCAGCACTTTGGCCCCCGCCCGGGCTGCGGCGGCCGCGGCGGCGATGCCCGCCACGCCGCCTCCGGCCACCAGCACGTCGGGTTCTCCCAGCACGGGAGTCTCGCGGGCCGGCTCCCTGACAGTCTTTGGGTTCATGCGAATTTCTCCCTCAGCGGACGCGCCTCGGCGCGCACGGGTTCAATACGGTTTCCGCTTTCCGCGTCGAACAGATGCACGCGGCTCCAGTCCAGGCTCAGGTTCACGCGGTCGCCGGCGCGGTAGCGCACCTCGCTGTCGAGCTTGACGCGCAATGAGACACCACAGGCCAGGAGGGTGACCACCTGTTCCGTGCCCAGGCGCTCCACCAGTTCGATCGCCGCTGGCAATCCCTCCTCCCCTATCCGGAGATACTCGGGCCGTATGCCCAGCGTCAGGCTGTTCGGCAACGGGCCGTATCCCGAAGCGGCGCGGTACCGGACCGATCCGGGCAGCACCTGTCCGTTGATGGCGAACCCTTCCCCCGCGGGCTGCGCCGTCACCAGATTGATGGCGGGACTGCCCACGAAACCCGCGACAAACGCGTTGGCCGGGGCGTCGTAAAGATCGTCCGGCGTGCCGTCCTGCTGGATCCTGCCCTGGTTCATGACGATGACGCGGGTGCCCATGGTCATCGCCTCGACCTGGTCGTGCGTCACGTAGATGAAGGTGCGCTTCAGGCGCTGGTGCAGCCGTATGATCTCGGCCCGCGTATGGGAGCGGAGCTGCGCGTCCAGGTTGGACAGCGGCTCGTCCATCAGGAAGACGGACGGATCGTGGATCATGGCGCGCGCCAGCGCCACGCGTTGGCGCTGGCCGCCCGAGAGTTCACGCGGTTTGCGATGCAGCAGGTGGTGCATGCCCACGGCTTCCGCGGCCTTGGCGGCCTGATCGCGATGCGAGCGTTTGCGTTCCCGCGCCGCAGGGATCAAGCCTCGCAACAGCGGTATCTCGTAGTACCAGGGCATGTCGCGCATGCGCAGCGGAAAGCTGATGTTGTCGGCCACGCTCAGGTGGGCATAGAGCGCGTAGCTCTGGAACACCATCGCGATGTCGCGGCGGCGCGGCGGGAAATCCGTCACGTCGCGCGCGCCGATGCGGATACGCCCGGCGCTCGGCTCCTCCAGGCCTGCGATCAATCGCAGCAAGGTGCTCTTGCCGCAGCCCGAGGGCCCCAGCAGCACCACGAACTCGCCGGGATCGATGGACAAGTTCAGGTCGTGCAGGACGGCGTTGTCGCCGAAGCGCTTCGCGATCCCGTCGATCTCGATCCGGGAGCTAGGCTTAGACAAGTGCATAACGGACATTTTTCACCTGCGTGTCGTCCAACATTGCCAACATGCCGCGCTCCTTGCCGATGCCGCTTTCCTTGTAACCGCCAAAAGGAGCATCGACGGCCGCCTTGGCGCCATGGTTGACGCACACCGTGCCGGCCTGGATCTTGCGCACCAGGCGCATGGAACGGGCCGCGTCGCGCGTGAAGACGGCGGCCGCCAGGCCAAACGGTGAATCGTTGGCGATCCGCACCGCGTCGTCCTCGGTGTCGAAGGCCATGACGGTCTGCACCGGGCCGAAGATCTCCTCACGCGCCACTCGCATGGTGTTGTCGGCCTCCAGGAACAGGACGGGATCCATGTAATAGCCTTTGCTCAGCTCCGGCCGGTTGGCGAGGTCCACGCCGCGCACGGTCCGCACGCCTTCCTCGCTCGCCACCTGCAGATAGGCCTGGATACGCTTGATCTGCGTGGCGTTGACGATGGGCCCCATTTCCGTGGCTTCGTCGGCGGGCCGGCCGATCCGGACCTGCGCGATCCGCTTGCCCAGCTTCTCGATGAATTCGTCGTGAACCCGCCGCTCGACGACCAGCCGCGTGCAGGCGGCGCATACCTGCCCGGTATTGCGCGTCATGTCGTTGTAGGCGGTGGTGACGGCGGCGTCGATGTCGCTGTCGGCAAACACGATCAAGGGCGACTTTCCGCCCAGTTCCAAGGTCAGGCGCTTGATCGAATCCGCCGCCGCGCGGAAGATCTTGCGGCCCGTCACCGTGCCGCCGGTAAACGAGATCTTGGCCACGCCCGGATGACGCGCCAGCGCGTCGCCCGCTTCCTCTCCCGTACCATGGATGATATTGATGACGCCCGGCGGAATGCCTGCCTCCAGGGCGGCCAGGCCCAGCTCGGTGGTGGACAGCGGGGTGACTTCCGAGGGCTTGATCACCACGGTATTGCCCGCCGCCAGCGCCGGCGCCAGTTTCAGGACCGCCAGGCTGACGGGATAATTCCAGGGCACGATCAAGCCGCATACGCCCAGAGGTTCGCGCAAGGTGAAGTCCATGATGGTGGGATCGGAAACATTGATCGTCTCTCCGCCCATGCCCAGCAGCACGCCCGCGTAATACTCCAGCGTCGGCGCCAACCCTGCCATCGACGCCCGCGATTGCTTGATGGGCTTGCCCACGTCCAGCATTTCGATCTGCGCGAGCATCTCGGCCCGGTCGTTCAGCGCGGCCGCCAGCCGCAACAACGCCTTGCTGCGCTCCTTGGGCGTCATCCGGCCCCACGCGCCCTCGAAGGCCAGGCGGGCCGCCTGCACCGCGCGGTCCACGTCCTCGGCCCCGGCCTGCGCCACCTGCGCCAGGATTTCCCCGTTGTCCGGATTGATGCTGGCGAAGGTCGCCCCGGAAGCCGCGGGCACTTCCTGGCCGCCGATCAACAAGGGGTACGGCTTCTGGCGCAAGGTCTTCGGCAATGCCTGATCCATTTTGGTCTCCTATTGCTAGCCCTTGACCGATCCAGAGGTCAGGCCGCTGATGAAATAGCGTTGAAAGAACAGGTACAGGAAAATGATGGGAATGGTGGTGATGGTTCCCATGGCCATCATCTGGCCGTCCGTGACCGAGTAATCGGCCGCCAGCAAGCCGACAGCCAGGGGCAGCGTGCGCATGCTGTCGGAGTTGATGATGATCAGCCCGAACAGATAGTCGTCCCAGGCCAGGATGAAACAGAAGAGAAAAGTCGCCACGATGCCCGGCAGGGCCACCGGCAGCACCACGCGCCACAAGGCGCCGATGCGGCTGGCGCCGTCCACGATGGCGGCCTCTTCGATTTCCGGCGGCACTTGCGCGAAGTACCCCTTGAGCACCCAGACCGAGAACGGCACGGCATAGGTCGCCACCGCCAGGATCAACCCCAACCTCGTGTCCAGAAGCCCGAGCTTGCTGAGCAGCAGATAGAACGGCAAGGCCAGCAGGATGACGGGCACCAGGTAGATCACCAGCACGAAGGCGCCCAGCACCCGCTTGCCCCTGAACTCGAAGCGCGACAAGGCGTAGCCTCCAAGTATCGCCACCACGGTGCTGAAGACCGCCGTGGCCGTCGAGACGATCAGGCTATTCAGGAAATAGACGCTGAAGTTCTTCTCCAGCCAGGCGGAGCGCAAATGCGACCAGTCGATCGTGGCCGGTATCCACGACGCTTGCGGAGAATAAATTTCGGCCGTGGGCTTGATCGCCGTCAACACCATCCACACAATGGGAAACAGCACCGCGAACGTGGTCGCGATCACGGCAGCGTAGGCAAAGAGCACGCCCGGAGTCGGCTTCCTAAGCATGGCGGTTCTCCCTCAGCGCCCTCGCATAGACCACGGCGACCGCCATCAGGACGATCAGCAGCAGCACGGCCAGCGCGGAGGCCTGCCCGAACTGATGCGCGCCAAAGGCTTTCAGGTACACCAGGATCGGCAGTATTTCCGTCGAGTCCGCCGGTCCGCCGCCCGTCAGCAGCCACATGAGCGAGAAGTTGTTCGCGATCTGCATGGTGCGCAACAGCACCAGGGTGGCGATGATCAGCTTCAGGTTCGGCAACGTCACGTACCAGAACTCCCGCAGCGCTCCAGCCCCCGAGATGCGCGCCGCCTCGTATTCGTCCTTGGGTATGCCCTGCAAGGCGGCAACCACCATGATCAGCACGAACGGCACGCCGCGCCACAGGTTGATCAGCAGCGCGCTGGCCATGGCGGTGTCCGGCTCCGACAGCCAGGGCAAGGTCGCGCCCCAGTCGAACCCCAGGTTCCGCAGCGTGACATTGACAATGCCCGATTGCGGATTGAGGATCCAGCGCCATAGATAGGCGATGACGGCCACCGGCATTACCCAGGGCAGGAACAGCGCCGCGCGGAAGAAATTGCGCCCGATGACGAGCCGCTCCAGGATCACGGCCAGCCCCACCCCCACGATGATCTGAGAAGAAACCGAGCCCGCCACCCAGACCAGGGTATTCCACGCCGCGATCCAGAACCGGGGCTCCTTGAGGACCGCAACGTAGTTGTCCAGGCCGACAAAGCGCCCCAACCCCAACCCCAGCTGGGCTTCGTAGAAGCTCAGGAATATGGAGTACAGCAGCGGCACCAGCGTCAGCGCCGTCAGCAGGATGAGCGCCGGCGCCATCAGCAGATAAGGCAGGCTGTGCCGGGCCAACCTGGGACCCGGCCGCCACGGAGATATGGCGGGCGCATTCATCACAGCATCCGCTGGTACATGGACTGGATCTCGCCGCGCGACATCTTGCGGCAGTTGATCAGGGTGGAGCGGCTGTTCTCCGCCAGTTCCGACAGGCGTTCTATCATTTCGGGCTTCACGCCCAGCGGCGCCAGCGAACGCGACACGCCGATCTCGTCGCGCAAGGCCGTCACGCGCTCCAGCAGGGCCCGGGCGGCGGCTTGGTCGTCCGCGTCCTTGCCTGCCGCGCCTATCGCCCGCCCTATCGTGGCGTAGAGGTCCGGCCGCGCCTCCAGGTTGAACGCCATGACGTGCGGCAGGATGGCCGACAGGCTCTCGCCGTGCGTCACATCCAGCAGGGATTCGACCGGCGTGGACAGTCCATGCACGGCATCGTTGCCCTTGCAGGAAATGGCGATGCCCGCCAGATGGCTAGCCAGCATCATGTTCTCGCGCGCCTCCAGGTCGTCTCCCTGCCGCACGGCGCGCGGCAGGTTCTCCATGACCAGGCGCATCGCCTCCAGCGCCAGGACATCGGCAATGGGATGCTGGCTGCTGTTCGTATAGGCGCCCATGGCGTGGATCAGCGCGTCCATCCCGGTAGCCGCGGTCATGCGCGCCGGGACGCTCGCAGTGATCTCGGGATCCAGCACCGACAGCACGGGCCGGCAGCGCAAGCTGCGGATCAGGTACTTCCGGCCATCGTCGTCCTTCACCATCGCCGCCGAGGTCGCCTCGCTGCCGGTGCCGGATGTCGTCGGCACGGCGAAGAACGCAACCGGTTCTCCTGGCAGATGGTCCACGCCGTGGGTCACCTGCTCCACGATCTCCTTGCCCGACAACAGGGTCGTGGCCATAGCCTTGGCGGCGTCCATGGAGCTGCCGCCGCCCAAGGCCAGCAAGCCGTCGAACGCTTCCGAGCGCCAGAGTTCGACGCCTCGCCGCACCTCGGTCATCGTGGGGTTGGGCTGCACTTCGCCGAAGATGCGCGCTTCGATGCCGTCCTTGGCCAGGGTCCGCGCGACACTGTCCGCCAGGCCGCACTTGACCAGCCCGGCATCGGTGACGATCAGCATGCGCCGCACATTCATGGCCTTCGCGCGCGCACCCAGCTGGCTCAACGCCCCGCGCCCGAACACCATGTCGCGCGGCCATACGGTGGAGAAATTCTTCATTTCGCGTTTCCTCGTGGGGTTAGCCGTTCCTGGGGCGCAGCAAGGCGCCGACTTCATTGATGTCCTGGACCTTTTCCAGCGTGCGCAGCGCTTGCGCGGCCTCGCAGGCCTGGGAATAGGACAGCACGTCCTCTGCGCCTTCCATGAATTTCTCGACGTGGTCGAAAGTCCGGTCGCGCGCGCCCAGCAGCTGCTTGCGCTCCTCATGCAGCACTTCGCCGTCCTCCATGTGCAGTTCGACCCGCGAGCCGTACTGGTAGTCCTTGTAATAGGCCTTCTGCATATCAGGATCGGTGCGGTATTCGACGATGCCGTGCAGCCGCGCGATCTCGGGGTCGAAGATCCGCTCTTTGAGGAACTGCTTGTAGGTGAGCTTGCCGTCGATCAGCGCGGCGGCCACGGCATAGCCCGCGTCAAAGCACAGGCCCATGTGGCTCAACCTGTCGTCGCGGATCAGTTCGCGGATGTCCGGTTCGAAGCCGTGGTAGCGGCCGCTGACGTAGATCGTGACGCCGGGGCATTGAATGACGATCTTGCGGATCCTGCGCATCGCCTGCGGCCCGAGCCGGGCGTTGAGCGTGATGGCCGATTCGATCGCCGCCAGGTTATAGGCGCAGGACGGATAGCGCTTGGTGTTCAAAGTCAGGGTGTACCAGTCCTGTCCCAGGCCCTTGAGCAGTTCGGCATGGTCCACCTCCTCGGACACCGTGGCCAGGTAGCCGGCCGGATGCTCGATCATGTCGAGATTGCCGATCAACCCTTCCTTGGCAAGATTCGCCGAAACGATGCCCCACATGGCCGGCAGACCGTTCACCAGCACCTTGGAATCGCTGGCCCAGCCCAGGAAGCAGTTCTCCATCGCCAGATAGGCCGAATGGCTGACCGACCGCGCCAAGGCAATGGGATCGAGCTTCATCAGATGGCCGGCGACCAGGGAGGCTTCGGCCTGATGGTTGGGCATGCCGTTGCCGAGATACGCGCCGCGCTGGATCGCCCGCGAGGTGCGGCCCGCGATCTCGTTGCCGATCACGACCGCCGTCACCACGTCGCGGCCGCTGCTGCGGCAGGCTTCGCCGCTGGCAAAGGCCGTGGGCACGACACAGGCGCCCGTGTGGCTGATCAGGACCCAGTCATCCCATTCGATGATCTGGCCCGTGCCCGCGTTGTAGAGCGCCGCGGCCGGCGCCGGCACCTTCTCGGGCAGGCCGAACAGGGTTGCGACCTCGCCGCTGCCCAGGATCCGACTACCCCTGCGCAAGGATTCCGCGCCCGGCATGCGTGAGCCGGCGAGACAGGAGCCTATCGTGGCGAGGATCTGGTCCTTGGCCGTCGTGGCGACCGCCTCGGGCAGCGCCTCATAGTTCAGGCCGGCTACGAACCTGGCGTATTCCATGGTGACCGGTTCGCGCACCAGTCCCTGCGCTTGCTGCAATTCCGACGCGCCCATTCATGCCTCCAGAAGCAAAAGTGCCTGCATCAGCATGGACAGCTGCATGATGTAGCGGCGTTCATGCTTGGGAAAATTGCTGCGGCCGCCCAGCACGACCGTCATCACCGACCACTTGCCGCAAAACACCTGCTTCCAGTCCGCGGCGCCCATGGCGATGGTCGCGTATGCGGGCTGCGCGGGGTCGGCCGGACGGATCTCGGCCGTGCTGGCCGTCAGCTTCACGCTCATGGCAGGTTCGCCGGCGCATTCGAAACGGAACTCGCGTCCCAGCGCCCCTTCCAGGCGGCGGCTCATCAATTGGTATCCATTGCGCTCCCAGCGTTGCGCGAGCGCGCGCAACCCCGTGCCAAGGATGGTGTCATCCTGCATGCTGTTTCTCCGATGGATGGAAAAGCGGGAGAGGAGTCCCTCTCCGGAACGTCAGTCGAATATTTCCTGCAGTTCGCGCTGTATGGCCTGGGCGGTCTGGGCCGAGTCCTGCTTCTTGGCCAGGTGCATGTTCAGGTTGCGCTCCACGATGCCCTTGGAGCCCACCAGCCCGCCCTTGGGATTCTGTCCATACCAATCGATGCCCGAGTAGTAGCCCGAATGATTGGAGAGCAAGGTCTTCACGACATCGGGGTACGCCTTCACCGAGCCGACCCGGTCGAAGTACATTTCGACGGCCTGCTTGTCGTCGTACAGCGCCAGCCCCCCCAAAGCGCTGGCCTCCAGTCCGCGGGCATACTGCTCTGTCTCATAGAGGAACTGCACGAACTTCTTGGCCTCGGCCTGATGCTTGGACTTCTCGAAGACCGACCAGCCCTTGTTGTTCTGCATGGTCAGGGCCAGCCCGGCGTCGGACGGTATCAGCGCCCCGACCTGCCCCGCCTTGCCCGGATTGGCGTCGTGGAACTGGCTCAGCGCCACGGGCAGGGAGATGGCCATCGCCGCGGTGCCGGTGGCAAAGCTGCGGTTCACTTCGGCGTAGGCCGCGTTCAGGGACCCCGGCGGCGTGTACTTGAAAAGCTCGGTGTAGATATCGATGGCCTTGCGGCCCACGTCGTTGTCGAACGCAGCCTTGCCGTCCTTGGTCAACAGATGGCCGCCATTCGAATACAGCACCAGCTCGAAGTTCTGACGTACCGTCCAATCGTTCTTGCCCGCGATGGCGATGCCGTACTCCCCTTTTTCCGGCTTGTGCAGCACCTTGGCGGCGTTGACGATGTCTTCCCAGGTCTTGGGATCGGGCAGCCCCGCCGCCGCGAACTTGTCCTTGCGCCAGAACAGATAGAACGGCTGGCGGGTATACGGCACGCCCAGGTACTTGTCCTTGTAGCGCCACGCGGACAGGCCGTCGGGATGGAACTTGTCCCGGCCCAGCGCGTTGACCACGTCGTCCATGGACGCCAAGGTCCCGCCGGGAATGTCATTTACCCAAGCGGAGAACGCGAAGAACATCCAGGTGATGTCCGGTTGGTTGCCCGCGGCGATCGAGGCTGGCCATTTGATGTAGGCATCGTTTGGAGACATCTGGACGATCTCGAAACTGACGTTTGGATTGGTCTTGCGGAACTCCGCGGCGGACTTTTCCAGCCAGGTCTTGTACTGCGCCCGCGAGTCGGTGAACCAAAGCGTCAGCTTCACCGGGTCCTGCGCATGGGCCATGGGCGCGGCAAGTGATACTGCAAACAACGCGGCCGTGAATGCGCGCCGGATGGAACCAAATAGGGTATGCATGCATGCCTCCTTTAGTTATCATCTTGGTTCATCTAATGAACCTTTGTATCGCTCTTTAAACCCATGCTAGTGGGCAAATCATGAACATGCAAGAACAAGTTGTTCTGCACCGCAGCGAAAGCATGGCCGCGGACGTCCTTGAAATCATTCGTTTTTCTATGCCGGCACCGGCGTGCCAGGACGGCGCGCCCTCCCATTTACACTAGGTGCCCACGCGTGGGAAGCATCAACACCAAGACGCTTATGCGATAGTCTTTGCGGCAACAATAAGTCCGCAAAATCGGAGATACCGTGACCGTTTCAAACCGCTCGCTTTCGCGAGGCCTCGCCATCGTCCGCGTTTTCAATGAAATCCCCTCGCCGTCTCTCACCGAGATTGCGACACGAGTAAATCTGACCAAGGCGACCTGCCTGCGCTTTCTGCGCACCCTGCAGGACGAAGGCTATGTCGGCCACGATGAGGAATCCAAGCGCTACCAATTGCGGCCGCTGGTGCTGGAATTGGGCTATGCGGCGCTATCCAGCCTGTCCCTGCCGCTGATGGCGGAGAGCGAAATGGAGGTGCTGGCCGACGCCGTTGGCGGCTCGGTGCATCTGGGGTTGCTGGATGGCGACGAGGTCGTGGTGGTGGCCCGCTCCATCGCGTCCCTCGAAACCCGCAAGCTGGTCACGATGAACATCCATGTCGGCAGCCGCCTGCCTGCCCACTGCACCGCGATGGGCCGCATGCTGATCGCGCAATCCGAGGACATCGATGCGCACGTCGCCGCCATGGACATCACGCAGATGACGCCCAAGACGCTGGTCCATCGCGGCAAGCTGACGAAGGAAATCAAGGAATCCAGGAAGCGCGGCTGGTCGCTGGTAGAAGAAGACCTGGGCCTGGGCTATTCCGCCATCGGGACGCTGGTGGAAGCAGGCGCCCAGCGGTATGGGCTGGCGGTGTCCGTGAACACAAAGGACTACACGCGGGACAGGCTGGTCGCCGAGGTTCTGCCGCTACTGGACGCCGCCGCCAACCGGCTGCAAAGAGCTTTCCGCCACGGCAAATCCTGATTGGGGCATGCGGCCCCGACGGCTTCAAGGCTGCGCGCCGGTAGCCTTGGCCACGTATGCCGCCAACGTCTCGATCTCCTTGTCCGACAGAGTCGTATATGCCGGCATCTGGCCAATGCCGTTGCGGATGGCCGTCTCCACGCGCGCCGCGTCGGGCTTGATCTCATCGAGCTTGGGGCCGATGGCCCCGCTGGATTGCGCGTCATTCAAGGTGTGGCAAAGCGCACAGGCTGGCGCCGCGCCGACGAACAAGGCGCGGCCCGCTTCCATGTCGGGTTCGGCCGCCCGCGCGCCGGCATGCAGGCTGGCGCCCAACAATGCAGCGCAAAACGCGTGCTTCCAGGGCAATGCCAGGGCTTTCGCCGTCATGCCTTGACCGCCACGGCCACGGCGTGATCGCGCCAGCCGTTGTTGATGTAGCCGCCGGAATTCTGCGGCCGTTCCTCGTCCTGCACCCTACCCTCGGTATCGGTCGCCCGACTGACCAGCACGTGTTCGCCGGCCGACAATTCGACCGGCAATGCGAACTGGCGCCAGGCATAGCGCCCGAGGTCCGGGCCGACCAGTTCCGCTTTCTGCCAGTTCTTGCCGCCGTCGGTCGAAACCTCGACCTGCTTGATACCGTTGGTGCCGCCAAACGCCACCCCCTGCACCACCACGCGCCCGGCCTTCAGAGTGGCAGCGGCCGGATTGGGCGTATTAATCCACGACTTCACGCCCATGGCCCACACCGAGGGTTGGCTGGGATCGCCCTTCTGGCCCGGCGGCGCAAGGCGGTAGCCGGTCTGCTGGATAGCGGCGGGGCTTTCCTTTTCGGTGAAGGCCAGCCGCTTGATGTACTTGACGCTGTTCACGCCGGTGTAGCCCGGCACGATCAGGCGCAAGGGGCCGCCGTGGGCCAGCGGAATCGGCTCGCCGTTCAGTTCCCACGCCAGGAGCGCATCCCGCATCGCTTCCTTGGGCACCGAACGCTCGACCATGACCATGTTCGGATCAAGGCCGTCCGGCAGCTTTTCGCCGCCGGTGCCGGTCATGTACACGGCTGCCGCCGCCAATCCGCCGCAATGCTCGACCAGCACGCTTACCGGCACGCCGCTCCAGATCACGCAGCCGGCCGCGCCGACCTGCCAGGGCGTGCCGCTGGGCTTGTTCGGGAAATAGCCGCGACCGTTGCCCGAACACTGCAGGACCATCGCCAGCGTCTGCAAGCCCATGGTCTTCAGTTGCCCCACGCTCAGGGACATGGGCTTGGCCACTCCCGCGATCTCGATGGTCCACGCGTCCCGATCGGCCACGATTGCCTCGTCCGGCGGCGGCAGGTTGTTGCGCACATAGAGTTGGCGCAAAGGCGTGACCACCCCGCTGCCGAATGCCTCGCGCCGCGTTTCTATGGTGTTGGCGCTGTGCACGATCATCGCGTCGGGCTGCTTCCACGCCGCGTAGGCGGGCAATGGCTTGGCAGCGGAGGCCGGAGCCGGTGGCGCAGCCGCGCCGGGGGCCGCCTTCTGTTCCGCGGCCAAGGCCGCGCGTCCCAAGCTTGCTGCGGCCAAGGCACTCGCGCCGCCGGCCAACAGGCGCCGGCGCGCCGCGCTCTCGATCAGGGATGAACGCATCGCAGTCTCCTCGTTGGGGTCGGGAATCGTTGTTGTTCCCGAACCCTGCCGGCCTGCTTCAACGTGGCTGTTTACCCCGCACCCACGTGTCCCAGGCCGCCAATAGTTATGCCTGCGATGTTGGTTGAGCGCCCCTTTCGTGTCAATTAGTTATTTGCAATACGCGGCCCTAGTTCATTTGGCTAGGGCAAGCCGCGAGCCTGCCGGGCCGCCCTCTAGACCTGCCGGGCCAGGCTGTACACCGAGGCCGGCGGCAGATTCAGCGGCACGAAACCGACCTTGCGCGCCCGCAGGCCGCAAGCTTCGAGCACGCCCGTGGATATCGGGCAGCGCACGCCATAGGTGAACAGGGCCATCGATCCCTCGGCAGGCAAGGCATCGAACACGGCGGCCAGCAATTGGTGATGATGCGCCTGGCTCATGTTGCGCAACGGCAGGCCGCAAATCGCGGCGCCGATCCCTTCAAGCTCCGGATGGCTCTTGCGGGAAAGATCCTGCGCCGCCACCTGCAGCACCGCTGCGTCAGGAAACTGCGTCCGCAAGCTGGAACTCATGGCCGAGTCCTGCTCGACCAGCACCAGCCGGGCCGGGTCCACCCCGCGGCGCAGCATTTCACGCGTGAAAACGCCCGTGCCGCAGCCCAGTTCCAGGACTTTGCCCGCGCTGGGCGGAATGCAGGCGGTAATGGCCGCGGCCAGCGCCGGGCCGGACGGCGCCACCGCCCCTATGGCGGCGGGATTGGACAATAGCGCCCGGACGAACTGCGTGCGCTCCCGTAGCCAGCTGATCGGTGAGCTGGCTGCAGGTTTGTGCGGAACAACGGTTTTGTAGGATTGCGTGGAATGCATGGGGGCCTCAGTCTCCTGGATCGGGAATTCCGTGCGACCCCGAAACCTTAACTGCGCCAGGCCATGCACGCACGCAACCGTCGGTAAGCACCCTTGTCAATTCGACCAGGGGCGGTCTCGCCTGAATCAGCGCGGCGCTGGACGCAGATTCAAGGTATCGGCCTTCTCGCTATCCACCTTGGCGCGGCTGAACGCCATGGGGAAATACTCGCCGGTCGCCCAGTCCTTTAGCAGGTTCTGGTAGTACGGGCTGCGCGGATCGGCCGACTGCCCGGGCACGTTCTGCACGCGCGAGTTATCCCAGTCGGCCACGTCGATCACCTGGCGGTAGGACGAGCCGCTGATCTGGCGGAAGTCGCTGGCGCGGAAGGTGCCGCGATGCACCGTGTCGTTGTCGCCGCCGACCGGATAGCGCGGTGTGCCATAGGCATTGGCGGTAGCCGGGGGCAGGAAGCTGGCCAGGCTGTGCTCGAACTGGATGTGGTGCAGCTTGCCCCACTGCCATTGCGATGAGTCCGGACCCAGCTTGGCGCGCAGCTTCTGCATGCCGTCGTTCAAGGCCTGGAGCAGCAAGGCATCGCGGCCCTGCTGCGGTTGCGGGCCAAAGGCGCTGTCCGGCGTCGCCAGCTTCTCCAGCGTTTTCGCGGTGGACAGATTGCCGAACGCGGCGCGGCCGTTGGCAGGCACGTACAGCTCGGTCACGCGCTTGACCACTTCGGGCAGCCAGAACTCGTAGACCGTCGCCGCGCGCGACTCGGTGCCGACCCGCGCATCCCAGTCCTTCAACAAGCTCAAGGCCTGCGAGGTTCCGGAATCGGCCGAATTCAGCGATTTCGCGTAGCCCGTCAGGGTACGCGCCGGGATGGACAGATTGTCATACTGCAGCGCCTGCGAAGCCTGCACCGTCTGGCCCTTGCTGTCGGCAAGCACTTCGCGTATGCGCTGCACGCGGTAGGGTTCCGCCCAGGTGCGCGCGGACATGTCCTTGTAGCGGTAGTCGGCCGGCAGGTTGTACTCGTTGGCGGTGGCGACGTAGCCTTCCGGCGGGTTGTAGGCCCGCGGCAGCGCATTGCCGGGCAGGACGCCGCGCCATTCGAAATCGCCGTTGCCCGGCACGGGCAGCATGCCGGACCAGTCGGCGCGCGGACGTATCGGCGCGATGCTGCCGCCGAACCAGCCGATATTGCCGTCGACGTCGGCGTAGACCATGTTCTCGCTGGGCGTGTAGTGCTTTTCCATGCCGGCGACGAACTCGTTCCAGTTCTGCGCCTGGTTCAGCCGCAGGCTGGCCAGATAGGCCGCGGTTCCGGGGAATTCCAGGTAGGCCGCGCGCAAGGCATAGGCCTTGTGGCGTACAGGATCCACATGGATGACCGGGCCGTGGCGGGTGAATTTCAGCTGGCGCACCGCCGCGCTCTGTCCGCGCACCGGGATGGATTCGTCGACCTGCCGCATCTTCTCCCAGCGGCCCTTATAGCGGTATTCGTCGGGCCTGGCCGGATTGGTGTCGTAGACGTACAGGTCTTCCTCGTCGCCGAAGGCGAAGATGGTCAGCCCGAAGGCGATGCGGTCGTTGTGCCCCATGGACACGCCGGGCAGCGCCGGCTCGCCGGCGCCGATCACGTTCCAGCCGGGCGCGTTCAGGTGCACCATGTAGCGCAGCGACGGCATCGTGATGGAACGGTGCGGATCGCCCGCCAGGATGGGCTTACCTGTGGCCGTGTGCTGCCCGCCTATGGTCCAGTTATTGCTTTCATAACGGGTCGCCATAGGATCGAAAGCCGGGTCCAGCGAGGCCAGCATGCTGGCCGACAATTCGCGCGCGAGCTTATCGCGGTCGGCGGCCGCCAGCGGGCTGCGCGGGAAGTCGGCGGCGACGAACTTCTGGCCGTTGCGCGCCAGGTTGTAGTTGGCCAGGACCGTGTTGTCGATCTGGCGCACGTCCAGGCCGGCCGGCACCTGCAGGGCCAGCGGCGGCTCGAAGGTGCTGAGTCCCTGCACGGCGTTCAGGCCCAGGGCGGCGACCCGTTGCGCCATCCTGACCTCTTCGCTGAGGTTGCGCGTCAGGCCGTAGATGCGGATGAGCGAAGTCTCGGGGCTCCAGTAGCCGGGTTCGGTGCCGGTCAGCTTGAATTCCGGCGGCATCTGCTCGGGATGCGCCTTGACCCAATCGACATAGGCGTTGATGCCCGCAGCGAACGACGTGAGGATGGCCTTGCCCTGCGGATGGTAGCTGGCGAATTCAGCCTGCATGTCGCCGCGATACAGGAACAAGCGCGCCGCGCGGTCCTGCTCGACAAAGCGCGGGCCGAACTGTTCGGCCATCTTGCCCTCGCCCTGGCGGCGCCACAGGTCCAGTTGCCAGAGGCGGTCGCGCGCCGCGCTGAAACCCTGCGCAAAGAACAGGTCATCCTGGTTCTGCGCGTAGATGTGCGACACCCCATGCCGGTCGCGCACGATCTCCACGGGCTGGGACAGCCCCTTCATGTCTACGGTTTCTTTCTTGCCTCCGGGCGATGCGCAGCCTGCCAGCACTGCAATCAGCCCGCTCGCCAGCCATGCGGCGGCCCTGCGATTGAACGTACGCATTGACTCCTCCTCGGATTTATTTATCTTCTATCTGCCTGCCGGCTTCGAGGGGGCCATGCCGCCCGAAGCGACCGCCAACAATATGTACAGCCAAATCACGGGTTCGTGGAACGCTGTTTCATTTGATCAGCTTAGTCAGAATATGTAACCAGTGCCGGACCGCGTCGCGGTTCAGGTAGACGTAAACGCAGGGGCAGAGAATGGACCGCATAAGAACTTGCAGGAGACATCATCATGTCTCGGAGACTATTGCTCGCCCTGCCCGTCCTGGCGCTGGCCCTGCACAGCGCCGCCTCGGCAGCGGCACCGGCGCCCGATATCCTGCTGGGCGCTTCCGTTCAACTGACCGGCCCCGTCGCCAATACCGGCCGCTACTACCGCGATGCCTACCAGATGGCGGTGGACCAGATCAATGCCGCAGGCGGCGTCAAGATCGGCGGCGCCACCCACAAGCTGGCGCTGAAGATCTACGACAACCAGTCGGACGTCAACCTGAGCGTGCGGCAGTACACGCAACTGGTGACGCAGGACAAGGCCAATCTGCTGCTGGGCCCTTTCGCCAGCAATTTCGCGCTGGCCGATTCGGCGGTTTCGGAAAAGTACAAAGTGCCCATGGTCCAGGGCGGCGGCGCCTCGGACCAGATCTTCTCGCGCAAATTCAAGTACATCTTCGGCACCTTGGCGCCGGCCAGCAACTACTTCGGCAGCACTGTGGAGATGTTGAAGGCGCTCAAGCCCGCGCCCGCCAGCGTGGCGCTGCTGTATGCGGATGACGCTTTCGATGTCTCGGTG
Organism: Achromobacter sp. FW305-C-30-7; assembly: GCF_058783105.1. Lineage (NCBI taxonomy): Bacteria > Pseudomonadati > Pseudomonadota > Betaproteobacteria > Burkholderiales > Alcaligenaceae > Achromobacter > Achromobacter sp. FW305-C-30-7. The sequence goes on along the minus strand of NZ_JBYSYI010000003.1, from coordinate 208,847 downwards.
GCCCAGGGTACCCGCCCGCTGCTGAAGGCGGCGGGACTGCCCGTGGCGATGGACGAGCGCTACAGCACCAACGCCACCGACTTCAACTCGCTGCTGTCGCAGATCAAGAGCAAGAACGTGGACGCGGTGCTGGTGGCGGGGCACGAGACCGAGATCCTGAACTTCGTGCGCCAGGCCAAGAGCCTGGCCGTCGCACCCAAGATGTATTCCTTCACCGTGGGCGTGCCGTCGGAGGATTTCCGCAAGGCGCTGGGGCGCGACGCGGACTACGCTTTCGGCATGACCGCCTGGCTGCCCTCGGCCGCGCTGAAGGACCGCTGGTTCGGCGATGCCGAGCAATTCGCCCGCGCCTACAAGGCCAAGTACGGCTATGACCCGGACTACCATGCGGCCTCCGGCGTGGCCGACGTCGAAGCGCTGGTCTATGCCATGGAAAGTGCCGGCAGCGCCAAGCCGCAGCCAGTGCGCGATGCCCTGGCCAAGATCAAGTTCGACAGCTTGTATGGCCCGGTCGCCTTTAACGCGCAGGGGCAGATCGACCTGCCTCAGGTGGTGATCCAGGTGCAGGGCGATCAGTTGGCCGCGGTCTACGGCGCCAAGGGCTTCATCACGCAGCCCAAATACCCGATGCCGGCCTGGAACGCGCGCTAGGGCCGGCCGGAGGACAGGATGGATCTGCTCGCGCAAATCCTCGTCAACGGCATACTGCTGGGCGGACTGTATGCCGTGATGGCGCAAGGCCTGGCGCTGGTCTGGGGCGTGCTGAACATCGTCAACCTGGCGCATGGCGCGTTCATCATGCTGGGGGCGTACGCGTCCTGGTACCTGTACAACGACGCGGGCGTCGATCCCTTCCTGGGCTTGCCATTGACGGCGGCCGCCATGTTCCTGCTGGGCTACGCCCTGCAGCGCGGCCTGCTGAACCTGGTGGTGCGCGCGCCCATGTTCAATACGCTGCTCATCACCTTCGGCCTGGAGGTCGTACTGACCTATCTGGCGCAGTTGGCATTCTCGGCCGACTTCCGCACCATCAACCCGCCCTACGCCGGCGACAGCTACGCACTGGGTCCCGTCACCTTGCCCATGGCGCGGCTGGCCGCCTTCGGCGTAGCGCTGGCGATCACGCTGGGCATGTGGCTGTTCCTGCTGCATAGCCGCCTGGGCCGCGCCATCCGCGCCACCGCGCAGAACCTGGTGGCGGCCAGGCTTTATGGGGTGGAGCCGCGCCACCTCTACGCGGTGACCTTCGGCCTGGGCCTGGCGTTGGCGGGCGCGGCGGGCGGGTTGTACGGCACGGTCTCGCAGATCAATCCCTACATCGGCGCCACGCTGACCGCAAAGTGCTTCGCCATTTCCATCATCGGCGGATTGGACAATCCGCTGGGCGTGATGGTGGGCGGCCTGTTCCTGGGCATCGTGGAATCGCTGACCACCTTGTACATAGGGCCCACCTACGCCGACGTGGCCAGCTTCGGCATCCTGGTGCTGGTGCTGCTGGCCAAGCCCAGCGGCCTCTTGGGCAGAGCGGCATGAAGGCGCCGCGCCTGCTGCTGGCATTGCTGGCGCTGGCCGTGCTGGCCGGCGTGCCCTGGTATGGCTCGGACGTATTGGTGCAATTCGGCATCAATACCCTGCTGCTGGCCGTGCTGGCCCAGGGCTGGAACATCATCGGCGGGTACGCCGGCTACGCGTCCTTCGGCAACTCTGTCTTCTACGGCCTGGGCAGCTACGGCGTGGCCATCGCCATGGCGCAGTGGGAACTACCCTTCGCGGCCGGGCTGGCGCTGGGCGCCGCGCTGGCGGTGGTCTTCGCCGTGCTGCTGGGCGTGCCGGTGCTGCGGCTGCGCGGCCATTACTTCGCCATCGCCACGCTGGCGCTGGCGCAGGTCATGACGGCCATCGTCTCCAACATCGGCTTGGCCGGGCAGAACATCGGCCTGGTGCTGCCGCCGCTGAACAACGATCCGCTGTTCTATGAACTTTCCCTGGGCCTGCTGACGCTGGCCACGCTGACCGTCGCCTGGCTCACGCGCAGCCGCTTCGGCTTCGGACTGATCGCGATCCGCGAGAACGAAGAAGGCGCGGCGGTCATGGGCGTGAACACCACGCTGTACAAGGTGACAGCGTTCGCTATCTCGGGGGTGTTCAGCGCCCTGGCCGGCGGCATCCATGCCTACTGGATCACCTTTCTCGATCCGGAAAGCGCCTTCGACATCAGCCTGAACGTGAAGATGATCATCATGGCGGTGTTCGGGGGCGCGGGTACCGTGCTGGGTCCAGTAGTGGGCGCATTCTCGCTGTCAGCCATTTCCGAACTGCTGTCCAGCGAGATCACCAGCGTGGCGGGACTGTTCTTCGGCGCGGTGATCGTCGCGGCGGTGGTGCTGATGCCGCGCGGATTGGCGGACTTGCTGCGGCACGCGCGCAAGTCGGGCTGGCGCTACTTCATCGACAACATACGGGCGCACCGGCTATGAGCGCGATCCTGGACCTGCGCAATGTGACCCGGCGCTTTGCCGGGCTGGTGGCCGTGAACCAGGTCAGCTTTACGCTGGCCGAGGGCGAAATCCTGGGCCTGATCGGCCCCAATGGCGCGGGCAAGACCACGCTGGTCAGCCTGATCAGCGGCACGCTGGCGCCCAGCGCAGGCGAAATTTTCTATCAGGACCGGCCGATAGGCGGATTGCCGGCCTATCGCCGCGCCCGCCTGGGCATAGGCCGGACCTTCCAGATCATGCGACCCTTTCCCGGCCTGTCGGTGCTGGACAATGTGGCGGTGGGCGCCTTGTTCGGCCACGGCGGAGGCCAGCCCAAGCTGGCGCTGGCGCGCGAGCAGGCCCGCGCCTGCCTGGACTTCGTCGGGCTGGGCCGCGCGGCGGAACAGCGTGCCGAAGAACTGGGCGGCCCGGGCCGCAAGCGGCTGGAACTGGCCAAGGCCCTGGCCATGCAGCCCAAGGTGCTGCTGTGCGACGAGGTCATGGCCGGGCTCAACCTGGTCGAGATCGACGAAGTCATCGAGGTCATCCGCAAAGTCCGCGACAGCGGCATCAGCGTGCTGGTGATCGAACACGTCATCAAGGCCATCAAGAGCCTGTCGGACCGGCTGCTGGTGCTGCATCACGGCGAAAAAATCGCGGACGGCGCGCCCGACGCGGTGCTGGCCGATCCCGCGGTGGTGCAGGCCTATCTGGGCAAGAGGCGCGCATGAGCGACGCCGCCGCCCCGCTATTGAAGGTGGAAGGGCTGAGCGCAGGCTATGGCGAACTGCCTGTGCTGCGCGACATTGCGCTCGAAGTCCGCCGCGCCGAGATCGTGGCGCTCGTCGGCAGCAATGGCGCCGGCAAGACCACCTTGCTGCGGGCGCTATCGCGGGTGCTGCCCTGCACCGGCAGCATCGTGATGGACGGCCGTCAGCTGTCGCGCGCGGCGCCGGACGAGGCTTTTGCCTGCGGCATGGTGCAGGTGCCCGAGGGACGCCAGCTGTTCGACCGCATGACGGTGCAGGACAACCTGCTGATGGGCGCCTACCGCCGCAGCGGCAAGGCGGATGTCGCGCGCGACCTGGAGCGCGTCTACGCCTACTTTCCGCGGCTGTCGGAACGGCGCCGCCAGCTTGCCGGCAGCATGTCCGGCGGCGAACAGCAGATGTGCGCCATGGCGCGCGCCCTGATGGCGGCGCCGGTGCTCATGATGATCGATGAAATGAGCCTGGGCCTGGCGCCGGTGGTGGTCGAGCAGTTGATGGGCGTGCTGGCCGACATCCGCCAGGAAGGCGTCACGGTGCTGCTGGTGGAGCAGGACATCCATCTGGCGCTGACGGGCGCGGACCGCGGCTATGTGATGGAGACCGGCCGCATCGCGCTTTCCGGCCCGGCGCAATCGCTGCTGTCCGATCCCAAGGTGCGGCAGGCCTATCTGGGAATCTGACCCGCCCGCCGCGCCCCTTGCGCCGGCCTGCTTTCGAGCCTAAATTGATTGATGTCGCCCGCCGTCTGGCCCTTGCAAGCGTGCGGCGCGAATGGCGTCATTGGGTTGTTTTTCTGTCTTTTGTTCCACCAAGGAGCGATGCGATGAAAGTGAAACACCTGTTAGGTCCGGCAGCGCTTGCGCTGTCATTGCTGGCCGCCGCGCCGGTGGTGGCCGCGCCCACTGAGCCTGCGCCCATCATCACCGGGAAGCAATGGACAGAGTCCGACGCAAACCTGAAAAAGGCCTACCTGCTGGGCATGGCCAATATCATTCAAGTGGAGCAAGCCTATCAGCAACGCCGCACGCCGGCGGCCAACCAGACGCTGATCCCGCGCTTCGCCCAGGGCCTGCAAAGCCACACGCTGGACTCCGTGCGCGAAAGCCTGGATAGCTGGTATGCGGCCAATCCAAGCAGGATGGACCGGCCCGTGGTGGAAACGCTCTGGTTTGAAATCGTCGCGCCCGCGGCGCCAGCCGCTCCCGCCACTCCCGCCAAGCGCGCCCGCTAGGAGTCAGCCATGAAAGTCATCCGATCGATTGCCATAGGCCTCATGATGGGGTCGCTGGTTGCCTGCACCAACATGAGTTCCAAGCAACAAGGCACGCTGTCGGGCGCGGCCATCGGCGCCGCCGCCGGCGCGGGCATCGCCGCCATCGCGGGCGGCAGCGGCTGGACCGGAGCCGCCATCGGCGCCGCCGCCGGCGGCATCGCCGGCAACATCTACGGCGACAAGCACTAAGCCTCCAGCGCCTGCGTCTGGACCAGTCCCGGGCCGCCGCCCGGGACTGCGGCTACAGATTGCCGGTGGACTTGCCGATCCGCCAGTACACGCCCCCGCCCGTCATGCCGCCGTCGACCGGCAGGTCCGCGCCGGTGATGAACGAAGCCTCCGGCCCCAACAGGAACATCACCGCCGCCGCGATCTCGTCGGCGTCCGCGCCGCGCGACAGCGGCGTCGCATCGCGGTTGCCTTCATAGAACAGGCGCGCCCGTCCGGCGTCGTGCACCGCATTGGGCTGCATGATCATCGGCGTTTCCACCAGGCCCGGGCATACCGTGTTGACGCGTATGCCCCGCCCCGCCAGTTCCAGCGATGCCGCCCGCGTCAGCCCGCGCAAGGCCCACTTGCTGGCGGTATAGGCCGCGCTGAAATAGCCCGTGAGCCCGGCCGTCGACGAGGTATTGACGATGGCCGCGCCCTCCGGCATCAATCCAGCCAGATTGCGGATCGCGAGGAACGGCCCGTCCAGGTTGATGTCCAGCAGGCGCCGCCATTCGGCGTGCGTGGTCTCGGTCACGGTCTTGCGCAGGGTCACGCCGGCGTTGTTGACCAGGCCGTAGAGCGGCACGCCCGCCTGCGAAATTTCTTCGGCCAAGGTCAGCCAATCGGATTCGCGGGCCACGTCCGCCACGCGGATGCGCAGCCGTTCGGCATCCGCGCCCGCCGCCGCGCGCAGGTCTGTCCAGGTCGAATCGCTATCAGGCAAGACGTCCAGCGCGTAGACGGTTGCGCCGGCCTGCAACAGGCGCAGCGCCTCGGCAGCGCCCTGCCCCCGCGCCGCGCCCGTAACGACCGCCGCCTTTCCGGTCCAATACGATTCCACGCCGTTCCCGGTCCTCATGTCTTGGAGACTCCGCCGTCAACCATCAGCACGTGGCCCGTGACATAGGCCGACGCCTGCGAGGCCAGGTACAGCGCCGCATCGGCGATCTCCGACGGCTGGCCGACGCGCTGCACCGGCAGGCGCTCGACGTATGCGGCATAGGTGGCGGCATCGCCGTGCATCCAGCTGCTCATCGGCGTTTCGATGAATCCGGGCGCGATGGCGTTGACGCGCAGCCCCTTGGGACTCCATTCCAGCGCCAGGCACTGGGTCAGATGGGCCACGCCGGCCTTGGCAGCGGCATAGTCGGCGCAGTTCGGGCGCGGCTTGACGCCGGCATAGCTGGACAGGTTGATGATGGCGCCGCTGCCTTGCGCAATCATGTGCCGCGCGGCCGCCTGGGCACCGAAGAACGTGCCCTTGAGATTGATGTCCATGGTGCGCTGCCATGCGGCCTCGTCCAGGTCCAGGGCGGGCATGCGGGCCATGAAACCGGCGTTGTTGACCCACACGTCCAGCGCGCCGTATTGCGCGGCCACCGCGTCGGCCAGCTCGCGCACCGCTTGCGCCTGGGTCACGTCCAGGTCGCGGCAATCCGCGTCCACGCCGGACAGCGCTTCCAGGTTCAGGTCGGTGGCAACCACGGTCGCTCCCTGCTGGCGGAACGCCGCCACCATGGCGCGCCCGATGCCGCCCCCGGCGCCCGTGACGACCGCGATTTTTCCTGCCAGATCCGGATAGTTCATGTTGCTCATGTGATGATGGATGTATGAAAGTTCAGTTGAATGCCGCGCGCTTGGCGGGTTTGTTGCCAGTGGCGGCGTCCGCCTCATCGCCTGGCAGGCGGATGTCGTTCAGGTCCATGCCCGCCGTTTCCTTGATGAGGAAGGCGCCCGCGAAAGCCATCAGCCCCAGCGCCCCCACGTAGGCCGTATAGACCCAGTCCAGTCCCTGGGCGCCCAGCCAGGCATTGATGTAGGGCGCCGTGCCGCCGAAGATCGCGACCGACAGCGATGAAATGAAGCCCACGCCCATGGCGCGCGCGCCGGTCGGCACCTGCTCGGCCACGACGGCCGGGAAGATCGCGGCCAGCAGCGCCCAGACCAGCAGGCCGATCAGTTGCCCCACGAACAGGGTCCAGGGCTGGTCGGTCACGATGTGCGATACCGGGAACACCGCCAGCGCCACGCCCAGGCCGAAGGCCATCACCATGGGCTTGCGGCCATAGCGGTCCGCCAGCCAGCCGCACACCGGCAGCCACAACAGGCACACCAGCTGCGCGATCAGGCTGGCCGTGTAGGCGCCCGATGGATCCATGCCCTTGGTCGCGATGGCCGTGGCCGGCGCGAACGTGACCCAGGTGTAGTAGGTGGCGTTGGACGCGGCGGCGATCATCACGATGTTGCGGGCGATCTTGAACGCCTGACGGGCCGAGACCTTTTGCGCGCCACCCTGCTCCGTCCTGTGTTCGAACACCTCGCTCTCGCTGGCGCTGCGGCGCAGGAACAGCGCGTAGACGCCCAGCAGCGCGCCCACGCCGAAGCCCACGCGCCAGCCCCAGGCCTCCATCGCCGGCTTGCCCAGCCAGGAGGTCAGCAACGCCGCCAGCGCGGTGGCCGCCATGACGCCGATGGTGACGCTGACGAACACCGAGCTGGACCACAATCCGCGCTTGGCCGGCGGCGCAATTTCCGCCACATAGGTATAGGCCACGCCGGACTCGCCTCCATGCGCCAAGCCCTGCATCAGGCGGCAGATGAACAGCAGCACCGAAGCCATCACGCCTGCTTGCTCATAGGTGGGAAGCAGCGCGATCGCCAGGCTGGTCAAGGCCAGCAGGCACATGGTCAGGACCAAGGTGAACTTGCGGCCGTAGCGGTCGCCGATGCGGCCGAACAGCCAGCCGCCGATCGGCCGCGCCAGGAAACCGCCGGCGAACACCGCCAGCGTCGCCAGCAGCGCCGAACCGCGGTCAGACGGATCGAACAGGTTCATGGCCAGATAAGCCGAGAACGTGCCGTACAAGGTCCAGTCGAACCATTCCAGGGCATTGCCCACGGCCGCCGCGCGCAGCGAAGCGTGGCGGCGTTGGCGGTCCTGTGTCTCCATCATTATTGTCGTCGTCATTTTTTTTATCCGTGCTTGTCTCAACCCAGATGCTGCGCGAACCAATTGGCCGCGGCGCTGCTGGTGCGTTCGAAATGTTCCGTGTAAACCGAGTAGTGGCCGCCAGGCAGCAGCAGCAACTCCTTGGGCTGGTGCGCCGCGTTGAACGCGTCCTGCTGCAGGTCGGCCGGCGTCAGGCCGTCGCCGGTGGCGACGATCATCAGCAGCGGCGTGGGCGCGATGCGGCGCACATACATCCCGGGCTCATAGGCGCGAGCCAATTCCAGCGAACGCAAGGTGACTTCGTTGACCCATGCCGGGCAGCGGCGCGCTTCACCGGTCATGTAGTTGTAGGAATCCGGACCCGGATAGGCGACCGCCGCGTCGGGGTCGGCGTCGACCATGCGCAGCGTGGCCGGCGGCTGGCCCGCGTCGCGGGCCTCGCGATCCGCTTCGAACGCGGCCTGCAGCGCCTGCGCCTTGTCGTAGCGCACGCGCCGTTGCGCGGCCGAGAAGCCGCTGGTGGTGGGGACCTGGCTGACTACGCATTTGACGCGACGGTCTATGGCCGCAACCGTCAGGGCATGGCCGCCGCTATAGCTGCTACCCCAGATGCCGATGCGTTCGCGGTCCACTTCCGGGCGCCGGCGCAGATAGGAAATGGCGGACCGGAAGTCCTGGATCTGCCGCTGCGGATCGATCTCCTGGCGCGGCATGCCTTCGCTGCGGCCTAGATGACGGAAGTCGAAAGTCAGCGCGGCCAGGCCCTGGGCCACCACGGCGGCTGCGTACTCCTCCAGGTCTCCGCCCGCCACCATGGACCAGCCGTGCGCGAGCGCGACCGCCGCCACGGGACCAGCGGCATTCGACGGCAGGTAGAAGGTGCCGCGGACCAGGTCGCCTTCAACCATGAATTCAATCGGCTCTGCCGATCCTTTTGGACCTGACCTGTTTGGCATAGATGGACTCATGCCTGTCTCCTTGTCGCTCATCAATGAGCTAAGCTTTTATGAACAGGTCGAATTCTGCCCATCGGGCCACGCGCGAACAAGCGCTATTATTCACGCCATCAATCGTTATTTCCGATTAATAGAAGAACTGTCAATTTCCCCTCAGGTGCCCTGAAGCCATGGATCTACGCCAATTCGATTGCTTTCTGGCCGTCGCGGACAAACTGCATTTCGGCCGCGCGGCGGAGGCGCTGCACATGAGCCAGTCTTCCGTGTCGGAGGCGGTCAAGGCCTTGGAGAAAACGCTGGGCGCCCCCTTGTTCGAGCGCAGCAGCCGCCGCGTCGCGCTGACGCCGCTGGGCGAAACCCTGAAGCTGGGCGCGGGGCCGGCCGTCGTCATGTTGAAAGCCGCGCTGGACGACTGCAAGCGCCAGGCCGCGGGCAAGCCGCGCCATCTGCGCATCGGTTTCCTGGGCGGCGGCTTCTACGAGCTATACCGGCCCCTGGTCTCGGAATTCAAGGCGGCGCATTCCAACGTGGAGCTGGAGTTCGTGGAACTGACCTACGTCACCCACTACGCGGCGGTGGCCGACGGCTCGGTCGACGTGGCGTTCTGTCGCTTGCCGCTGGGCGCGGACGGCCTGTGCCATGGGCCGATAGTGCTGCGGGACCAGCGCATGCTATGCGTTCCGCTGGACCACCCGTTTGCCGCGGCGACCTTGCTGGACCCCGAGCTGCTGGCCGAGGAACGGCTGGTGCGCATGGTGCCGGGATCGGTCAACCAGGAATGGCAGGACTACCACTTTCCGCGCCATACCCCCAAAGGCAAACCCATCGGCGACGGCCCCGTGGTGCGCACCATCCGCGAAGGCATCGCCGCCGTGAACACGCGCGAGGGCCTGCTGATGCTGACCAAGCGCGCCGCCAGCTACTACGCGACGCCCGAGATCGCCTTCGTGGAGATAGACCTGCCCGCCATGCCCTCGGCCCTGGTGCGGCGGGTGGACGACCACCGGCCCATCCTCCAGGAACTGGAAGCCTTGCTGCTGCGCATTGCCGAGCGCCATGGCGTGGCGGCCTGATCCGGACCCTGAGGCCCGGATGGCCGCCAGGTTTCGAAGCGGATCAGCGTTGCGAATCCAGCGTTTCGTTGTTCTTCACCACTTCCTGCGCCTTCGCATAGCTTTCGATCAGCAGCTGGTAGGCCGGGAACACCTTGGTGTAGACCTCGGCCCACTGCATGGCGTCTTCGCGGTTCCAGGTCTTCTGCAGCTCGGAGGCCACGGCGGCCGTGTCCATGGGCACGACGCCAGCCTGCACCACGCGCGCCAGCGTGATTTCCTGCGCCATCTTGGTGTAGGTGCCCGAGGCGTCGATCACCGCGAACACTTTGTAGCCGTCGGCGACCGCGCTGATGGCCGGGAACGCCATGCACACGCTGGTAATGGTGCCGGCGATGATGAGCGTCTTGCGGCCGGTGGCCTTCACGGCGGCGACAAATTCGGGGTTGTCCCAGGCGTTGATCTCGCCCTTGCGCGCAATGTATTGCGCATGCGGCGCGTTGGCGTGGATCTCGGGAATCAGCGGGCCGTTCGGGCCTTGCGGCACGGAGGCGGTGGTGATGACCGGCATCTTCGTCAGCGTGGCCATCGAAGCCAGCGCGCCGGCGCGGGCGCGCAGCTCGGGCATGGGCATGTCGCCCACGGTCTGGAACAGGCCGCTTTGATGGTCGATCAGCAGCATGACGGCGTCGGCGGGATCGATGACGGGACGCTGGCCGTTGAAGTTGGCGGGTGCGGACATGGTGTACTCCTTGATTGAAAATCGACGGCGGTGTGCCGAATCAGAAGCCTTATGGCTGCACAAATAATAAAAATAGAACAAAATTGGCGAAAGACCCGTTTTTTGTTATCAGAGTCCTATTTTTGGATGTAAAGGAACGCGATGCAGGACCTCAACGATCTTTTCTATTTCGTGCAGACCGTCGAGCACCAGGGCTTCGCGCCCGCCGGACGCGCACTGGGCATGCCCAAGTCCCGCCTCAGCCGCAGGCTGGCCCTGCTGGAAGAACGCCTGGGGGTGCGGCTGATCCAGCGCTCCACGCGGCACTTCATGGTCACAGACATCGGCCAGACCTATTACGAACGCTGCAAGGCCATGCTGGCCGAAGCCGAGGCCGCGCAGGAAGTGATAGACGCGGCCCAAGTCGAACCGCGCGGCGTCATCAAGCTGACCTGCCCCATCGCCCTGCTGCATACCCATGTGGGCGGAATGCTGGCGGACTTCATGCTGAAGTACCCGCGCGTGGTGATACAGCTGGAAGCCACCAACCGCCGGGTCGACGTGCTGGGCGAAGCCGTGGACGTGGCGATACGCGTGCGGCCGCCTCCCCTGGAGGACAGCGACCTGGTCATGCGCGTGCTGGCGGATCGCGGGCAGAGCCTGGTCGCGAGCCCCGCGCTGGCCGCCGAATGCGGGCAACCGGCAACGCCGGACGACCTGGGCGCCTGGCCCAGCCTGGCGCTCGGCTCGCCCAACCAGGCCTATCGCCTGGAGCTGTACAAGCAGGACGGCCAACAGGCCACGGTCTCGCTGGCCCCCAGGATGATCACCACCGACATGATCGCCTTGCGCAACGCGGCGATGGCGGGCGTCGGCGTGGTGCAGTTGCCCACGCTGATGGTGCGGGACCAGCTGCAGGCGGGACAACTGGTCCGGCTGCTGCCGGACTGGGCGCCACGCCGCGAACTGATACACGCCGTGTTCCCGTCGCGGCGCGGCCTGCTGTCGTCGGTTCGGGCGCTGGTGGATTACCTGGCGGAGCGCTTCGGGCGGCTGCAGGAGGACTAGCCCGCTTCATTCATCGTTCCGATTTCAGGACAGCAAGGGCGAAAAACGCCGACTACCGGCCCCATCGTCCTTAATCTATCTTCCTCGCCTGGTCACTACTCCCGCTTTCGGCGTCCGCACGCGCCGGCCGCAGCCCAGGCAACTTGAACTTCCACCATTTCGCACTCATCCTGCTGGCCGCGCTGGCCGTCGGCACCGCGCAGGCCGCCGCAACCGCGCTGCCGCCCATCGACCCCTGGCGCTATTCCGAGGACTACAGCTACCTGGACGATCCCGCCCAGCGCAGCGGCGCCTGGGACGAGGCCGGCAAATGGATCCGGCTGGGAGATTCCGCAGTGCTGACCTTGGGCGCCGAATTGCGGGCGCGCTACGAGCGCTACCGCAACAACGAATTCGGCGATGCGCCGGTACCCGACGAGGGCTACCCGCTCTATCGTTTCCTACCCTACGCGGACCTGCGGCTGGGCTCGCGGGTCCGCGCCTTCGGCCAGTTGAGCCTGACCCACGCGCAGCGGGATGCCGGTTCCATTGGTCCGCCGGATGACACCGGCAACGATGTGCTGCAGGCTTTCGTCGACGTCTCCTTGCCCGGCGATGCGGGAACCTGGACTGCGCGCGCGGGCCGCCAGGTCCTGGCCTATGGCAGCGAACGGCTCATCTCGGCTCGCTACGGGCCGAACGTGCTGCGCTCGTTCGACGGCGGCGCGCTCAGCTGGCAGGGCCAGGACCTGCGCGTGGACGGTTTCTACGTGCGTCCGGTGCGCAACGACCCGGACGACTTCAGCGACCGCGCCGATCCGCAGCGCAAACTGGCCGGCCTTTACGGCACCTGGTCCGAGCCCGCAGGCGCCGCCGGCCTGGACGCGTATCTGCTGTCGCTGTCCAGCGACTCGGCCCGCTACAACCAGGGCAGCGGCCCCGAGACCCGCAACGCGCTGGGCACGCGCTACTTCGGCAAACGCTCGGACTGGCGCTGGGACTTGGAAGCGGTGTACCAGTACGGCAGCTTCGCCGGCGCGCCGGCGCGGGCTTGGTCACTGGCCAGCGACGTCAGCTACACCTTCCGCGGCGCGCCGTTGCAGCCGCGCCTGGGCCTGAAAGCCAACATCATCAGCGGGGACCGCGACCCGGACGATCCCAAGCTGCAGACCTTCGCCGTCTTCTTCCCCAAGGGCAAGTACTTCGGCGAAGCGGGCCTGATAGGCCCTTCCAACCTGATCAATCTGCACCCTTCGCTCACGCTGGACCTGGGGTCCGGCTGGACGCTGGGAACCGCGGCCATCTTCTACTGGCGCCAGAGCCTGCGGGACGGCGTGTACGGCGTGGCCGGCAATCTGCTGCGCCCGGCCGGCTCCAGCCGTTCGCGCTACATCGGCACGCAGGCCGACGTGGTGCTGGGCTGGGAGGTGTCGCGCCACCTGAGTTTCGAAGCTGCCTACTCGCTGTTCCGGCCCGGAAGCTTCATCCGCGATACGGGCCGCGCCGAGACCGTCCATTTTCTTGGCCTGGAAGCGCTATGGCGCTACTGAGCCCCATCGATGACCGGAGACCACCCATGAAAATAACCAACACCCTCGTCCTCGCCCTGGCCGCCGCGCTGCCCTACGCCGCCCACGGCCACGATGCGGACCTGGTGCTGCGCAACGGCCACATCATCACCATGGACGCGGCAGCGCCGCGCGCGACCGCCCTGGCGATCCGCGGCGAACGCATCGTCGCGGTGGGCGGCGACGACGCAGTGGCAGAGCACATCGGCCCGGCCACCCGCGAACTGGACCTGCAGGGCCGCACGGTGATACCCGGCCTCATCGACACGCACATCCACGCCATCCGCGGCGGCCAGACCTATGCATTCGAAACCTATTGGTACGACGCGCCCAGCCTGGTCGACGCCCTGGGCCGGCTGACGCGCGACGCGGCCCAACGCCCGCGCGACCACTGGGTCGCCGTGGTCGGATCGTGGCATCCGCGGCAGTTCCGCGAACGCCGCGCGCCCACGCGGGCCGACTTGGACCAGGCGGTTCCGGGCCATCCCGCCTATGTGCAGTACCTGTACGACTACGCCCTGCTCAACAGTCGCGGCATCGAAGCCCTGGGTCTGGACCGCGTCGAGCCGCCGGAATTGCACGGCATCACGGTCGAGCGCGACGCGCAGGGCCGCGCCACCGGCAGGCTGCTGGGCGGCATTGGTCCGTTCAACGCGCTGTTCGCCCGCCTGAGCAACACGGCCGACCGTGCCGCCGGGCTGCAAGCCTTTCTGCGCGCCATGAACGCGCGCGGGCTGACGGGCTTCATCGATCCGTCGGCCGGCGCCGCCGAGGCCTACGAGCCGCTCTACGCGCTGCGCGACCGCGGCGCGCTCACCGTGCGCGCCGGCTACCGGATCTCGGCCATGCGCGCGGGCGGTGAGGCGCAATGGTTCCGCGAGATCATGGCGTTCCGCCCGCCGCGCCATGACGATGGCCAGCTTGCCTTCCTGGGGCTGGGCGAAAACCTGGTGTCCGCCATGAACGACGGCGTGCGCATGGGGCCGGGGTTCAACCCTCCGGCAGAAGCGCGCCAGGAACTCGCCCGCATCGCCCGCTACGCCGCCGAACGCCGCATTCCCCTGGAGATCCACGCCTACACCGATGATGCCGCCAGCGCCATCCTAGATGTGTTCGAGGAAGTCGGCCGCGACCACGACCTGCGGCCGCTGCGCTGGTCGATCGCCCACCTGAATACCGGCTCGCGGCGCACGCTGGAGCGCATGGCACAGCTGGGGCTGGCCTATACGGTGCAGATGGGTCCGTACTTCGAGGGCGAGGCGATACGCGCCGCCAATCCCAAGGGCGCGGAGCAGGATTCGCCGCCGGTGCGCACGGCGCTGGACCTGGGCCTGCCCGTCGCCGGCGGCACGGACTCCACCCGCATCGGCGTGGCCGGCGTCTGGCAGGCGGTCGAGTACCACGTCCACGGGCAAGCCATCGGCGCCACCGTGCAGCGCCAGCCGGACAACCTGCTGACGCGCGAAGAAGCGCTCGCTCTCTATACGCGCCAGGCCGCCTGGCTGGCATTCGACGAAGACGACCGGGGCCAATTAAACGCTGGCAAGCTGGCCGACCTGGCAGTGCTGGACCAGCCCTATCTGACGATGCCTGCCGACCAGATCCACGCCATCAATTCCGTCCTCACGCTGCTGGGAGGCAAGGCGGTGCACGATACCGGCGCGCTGCCGGCCGCGTCCGCGCGAGCCGGCAGGTAATCCGCAAAAGTGCGGTCACGCTGCCGACGCGGAGCCGCGCATCGTTTCATACCGGTTCATGGTTGAGCGCGGGAACCGCCTCCGCCTTCTCGGAGGCTTCGCCCAAACGCTCCCAGATCGCCTCGGCCACCGTTGCCGGCGCGATGGCGGCCATGTCGCCATCCACGGTGGATTGAAGAGGATGGAGCCAAGGCACATAGCGCATCGCAGGGGTAGCCCCGAACAATCCTATGGTCGGCAATCCGTGGGCCGCTGCAATATGCATGCCCATACTATCGTTGGACACAAATACCGAACAGCGCGCGATCAATGCCTGACTCTCGCATATGTCCGAGGCCTGCCGTGTCGCGTCCAGCACGACCATGGACTCCGGCAGCAAGGCGCAAATCTCTTGCGCAATATGCTGGACGTCGCGGCCGCCCACCAACATGAAACGCAGCCCGTTGTCCCGCGCATGCAAGATCCGCGCCACCTCGGCGAACGCTCGGCCGCTATAGCGTTTGCATGGCACTGAGCCATTCAAACCGAATCCGATCATCCGCGACTGTGTCTGACACAATTGCATGGCCTTGCTGCTGGCCGACGCGGTACAGAACAGCGAAGGGTAACGCGGCTCATACTGGTAGCCCGCCTTGGCATACAGCAACGGCAGCCATGTATAGAAATCAGGATGCGGGGTCCCTTTGCGGCGCACCCAGATCCGATGCGTAAGCAGCGCCCCAAGATGCGGTTGATGCATGCGCACGAAACCGATGCGCTGTGGAATCCCCGCCAAGCGGGCCGCCAAGGCAACGTGAGTACGGAAGGTAAAGAAAAACAGGGTGTCGTAGGCGTGGTCCGCCAATACCTGGCTCAGCCGTGTTACACGTTCCCAACCTCGTAGTCGATGCTCTGATCGCACCGATACGACTTCCCGCACGTAGGGCTGAGCGCGAAACAGTTCCTGCGCCGACTCGTCCTGAGTCATCAGCAATGAAACAGTCCCTCCAGTTTGCTCGGCGAGCGCCCGGACAAACACCATGCTGAGCACACCGTCGCCGATACCGCCGGAAATATAGATCGCACAATTGCGCGCGGAGCTGCACGAGACGGAGGGGGTTCTAGACATAACATCCAAAAAATGTACCCACTGCTGCGGGGCCGTGCGCAAACGGTGCTCGTTCGTGCACGGAATATCGTGTCTGTGAGAGCCCTTGAGAGGTCCGGGGCGCGACGGCACGGTTCAGCTGAGAGTCAGCCAGAACACTGTGACACGTCATGGTTACAGGAATAGCGTGCAGACCCTCTCGAGAAGAGAAAGTTGGCAAGGAATTGTGAGCGGCCCGACGCCAAGGATCAGGCCGCCAGTGCTGTCCGGTTCGACGAAGACGGCCGCGGCCCCGCAGTACACGCGGGGCCGCGCGGCGCCACGGTCAGAACGAGTGGCTGATACCCACCTGGAACCCCTTCGAGTTGGCGCCCGGCACGCCTTCCGGCGCGACGTCACCGGTCACGAAAGCGGCGTTGCCGTCGTTCTTGATGAACGAGGCCGCCGTGTACAGCACCGTGCGCTTGCTGAGCGCGTAGGTGTAGCCCAGCGCAAACTGCTGGGCGTCGTCGCCTTCGTATTGGCCGCTCTGGGTGGAACGCGAATACGACAGCTTCACATGACCGCCGCCCACGGGCACCGACGCGCCCGCCAGGGCCACGTGCTGCTTGTCCGGCCCGATCTTCTGCAGCAGATAGTTGGCGAACAGCTTCACCACGCTGAAGTCATAGCTGGCACCCAAGGTTGCCGTTTCGTAGTGGTCGCCGCCGCCCATCGAGGTTCTGCCATAAGCCGCCGCAACGTTGAGCGGACCGGACTGGTAGCCCAGCCGCCCGCCCGCATAATCGGCGCCGCGCAGATCCTCTTCGCGCGCATAGTTCAGGTGCCCATATATGCCGCCGAGCTTCTTGGGCAGGAAGTACGCCACCATGTTGCTGGCGCGCGAGAGCGTGGTGGCGCCTTCCAGCCCCAGAGGCCAGCCCTTGATGATGTTGCTGCTGCCGCCCACGCCCACGGTGCCGAAGGGCGAGAACGACGACACGTTCCAGAATGCCGCCGTGTAGTCCCGCCCCAGCCGCAGCTCCCCATAGCGGTCGTTGCTCAGGCTGATGGTCGAGCGCCGGGTCCAGTTCAAGCCTTGCGGGCCGCCCGAGGCCGGTAGGATCGGCGCCTCCAGCCAGAAGCCGACCGAGTTGCCATTGCCCAGGCTCTCCGTGCCGCGCATGCCGATGCGGCTGGGCAGCATGTAGCCGCCCTGGTCCATGCCGATCTTGGACGTGCTGCCCGCCGAGGCGCTGGTCACGTTCAGATCGATATGGCCGAACAGCGTCAGCGACGACGATTGCGCAAACGCCGGACCGGCCAGCGCACAGGCGCCCAGCAAGCCGATTTTTCTAAGTATTGACATATCCCCCCTACCCCCCGCCTCAGTTGCCTACGCGTATGCCAGCGCCGCGGATCAGGCTGCCGGTGCTTTCCATTTCGCGGCTGATCAGCTCGGCGAATTGCTGCTGCGGCATCGGCGCGGGCTCGGCGCCCAGGTTCTCGAAGCGCTCGCGCGTGGTCTCCGAGCGCAGCGCCTGTTCGGTACCGGCATGCAGCTTGGCCAGGACCCCCGGCGGCGTCGCGGCCGGCGCGAACATGGCTACCCAGAACTGCTGATCCACGCCGCGGTAGCCCGCTTCCGCGGTGGTCGGCACGTCCGGCAGCGCCGGCGTACGGCTGTCGGCGCTGATCGCCAAGGCGGTCAGCTTGCCGGCCTTGACCATGGGCAGCGCCAGCGGCAGCGGCAGGAAGAACCAGTCCACCCGGCCGGCGATCACGTCGTTGACCGCCTCCGGCGTGCCACGGTATGGCACGTGGATCGCCTGGATGCCGGTCGCCGCCCGGAACTTCTCTCCGGCGATGTGCGCGCCGCTGCCGCTGCCGGACGAGCCGTAGGTGTACTGGTCGGGTTCCGCGCGGGCACGTTCCACCAGGTCCTTCAGCGATTTGAAGTTGCGCGCGTTCGACGCGACGATCACGTTCGGCATCGACGCCAGCATGGTCACGGGCGCGAAGTCCTTGAGGGTGTCGTACTTGAGGTTGGCGTAGAGCGACTGGTTCGCCACATGGGCGGCGGAATGCACCAGCACGGTGTAGCCATCGGCCGCGGCGCTGGCCACCATGGTGGCGCCCAGCACGCCGCCCGCGCCCGGCCGGTTCTCCACCACCACCGGCTGACCGAGTTTTTTCTCCAGCTGTTCGGCCACCGTCCTGCCTATGACGTCGGTGGTCGATCCCGCCGTGAACGGCACCACCATCCTGATGGGGCGCGCCGGATAGTCCGGCTGCGCCAACAGCGTGGAGCTCAGCCCCACCGTGCCGACCAGCGCGGTCGCGTATTGAAGGAAATGCCTGCGATGCAGTGTCATGGTTTGTCTCCTGATGTTCTTCTGCTGCGCGAAAAAAAGCCGATCGCCCAAGACGGACAGGCGATCGGCCAGATAAGACTTGCGCCGGATCAGGGCGCGAGCACGGGCCTGTCCTGCGCGCCCTCCAGCACCTTGACGTAGGCCTCGCGGGCCTGCGCCAGCGGCACCACGGCGTCCGGGTTCACCGGAAAGGACTGCAGGCTGCCGTCCTCGAAGCCGGGCAGCAGCGCGCGGAACACCTCGGCGCAGCGGGCCGAGTCCAGCTTCAGACTGTCCACGCCGATCAGTTGCAGGTCGCGGCGGTAGAAGGCCTGGATGTCGAAAGGCACGTTGCGGTCAGGCGTGGAAATGACGATCTGCCGGCCGCCCACCTTGAGCGATTCCAGCGCCGCGGCGAAGTACGGCGAGCCCACCGTGTTGTAGGCAATATCGGCGCCCACCTGGCCGGTCAGTTCCATGACGCGCTGGGCGATCCCGTCGCGGCTGCCATCGATGACCGACACGCTCGACATCGCGTGGCCGACATAGCCTTCGCCGCCGCGCTCCACGCCGATCACCCTGGCGCCGACGCGGCTGGCCAGCTGGATGGCGGCCTGCCCGACCTTGCCGTTCGAGCCGAACACCACCACTGTCTGGCCCGCGCCGGACAGGCCGGCGCGGCGCAAGCCTTCGTAGGCGGTGACGAAAGGCACACCCGCCATGGCGGCGCTGGCCGCGGGTATGTGCGCGGGCCTGCGCACCAGCGCCGCAACCGGCAGCAGCAGGTAGCGCGCGTGGGTGCCGTCGCGCGTAATGCCCAGGTCGCCGCCCGTGCCCCAGACTTCCTGCCCGATCCATTCGCCGGGGCCGGCGATGACCTTGCCCGCGTAGTCGCGTCCGGGCGTGCGCGGCCAGATGGCGTAAGGCATCATGCCCATCGCCGCCTTGACGTCGCTGGGATTGATGCCGGCGGCGCTGACTTCCACCACGGCGTGGCCTGCGGGCGCCTGCGGTACGGAGATGTCGACCAGGGTCGGCTGCAGGTCGGCGACGGCTGAGACGCGTTCGATCACGCGCAGGGCTTGGGTTTTCTGGCTCATGTCTGTCTCTGGATTCTGGTTGTTGCGGGCAAAGGCTGCCCTGGGCGCGGCATGCCGCACCGGGGTTGAGGACTGATGGGAAAGGCGCAATCAGGAGAGCGGCGGCTTGGGCATGCGGGTTTCGCCCGGTTCGAGCTTGAGCTCCACCTCCAGGCGATAGCTGCCGTCGCCCGACGGCTCGAACTTCCGCAACAGCGAACCGACCGCGCCGAACGCCGCGTCGCTGTATGCGTAGGCGTCATTGGCGTCGAAGATCTGGGTGGTAAGGACTTTATGGCCGGCGGCCGATGCAATGAAGTGCAGATGCGCGGGCCGCATGTGGTTGCGCTGCTGCAAGGCCAGCAGGTCGCCGCAAGGGCCATCGATGGGTATTCCATAACCGGCCGGCTTGACGCTGTCGAACCAGAAGCGGCCGTCCTCGTCGGTCAAGAAGACGGCCCGCAGGTTCATGTCTTCCTGGTGCGGATCCTGGTTCTCGTAAAGGCCGCTGGGCGCGGCTTGCCAGGTTTCCAGGCGGGCGCCCGTCAGCGGCTTGCCGTCAAGCGTACAGATGCGGCCCGACACCAGCAGCCGGTCCCCCGTCGTATCTTCGGAGGCGATCGTCGCGCCGTTCTCGAGTATGGGCTGGTTGGCGCGCCAGAATGGCCCGATCAGCGCAGGCTCGGTGCCGCCGGCCTCGAGCACGCCCTCGGCGTCCATCAGCAACACCAGCGTGGCCACGCCCAGGATGTCGGCCAGCAATATGCCTTCGTGCCGCAGCGCATTGGTGGCCTGCCCCACCCGCACCATGAAGTCCAGGCCCTGGTGCAGTTCCTCGTAGCTCAGCTTCACGTCCGCCGCGAACGCGTGCAGGTGGCGGATCAAAGAATCCAGGACTACGCGGGTGCGCGGGTCCTGCGCCTGGTTGGCCGCCAGCACGGCTGCCAGCAGCGCTTGCGGCGTGGCGGGAATGGCGCGCGGCTCGCCGGGGGCGCGCGTCTGCGCGGAGGAATTGGCATGACTCATATACGTTCAATCCTGTAGTCTGACTAATGAAATTTGCGGGCCGCGCTTCAGTCGGCCGATATGCCGGCCTGGGATGCAACGGCTGCCCATTTGGGGACTTCCTGCGCCACCCGGGCCTGCAGTTCCGCGGCGGAACTGGCCACCACACGGAATCCAAGTCCGTCCAATTGCTTGCGGACCGGCTCCTTGCCCAGTACGTCGGCCACAGCCTTGTTGACGCGCTCCACCGTGGCGGCCGGGGTGCCCGCCGGCGCGAACAGGGCCTGGATGGTTTCGGAGCGGAAGTCCGCAAACCCGGCTTGCGCAATCGTCGGCACGCCGGAAAGCGCCGGCCAGCGCTCTTCGCCGCCCACCGCCAAGGCCCTGAGCTTGCCTTCCGCAAGAAAGGCTTGCGCCGCGGGCAGCGCGGAAAAAGCGCAGTCGACCTGGCCCCCCAGTGCTGCCACCACGGCGGGCGCGGCACCCGAGTACGGCACGTGCAGAGCCGTTACGCCCGCGCGCCGCCACAGCAGTTCGGCCGCCAGATGCACGCTGTTGCCGTTGCCCGGCGTGGCGTACGTGAGCGTGCCGGGGCTGCGGGCCGCAGCGTCCAGCAGGTCCTTGAGCGTGGCCAAACCGCTTTCGGCGCGCACCACGATGACGTCCGGCGAGCTGACCGCCAGGCTGACCGGCGCAAAGTCGCGCATGGGGTCGTAGGCGGGCCGCTCCCGGGCGATGGCCGGATTGGTGACGAATGACGAGGACACCAGCAGCAGCGTGCCGCCATCCGGGTCCGCCTTCGCGACCGAGGCGACGCCGATATTGCCGCCGGCGCCCGGGCGGTTCTCGACGATCACGGTCTGGCCCAGGTAGGCGGGCAGGTGCGCGGCCAGCAGACGGGCGACGATATCCGTAGTGCCGCCAGCCGCAAACGGCACCACCAGGCGCACCGGCTTGCGCGAACTCCTGCCGAAGAAGGGAACGAGCTGCTTGGCCTGGCCGAGCGCGGGGACCGCGCAAAGCGCGCCCGTACAGGCGACAGCCCGCAGCACGCGTCGTCTGGCCATCAAGCGGGACAGGCCGTCGGCATGGTTCATTCCTTGATCTCCTCGATGTTTTTTTGATCGATGGCGTCACGCGCTGGCCGGTGTACGCCATCCGCGGACATCAGCTGTCCGCTTTTTCCTTCAGGAAGCCGTCCGTGCCGTAAACCAGGCCGGTGTTCTCGGCAGCCCGCACCACGTCCGGATGCCAGGCGATGCGGCCGCATTCCTCATCGGTGCCGCCGACCACGGAATACACCACCAGGGCATGCGGGTTGGGATTGCGGAATCCGCGCATCACGCCGATGGGGCAGGAAATCACGTCCCACTGATTCAACATGACCGAGTGTTCGCCCTTCTCGCCCCAGATCACTTCCATCTGGCCGTTCAACGGGCAGAAGACTTCCTCGGTCTTGTGGGCATGCAGGCTGGCGCCCTGTCCCACGGGGATTTCGATGAAGGTCACGCCAAAACGGTGGTTGCCGGGAATGGCCGGCTCCACGCCTTTGTTCTCCAGCACGCCGCGATTCATGATCTTGTAGATGTTCTTCTTCATGCCCGGCAGGCGGCTTTCGATGAAGGTCTCGCGGTAGGGCTCGACCTTGCCCCAGCGCGCGATGCGGGTGGCTTCCATTTCTTGGACGTTGATATCCATGTCATTCCTTTTTTAGATGAGCTTCAAACAGAGATTTCGCTGCGCTTTTCTCGCGGCTGATGCAAGTTAAAGCTCTGCTCCATACAGCGTCCACTACCATTTTCTTACCACTCTCATATAATTTTGTTATGACTCGTCCTGGCACTGGGAGCACGAACAGAAATGGATCTGCGGCAACTCCGCTACTTTGTCGTTCTGGCCCATCAGAGGCATTTCGGCCGGGCCGCAAGCGTCCTGCACGTGGCGCAGCCCGCGCTCACGCGCCAGATCCAGCTGCTCGAGGAAGAGCTCGGCGTGCAGCTCTTCGTGCGCCATTCGCGCGGCGCGTCCCCCACCGAGGAAGCCGCCTTCCTGCTGGAACGCGCCTCCTTCCTGCTGCGCTACGCCGAACAGCTCAAGCAGGACATGTCGGCCCTGCAACGCCATCCCAGCGGCCCCATCGTCATCGGCCTTTCCCCCGGACTAGCCATGACCCTTGCCGTACCCCTGACGCGCGCGGTGCATGAACAACTGCCGGAAGTCAGGCTGCGCTTCGTTCAAGCCTTCTCCCCCGCCTTGCACGAGATGCTGCTCAAGGGCCAGGTGGACCTCGCCGTGCTCAATGGTCCGGTTCCCCTGGCCAACCTGCTCACCTATCCCTTCCTGACCGAAGGCATATGTCTCATCGGCCCGCCCACGCCGCGCAAGACGCGGCCCGCCAGGATCGGCGTGCGGGACCTGGCCGAACTGCCCCTGGTGATGACCGGCCTGGCCAAGTCCGGCGTGCGGCTCGAACTCGAGGCCCAGGCGGCGCACGCGGGCGTGCATCTGAATCCGGTGGTGGAAGTGGAAACCATGGAAGTCGCCAAACGCCTCATCAGGGAAAAGGTCGGCGTGACCGTGCACTTCGCCGCGACCGTGCAGGAAGACATCGAGGAAGGCCGCCTGTCCGCCCAGCCCATCGAAGGCCTCAGCCTGCGCCGCATACTGGCTCACCCATCGGACCGGCCGGCCTCGCGCGCCACCAAGGCGGTGGTCGAGATCCTGCGCCAGGTCGCCCGCGAGCTGGTGGCGCAGAAGCGCTGGCCGCACGCCACGCTGGACTTCTGAACCTGCCGCCGCAGGTCTCGGCATTTTTATCATCGTCCCGCGTTCCAGACGCAGGACGCAGCGTACGGTTGCCGTGTCTTCCAAAAGACCCTGCGATCGGGCAGGCATGAGCCAGCGCCGTCGCGCTCCCGGCATACACTGCTACGCGCTACGCCACACCCCGGACTCCGCCATGCAGACGATCCATCCATGATGTACCTCCTGTGGTCCTTGCCCGCCCTGGCCGTCATCGGCGCCATCGCCAGCGGGCGCGTGAACACGACCGCCGCCGCCGTCCTTGGCCTGCTTGCCGCCATACCGATCGCGCTGTACACGGCGCCCGCGTCTTTTGGCGTCGGCCAACTCGGGCTGGCGCTGGAACGGGGTCTCTGGATAGGCTGGATCATCACCCCATACATTCTGGGGGGGCTGCTGTTCTGGAACATGGCGGCGCAAGGACGCGCGACACGCGATGCGGCGGACGGCGGCAAGACCACCTTGGCCCATCCCCTGGCACGCCGCCGGCTGCTGTTCTTCGCCTGTTTCCTGGTCGGCCCCTTCGCCGAGTCGGCCACCGGCTTTGGCGTGGGCATGCTGGGCACGGTGCTGCTGATCCGGCCGCTGGACCTGAAGCCGCGCGAGACCATGGTGTTCGCACTGCTGAGCCAAACCCTGATTCCCTGGGGCGCCATGGGCAGCGGCACGCTGCTGGCCTCGGCCTATGCGCGCGTCCCGGCCACCCAGCTGGCGTTGTACGGCATGGTGCCGGTGGCCTTGCTGACCGTGCTGTGGATGCTGCTGTACTGGCGCACCGCAAGGCGCGCGGGCTTGCGGGCCGAGCCCGCCGAGCATGTGCGCGAGGCCACGTGGATGATAGCGAGCCTGGCCGCGCTGAGCGCCGCGACGGCGCTGCTGGGACCAGAAACCGCGCTGCTGTCGGCCTATGGCCCGCTCATCGTGCTGCGCTTCCTGCTGGACCGCCGGCCGGACCGGCCCCGCATGAAGGCCGCGGCGCGCAAGGCCCTGCCCTACATCCTGATGATTGCATGGCTGGTCGCCACGCGCCTGCTGCCGGGCCTGAACAGCGGCCTGGGCGGACTGGCGGCGTTCCGGCCGTTTGTGGACCTGCCAGGCTGGATGCCCTTGCTGCATGCCGGCAGCTGGCTGATCATCGGCGCCGTGTTGATCGCGGCAGCATGCCGTCAGCGCGGCCTGCTCGTTACCCAGGCGCGCGCGGCCTGGACCACCGGACGCCACGCCGTGTACTCGGTATTCCTGTTCGCCATGATGGCCGAGGTGCTGGCGGGCGCGGGTATTTCGCAAGCCTACGCCGACGGCCTGTTCGCTGGCCTGAAGGACTGGACCATCCTGATCACGCCGGTGCTGGCCGGCGTATTCGGCATCCTGGCCAATAGCGGCAACGCGCCCAACAGCCTGTTCATGCCTGCGCAGCTGTCGCTGGCCTTGAACGCGGGCCTGAGCGTGCCCGCCGCGGCCGCGCTGTTGCATGTGTCCGGCACGTCCATGGGGATTTTCTCGCCGGTGCGGATGTCGATCGCGGCGGGACTGGCCCATGGCCGCGGGGAAGAGCGCGGCGTGTATGTGCAGTTGCTGCCGTACGCGCTGGCGGCCTTCGGCCTGCTGTTGGGCCTGGCAGTACTGGTGGTGCTGGCGGGATCCTGAGCCAGGCCGGCTTGCGGCCGGCCGCAGGTTGCCGCCTCAGGCGTTGGCGTACATCCTCAGGATTCCGTGTCCGATCACGCCCTGGCTGAGCGCGTATTGGCGGAACGTGTCCAGCGGCATCGGCCGGCCGTGGAAATAGCCTTGCGTCACCTGCACGCCCAATGCGCACACCATCTCGAGCTCTTCATGGGTTTCGATGCCCTCGGCCACCACCGTCATGTCCAGCGACCGCGCCATTTCGATGGTGCAGGCCAGGATGCTTTGGGCATGCCCCTGCCGGCCGGCACGGGCGATCAGGTCGCGGTCGATCTTCAGTTCGTCGAAGGGCGCGCACAGCAGGCGGTCGAGCGACGAATCCCCGGTGCCGAAGTCGTCGATCGCGCAGCTGAAGCCGCGCAGGCGCAATTGCGTGATGGCGCCAGCCAGCGCCCCGTTGGAGCGCGCCCCGCCGTCCTCGGTGATTTCGATGACGACGCGGTCTGGTTCCACGCCCGCCTGTTCCGCGCGGTCGGCCACATCCTGGGCCCAGCTGATGGAGCTGGCGACAACCGCCGGCACATTGATGCCGATGACGCAATCCGGGCGGCTGCCCAGTTCGCGCTGCGCTTCGAAAGCGCGCGCCAGCATGTAGCCGGTCAGGGGTTCGAGCAGGCCGGTGGCCTCGAATGCTGGCAGAAACGCCGCGGGTGGCACCATCGCGCCGCCATCCCCGGCCCAGCGGGCCAGTGTTTCCGCGCCGCGTAATTCGCCGGTCGTCGCACAATGCTGCGGCTGGAAATATGCCGTGATTTCCCGCTGCGCCAGGGCGCGCAGCAGGCGTTCCCGGTTCAGGCCGGCCAGGACCGCGCCGCTGCTCTCGGCCGCGGCACGTACCGTGGCCGCGCCGTCGGCCAACGCCGAACGGGCCAGCGACTCGATCAATGAAATCAGGCAGGCCGCTTCCAGAGGTTTGCCCAGAGCGGCGATGATGGGCACGCCGCGGTTCCTGGCATAGCTTGCCGCGGCCTGCAGGATGCGGGACGGATGGCTGCTGGCGATGGCGATGCCGCCGCAGCCGCCGGCATCGGCCAGCGCGTCTATCATCTGCAGCCCGGTGCGGTCGGCCATGTCGAGATCGACGATGACCAGATCCCACTGCCGCTGCCGGATCGCCGCCACGGCCGACGCGCCGTCATGCGCCATTGCCACCTCGGGTACGCCGATCTTGGCCAGCATCCGCACCAGCGCGCAACGTTGGATTTCGTCTTGATCGACAATCAGGGCGGATTTGAGCATGATGTTCCAGATGAACGGAGGACCAGCGGCTGGGCCGTGGCACGCAGAAGGCCGGCGGCAGAGGCGGTGAGTTGCCGGCCAATTCATTGTTCCACCGGTCGCCATGAACCGAAATCAGCCCAGTCCTATTTTGCCGATCGCAGCGCGAAGCATTGCGTCGCAGCGATGCCGGCCATTCCGTTGCTGCCCACCTCATCCTGCTTTCGTTCCTGTCGCGGCCGCCGTATAACGACGTCTTGGCCGTCTGCCCAGGACAGCAAGCCCGGCCGGCGCGGCGTCAACCCCCAACCAGGTGTCATCCAGCATGAAGGCATATTTCCACGACGATCAGAAACTGCACCACCCGCAGACCTATTTCTCGCGCGGCAAGATGCGCACCCCCCAGGAAGTGCCCTCGCGCCTGGACGCGCTGGCAGAGGCCGCGCGCAAGCTGGGCTTCGACGTTCAAGCCCCGCCCGACCAGGGCGCCGGCGCGATTTCGGCAGTGCACACGCTGGACTACCTGCGTTTCCTGCAAGGCGCGCACGCCGCCTGGAAGCAGCTGCCCGACGATTGGGGCGACGAGGTCGTCTCCAACGTCTTCGTGCGCGAGCCCAACGCCCTGCGCGGCGTACTGGCGCAGGCCGCGCGCTACCTGGCCGACGGCAGCTGCCCGGTCGGCCAGCACACCTGGCATTCGGCCTACTGGTCGGCGCAATGCGCCATCGCCGGCGCCGACGCGCTGCTGGCCGGCGAGCGCCACGCCTACGCCATCTGCCGCCCGCCCGGCCACCATGCGCGACGCGACGCGGCCGGCGGCTTCTGCTACCTGAACAATGCCGCCATCGCCGCGCAGCGCCTGACCTCGCGCTATCCGCGCGTGGCGATCCTGGACACCGACATGCACCACGGCCAGGGCATCCAGGAGATCTTCTACGAGCGCAGCGACGTGCTGTACGTATCCATCCACGGCGACCCCGAAAACTTCTATCCCGTGGTCGCCGGCCATGCGGACGAGCTCGGCGCTGGCCCAGGCTATGGCTACAACATCAACCTGCCCATGCCGCACGGTTCGCCGGAGTCGGTGTTCTTCGACAAGCTGGCCGAAGCGCGCCGCGCCATCGAACTGTTCCAGCCCGACGCCCTGGTGCTGTCGCTGGGCTTCGACATCTTCGAAAAAGACCCACAAGCCATGGTCGCCGTCAGCGAGAACGGCTTTGAACGCCTGGGCCGGGAAGTGGGCGGCCTGAAACTGCCCACCCTGGTCGTGCAGGAAGGCGGCTACTACATCGAAGGGCTGGAATCGAACGCCTCGCGCTTCTTCGGCGGACTGGCTTCGGCCTGAACCCGTACCTGGCCGGCGTCCCGCTGCGGACGCCGGCCGCTCGCCACCGCCGCAGGCAAACGCCTCGCTAGTGGTTTTCCCTAAAAATGGAAAAGCCCGGTTCACAAGCCGGACCGCCTCCGGTACATTTCGTCCAGTGGCCTGACCACTGGGCCACCAGATATCCGGACACTCCAGGCCATACCGGGAGTGCGACGCAAGACAAGCCTGGGCAGAGCCTTTACCCTCTACATCCCGATCATCCACCCGAACGCCACAATGACCTCTCTCCAGGCCGTCGCCTCCACCCGCCTCTACCGCATGATTGCCGACCAGATCGCCGCGCGCATCAAGGCGGGCGACTTCCCTGCGGGCGGGCGGCTGCCGGCCGAGCGCGAACTGGCCGAACAGTTGCAGGTCAGCCGCGCCTCGGTGCGCGAAGCGCTGATCGCGCTGGAAATCGAGGGGTATGTGGAGGTTCGCGTGGGCACCGGCGTGTTCGTGAACCAGGCGCGCGAAGACGGCCAGTACCAGTCGCCGCAGCCTGCCCCGGTCGCCGCCAACGGCGTCGAAGCCACCGACATCGGCCCCTTCGACCTGCTCGAAACCCGCTTGCTGCTGGAGCCCGAGTGCGCGGCCCTGGCGGCGCAGAAGGCATCGCCCGCCCAGATCGCGGCGATCCGCGCGGCCCATGAAGGCATGTCCCTGACCGAATCGCCCAGCGTGCACGACCGCGCCTTCCATAGCGCGATCGGCGCGGCCTGCGGCAACGCCGCGCTGGCCGCGGCAATCTCCCATATCTGGCACCTCAGCACCTTGAGCCCGGTGTTCACCCGTCTTGAAGAACACTTCGTGACCACCAAGGTGTGGAGCGAAGCCCAGCAGGAACACGAACGCATCCTCGCGGCCATTTCCGACCGCGATCCGATCCGCGCGCGCCACGCCATGCACGACCACCTGGTCGGCATCCTGGCCCGCCTGCGGGAAGACTTCGGCAGCGCTGGGATCCGATGATTTGATGAACGCCTGAACCCCGGCCTGAGAACCAGGCCCCTTCCCTTACCGACCGTGCAAGCACCGCCAGCGCAAAACGCGCCGCCCGCGGCAAGGGGAGCGGCTTGCCTGCCGATACGCACGCAGCAGTTCCGCAGCACCCGCAATACCCGTAGGCCCCATACCTAAAACACATCAAGGTGAAAACATGCAGCTGACCCGTACCGTGAAGCTTTTGAGCGCGGCGCTATTGGCGCTTGGCGCCCATGCCGCCCAGGCCAATAAGGCTGACAACTCCCTCAACATCGCCTTCGATGCGGCGCCCGCCACGCTGGACGCCTACAAGGAATCGGACCGCCCCGGCCTGGCGCTGGCGCGCATGGTGTTTTCGGGGCTGCTGCAGAAAAACCAGGACACGGGCGAATTCGGTCCGGCCATCGCCACCGGCTATAAGTTCGTGGACGACACCACTATCGAACTGCCTATCCGCAAGGACGTGAAGTTCCACGACGGCTCGCTGCTGACCATCGACGACGTGCTGTACACGCTGAACCTGGTGTCCTCGGAAGGCTACAAGGCGCGGTTCCAGAACCAGGTCGCCTGGATCGCAAAGGCCGAGAAGGCTTCCGACGACACCGTGCGCATCAAGATGAAGACGCCCTACCCGCTGGCGTTGGAGATGCTGTCGGAAAACCTGCCGATCTATCCGCGCAAGTACTACGAGGCCAACCAGTCCGACATGGGCGCCAAGCCCATCGGCACCGGCCCCTACCGCCTGGTGGAAAGCCAGCCCGGCAGCCGCTACGTATATGAACGCTTCGAAGACTACTTCGGCGCCAAACCGGCCGTGCAGAAGCTGGTGGTGCGCGTGTTGCCCGACGCCAACACCCAGTACGCCGAACTGCTCTCCGGCGGCCTGGACTGGATCTGGCGCGTCCCGCCCGACGTGGCCAAGCGCATGGAAAAACAGTCCGCCGTCACGGTCAAGAGCAGCAGCATCATGCGCATCAGCTACATCTCGCTGAACCCGCAATTTGACGGCGGCAAGTCGCCGCTGGCCAAGCAGGAAGTGCGCCAGGCCATCAACTACGCCATCGACCGCGAAGCCATCCGCAAGGCCCTGGTAGGCGGCGCGTCCAAGGTCATCAACGCGGCCTGCAACCCGGCCCAGTTCGGCTGCGCCGCCGAGGTGCAGTCCTACAAATTCGACCCGGCCCGCGCCAAGCAGCTGCTGGCCCAGGCCGGCTACCCCAACGGCGTGACGTTGGACCTGGTGATTTCGGCCCCGCCGCGCGCCATCCTGGACGCCGCCGCCGCCCAGATGGCGCAGGCCGGCATCAAGCTGAACCTGGTCGAACAACAGTACGGCACCGCCATGACCAACTGGCGCGAAGGCAAGATCGCCATGCTGTCGTCCAACTGGGGCTCCTACGGCATCGCCGACGCGGCGCTGTCGACCAGCAATTTCTTCCGCGGCGGCCCGGATGACCAGGCGCGCAATCCGGAAGTCATCAAGTACCTGGAAACCGCCGACACCTCCGTGGACCGCGAACTGCGCGCCAAGAACTATGCCGCCGCCCAGAAGATCGTGGCCGACCAGGCCTACTGGGTGCCGCTGTGGAACCACTCGCTCAACGCCGTGCAGGCCAAGGACCTGAATTTCTCGGTCGACGGCGACGAATTCCCGCGTTTCTACAAGGCCCGCTGGAACTGACCGGCCCCGCCGGCATGGCCCCGTTCCCAGGCCCAAGCGGGCGGGAACGGCGGTCCTCCGGCGCACACCGTCATAGGTAGCCCCATGATTGCATTCCTGTTCCGTCGCCTGGTGGTGTCCGCGCTGCTGGTGGTGTTCGTCTCGCTGATCAGCTTCTCGCTGGTGTTCGCTTCCGGCAATCCGGCGGCGCGCCTGGCTGGCGAAGGCAGCGCCGCCGACGCGGCCCGCCTGGCGCAGCTGCACGGTTTCAACGACCCGATCCTGGTGCAGTACGGCCGCTGGCTGGCCGGCGTCGCCCGCGGCGATTTCGGCGACAGCTTGTACTTCAGCCGCCCCGTGGCCGAACTGCTGACCCAGCATTTCCCCGCCACCGCCAAGCTGGGCCTGGCCGCGATGCTGTTTGCGCTGCTGCTGGCGATACCGCTGGGCGTGCTGGCCGGATTGCGCCGCGGCTCGCTGATCGACCGCGGCACCATGCTGCTGTCGGCCTGCGCCCAGGCCATGCCGCCGTTCTGCCTGGCTTTCCTGCTCATCATCGTCTTCAGCGTGCGCAACCAATGGCTGCCGGCCTCCGGATTCGACAGCTGGAAGCACTACGTCATGCCGGTGACCGCGCTGGGGCTGTTCGCCATGCCAGCCATGTTGCGCCTGATGAAATCCGAAATGGAAACCGTGCTGGCCACCGATTACATCCGCACCGCCCGCGCCATGGGCTTGGGCGGCCCCAGCGTGGTGTTGAAGTACGCGCTGCGCAATGCCTTGCGGCCGCTGGTGTCGCTGGCCGCAGCCCAGATGGGCACCTTGCTGGCCGGCTCCGTCGTCATCGAGACCGTGTTCGCCATCAATGGCGCGGGCCTGCTGGCCTGGACCTCGATCCTGCGCGGCGACTTTCCCACGATGCAGGCGCTGATCCTGATCTTCGCCTTGATCTACATCGTCCTCACCCTGGTCGCCGATCTGGTCAACGGTTGGCTCGACCCCCGCGTGCGAGTTTCATCATGAGCAGCGTCATCGCCTCCTCTCTTCCCGTCCGCTCGCGTGGCGAACGCGCGGCCCGCTATGGCCGCAATTTTGGCCTGGCCATGCTGGCGCTGCTGGTGCTGGCCGGCCTGCTGGGTCCCTACCTGGTCCCGCATGATCCCTACACCCAGGATCTGCTGGCCCGTCTGCAGGAGCCCGTCTGGAGCGAGGACGGCAGCTGGAACCACATCCTCGGCACCGACCAACTGGGCCGCGACGTGCTGGCGCGAGCGCTGTATGGCGTGCGCGTGTCGGCGCTGATCGGCCTGTCGGTCGCGTTGATGGGTGGACTGATAGGCACCACGCTGGGCGTGGCGGCGGGCTACTTCGGCGGCGCGGTGGATCGCGCCGTGTCCTTCCTGATCACCGCGCGCCTGGCCCTGCCCATCATCCTGGTGGCGCTGGCGGTGGTGTCGGTGGTGGGCGCCTCGCTCACCGTGGTGGTGCTGGTGCTGGGCTTGCTGCTGTGGGAACGCTATGCGCTGGTGGCCCGGACCATGGCCGCGGGCCTGCGCAACGCCGAGTTCGTCACCGCATCGCGGCTGCAGGGCTGCACCCATCTGCAGATCATCTGGCGCGACATCCTGCCCAATCTGGTGGGCAACCTGCTCATCATCGGCACCGTGGACGCGGCCATGGCGATCACGCTGGAGGCCTCGCTGTCATTCCTGGGCCTGGGCGTGCCGGCGCCGATGCCGTCGCTGGGCCTGATGATCGCCGAGGGCAAGGAAAACATGCTGTTCCAGCCCTCGCTGGTGGTGATCCCCAGCGTGGTGCTGTTCGTGCTGGTGCTGTGCGTGAACCGCGCCGGCGAATCGCTGCGCGCCGTGCAAATGAAGAAAGGCTGATCCCATGACCGACACCAGCCACCCCCTGCTGCGGGTCCAGGACCTGCACATCGACATCCAGACGCCCACCCACGTCAAGCACGTGGTGCGCGCGGTGGACTTCAGCCTGCAGCGCGGCAAGACGCTGTGCATCGTCGGCGAATCGGGCTGCGGCAAGTCGCTGACCGCGCTGGCGCTGCTGGACCTGCTGCCGGCGGCCGCACGCCGCCGTGTGGCCAAGCTGGAGTTTGCCGGCCAGGATTTGGCCACGCTGACACCGGCCGCCCTGGCGCAACTGCGCGGCGCCCGCATCGCCATGATCTTCCAGGACCCGATGACCTCGCTGAACCCGGTGTTCCCCATCGGCACCCAGCTGGTCGACGTGCTGCGCCGGCACAAGCGCGTCAGCCGCCGCGCGGCCGAGGAGCGCGCCGAATACCTGCTGCGCCGCGTCGGCATCGCCAATCCCCGCGACCGCATGCGGCAGTATCCCTTCGAGTTGTCGGGCGGCTTGCGCCAGCGCGTGATGATCGCGATGGCCCTGATGTGCGGCCCCGAACTGCTGATCGCCGACGAGCCCACCACCGCGCTGGACGTGACCGTGCAGGCCGAGCTGCTGGACCTGCTGCGCGACATCCAGGCCGAGTTCGGCCTGGGGATGGTGTTCATTTCCCACGACATGGGCCTGGTGGCGCGCATCGCCGACCACGTCATCGTCATGTACGCGGGCGACATCGTCGAAGGCGGCAGCGTGCGCGAGGTGCTGGAGCACCCCAGCCATCCGTATACCGCCATGCTGCTGAACTGTATCCCCCAGCCCGGGCGCACCGCGCCGCGCGCCGACCTGCCCACCATCGCCGGCGCCGTGCCCTCGCTGGACACCGCTATTCGCGGCTGCGCCTTCCGCGAGCGCTGCCCGGTGACCGAGGCCTGCTGCGCCCAGCCCTTCCCGCCGCGCGTACAGGGCGGACACCGCTGCCTGTGCGTCAAACCCGGCGCCTTGCGCCTAGGAGCCACGGCATGAGCAGCCCGACCGCCACATCCGCCAGCATCAGCCTGAATTCGCTGTGCTTCCAGTACGGCCGCGCCAGCCTGTTCTCGCGTCGTCCCGCCCCACGCATCCTGCATGACATCGACCTGCACGTGCCCGCCGGCCAGACCATCGGCCTGGTGGGGGAATCCGGCAGCGGCAAGTCCACCATCGCCAAGCTGATGCTGGGCCTGCTGGCGCCGACGCAGGGCCAGGCGCTGCTGGACGGCAAACCACTGGCCGCGATGCCGGCGCGCGCCCGCGCCCGCCGCATCCAGATGGTGTTCCAGGATCCGTACTCCTCGCTCAACCCGCGCCGCACCATCAACGAAATCCTGACCGCGCCGCTGCGCACGCATGGCATCGGCAATGCGGCCTCCCAAGCCGCCGCGGTGCGCCGGATGATGGACGCCGTGGGCCTGGTGCCGGCCTTCGCCGCGCGCTATCCGCGCGAACTATCGGGCGGCCAGCGCCAGCGCGTGGCAATCGCCCGCGCACTGATGCTGGAGCCGCAGCTGCTGATCTGCGACGAGCCCACTTCCGCGCTGGACGTGTCGGTGCAGGCGCAGATCCTGAACCTGCTGATGGAATTGCAGCGCGAGCGCGGCCTGGGCTATCTGTTCATCAGCCACAACCTGGCCGTGGTGCAGCACATCGCCGATGAGATTGTGGTGCTGCAAGGCGGCCGCGTGGTCGAGCGCGGCTCCGCCAGCCAGGTCTACTTCGAACCGGTCCATCCGTACACGCGGCAACTCATCGGCGCCACCCTGGCGGTGCCGCAAGCGCAGGAGCTCGCGGCATGAGCCCTCAGAACGCACGCCACCTGCTGCTGGTCGGCAACGACCAGAAGGTCACCTGGGACGACGGCCAGATCCGTTTCCTGGCGCCGGGCAATGACAGCCTGTGCGTCTACGACGCCGGCGCGAATCCCGCCGCGCCCGTACTGGTCGCCACCCTTTCCCTGCCCAACTCGCTGTTCGGCCCGCCGGTCAACCTGGCCGTCACGCCGGACCAACGCCTGGGCCTGATCGCGGATTCCATGGACTGGCGCGCGCGCGCCGATGGCGCCGGCTGGCAGCCCGAGCCTGGCCGCGGACTGTACGTGATCGACCTGGAAGCCAATCCGCCGGCCATCGTGCAGCGGCTGGAGGTCGGGCTGCAGCCTTCGGGCCTGGCCATCAACCGCGCCGGCACGCTGGCGCTGGTGGCCAACAAGGCCGGCCGCTCCGTGTCGGTGCTGCGCATCGCCGGCAAGCGCGCCGAAGTCTGCGGCGAAGTGGATATGGGCACCTCGGTGGTGGCGGTGTCCTTTGCCGCCGACGGCCGCCGCGCCTTCGTGGTCAAGACCGACAGCCATCGCCTGGGCCTGCTGCGCATAGACGAGAGCGGCGCAAACCCCATCGTGACCCACGATCCCGCCGAGGACCTGACCACCGGCCTGGTGCCGTTCAACCTGGTGGTGTCGCCCGACGGCGCGCTGGCGCTGGTGGTGGACATGGGCAGCCCGACCGCGTCGGACGGCCACGCGGACTCGGTCAGCGTGGTGGATCTGCGCGCCGATCCGCCGCGCGTGATCGACCGCGTCATGGTCGAGGACGGCCCGGAAGGCATCGCCATCAGTCCCGACGGCCGCTACGCGGCGGTCGCCATCGTGCAAGGTTCGAACAACCCGTCCAGCGCCTGGTTCCACCATCCGCGCGGGCAGATCGTATTGCTGCGTATCGACGGCCAGTCCGTGACCCGCGCCGGCGCCATCGAGGTCGGCGCGCTGCCCGAAGGCGTGGCCTTCAGCCCCAACAGCCGCTATCTGTACGTCGGCAACTTCCTGGATGCCGAAATGCAGGTCCTCGCCGTGGGCGATCAGGGCCTGCGCGACACCGGCACCCGCATCGCCCTGCCTGGACGGCCCGCGTCGATGCGCGCGCAGTCCTACTGACCCTATCCATCCCCCCCGCTCCCGGAGTTCCGCCATGACCACCGCTCCTCAAAAGAAACAGACCCTGCTGGCCGCCGCCCTGCTCGCCCTCGCCGGCCTGGCGCCGCTGTCGGCCCACGCCCTGGACATCAAGCTCGGCCACGTGCTGGCTCCCAGCCACAGCTGGAACAAGGCCGCCGAAGGCTTCGCCGCCGAGGTCAAGGAAAAGACCGCCGGCCGCGTCAATTTCGTGCTGTTCCCCAGTGGCCAGCTCGGCAACGAGAAGACCATGCTCGAAGGCCTGCAGATCGGCAGCCAGGGCGCCGCCATCATCGGCTCGGGCTCGCTGCAGCCCATCGAACCCAAGTTCGGCGTGGTCGAACTGCCCTATACCTGGTCGACGTCCCAGCAGGCCTACAAGGCCTACGACGGCGAGCTGGGCGAGGCGCTGGCCAAGCTGGCCGACAAGAAGAACCTGACCATCATTTCCTGGTGGGAAAACGGCTTCCGCCACGTCACCAACAACCGCGGCGCGGTCGCCAAGCCCGCCGACCTGGCCGGCCTGAAGACTCGCGTCACGCCCGACAAGATGCGCCTGGACACCTTTACCGCGCTGGGCGCCAACCCTGCGCCGCTGGCCTTCGGCGAACTGTATTCGGCGCTGCAGCAGAAGGTGTTCGACGCCCAGGAGAACCCGCTGTCCATCATCTACACCTCGTCCTTCTTCGAAGTGCAGAAGTACCTGTCGCTGACCGGCCACGTCTGGGGCCCCGCCAACCTGATCATCTCCAAGCCGGTGTGGAACCGCATCTCGGCCGACGACAAGAAGATCGTGCAGGCGGCCGCCGACAAGTGGCGCGACGCCCAGCGCCAGATGATCACCGATGGCGACCAGCAGTTCATCGCCCAGCTGAAGGAAAAGGGCATGCAGGTCAATGAGGTCGACAAGCCCGCCTTCGCCGCTGCGGTCGCGCCGGTGTGGAAGACCTACTCGGTCACCTACGGCCCCGAGCTGATGGCGCTGGTGCAGAAGTACCGCGAGGCCAAGTAATGCTCAACCGACTGTCCGCGATCCTGTCGGGCATCAGCAAGGCCTTCGCCGCCGTGGCGGTGGCCTTGCTGGCGATCCTGATCTCCTACGTGGTGTTCGCCCGTTTCGTCACCCACACCACGCCGCATTGGGCCGAGGAACTGCCGCGCCTGGTGCTGGTCTGGTCCGCCTTCATCGGCGGCGTCGTCTGCAGCTTCGAGCGCTCGCACCTGATGGCCGGACTGCTGCCCTTCGTGGTGCGCAATCCCCGCATCCTGAACGCCTTCGAACGCATCAACCAGGCGCTCATCATCGTCGGCCTCGCAGCCCTGGGCTATGCCGGCTGGCAGCTGGCCGAACTGACCATGGACCAGACTCTGCCGGCGCTGGACGTGTCGGCCGGCGTCGTGTATCTGGCGCTGCCCTTCGCCTGCGCCATCACCATCGTGGTGCATCTGGCCCAGCTGTTCTCCGCCGCTCCCGCCGCTGCAAAGGAATAACAAGATGTCTACGGGTGCTCTCTTCCTGATGGGCGTGTTCACGATCACGGTGCTGATCGACATGCCCATCGCCTTCGGCCTGGTGCTGTCCTGCCTGGCCTATCTGGCGGTCTACGATTCCGCCCCCATGATGGTGGCGGCGCAGCAGTACGTGGTGGGGCTGGACAGCTTCACGCTGCTGGCGATTCCGCTCTTCATCCTGGCGGCCCAGCTGATGAACGGCGCCGGCCTGACCCAGCGCATCGTGCGCCTGTGCGCCGCCATCGTCGGCGACATCAAGGGCGGCCTGGCCGTGGTGGCCGTGCTGGCCTGCCTGATGTTCGGCGCGCTGTCCGGCTCCGGCGTGGCCGACGTGGTCGCCATCGGCAGCCTGCTGCTGCCGGCCATGGCCCGCAGCGGCTACGACAAGGGCTTTTCCTGCGCCCTGGTCGGCAGCGCCGGCGCCACCTCCACCATCATCCCGCCCAGCATCGTGCTGATCGTCTACGGCACCATCACCGACACCTCGGTGGGCAAGCTGTTCGTGGCCGGCATCATTCCGGGCATCCTGCTGGGGCTGTCGCTGATCGGCGTGGCCATTTGGCAATCGCGCAAGCACAACTGGGCCGGCGGCCAGCCCTTCAGCTGGTCCGAGCTGCGCGCCGCAGCCATCGACGCCCTGCCCGCGCTGATGGTGCCGGTGCTGATCATCGGCGGCATCCGCTTCGGCATCTTCACCGCCACCGAGGCGGCCTCCAGCGCCATCATCTACGCCTTGCTTATCGGCTTTTTCTGGTACCGCACGCTGAGCCTGAAGTCGCTGTGGGACAACTTGAAATCCACCGGCGAAAGCAGCGCGTCCATCCTGCTCATCATCGGCGCGTCGGGGCTGTTCGCCTGGGTGCTGGTGGCCGAACAGGTGCCGCAGGCCTTGTCCACGCTGCTGGTCGAATGGACCGACAGCAAGACCGCCGTGCTGCTGGTGCTGACCGTGGTGCTGTTGCTGCTGGGCACCTTCATGGAGGCGATCCCGGTCATCATCATCGTGGCCCCGGTTGTGATGCCGGTGCTGGCGCACTACAACATCGACCCGGTGCACTTCGGCATCCTGCTGTCGATCAACATGGCCATCGGCGCCAACACGCCGCCGGTCGGAGTCGACCTGATGGCCGCTTGCAAGATCGGCGGCATCAACATGATGCAGACCCTGCGCCCGCTGTCCTGGATGATGCTGGCCATGACCGCGGTCATGCTGCTGCTGACTTTCGTACCCGAACTGGTGCTGTTCCTGCCGAGGCACGTGCAATGACCCCTATCACTCCCTCCCGCCGTCCCCCGTTCCTGCGTCGCAGCTGGATGTTCGTGCCCGGCCTGGACGCCGACGCCCAGGCCGACGGCCTGGCCAGCGGCGCCGATGCCCTGGTGGCGGACCTGGAAGAGTTCACCGCCCCGGCGGACCGGCCGGCAGCGCGCCCGCGCATCGCCGACTTGTTCGCCCGCTGCCGCGCCCAGGGGGTGGTGGCCGCGGTCCGCATCAACAAGCTGGAAGAGGACGGCTTGGCCGACCTGCGCGGCGTCATGCCCGGCGCCCCGGACGCGGTATTCCTGCCGCACGCCGAGAGCCCGGCGCAGATCGCCGCCCTGGACCAGGCGATCACCGTGCTGGAGGCCGAACTGGGCCTGCCCGCCGGCAGCACCGAGATCGTGCCCACGCTGGAGTCCGCGCTGGGCGTGCACCGCGCCTACGACATCCTGACCGCCAGCCCGCGCGTGTCCGCCTGCCTGCTGGCCGCCGAGGACCTGACGGCCAGCCTGGGCGCCGAGCGCGGCAAGGACGGCATCGAGCTGCATCATGTTCGCGCCCGCTTCCTGCTGGATTGCACCGCCGCGGGCTGCCTGCCGATCGACTGCCCGTTCAACTACCGCGACATGCCGGCGCTGGAAGCCGACGTGCGCTGGGCCCGTCGCCTGGGGCTGAAGTCCAAGTGCGCGACGGTGGCCGACCAGGTCAAGCTGATCCACGCCGTGTTCACGCCCGCCCCGGATGAAGTCGCGGCGGCCGAGGATTGCGTCGTCCGCTACGAAGCCCAGCGCGCCGGCCGCCATGACGCCGAGCGCATCGATCCGCCTGTCTACAACACCGCGCGCCGCCTCTTGGCGCGTCATCACCAATTCGAACGATGGGCCGCCGAGCGCCGCGCGCAGGCCGTCCCGCAACAAGGAGACTCCGCATGACGTCAGCCGCAATTCCCGAACGCAATGGCGGTCAGATCCTGATGCAGCAACTGCGCATCCATGGCGCGCGCCGCGTGTTCATGATCCCCGGCGAAAGCTATCTGCCCTGCATCGACGCGCTGAACGACCACACCGATGCCATCGAGGCCATCGTCTGCCGCCAGGAAAGCGGCGCGGCCTACATGGCCGAGGCCTATGGCAAGCTCACCGGCGAACCCGGCATCTGCTTCGTCACGCGCGGCCCGGGCGCCACCAACGCCAGCATCGGCGTGCACACCGCCTTCCAGGACTCGACTCCGATGATCCTGTTCGTGGGCCAGGTGGGCAACGACTTCATGGAGCGCGAAGCATTCCAGGAGATCGACTACCGCCGCATGTTCGGCCAGATGGCCAAGTGGGTGGCGCAGATCGACCGCACCGACCGCATTCCCGAATACATCTCGCGTGCCTTCGCCGTGGCCACCAGCGGCCGGCCCGGCCCCGTGGTGCTGGCGCTGCCCGAAGACACGCTGTGGGGCCGCGCCCGCGTCGCCGACCTGCCGCGCTACCCGCGCGTGCACAGCCATCCGGGCGCAGCCGACCTGGCCCGCATGACCCAATTGCTGGACGCTGCCGAACGCCCCTTCCTGCTGCTGGGCGGCAACGGCTGGCACCAGACCGCGATCGACCAGATCGCCGGCTTTGCCGAGCGCTTCGAGCTGCCGGTGGGGACCGCCTGGCGCCGCCTGGAGTGCTTCGACCAGCGCCACCCCAACGCCGCCGGCCACGTCGGCTGGGCCATGACGCCGGAACTGCGCCAGCGCCTGCGCGACGCCGACCTGGTGCTTGCCGTGGGCACGCGCATGGGCGAGGCCACCACCGAAGGCTATACCGTAATCGAGAGCCCGCTGCCGCGCCAGCAACTGATCCATGTGTATCCCGACGCCGCCGAGCTGGGCCGCGTGTTCTCGCCGACCCAGGCCATCGTGGCGGATGTGGCCAGCTTCGCCGCCAGCGTGGCCCAACTGGTCCCCGGCCACAAGACGGCACGCGCCGCCGCCGCGCGCGCAGCCCACCAGGAACTGGTCGACAGCCTGGAACCGCTGGCCTCGCCCGGCCCCATGAGTCTGGACCAGGCCGCCGCCTACGTCGACGCGCATGTGCCGGCAGACGCCTGCATCACCGTGGGCGCGGGCAACTATGCGCTGTATCCCCACCGCTACCGCCGCTACGCCGGGCCGGGCACCAGCCTGACGCCCACCGTGGGCTCCATGGGCTACGGCCTGCCGGCGGCCATCTCGGCCAAGCTGGAAGACCGCAAGCGCACGGTTGTCTGCTACGCCGGCGACGGTTGCTTCCAGATGAATATGCAGGAGCTGGGCGTGGCGCTGCAATACCGCCTGGGCGTGGTGGTGCTGGTGTTCAACAACGGCATCTGGGGCACCATCCGCGCCCACCAGGAACGCGAATTCCCGGCCCGCACCATCGCCCTGTCCTTCGAGAACCCGGACTTCACCCAGATCATCCGCGGCTACGGCGGCTATGGCGAAGCCGTGGAAGACACCGCCAGCTTCGGCCCTGCTTTCGAGCGCGCGCTGGCCTTTGCCGAGCGCGAGAACCTGCCGGCCCTGCTGGAAATCCGTTACGACGCCAATGGCATTTCGCCGGGCGAAACCCTGATGGGCATACGCGAGGCCGCGCTGGCCCGCAGTGCCGCCGCCAGCCACTGACACAGAGGGACTCCAACATGACGACGACTATCTCGATCAACGGACAGCGGCTGTGGCAGTCGCTGATGGACCTGGCCCGGATCGGCGCCACCCCCAAGGGCGGCAACTGCCGCCTGGCCCTGACCGCGCTGGACGGCCAGGGCCGCGACCTGGTCACCGGCTGGATGCGCGATGCCGGCCTGACGCTGCGCGTGGACCAGGTGGGCAACATCTTCGCCCGCCGCGCCGGTCGCAACAATGAGCTGCCGCCGGTCATGACCGGCAGCCATATCGACACCCAGCCCACCGGCGGCAAGTTCGACGGCTGCTACGGCGTGCTGGCGGGCCTGGAAGTCATGCGCAGCCTGAATGATCATGGCGTGGTCACGGAGGCGCCGCTGGAAGTGGCCATCTGGACCAACGAGGAAGGCTCGCGCTTCGTGCCCGTGATGATGGGTTCCGGCGTGTTCGCCGGTAAATTCCCGCTGGAAGTGGCGCTGTCCGCCACCGACCGCGACGGCAAGTCGGTGGCCGACGAGCTGGCCGCCATCGGCTACGCCGGCGCGGATCCCGTGGGCGGCCGCCCGGTAGGCGCCTACTTCGAGGCCCACATCGAACAGGGCCCGATCCTGGAGCACGAAGAAAAAATGGTCGGCGTGGTGACCGGATCGCTCGGCCTGCGCTGGTATGACGTGACCGTGACCGGCATGGAAATGCATGCCGGCCCCACCCCGATGCCGATCCGGCGCGACGCGCTCTACGCCGCCAGCTACCTGCTGCAGGCGGTCGTCGAGATCGCCAACGACAACCAGCCGCACGGCCGCGGCACCGTCGGCGAGATCCACGCGCATCCCGGCTCGCGCAACGTCATCCCGGGCCAGGTGCGCTTCACGGTGGACCTGCGTCACGAAGACGAAGCCACGCTTACCCGCATGGACCAGCGCTGGCATGAAATCTGCGCGGAAATCGCGCAACGCCACAACGTGGACGTGGACGTGAAGCACGTGCAGTACTTCCCGCCCACGCCGTTCGACCTGGACCTCGTGGGCAAGGTTCGCGACGGCGCCGCCCGCCGCGGGCTGGCCGCCATGGACATCGTCACCGGCGCCGGCCACGACGCGGTCTACATGGCTGCCGTCACGCCCACCGCCATGATCTTCGTACCCTGCAAGGACGGCGTCAGCCATAACGAAATCGAGGACGCCAAGCCCGCCGACCTGGAAGCTGGCTGCAACGTGCTGCTCGACGCCATGGTGGCGCGCGCCAACGCCCAGGGGGTCCGCTCATGAACCAGGATGCCGCTTACTGGCGCGCCCGCGCCGCCGCGCTTGCCTTCAACGGCCAGGCCTATATCGACGGCGCCTACTGCGGCGCGGCCGATGGCGCCACCTTCCCCGCCACCAGCCCGATAGACGGGCGCAAGCTGGCCGACGTGGCCGCCTGCGGCGCGGCCGACGTGGACCGCGCCGTGCAGGCCGCCCGCCGCGCCTTCGAGGCCGGCGTCTGGAGCGGCCTGGCGCCGCGCCAGCGCAAGCAGCATCTGCTGCGCCTGGCCGCCCTGATCGACACGCACCGCGAGGAACTGGCGCTGCTGGAAACCCTGGACATGGGCAAGCCGATCCGGGATGCGCTGGCCTTCGACGTGCCGGAGACCGCGCGCTGCTACGCCTGGTACGCCGAAGCCATCGACAAGATCTACGACGAGATCGCCCCCACCGGCCCGGACGCGCTGGCGACCATCACGCGCGAAGCCCTGGGCGTGGTGGCAGCGGTGGTGCCTTGGAACTACCCCTTGATGATGGCCGCCTGGAAGGTCGCGCCGGCGCTGGCCGCGGGCAACAGCGTCATCCTCAAGCCGGCCGAACAGGCCTCGCTGTCGGCCATCCGGCTGGCGGCGCTGGCCGAAGAAGCCGGCATCCCCGCCGGGGTCTTCAGCGTGGTGCCCGGCCTGGGCGCGCAGGCCGGCCAGGCGCTGGGCCTGCATCCCGACGTGGACTGCATCGCCTTCACCGGCTCCACCGCCACCGGCAAGCGCTTCATGGAGTATTCGGGCCAATCGAACCTGAAGCGCGTCTGGCTGGAATGCGGCGGCAAGTCGCCGCACATCGTGTTCGAGGACTGCCCCGACCTGGACCGCGCCGCGCAGGCCGCGGCGCTGGCCATCTTCTCCAACCAGGGCGAAGTCTGCATCGCCGGTTCCCGCCTGTACGTGCAGGACGGCATCTACGACGCCTTCATGGCCAAAGTTGCGGACTACGCTGCCACGCTGCAGCCGGGCGATCCGCTGGACCCCGCCACCGCCATGGGCGCCATGGTCGACGAGCGCCAGATGCGCGGCGTGCTGGCCCGCATCGAAGCGGGCTCCGCCGAAGGCGCGCAACTGCGCATGGGCGGCCGCCAGGCCCTTGGCGCCACTGGCGGCTACTACATCGAACCGACGATTTTCGATTGCCCCAGCCAGGACAGCAGCCTGGTCCGCGAGGAGATCTTCGGCCCGGTGCTGGCCGCGCAGCGCTTCGCCACCGAGGACGACGCGCTGCGGCTGGCCAACGACTCGATCTACGGCCTGGGCGCAGGCCTTTGGACCGCCAACCTGTCGCGCGCCCACCGCCTCTCGCGCCGCCTGCGCGCGGGCCTGGTGTGGGTCAACTGCTACGCCGACGGCGACATTACCGTGCCGTTCGGCGGCGTCAAGCAGTCCGGCTTCGGCCGCGACAAGTCGCTGCATGCGCTGGACAAGTACAGCGACCTGAAGACGACCTGGATCAGCCTGACGGCTTGATCCCCCGGCGGACGCCTACGCGGCGTCCGCCATCCATGCCATTTCGCGTTATCTGCTTGGCCGCTGGAGTCATTGAAGGCGGTGGGTCCTTGTGCGACCTTGAACGGCGACGGGCTGCCCACCGCGGTTCCGTTGCGGGCAGGCGCAGGCGCTCTCCCGCCATCAGAACAATGACTGGAGACGACGATGCGCAATGCGACAAGGCGAGCCGCGCTGGCCGCCATGCTGGCCGCCACGGCCTGGGCTGCGGCCGGGCCGGCCTGGGCGCAAGCCCCCTATCCCTCCAAACCCGTCACCATCCTGGTCGGATTCCCGCCCGGCACGGCCACCGACACCGTCGCCCGCATGGTCGGCGACCGCCTGGCCCAGC
The DNA here is from genome assembly GCF_058783105.1 of Achromobacter sp. FW305-C-30-7. NCBI lineage: Bacteria > Pseudomonadati > Pseudomonadota > Betaproteobacteria > Burkholderiales > Alcaligenaceae > Achromobacter > Achromobacter sp. FW305-C-30-7. The sequence continues at coordinate 165,509 of NZ_JBYSYI010000003.1, read as the reverse complement.
GCCTGGGCCAGCAGTTCATCGTCGAGAACAAACCCGGCGCGGGCGGCTCCATCGCCGCCGGCCTGGGCGCGCGCGCCAAGCCCGACGGCTATACCTTGATGATAGGCGCGTCCGCGCCGCAGGCCATCAACCCGCACGTCTATCCCAACCTGAACTACGACGCGCGCAAGGACTTCGCGCCGATCGGCCTGCTGACCTGGTTGCCCTACCTTTTTGTGGTCAGCCCGGACAACCCGGCCAACAATCTGAAGGACTTCCTCGCCGCCGTGAAGGCCAAGCCGAACCAGTACACCTACGCCACCACCGGCGTGGGCACCACCAGCCATCTGGTGACCTCGGTGCTGCTGGCCAAGGCTGGCGCCAGCATGATCCACGTTCCTTACAAGGGCAGCAGCCAGGCGCAGACGGACATCGTCGGCGGACGGACCTATGCCACCTTCGACACCATGGTGTCCTCGCTGGCCCTGGTGAAGGCCGGCCGCCTGAAAGCGATCGCCGTCAGCACGCCGCAGCGGGTCGCCAGCCTGCCCGACGTGCCTACCGTCGCCGAACAGGGCTACCCCGGCTTCGACATGGGCGCCTGGCTGGGCCTGATCGCGCCCGCCGGCATCCCCCCCCAGATCCAGCAAAAGCTGGCCGCCGAGGTCAATACCGTGCTGGCGGACCCCGCCGTGCGCGACAAGCTGGCGGACCTGGGCGCCCAGGTCCGCACCACCGCCACGCCGGCGGAATTCGGCGCACTGATGAAGTCCGAGTACGAGTCGTGGGGCAAGGTGGTGCGCGATTTCAACGTCAAAGCCAGCGACTGAACCGGAGACCCGAACCATGCATAGCGCCATGAGCCCCGCCGAACGCGACACCCGCATCCAACTGGCCGCCTGCTACCGGCTGGTGTCCCACTTTGGCATGAGCGATCTCATCTACAACCACATCACCGCGCGCATACCCGGACCCGAGGGCCATCTGCTGATCAACCCCTACGGCATGATGTATGACGAAATCACCGCATCCAGCCTGGTCAAGATCGACCTGGACGGGAACGTGCTGGACAATCCGGGCGAGTACGGCATCAACGCCGCCGGCTACGTCATCCACAGCGCGGTGCACGGCGCCCGCCACGATGTGCACTGCGTCATCCATACGCACACACGGGCCGGCATGGCGGTATCGGCGCTGCAATGCGGCTTGCTGCCGCTGACCCAGACCGCCATGCGCTTCGCCAAGATCCCGTACCACGACTACGAAAGCGTGGCCATCGACCTGGACGAGCGCGCGCGGCTGGTGGCGGACCTGGGCCAGAGCGAGGCGATGATCCTGCGCAACCACGGCCTGCTGGCGGCAGGCCCCAGCATCGCGCAAGCGTTCAACACGCTGTACTGGCTGGAGATGGCGTGCAAGGCGCAGGTCGACGCGCTGGCCGCCAACCGCGAACTTTGCCTGCCGCCTCCGGAAGTGATCGAGAAAACCTGGCACCTGTACCAGCCGACCACCCGCCGGCCCTTCGGCGAACTGGAATGGCCGGCCATGCTGCGCCTGATGGACAGGAAGGATCCCGGCTACCGCGAATGAGCCGCCGGCTGGCCGCGCCCCAGCAGGTCGATGCCTGCGCCGCTGTCCGCGCCGTCGGGCAGGATCGCGGCGAGGCTGGTCTTGACCTCCAGGAAGTACGGGACGGGCGAGGCCAGCCCGCGGGCGATGGCGCCGGCCACCTGGTCCGCGCGGGTGACGTGCTCTGTCTGTATGCCGAAGGCGCGCGCCATCATCGTGAAATCGGGGCTGGCCAGATTGGTGCCTGCGTAGCGCCCGGGATAGGTGCGCGCCTGATGCAGGCGGATGGAGCCATAGCAATTGTTGTTGGAGACGATGAAGAACACCGGCAGTCCGCGCTCGGCCGCGGCCATCATCTCGTTGCCCGTCATCATGAAGCCGCCGTCGCCGACCAGGCATACCACCTTGCTTTGCGGGTTGCGCAGCTGCGAGGCAATGGCGGCCGGCGTGCCATAGCCCATGGCGCCGGACTGCGAGGCCATCAGCCTCTGCGGGTAGGCAAAGGGGAAATGGCGGTACACCGGCGCGGCGAAGGTGCCCGCGTCCAGGCAGACCATCAGGTCGCGCGGCGCCTGCTCGGCCAGGGCGCGGACCACGGACACGAACGGCACGCCGTCGTCCGCCTTGGGATCGGGCCAGGCGGATACGCGCTCCCGGATGGCCCGCAAGGAAGCCGCCCAATTGCCGCGCGCCGCGCAGCCCGTCGCGGGCAAGGCCGCCAAGGCCTGCGCGGTGGCCACCGGATCGGCAACGATGCCGACGTCGGCCGCGAAATGCTGGTTTACGAAATGCGCGTCGGCATGGCAGTGCACCAGCGTCTGCGAGGGTTTGGGATAACCGGGGAATGCATAGCCCTGCGTGGTGATATCGCCCAGGCGCGTGCCCAGCGCCAGGATCAGGTCGCTGGCGTCAAACGCCGCGACCTGGGCCGCCTGCGTCGCCAGGTCCAGGTCGCCCGCGTACAGCGGGTGCGTGTTCGGAAACAGGTCGTGCTGGCGGAACGATACCGCCACCGGGATGCCGTGCCGTTCCGCCAGCCCCAACAGCGCCTCGCGGCCGCCTGGCGCGTTGAAGGCGCCGCCGGCGATGATCAGCGGCTTGCTTGCGGCATCCAGCAAGGCCTGCAGCCGCGCCAGTGTGGCGGGCGCCGGCTGCACCGGGCTGACAGGCTCGGCCACCCAATCCGGTTGCGGCACCAGCGCCTGTTGCACGTCTTCCGGCACCACCAGCACCACCGGCCCGGGCGTGCCGGCAGTCGCCACCCGCAGCGCCTTGAAGGCGGCCCAGGCCAGGTCTTCCGGCGCCGCCACCTCATGCACCCACTTGGCGATGGAACCGAACATCTGCTGATAGTCGATCTCCTGGAACGCCTCCTTGCGCAGGTCCTTGCGCGGCACCTGTCCGATCAGCAGGATCATGGGCACGCCATCCTGCTGCGCGGCATGCACGCCGATGGCCGCGTTCGCCGCGCCTGGCCCCCGAGACACCATGACCACGCCCGGCCGGCCCGTCAACCGGCCGTCGGCGCAGGCCATGAAGCTCGCGCCGCCTTCATGCCGGCAGGTCACCACGTCGATGCCCGGGAAATCATGCAAGGCGTCGAGCACCCCCAGATAGCTTTCCCCGGGCACGAGGAAAACGCGGTCGATGCCGTTGCGGGCGAAGATGTCGAGCAAGGCGTGGGAAGACGTGTTCAGTTCGGAAACAGGTGTCATGGATGGCCGGAAACCAAGGGCAAGCGCTCAGGCGCGGGGCGGATACGCAGGAATTCTAGGATGGCTGGCGGGATGCCATGTAGGCATACTGTGCCTATCAGATATACAAGAAACGCACACAAGGAGCGCCTGCCCGCAAGCAGGCGGCGAGACATTGCGATGGACTTACGCAAGATCGAGAACCTGATCCACGTGGCCGACTCGGGCAGCTTCTCCAAGGCCGCGTCGGTGCTCGGCATCGCGCAATCGGCGCTGGGCCGGCAGGTCAGGAAGCTGGAAGACGAATGCGGCTGCGCCCTGCTCTACCGCAACGGCCGCGGCGTGTCCCTGACGCCCGAGGGCGAGAAGCTGCTGGATAGCTTGCGCCCCTTGCTGGCGCAAATGGCGCGGGTCGTGACCGAATTCCACGACGAGCAGAAATCGCCCTCCGGCCAGGTCACGCTGGGACTGACGCCCACCTTGTCGCACATGGTCGGCATGCCGCTGGTGGCGGAAGTATGGAAACGCCATCCGCGCATCCAGCTCAACGTCATCACGGGCTATAGCGGCTATGTGCACGAATGGCTGGCCAACGCCCGCGTCGACATCGCCGTGCTGCACGACGCGCGGCGCTCGCAGCACGTGGTGGTCGATCCCCTGGCCGAACTGGACCTGGCGCTGGTATCTCCCGCGCAGAACCTGTCGCCCGCCGCGCGGGCCTTGTCCTCCATCGACTTCTCGCAGCTGGCTGATCTGCCGCTGGCGCTGCCCACGCGCAGCCACGGCCTGCGCCGCACGCTCGAACAGGCGGCAGCGCAGGCGGACGCGCCCTTGAACGTCGTGTTCGAAATGGACGCGCTGGAACTGATGAAGGAAATCGTGCTGAACGGACTGGCCCACACGGTCCTGGCCCTGCCCGCGGTGGTGGGCGAGTTGCACAGCGGCCAGCTGGTCGCCCGCAGGATCGTCAATCCCGCCTTGTCCACGCGCCTGATGCTGGCCACCGCATCCAACCGGCCGCTGACGCAGGCGGTGAAGATCGTGCAGGACGTCCTGCGGGAGTTGCTGGAGGGGATGGTTCAGGCGGAGCCTTATCGGTCGTATATGCGGATGGCGGGGGGGCGTTCGGGACTACCATGAGCTTGCTGATCGGGAGCCTGCCTGCCGGTTGTCTTTCGGACTCTCGACTCGACCTACGTTGTTGATATCAAAAAAATAAATCCACCATCTGGGTGGATTTATCTGCTTAATTTTTCCGGTTTTTTTCCGGTCTTTTCGCCGTCTCCTATCCAATACCCACTTACCTAGGCACCGGCAGCGGCGGCGCCGGTGTCAGCGGCCCGGCCGGCACGCCGCGCTGCGCCGGCATTGGCGGTAAACGGGACGGCGTCGGACTCATCCAGCCCGGCTGGCGGCTGGGTCCGCTGGAAGGCGGCGCGGGCGGGCCGGGCGGCCGGCCGGCGGTGGCGCAGCCAGTGCCCAGGCAGGGTTCCTGACTGGCGCCCGGATTGACGAGCCGGGGGCATGATGTACCGACGCAGGCATCAGGGATGACGCGGGCCGAAGGCGGGGGCTGGGGAACGGAGGGGCCGCCGCCTTGCGCGGCGGCGGATCCCCAGAAGGCTGCCAGCAGCGCGGCTGCCCAAAGGATTTTCATGGCTGCATGCCCTGCCCCTGAGCCGCGACCGCACGCGGCCTGGCCCCGCGTCGCACCGGGGCCTGAGCGGGCGCGGGACGGTTCCAGTGTGCTCCCGCGCCTTGCAAGCTGTCCAGGCGGCCCCGACCTCAATCCAGCCGGATGTCCGCGCTTTTCACCACCGAGGCCCAACGCGCGCGTTCGCTGTTGAAGAACTGCGCCAGTTCGGCGGGATTGCGGGTGACGATTTCCGCGCCCTGTTCGTTCAGTTGCGCCTTCACGTCCGGTTGGTTGACGATCTGCGCCATCAGTTCCGACAAGCGGATGGCAACAGGATCGGTCGTTGTCACGGGCGCCATCACCCCTTGCCAAGTGCCGGACTCGAAGCCGACCACGCCCTGTTCGGAGATAGTCGGAATGTCCGGCACCAGCTGCATGCGTTCGCGCTTGGAGATCGCGATCGGCCGCAGCTTGCCGGCCTTGATGTGGGGCAGCGTGGCCAGCAGGCCGTTCATGATGACCTGGGTCTGCCCGCCTATCGTGTCCGTCACCGCCTGCGAGCCGCCCTTGTACGGCACGTATTCCCATTTCGCACCCGTAGCCTGCTGCACGGCCACGGCGGCCAGGTGCGGCGCGCTGCCGATGGCGGTCACGGCGAAGTTCAGGCGCTGCTGCTTCGACAAGGCCACCAGCTCCTGTACCGTCTTTGCGGGCACGTCAGGATGCACGGCCAGCACATGGGGCGAATAGGCCAGCATGCCGACCGCGCGCAGGTCCTTGGACGGGTCGAAGGACAACTTGGTGTACACGGACGGGCTGATCGCCAGCGCCCCCACGTCGCACAACAGCACCGTATGGCCTTCCTGCGCCGCCTGCACCACCAGGCCGGCGCCCAGATTGCCATTGGCTCCAGGCTTGTTCTCGACCACCACGGTCTGCTTCAGGGCGTCGGCCAGGCGCGGCGCCAGGATGCGGGCAATGATGTCGGATGAGCCGCCAGGCGGGTAAGGCACGATGATGCGCACCGCGCGCGTCGGCCAGTCGCCGGACTGGGCCCAGGCCGGGAGCCACGGCGACAGGCAAAGCGCCGCGGCGCCGCCCAGGAACTGTCTCTTGCTCGGGTTCATGGAGTCTCCTCTGGATGGTCTGGTGGACGGCCGCGAGCGCCGGCGTCCGCGCCAATTCTTCGAACTGACCCGACACGCCCCCTTCGAACTGCGTCCAACTCTGCGCTAGTCATCGTACAACTAAGAAAATATTTTTGAAAAGCGGAATCTCTTTCCATCGGGTATGCACCTATAAAGCACCGATTCCATAGAAAATTCCACTTTGAATCGACATATTTGATGTTGTACGATGACTTACCTCTTTCACCAGGCAGCCGGCCGACTCCTACCCTCGATGGCGCCCCACACGGATCAACGCGACATGACCACCCCGCAGGAACTCAAGCAGATCGTTTCGGAAGGCTTGCTGTCTTTCCCCGTCACCGACTTCGACCAGAACGGCGACTTCAACGCCAAGTCCTACGCACAACGCCTGGAATGGCTGGCGCCCTACGGCGCAACCGCGTTGTTCGCCGCTGGCGGTACGGGAGAGTTCTTCTCGCTGGCGGCTGAAGAGTACGCCGACGTCATCCGCACCGCGGTGCAGACCTGCGCGGGCAAGGTCCCCATCCTGGCCGGAGCCGGCGGCCCGACCCGCACGGCCATCGCCTATGCGCAGGAGGCCGAACGCCTGGGCGCCAAGGGCATATTGCTGCTGCCCCATTACCTGACCGAGGCCTCGCAGCAAGGCATTGCCGCGCACGTCGAACAGGTCTGCAAGTCCGTCAAGATCGGCGTCATCGTCTACAACCGCGCGCAATCGCGCCTGTCGGCCGACAGCCTGGCGCAATTGGCCGAACGCTGCCCCAACCTGGTGGGCTTCAAGGACGGCGTGGGTGACATCGAAGCCATGGTGCGCATCCGCCGCAAGCTGGGCGACCGCTTTTCCTACCTGGGCGGCCTGCCCACGGCCGAGGTCTATGCCGCCGCCTACCGCGCGCTGGGCGTGCCGGTCTATTCGTCGGCGGTGTTCAACTTCGTGCCCAGGACGGCCATGGCGTTCTACCGCGCCATCGCCGCCGGCGACGACGACACCACCAACCGCCTGCTGGACGATTTCTTCCTGCCTTACCTCGACATCCGCAACCGCGTACCCGGCTATGCGGTCAGCATCGTCAAGGCCGGCGCCAAATTGGTCGGCCACGACGCCGGCCCGGTGCGCGCGCCGCTGACGGACCTGCGGCCCGATGAACTGGACATGCTGGACGCCCTGATCCGCAAGCTCGGCCCGCAGTAAGGGCCGCACCCTGGCGGTGGTATATATAGACCCCTCCAGCCACCCCAGGGAGCCCGCCGATGGCGCGTCGACGCAGTCTCGCGTTTCTGCTCAGCATGCTTGCCGCGCCCGCGGGCGCGGCCGTGGTCTACGACAACCATGGCCTGGTAGTCGAAGCCGCCACGGGCAGCCGCAGCGACTGGAACACCGGCCAGCGGCAGACCACCCGCGCCACCACCATCACTTATCAGGGCAAGCCGCTGTGCGGCAAGGACGTCGGCGCCCTGCTCTATCCCGATGGCCAGAGCATCGAGGCCCGCGCCTTCTTCTGCGCATCCACCGCCAAGGCACTGGAAACGGACGCCGTGCTGGCCTACTTCACCAGCTCCAGCGCCAATACCGTGCTGGCTCAACTGCGCGTGGTCAACAACGCGCTGCGGGTCCAGCGCCTGGTCTTGTCGACCAAGCCGGACCGCGACCGCATCTCCACCACCCGCTTCGAGGACGCCCGCCTGCCGGGCTGGACGCGCGTCCAGACGTCCTGGAACGAAACCGTGATGATCCGCCACGCACCGCTTGGCGCCTTGAACCTGGGCCCGGGCAAGCTGCTGGACGTGGCCGATGGCGTGGCCTATCTGGCCCTGCCTCCGGGCAGGGACGCGGTAGAGATCGAGCCTACCAAACGGGTCAAGGACGCCGACGGCTACTTGCAGATCGTCCCCGCCATCACCAAGTTCGTGGACACGCCGATGGCATTCCGCGCGGTGCGCATGAGCGACGGCCGCGAACTTGCGCGGCTGGATTTCAAGGACGTCTGCCTGCGCCTGCCGGCCATCCAGTTCGACCGGCCGGACGCGCAGTCCAAGTCTTCGGCTGCGCCCGACGTGGCCTTCGACGACGTGCCGGCCTGGCGTGCCAGCACCTTGCAGCTGACGCAGCCGGCGCAAGGACACGCCACCTTGCGCCTGCAATCAGGCGTGGCCTTGCCGCGCAAACCCGGCTGCGCACCGGGCTGAATCCAGGCGCGCTCAGATCAGGAACTGGCGGTAGGCCTCGTTGCCGGTTTCCTCGGTATGGGCGTAGCCCAGTTGCCGCAGGAACGCGTCCAGCGCCGCGCTGTCCGCCAGCGGCGCCTGGATGCCGACCAGCGCCGAGCTGAACTCCGTGCCCTGATTGCGGTAGTGGAACAGGCTGATGTTCCAGTTGGGCGCCATCTCGGACAGGAACTTCATCAGCGCGCCGGGACGCTCCGGAAACTCGAAGCGGAACAGGCGCTCGCCGGCCGCCAGCGGCGAGCGTCCGCCCACCATGTAGCGGATGTGCTGCTTGGACACCTCGTTGTTGCTCAGATCACCGACGGAGAAACCCTGCTGCTGCAACGCCGCCATGATGTCCGCCGCGTCGCCGCGCCGGGAAATCTGCATGCTGACAAAGATGTGGGCAGTGTGCGCATCAGCGATGCGGTAGTTGAATTCCGTCACGCTGCGCTGGCCGATCACGCTGCAGAAGCGGCGGAAGCTGCCGCGCTCCTCGGGCACCGTCACGGCGAAGACCGCCTCGCGTGCCTCGCCCACTTCGGCACGGTCCGCGACGAAGCGCAGGCGGTCGAAGTTCATATTGGCGCCCGAGGTCACTGCCACCATGGGCTGGCCTTGCACGCCTTCGCGTTCCACGTACTTCTTCAACCCCGCCACCGCCAGCGCGCCCGCCGGTTCCAACACGCTGCGAGTGTCCAGGAATACGTCCTTGATCGCCGCGCAGACCGCGTCCGTGTCCACCAGGATGATCTCGTCCAGGTACTCCCGGCACAGGCGGAAGGTTTCCTCGCCCACCAGCTTGACCGCCGTGCCGTCCGAAAACAGGCCCACCTCGGGCAGGTTGACCCGCTCCCCCACCTGCATGGACAGGGACATGGCGCAGGAATCCTCGGTCTGCACGCCGATGACCTTGACGCCCGGATCGACCGCCTTGATGTAGGTCGCCACCCCCGCCGCCAGCCCGCCGCCGCCGATCGGCACGAAGACGGCGTGCAAGGGGCCGGCATGCTGGCGCAGGATCTCCATGCCCACCGTGCCCTGGCCGGCGATCACATAGGGATCGTCGAATGCCGGGATGAAGGTCAGGTCCTGTGCGCTGGCCAGTTTCTGGGCATGGCCAAAGGCGTCGCTATAGGAATCGCCCGCCTGTACCACCGTCACCGTGGGACCGCCGTGCGCCTTCACCGCATCCACCTTCACCTGCGGGGTCGTCTGCGGCACCACGATGATGGCGCGCACGCCCATCTTGGCGGCCGAGATTGCGACGCCTTGCGCATGGTTGCCGGCGGACGCCGTGATCACGCCCCGCTCCAGCGCCGCCTGCGGCGTGTTGCGCATCTTGTTGTAGGCGCCGCGCACCTTGAAGGAAAAGACCGGCTGGTTGTCTTCGCGCTTGAAGTAGACCGGGTTGCCCAGCCGCGCCGACAGGCCGCGGGCGCGATCCAGCTCGGTCTCGCGGGCAATGTCATAGATCCGCGCGGTCAGGATCTGCCTCAGGTATTCCATCGGCGAGGCACGGCCGTCCTGGAATGCGGTCGGCGTGACGGTTTGCTGGCTGGCTTGCGGGGCGTGGTGCATCTGGCTCTCTGCTTCGGTGTGCTTGCCCGGCAGAGGCGGCCACAAAAAACCCGCCTCTTGGGGCGGGTGGCTGTGACTGTTGCGGTCGCGCGCTAACCCACCATTCCAGGAATGATGGTAATAATCAGCGAAATGCGAACGGCGCGGAAATTCATGGGGACGTAGCTTCCTCCTTGTGCGGCGCTTTGTCAAACGAGGCGCGTCCGATTTTATGTGTCCCCATTTAATTTGGCGCCATTATGGCCATATCCCGATCGAATCCGCGGGATTTTGCTGCGCAGCAGGCGTAGCGCGGTATTACAATGGAAGGTTAGTGGCGATCGCACTTCCCCAGATCAAAAAAGGGGCAGGCGTCAGCCATGTTGGGCATACGCGTGCCCAAACGAACCCACTCTCCGACAACATCTACCGGCTTCCGGCCGCATAGCATGTTCGGGTTTGCGCCTAGCGCCTGCCGAACAGATTCAAGGATCATGTCTCTTACTCCGAAGATTATCTATACCCTCACCGATGAAGCTCCGGCGCTTGCAACCCGTTCGCTGCTGCCCATCGTCCAGGCTTTCGCCAAGCCCGCAGGCATCACGGTCGAGACCCGCGACATCTCGCTGGCCGGCCGCATCATCTCGGTCTTCCCCGACTACCTCGAAGACAGCCAGAAGCTGGGCGATGCCCTGTCGGAACTCGGCGCGCTGGCCGTCCAGCCCGAAGCCAACATCATCAAGCTGCCCAACATCAGCGCCTCGATGCCGCAGCTGAAGGCCGCCATCAAGGAACTCCAGGACCAGGGCTACAAGCTGCCCGACTACCCGGACGCCCCCGCCAACGACACCGAACGCGACGTCAAGGCGCGCTACGACAAGGTCAAGGGCAGCGCCGTGAATCCGGTCCTGCGCGAAGGCAACTCCGACCGCCGCGCCCCCCTGTCGGTCAAGAACTACGCCCGCAAGCACCCGCACAAGATGGGCGCCTGGTCGGCTGACTCCAAGTCGCACGTGGCCCACATGAGCGAAGGCGACTTCTACGGCACCGAAAAGTCGGCCCTGATCGCCGAGGCCGGCGACGTCAAGATCGAGCTGACCGCCGCCGACGGCGCCAAGACCGTCCTGAAGGAAAAGACCCCGGTCAAGGCCGGCGAGATCATCGACGCCGCCGTGCTGTCGACCGCCAAGCTCAAGTCCTTCCTGCAGGCGCAGATCGACGATGCCCGTGCCAACGGCGTGCTGTTCTCGGTGCACCTGAAGGCCACGATGATGAAGGTCTCCGACCCGGTCATCTTCGGCCACGTCGTGTCCGTGTTCTACAAGGACGTGCTGGCCAAGCACGCCGACGCGCTCGCGCAAGCCGGCTTCGATCCCAACAACGGCATCGGCGACCTGTACGCCAAGATCCAATCCCTGCCCGCCGACAAGCAGGCCGAGATCAGCGCCGACATCGACGCCGCCTACAAGGTCCTGCCGCAGCTGGCCATGGTCAATTCCGACCGCGGCATCACCAACCTGCACGTGCCCAGCGACGTCATCGTCGACGCCTCCATGCCCGCCATGATCCGCGACTCGGGCAAGATGTGGAATGCCGAAGGCAATCTGCAAGACACCAAGGCCGTGATCCCCGACCGCAGCTACGCCGGCGTCTACCAGGCCGTGATCGAAGACTGCAAGCGCCACGGCGCCTTCAACCCGGTCACGATGGGCAGCGTGCCCAACGTCGGCCTGATGGCTCAGGCCGCCGAGGAATACGGCTCGCACAACAAGACCTTCGTCATTCCCGCCGCCGGCACCGTGCGCGTCACCGACGCCTCGGGCAAGGTGCTGCTGGAGCAGGCCGTCGAAGCCGGCGACCTCTGGCGCATGTGCCAGACCAAGGACGCCGCGGTGCAGGACTGGGTCAAGCTGGCCGTGGCCCGCGCCCGCGCCACCAAGACGCCCGCCGTGTTCTGGCTGGACGAGAACCGCGCCCATGACGCGCAGATCATCGCCAAGGTCAAGCACTACCTGAAGGACCACGACACCAGCGGCCTGGATCTGCGCATCCTGAGCCCGGTCGAGGCCACCAAGTTCTCGCTCAAGCGCATCCGCGAAGGCCTGGACACCATCTCGGTGACCGGCAACGTGCTGCGCGACTACCTGACCGACCTGTTCCCCATCATGGAACTGGGCACCAGCGCCAAGATGCTGTCGATCGTGCCGCTGGTGGCCGGCGGCGGCCTGTTTGAAACCGGCGCCGGCGGCTCCGCGCCCAAGCACGTGCAGCAGTTCGTGGAAGAAGGCTTCCTGCGCTGGGACTCGCTGGGCGAGTTCATGGCCCTGGCCGCGTCGCTGGAACACCTGGGCCGCAGCTACGACAATGCCCGCGCCCAAGTGCTGGCCAAGACCCTGGACCTGGCCACCGCCAAGTTCCTGGACGAGAACAAGTCGCCCGAACGCAAGGTCGGCGGCCTGGACAACCGCGGCAGCCACTACTACCTGGCCCTGTACTGGGCCCAGGCCGTGGCCGCGCAGACCGACGACCGCGCACTGGCCACCCTGTTCGCGGCCCCGGCCCGCGCGCTGGCCGACGGCGAGGACAAGATCCTGGCCGAACTGAAGGCTGCCCAGGGCAAGCCCGTCGACATCGGCGGCTACTACCAGCCCAACGAAGCCCTGGCCAGCCAGGCCATGCGCCCCAGCGCCACGCTGAACCAGGCCCTGGCCTCGATCGGCTAAACGCCTGCCGCGCAACACGGCGGCAACGAAAAGGCCGGCAACCCCAAGGGGCTGCCGGCCTTTTTCATTGGGCGGGCTCTTACTGCTGCGATTCCCCATGGCGCAGTTGACGCACCTGCAGGAACTGCAGAGCGACCGGAATCAGCGACAGGCCGATGATGATGAGCGACACCCAGTGCAGATTCGACCGCACCCAGGAGATCGAGCCCAGCCAATAGCCGGCCAGCAGCATCGACGAGCACCACAGGACGCCGCCGATGAGGTTGTAGGCATAGAACGTGCGGCGCGGCATCTGCGACAGGCCGGCGACAAAAGGCGCCAGGGTACGCACGATGGGCACGAAGCGCGCCACGGTGATCGTCATGGCGCCGTAGCGGACGAAGTACGCCCGGGCGCGCGCCATATGTTCAGGCTTGACCCAGCGGCTGCGGGCAAGCCGCTGCCCCCACGAAGACGACCCTATCGTGTAGTTCAGCGCATCGCCGGCAATGGCCGCGGCAGTGATCGCCGCCAGCGATATGGCGGGATCGATGCTAGCCAGCCCGAGGAACGCCCCCGCGGCGAACAGCAGCGAGTCGCCCGGCAGGAACGGCATCACCACCAAGCCCGTCTCCACGAAGATGACGGCAGCGATGATTGCGGTGCCCAGGACCCAGTTCTGCGCCAGCAAGGCCATCAGCCCATGCTCGCTGGTCAGCCAGGAAAATAGTTCGAGAATGCTCATGATCGGATCCACGATGCTTGATGGTTTGCAGCCATTCGGAGGTGGGGCGGCACGTCGCGGCCCCGCGCTTGGTCAGGGTTTGGGCGCCAGCGGAGCGGCCTGGCCCGCGGCCGGCAGGCCGCCGCACATGCGCTGGCGGAACGCCGCGTCGATATCGATGCGCCATATCGTCCGCCTATCGCTGGAAAGCCGTGGCGTCACGCCATTGAGCACGGGGTATCTGGCGGCATCGTCGTCCCGGCCCCAGATCCAGAAGCGCGCCCCGTCCGCCGCAGCGCACATGCGCACAGGCATGTCGTCGGCGCCGATCAGCACGCGCTTGCCCATGACGGGATCGAACTTCGCCGCGTCGTACAACTCCTTGCGCCAGTTGTCCCGCGTGGGAATCTCGGGATTGTTCCAGTCGTCGACCATCCAGGCGGGCTCCCGGGCCTGGGTATAGAAACCCAGGTCGAAGGGCAAGGTATGCAGCGCCATGTGGATGTCCTGCGGCTGCATTTCCTTACGCAGATCCGCCGCCAGCGGCCCCGCGCTGCCGCGCGGATTCGACGCGGCGACGATGATCGCGGCCAGGCAGATGACGACAGCCGCCCCGGCGGCGATCCAGGCGCCACGCCGCTTGCCGGCTACCCATGCGGGCGCCAGCCGTTCGCTGATCAAAAAAGCCAACGGCGGGAACACTGGCAACACATAGCCGATGAGCTTGGAATGCGGAATCGAAAAGAACACGATCACGACCGCGATCCAGATCGCCGCCAGGCGCCGCAGGCCTTGCGGGTCGGACTCGCGCCAGTACGCCGGCTTGAAGACCGATACCGCCCAGATCGACCACGGCAGCGCCAGCCCCGCCACGATAGGCAGGTAGAACCAGACCGGCTGCGCGTTGTTGAAGCCGCCCTGCGAAAAGCGTTCGAACTGCTGGTAGACGAAGAAGTACTGATAGAAGCCCGGATAGCGCAGTTCCATCAGCCAGAACCACGGCACCGCAACCGCCGCGAAGGCCAGCAAGGCCGGCGCCCACAGCAAGGCGCGCACGCCCGGCCAATCGCGGCGCAACAGCAGCCACGCCAGCACGATGGCGCCCGGCAAGGCCAGCCCGATCAGCCCCTTGGCCAGCACCGCCAGCGCCGCCAGCACGCCCGTGGCCACCGACATGGCGCGGAACGGCCGTCCGGCGGCACGCCGCAAGGCGGTATCGGCCGCGGCCAGCACGCACAGCGTGATCATGCTGGCCACCAGCATATCCATGTTGGCGAACTGGGCCGCGCCGAAGAACAACGGCATCAAGCCCAGGATAACTACCGCCCAGCGCGCCTGCGCGGCATTGCGGTAGCGCGACACGAAGGCATAAAGTCCCGCGCCCGCGCTCCAGGCGCCCAGCAGCGACGGCAGCCGCGCACTGAATTCATGCACACCGAACAGCACGTAGCTGATCTGGGCCAGCCAGTAGTACAGCGGCGGCTTGTGGAAGTACGGCATGCCGTCAAGCAGCGGCACCATGGGTGAGCCGCTGCGCAGCATTTCCCAGGCCACGCCCGCGTAGCGGCCCTCGTCCGGCAAGGTCAACCAGCGCGCCCAGGCCAGCGCGCCCAGCCACAAGGCCAGACACGCCAGCACCAGCCACCCAGGCCAGGCCGTGCGCCGCGCCGGCAGGCTCATGGAAGTTGCCATGGACGCGCTCATGCCCGGCGCTCCCGCATGGCAGGCGTCGGGAGGCGGCGCGGAAAGGAAGCAAGGCGCTGCGGGGGTACTGCGGCACTGGGCACAGGCGGCATGGAAGTCCGGAAAGAGTTCAGGAAAATGCAAGATTGCGCGCAGTATCGCCAAGCGCGCGTCAAGCTTTCATGAAATTTCCGGAAAAAAGCGCCTGGAATGGCTATCCCGGATGCAGCCGGTCCAGCCTGAGCCTCCCGCGCTCATCCGTCAGCCGGCGCATCGCGCCGTAAGCCGCCGCCATCGCCGCCATGGCGCTGGCGCCGCACAGCAGGAACATCAGCAGGATCTGGTACTTCGCGGCCTCTATCGGATCCATGCCGGCAATGATCTGGCCGGTCATGATGCCCGGCAGCGTGATGATGCCGGCCGCCGACATCTGGTTGATGCTGGGCACGATGCCGCGCCGCACGGACTCGCGCAGCAGGGACGAAAACGCCTCGTGCGCGGTCGCCCCCAGGGCCAGCCGCGCCTCGATCGCCAGCTTCTCCCGCCGTGCGCCCGACAACACGCCGTCCAACGCCAGGCTGGCGGCGTTGAGTACGCTGCCCAGCACGATGCCGATCAGGGCGATGGTGTAGCGCGGGTCGTACCAGGGCTCCGGGCGCAGCGCCGTATTCAGGATGAACAGCACCGTGATAACCGTGGTCCCCGCCACCGCCATCGCGCCCACCCAGCCGTTGCCGCGCTGCGTCAGCCGGGCCTTGGGTCGCGCAGCAACCTCCCTGGCCGCCAGCGCCATCATCACCGCCACCACCAGCGCTGTCAGCCAGGGCGCCGCGTGCGCGAACACGATGCGCAGGATATGGCCGACCAGCAGCAGCTGCACCACCGTGCGCAGCGCCGCCCACAGCACCTGGCGCTGCAGGTTCAAGCGCAAGGCGAAGGAAATACCAGCGCTCAGCAGCACCAGCAAGGAAGCGATGGCCAGATCCGTGGCCTGCAGCTTGATCACGTCCATAGCGGCTCCATCCTGCCTTGCTCCATGCGCCAGGAACGGCGCGCCATGCGCTCGGCCTGGGCCGGACTGTGGGTCACCATCAATACCGCGGCCCCACTGCCCAGGTAACGCCGCAATTCCTCTTCGACCCGGTCCGTAGCCGTCTGGTCCAACGCCGCCGTGGGCTCGTCCAGCAGCAGCACGCGCGGCTCCTGCGCCAAGGCGCGCACCAGGCCCAGGCGCTGGCGTTCGCCAGTGGACAGCTCGTGCACCAGCGCGTCCAGCTTGTCCGCCGGCAGTCCCAGGCGCTCCATGATGGCCAAGGCCCGCGCGCGGTCCGTGAAATGCGGCGCGACCCGGTCGTCCCACCAGCCTGCCTCGGCCTGGCAATAGATGACCTGGCGGCGCCATTCGTGGCCCCGCATGCCCGAGCGCGGCCTGCCGTCGAGCAAGGCTACGCCATGCCCGGGATCGAGATCGGCCACCTGGCGCAGCAGCAGGGATTTGCCCGAGCCCGAAGGGCCCATGATCGCCGCGCATTCGCCCGGGGCCAGATCCAGGCTTACGGGGGAAAGGCGTTCGCTATACAGGCCGCGCAGCGTGAGCAGCGGGCGCGGTTCGGAGTTGCGGATTGGCATGGGTACGGATCTTAGACCGCAACTGCTCAAACACCGGCATGCAGGTGCGCACGCAATTCCGCGAAGAGGTGAGAAAAACTAAATCCATAACGGAGAACTTATCGTTTCCCCAAGGGAGACAGCCTCCCTACCATTGCGAGTCTTGCCATCTGCGCATTTAGCGCAGCTACATTGACTCTACGTATGGGCCTCATGTCTCAGATCCCGAACCCAGCGCCGCCGCGCACTGCCCGCCGCAAACTGGCCCTGACCGCCACGCTCGTTCTTGCCGCCATTGGCGGCCTCTACCTCTACGACACGCAACGCAAGGCCGCAGCCGCCGCCCAAGCCGCGTCGGCAGATGACGCCGCACCCGTTCCTGTACTGGTGGCACCCGCCCGGGTCGGACCGCTGTCCGCCGCCTTGCAGGCGATCGGCACCGTCGTGGCGGACCAGCAAGTGCTGGTGGCGCCCGAGGTCGCGGGGCGCGTCACCGCCATCCATTTCGCCAGCGGCCAGCAGGTCGCGGCAGGATTGCCGCTGGTGCAGATCAACGATGGCCCGGTGCGCCGCGAGCTCGAGCGGCATCGCGCATCGGCCGCGCTGGCCCAGGCCAACCTGGACCGCGCCAAGCGCCTGCTCGGACAAACCCTGTCGCGCGCCGAGTACGAACAGCACGCGGCGCTGCACGCCGAAACCAGGGCCCAGGTCGCACAGGGAGAAGAAGACCTGGCCCAGCGCCTGGTGCGCGCGCCGTTCGCGGGCACGCTGGGGCTGCGGCTGATCAATCTGGGCCAGTACGTCGAGGCGGGCACGCCCATCGCCACCCTGACCGACACCCGCCTGCTGCATGTGGATTTCACCCTGCCGGACCGGCACGCCGCCGCATTGCGGCTGGGACTGGACGTGTCTGTCGCCAGCGACGGCGGCGGACAGGTTCCGCTGGCGGGCAAAGTCTCCGCGATCGATCCACAGATCGACGCCGGCAACCGCGCGCTGCGGGTCCGCGCCACGCTGGCGCCGGATGCGGCTGGCCGCCTATGGCCCGGCGCGTATGCCCGGGTCAGCGTATCGCTGCCCGCCGACACCGCCACCCTCACCGTGCCGGCCGAAGCCGTTCAAAGCACCCTGTCCGGCGAGACGGTCTACGCCGTGCGCAATGACGACCCCGCGCGCGTCCGGCTCGTGTCCGTGCAGACCGGCGCAACCCGGGACGGCCAGGTCGCGCTGTCGGATACGGATCTGCGCGACGGCGATCTGGTGGTCATCGCCGGCCAGATCAACCTGCACGACGGCGCCGCCGTCCGTCCGCGCCTGGCGGGAGAGTAAGACGCCATGTCATTCACCGACTTCTTCATCCGCCGCCCTGTCCTCACCACCGCGTTCGCCCTGCTGATCGCCCTGGTCGGCCTGCGCGCGCTGCTGGACCTGCCGCTGCGCCAGTATCCGCGCATCGAAAGCGCCGTGGTCACCGTCACCACCGAATATCCGGGCGCGTCCGCGGACCTGATGCAGGGCTTTGTCACCGCCACGCTGGCGCAGGCCGTCGCCACCACGCAAGGCGTGGAATACCTGACCTCCTCGTCCGAACAAGGGCGCAGCACCATCAACGCCTACCTGCGCCTGAACGCGAACTCCGACACCGCGCTGACCGAGGTCCTGACCAAGGTCAACGAAGTGCGCTATCTGCTGCCAGAGGGCGCCTACGACCCGGTGGTCGTGCGGCAGTCTCCCGGCGCCATCGGGGTGGTCTATGCCGGATTCACCGCGCCCGCCGGCCAGCCCCTGACGGGCATCACGGACTACCTGATGCGCGTGGCCAAGCCCATGCTGAGCACGGTCGACGGCGTGGCCGCCGTGAACGTGCTGGGCGGACAGGCGCTGTCGATGCGCATCTGGCTCGACCCGCTGCGCATGGGCGCCCACGGCATCACGGCCGCTGATGTCGAATCCGCGATCCGGGACAACAACTACCAGGCCGCGCCCGGCCAACTGCGCGACGCGCTCGTGGTGACGAACGTGCGCGCCGACACCAGCCTGGATAGCGTCCAGGGCTTTCGCGAACTGGTCGTCAAGCGCGGCCCCAGCCTGGTGCGGATGGAAGACATCGCCACCGTCGAGATCGGCGCGCAAAGCCGCAACCAGGTCGCGGGCATGAACGGCGAACCCGCCGCGTACCTGGAAGTGATGGCAACGCCCGGCGGCAATCCGCTAGATATTTCCCGCGAGGTCCGCCGGATTCTGGCCGGATTGGACCTGCCCGACGGCGCAAAAATGGCGATTCCGTATGACGTCACCGTCTTCATCGACGCCGCGATCGGCAATGTGCTGGGCAAGTTCGGCATTGCCAGCCTGGAAGTGGTGCTCGTGATCTTCATCTTCCTCGGCTCGCTGCGCGCGGTGGCCGTGCCGGTGCTGAGCATTCCGCTGTCGCTGCTGGGCGCGGCGGCGGCCATGCTGGCGCTCGGCTTCAGTCTGAACCTGCTGACCCTGCTGGCCATGGTCCTGGCCATCGGCCTGGTGGTGGACGACGCGATCGTCGTGGTGGAAAACGTCCATCGCCGCATGGAAGAAGGCGAATCGCCGCTGGATGCCGCACTGAACGGCGCGCGCGAAATCGTTGGGCCCGTGCTGACGATGGCCGCGGTGCTGGTTGCGGTCTACGCCCCGCTGGGCCTGATCGGCGGCCTGACGGGCGCGCTGTTCAGCGAATTCGCCTTCACGCTGGCCGCGGCTGTGATGGTGTCCGCCATGGTGGCGCTGACCGTGTCTCCCATGGTGGCCTCCAGGCTGATGCGCCAGCAGGCGCCCAGCCGCTACGCGCGGGCGGTGGAACATGCGACCGCCAAGCTGGTGGGCGCCTATGAGCGCGCGCTGGCGCGCATGCTGCGCGACACGCGGCCGGTGCTGCTGGCCGGCGCTGGCGTGCTGCTCAGCCTGCCCGTCCTGTTCAACGGCTTGCAGTCGGAACTCGCCCCCGCGGAAGACCAGGGGGAAATCATCGTCGACATGAAAGGCCCCCAAGCCAGCAGCCTGGAATTCCTGGAGGCCGAGGCCAAACGGGTCGAGGCCGCGCTGCTCGCCCTGCCGGAAGCCGCTACCGTCTATATGGTGTCCGGCGCGGGCGGCGCGCTCAACAAAGGCTGGGCTGGCGTCATGCTGAGCCCGTGGGAAACGCGGGACCGCAGCGCCGAAGCCATCATGGCTGATCTGCAGGCGGCCTTGCCGGGCATCGAAGGCATTGCGGGCTCCGCCTTCCTGCCGCCGCCCCTGCCCGGCTCCGTCGGCGGCTTTCCCGTGCAGTTCGTGCTGTCGTCCCCGGCCGGCCACCGGGCGGTCCACGACGCGATGGACAAGTTGAAAACCGCGGCGCGCGCCAGCGGCCAATTCGCCTTCGTGGATTCCGACCTGACCTTCAGCAACCCGACCACGCTGGTGCGGATCGACCGCGCCAAGGCGCACGACCTGGGCCTGAGCATGAAAGAGATCGGCGACACCCTGGCGCGTCTGGTCGGCGAGTCCTATGTCAATCGCTTCGGCGCCCAGGGCCGCTCCTACGACGTGATCCCCCAGGCGCCGCGCAACCTGCGCCTGAACGCCGAGTCCCTGGACCTGTTCCATGTCAGGACCGCCACCGGCGGACAGGTGCCGCTGTCCACCGTGGTCTCGCTGGAGAAAGGCGTCGAGGCCAATGCCCTCACGCAGTTCAATCAGTTGAACAGCGCCACACTGGTCGCGATCCCCGCGCCCGGTGTGCCACTGGGCCAGGCGGTCGCCTTCCTGCAGGCCGAAGCCGCCAGTCTGCCGGCGGGATTCCAGACCAGCTTCCTGGGCGAATCGCGGCAGTATCTGCAGGAACAAGGAGGCTTTGCCCTGACCTTCGCCTTTGCGCTGGCCTTCATTTTTCTGGTGCTGGCCGCCCAGTTCGAGAGCGCCCGCGATCCGCTGCTGATCCTCACCACGGTGCCGCTTGCCGCCTGCGGCGCGCTGGCCGCCATGTTTTTCGGCTACGCCACGCTCAACATCTACACCCAGATCGGGCTGGTGACGCTGATCGGCCTGATCACCAAGCACGGCATCCTGATCGTGGAGTTCGCCAATGTTGAGCAGCGGCTCAGGGGGCTGGACCGCGTACAGGCCGTGCGCGCGGCCGCCGCCACCCGCATCCGCCCCATCCTGATGACCACGGCCGCCATGGTCGGCGGCCTGATGCCGCTGCTGTTCGCCAGCGGCGCCGGCGCGGGCAGCCAGCGCGCGATCGCCACGGTGCTGGTGGCCGGCTTGCTGGTGGGCACGCTGTTCACGCTATTCGTGCTGCCTGCCGTCTACGCGCGCTTCGGACGCAATCTGGTCGCAGCCCGCGCGCCAGCCGGACCGGCCCGCGACGCGGTTCAAGCTTCCGCCTTGCAAGGAAACCCATAACATGACCTACGCATTGAATCATCGCGCCCTGCGCTTCGGGCTGACGCTGCTGACGCTGGCGCTGGCCGGATGCGCGCTACGTCCGGCGCACGCGCCCGACTCCGGGCCCATCCCGCCCGCCTACAAGCAGGCGCAGGCAGAACCGGCGGGAGCCTGGTCCACCGCCCGGCCGACCGACGACGCGCTGCGCGGCGCCTGGTGGACCCTGTTCCAGGATCCGGCCCTGAACGCATTGCAGGTCGCCGCGCAGGACGCCAATCCGACGCTGCACGCCGCCTACGCGCGCTTGCAGCAGTCGCGCGCCCAGCATCGGCAGGCTCGCTCGGCGCTGTTTCCCCGGCTGGACGCGGGCTTCGGGCCGACCCGCCAGCGGGAGTCTCCAGCTTCGTACAGCGGACGCGACAACGGGCCGGCTTCCACCACGACGCTGTGGCGGGCCGACGCGGCGGTGGCGTATGAGGCCGATCTGTTCGGCCGCGTTTCCTCGACCATAGGCGCGGCATCGGCGGAACAGGCTCGCAGCGGCGCGCTGTACCGGCTGACACTGCTGGCCTTGCAGGCCGACGTCGCCGACACCTACTTCCTGATCCGGGAGCTGGATACCCAGCACCAGATCTATCAGCAAACGCTGGCCTTGCGCGAACGCGGCTTTGCGTTGAGCCAGATGCGCCTCGAGGCGGGCGACGGCGGTGAGCTGGAACTCGAGCGCGCCCGCGGCGAACTTGAAGCGGCGCGCGCCGATGCCTTGGGCGCGCAACGCCTGCGCGCCAGCGCCGAACACGCGCTGGCAATCCTGCTGGGCAAGGCCCCGGCCGATTTCTCCCTGCCGCCTGAGCCGCTGCGCCGCATCGAGCTGACCGTTCCACCGGGCTTGCCTTCGGAACTGCTTGAGCGCCGTCCGGACATTGCCGCGGCCGAACGCGCCATGGCCGCCGCCAACGCCCGCATCGGCGCGGCCCGCGCCGCCTTCTTCCCGAGGCTGGAACTGACCGGGGCGGCCGGATTCGAGTCATCCAGCCTGAGCCAGCTGTTCCAGTGGTCCAGCCGGACCTTTCTGCTGGGCCCCTTCCTGGGTACCGCGCTATCGCTGCCCATCCTGGACGGCGGCGCCCGCCAGGCGGATCTCGATGCCGCCCGGGCCGCGCATGACGAAGAAACGGCGCGCTACCGGGAAACGCTGCTCAACGCGTTCAGGGAGGTCGAGGACAATCTGATGCATCTGCGCATCATGGCGGCCCAGCAGACCGCGCAGGACCGCGCGCGGCTGGCTGCGCAACGTTCGGCCGAGCTGTCCCGGCTGCAATACGAAACCGGCACGCACACCCAGCTTGACGTCATCGATGCGGACCGCGGCCTGCTGCAGCAGCAGTTGGCCTCGGCCAGGTTGGACGGAGATCAGGCGCGGACCACCGTAAGGCTGATCCGCGCCTTGGGCGGCGGTTGGGACACGCCGCTGCCCGGCAATTCCCTCAGCGCGCCGCAAGCGTCTGCGGTGCCTGCTCCATCGCTGCCGCTTCCGCCTTCACCCAATCGATGAACGCCTGCACTTCCGGCCGCAGCAGCGCGTCCGGCCGGCTGACCACGTAATACGCGAAGCGCGCGGGCCAGGGCTGGTCCAGGGCAATGGCCAGCCGGCCCGATTCGATATCCTCGCGCGCATGCGTGTCCTGAACCAGCGCAATGCCCTGCCCCGTGGCAGCCGCCCGCAGCAGCAACAGATCGTCCTCGAAGCTGGGGCCGCGCTGCGCTTCCTGCCCCGCGTCCACGCCGTGCGCCTGCAGCCACAAAGGCCAGTCCGCGCGGTCGGAATCCTGCAGCAGCGGGTACTTCAGGCAGTCCCCGGGCCGCTCGATAGCGGGGCCTTGCGCCAGCAAGGCCGGACTGGCCACGGGCAGCAGCACCGGCGCCATCAAGCGGAAGGCCGACAGCCCCGGGTACTGCCCCAGCCCGTGCCGCAACGCCACGTCGATGCGGTCGCGCTTGAAATCGACCAATTGCGAGGAGGCTTCCACCCGCACCTCGATGTCCGGATGCAAAACCGAAAACCGGCCTATGCGCGGCACCAGCCAGGACGAGGCGAACGAAGGCACCGTGCTGACGGTCAGGGTCCGCTGCGCGGCCTGGGATTCGAGTAGCGCCAGCGATTTTTCGATCTGGTCGAAGGCGCGCATCAGCCCCGGATACGCGCGTGCGCCCGCTTCCGTCAGCCGCACGCCGTGACGCTCGCGCACGAACAGCGCCAGCCCCAGCCGGTCTTCCAGCAGGCGTATCTGCTGGCTGACCGCCCCCGGGGTCACGCCCAGCACTTCGGCAGCGGCTTTCAGGCTGCCGAGACGGCCGGTTTCGGTGAACGCTCGCAGCGCAAGCAGTGGCAGCACGGCGCCCATAAACATCCTTAATTTAGAGAAACTAACTTCTATATCGCGACTATCCGCGGGTAGATGTCAATCATAGAACAGCTTTTTCATCTGATCCTGCCTACACCTGAAAATAGCTGCACTTATTCCAAAAATCCCAATCCGGTGATTGCGCCTATGCGATACGCCACGCTGCATATGGGCGCTGCCTGCAACTCACTAGCAAGACACCGCAACAAATCGCCATTTGCTAGAGTGCCCATATTGAAAATGATAATCATCCCAAGACGAGAATCATGTTCACGCAATGCCGCCCCGGCAAAAGGCAGATCCCACATGAACCGTGAAATCCATGACTTCGCCGCCATAGGCTTAGGCCCGTTCAACCTGAGTCTTGCCTGCCTGGCGGCGCCGCTATCCGGCGTACGCGCCGTGTTTCTCGACCAGAGGCCCGGGTTCGATTGGCACCCCGGCATGCTGATCGAGGACTCGACTTTGCAGAACCCCTTCCTGGCCGATCTCGTGAGCCTGGCGGATCCGCGCAGCGAGTACAGCTACCTGAACTACTGCAAGCAAAGCGGCCGCATCTATTCCTACTACATGCGCGAGAACCACTACTTGAATCGCGCCGAGTACAACCGCTATTGCAAATGGGTAGCGGCCCGCCTGCCGAACCTGCGCTTCAATCACGACGTCCAGAGCGTGCTCCACGATCCGGACAGCCGCAGCTACCTCGTGACCGGCCAGCATGGCGTCAACGGCGAGCGCTTCATGATCCGCTGCCGCAAGCTGGTGCTGGGCCTGGGCACGCAGCCCCAATTGCCGGACTGCTGCGACCGGCGCGCCGCGCCCTACATCCACAGCGCCGACTACCTGCGTCACAAGACGCAGTTGCAGCGCAAGCGCGGCATCACCATTGTCGGCAGCGGGCAGAGCGCGGCGGAGGTGTTCCATGACCTCCTGCGAGACAGCGACAAGCACGCTTACAGCCTGGCTTGGATCACCCGCTCTCCGCGCTTCTTCCAGATGGAGAACACCAAGCTCACGCTGGAACTGATCTCTCCCGACTACACGGACTATTTCCACGACCTGCCCGAAACCCGGCGGCGCGAGATGCTGCGCCTGCAAAGCAGCCTTTACAAAGGCATCAACGCCTCCCTGATCAATCAGATATATGACCTGCTGGACGAAAAGATCCGCGCAGGCGACCGCCGCTATACCCTTCTGACGAGCGCGGAGCTGCGCGCCAGCCGCCATGAGCGCGCCACGGGCCGCTATCACCTGGACTTCATGCATGTCGATAGCGGCCAGCCGTTCACGCACGTCACGGACGGCCTGGTGCTGGCCACGGGCTATGCCCCTCGCATCCCGGCTTGCGTCAATCCCATCAGCGACCGCATCGCCTGGGACGAAGACGGCGGCTACCGCATCGCCCGCAATTACTCGGTGGACCATGCAGGCGCGGAAATCTTTGTGCAGAACACGGGATTGCTCAGCCATGGCGTCACCAATCCCGACCTGGGATTCTGCTGCTACCGCAACTCGCAGATACTGCGCGACCTGACCGGCGTGGAGCACTACGCCATCGAGCCCCGCACCGCACTGCAGGATTTCCGCCCGCCGGAAAACGGCGTACTGGCGCATCGCCTCTGCGCACCGGAACCGATGCCCATGATGGACGGCCACCGGGCCGCCACTATCTGACCTTGCCGGGAGCCAGCATGCTCACCATGACAGCCACCTTTCTGGGCGAGGTCGTGCGCCAGTCGCGCGACCACTACGACGAAGGCCCGGGGCTCGCCTTGCGCCCCCTGGTTCCGGACGCGGACGCCGCGCTGCTGCGGCGATGGTTTTCCATGGATTACGCGCGCTTCTGGTCCATGCAGCAGCACAACGAGGATCAGGTGCGCGACTTCTATGAAGCCCTTTGCGGTAGCGGGCACGCCAGCGCCTGGCTAGGCAGCCATGACGGACAGCCGGCCTTTCTAGTTGAGTGCTACGACCCGGCCCGCGACGAAGTCGGCGAACACTACGCGGTCCGGCCCGGCGACCTCGGCATGCATCTTTTCATCGGCCCGCCCCGCGTGCGGATCCCCAACTTCAGCCGGCAGGTGTTCGCCTTCGTCATGCGCTTCATGTTCGACCGCCTGAACGCCAGGCGCATCGTGGTCGAGCCCGACGCGAACAACGCCAAGATCCACGCGCTCAATCTGGCCATGGGATTTACCTACGCCGGCCAGGTCCCTTTCCGCGAGAAGACCGCCAGCCTGGCGTTCTGCACACGCGCACAGTTCGAACAGACCCGATACCAGGAGCCGCCCCAATGAACCCACATGCCGCCCCCCACCCTGCGCAGGTCGCCAGCCATCTGGAACCGCAAGCCTGGGCCAAGGTCAACCGCCTGCTCGTGCGCAAGGCCATCTCCGAATACACCCATGAGGGACTGCTGCAGCCCGAACGCCTGGGCCCTGCGGATACGCCGGGTTTCGACCGCTATCGCCTCGCGCTCGCGGACGGCCGGGTCGAATACCGCTACGACGCGCAACTGATGGCCATGCGCCACTGGCGCATCCGCACGGAATCGATCGCCAAGACCACGGCCGGCGCGCCCGCGCCCCTGGACGCCCTGCAGTTCGTGATCGAGATCCGCGACAAGCTGCGCATTCCGGAAGACCGGCTACCCATCTATCTGGATGAAATCGCCAGCACGCTGCACGGCGCCGCCTATAAGCACACGCGCCCTTGCCTGCCCGCCGCCGAACTCGCGCTGGCTGACTACCAGGCCATAGAAACCTCGATGATCGAGGGCCACCCCAGCTTCGTCGCCAACAACGGCCGCCTGGGCTTCGACGCCGAGGACTACCATCTCTATGCGCCAGAGGCCGCGACTCCCATCCGCGTGATGTGGCTGGCAGTGCACAAGGACAACGCGCATTTCGCCTGCCTGTCCACGATGGACTACGCCAGCCTGTTGCGCGGCGAACTGGGCGAGGACGCCGTGGCGCGCCACAGCGCCACCTTGCGTGACCAGGGTCTGGACCCCGCCGACTACTACCTGATGCCGGCACACCCATGGCAGTGGTTCAACAAGCTGTCATTGGCATTCGCGCCCTATGTGGCCCAACGCAAGATCGTATGCCTGGGCTACGGCGCAGACGACTACCTGGCGCAGCAATCGATACGCACCTTCTTCAACATCAGCCAGCCTGGCAAGCACTACGTGAAGACCTCGCTGTCCATCCTGAACATGGGTTTCATGCGGGGGCTTTCGCCCTACTACATGTCGGGCACGCCCGCCATCAACGAATACATCCACGGCCTGATCGCGTCGGACCCCTGGCTGAGCGCCAACGGCTTCACCATCCTGCGCGAGGCTGCCAGCCTGGGTTTTCGCAACTATTACTACGAAGCGGCGATTGCCGCCGACACGCCCTACAAGAAGATGTTCTCCGCGCTATGGCGCGAGAATCCACAGGCGCTGATCGGTCCCGACGAACGGCTGATGACCATGGCCGCGCTGCTGCACGTGGATCCGCAAGGCCAGGCCCTGCTGCCCGCGCTGATCCGCGCCTCGGGACTGAGCGCCGAGACATGGCTGGAACGCTATGTGGACGCCTACCTGACGCCGCTGGTGCATTGCTTCTACGCCCACGACCTGGTGTTCATGCCGCATGGCGAGAACGTCATCCTGGTGATCCGGGACCATGTGCCCGTGCGCGCCTTCATGAAGGACATTGCCGAGGAATCGTCCATCCTCGATCCACAGGCCGACCTGCCCGAGAACGCGCGCCGGCTGGCGGCGGACGTGCCCGAGGAATACAAGCTGCTGACGATCTTCGTGGACGTGTTCGAAGGCTACTTCCGCCATCTTTCCCAGATCCTGGCGGACACCGGCCTCATGCAGGAGGACGATTTCTGGGAATTGGTGGCAGGCCGCATCGCCGCGTACCAGCAGGCGCATCCGCAACGGCTGGAAAAATATCGACGCTACGACCTGTACGCGCCGGACATGATCCACTCGTGCCTGAACCGCCTGCAACTCGCCAACAACCTGCAGATGGTCAACCTGGCCGATCCCATCGGCAGTTTCCAGATGGCGCCCAGGCTGCCCAATCCCGTGGCGCCTTACCGGCCGCAATGGCTGGACCGGACCGCCGACGCCGCGCAGGCCCTTGCGTGACCCGCGAACTTGACGATCTGCTCGCGCTGGCGGGCCGCCTGGCGCCCGGCCTGGATGGCCGCGTGGGTCCACCGGACGCGCCCGGCATCCGTCCCGGCGCGTGCAATGCCGATGCCATTGCACGGCTGCGCGACTGGTGGCGGGAGCGCCATCCGGAAGCCGGCCCGCATTACCTGGCGCTGCGCTGCTGGGGCCTGCTGATCTGGCAGCCCGTCTACCTCAGCGTGATCGCCGCGCACCGCAGCGGCATCGTCCCGGACCTGACCCGGCTCAGCCAGCCGGTCGCCAACGGCTTCATCGCCGGCTACACCATGGAACGCCATGAACCCGTGCACGGCTGCCTGGAAAAAAGGCTGGATGCGGCCGCCACGCAACTGCGCGAGATCGGCGCCATGTTCTACCGCGAACTGGGCGCGACGCTGCGCCTCAATCCCCGGGCGACCGCCTGCATGCAGGCCGACTGCATCCTGTCCGCCCTGTTGGCAGCCCGCGCAGGCATGAGCGCGGCGGACAACGCCTGGGCAACCGCAGCCGCGGCCGATTGGCTTGCGCGCTTGGGCATCGCCGGCGGCAGCGGCTATCTGACCTATCAGCGGCGGTCGCTGCCGGCCATCGCAGTCGACCGGCAGGTCTGCTGTCACCACTTCCGCAGAAGCGACGGCGACTATTGCAGTACCTGCCCCAAACTGGATATCGCCGAACGCATCGCCCGGCTCGACGCCGAGAGCGCCGAAGCCGCCTGACAGGCCGCGGCCTTGCGGAAGGCACAAGGAGTCGGACATGACGGATGTAGGCCGCCTTGCACACGTGAAGCAGGCGTTCAGCCCGCTGCACGTGCGGGCATATTTCGACGAAGCCCTGTTCGCCCGCGAACAGGAAGTGATATTCAAGCGCACGCCGCTGTATGTCGGACATGAGAAAACCGTACCCGAACCCGGCGACTGGCGCAGGCTGCCGCATGAAGACGGCGGGCGCGTCCTGGTGCGCGGCGCCGCCGGGGTAGAGCTGATATCCAACGTATGCCGCCACCGCCAGGCGCTCATCCTGGGCGGCGAGACCGGCGCTGTCGCCGGGCCGGGCAAACCGGCAGGCAACCTGTCCGCCAGCGGCGGCAACATCGTCTGCCCTCTGCACCGTTGGACCTACGACAATCGCGGCCAGATTCTGGGCGCACCGCAATTTCCCAGCACGCCATGCCTGAACCTGCCGCGTTTTCCCCTGAAGCGCTGCCACGGCCTGCTGTTCGAAGGCCCTGGCGACCCGCAGGCGGATCTCGGCGGACTGTTCGCCCGACCGGAATTCGATTTCTCGGACTATGTTTTGGACCACGTCGAGGTGCACCAGTGCAACTACAACTGGAAAACCTTCATCGAGGTCTATCTGGAGGACTATCACGTCGGGCCGTTCCACCCCGGCCTTGGACGCTTCGTTACCTGCGATGACCTGAGCTGGGAGTTTGGCGAGCGCCACAGCCTGCAACGCGTGGGCGTGCACGATTCCCTGGAAAAGCCTGGGTCCGACGTATACCGCGACTGGCACGGCACATTGATGCGCTACCGGGACGGCGCGCCGCCGGACTTCGGCGCGATCTGGGTGACGTACTTTCCCACCCACATGATCGAGCTCTACCCGCACGTCCTGGTGCTGTCCACGCTGTACCCCAAAAGCCCGCAGGAAACCGTCAACGTCGCCGAGTTCTACTATCCCGAGGAAATCGCCCTGTTCGAACGCGAGTTCGTCGAGGCGCAGCGCGCGGCCTATATGGAAACCGCGATCGAAGACGACGAAATCGGCGAACGCATGGACGCCGGCAGGCGGGCGCTCCTGCGACGCGGGGTGAGCGAAAGCGGTCCATATCAATCGCCTATGGAAGACGGGATGCTGCATTTCCACGAGTGGTACCGCGACATCATGGGCGACCAGCTGGGAGATTGCGCCGCGCCCTGAGAGGCTCCGCGATGCCGGCGGATCAATGCGAATATATGCTATTCTCATTTGAACCCCGCCGCCTCCCCGTGCCAACGCCCGAGGACTCAACCCGCAGCGCGAGTGACGCCATTGAATCCTTCCTCCCCCACTGTCCGATTCACCGTCGCCGACTTCAACCGCCTGGGCGGCCATAACGGATTCCACTACCAGTTGCCGGGGTTCGACCCCGCAGGCGCCGATCCGGATACCGTCTGCATCGCCGAGGGCCGCGTCGAAGAACATACGATCCGGCCCGGCCTGACGCTGGTTATGTCCGACGTGCTGGTGCATCACCATTACGAATCGACCTCCGTCATGACGCCCCGCTTTTCGGCCATCGTCATGCTGCAAGGACAGGCCCAGGCGCGCGTGGGCGGTCATGACGACCTGCAGCTCGTTGCCCAAAGCGGCGTCAGCGCCGCGTACGGCGATACGGTCGCCATGACCGGCATCCACCATGCAGGCCAACGGCTGCGCAGCGTCAATCTGTCGCTGTCCGAACCGGACGGCGCGGACGACGACCCGTTCAGCGACCAGATCCGCAAAGTCTTGCGCACCCCCGCCTTCCGGCTGAGACGCTGGCAAGTGCAGGCTCACCTGATGCAGGCCATCGAACATCTGCTGGAATGCCGCTGGGACGATCCGCTGCGCGCCATGCTGCGCGAGGGCGTCGGCGCGCAACTTCTGGCGCATGCGCTGGCATCGCTGGACCAGCGGGAGCCCGAGGTCGGCGCGGTGTCGCGACGTGACCGGCAGCTGCTGGAGCGGGTCCGGGAACGGCTGCACAGCGCGCCCGGCGAGGAGCACACGCTTGAGGATCTGGCAAAGCTGGCCTGCATGAGTCCCAGCACCCTGCGCGCCAAGTTCCGCGCCGCCTACCAGTGTTCCGTCTTCGCCTGGTTGCGCGAACGCCGCCTGGAAGTCGCCCGCGAGCAACTGGCGCGGGGCTGCAGCGTGCAGCAGGCAGCGCATTGCGTGGGCTACCGGCACGCCACCAACTTTGCCACGGCGTTCCGCGAGCGCTATGGCGTTGCCCCCAGCGAACTGAACTGAGCGGGCCGCCGTGAGCGCCTTCGCCCGCGGCTTTCGGCAGCACCCATTGCTCTTGCGGCGTTGCCCATTCATCCCGCCGCGCCTGGCGCGCGACCATGGGGCCATGCTTTCCGCCCCGGAAAGCCCCTGCCCCGGACGCCCACGTGCCTCGCCCCGATCTCCCGACTTCCTTTCCCATGATGGTGCTGATGCTGGGCCTGCTGGCCTGCGTCGCGCCGGCCACGGTCGACGCCTATCTGCCCGCCTTCGCCGCGCTGGAGCGGGAGTTCGGCGTACCCCAGGAAACAGTGCAGCTGACCCTGGGCGTTTACATGTTCTGCTACGCGGCGATGCTGTTGCTGCATGGCACGCTGTCCGACTCGCTGGGCCGGCGCCGCGTCATCCTTGCGGCGCTGGTCTGCTACATCGGCGGCAGCGCGCTGGCCGTCGCCGCGCCGAGCTTCGATTGGCTGTTGGCGGCGCGGGCGCTGCAAGGCCTCTCGGCCGGCGCCGGCATCGTGGTGGGCCAGGCCATCGTGCGCGACTGCTACGAAGGACCGGCGGCGCAGCGCGTCATGTCCTATCTGATCCTGGTGTTCAATCTGTCGCCGGCGTTGGCGCCCATCATCGGCGGCCAGTTGGCGGCGTACCTGGGCTGGCGTGCCGTCTTCCTGATGCTCGCCGCGCTGGCCGCGACGGCCTGGGCGTTGTGCGCCTGGAAGCTTCCCGAGACGCTGCCCGCCAGCCGGCGCAGGCCACTGTCGTGGCGCTCACTGGCTTCCGGCTACGGCATGGTTCTTGCGGACCGACGGTTCGCTGCACTTGCCATCGCTTTCAGCCTGATCTTCGCGGCCCAGGGTTTCCTCATCGGCGCCGCGCCGGACTTCATCGCCAACGTCCTGGGCCTGCCCGAAACGGATTTCGCGTATCTGTTCGTGCCGCTCGTGATCGGGGCCATGGCAGGCGCGCTGTTCGCGGCGCGCAAGGCCGGGCGCTGGAGCGACCACCGCATCACCTGGCTCGCGTATGCCTTGATGGGCGGCAGTTGCCTCGCGAGCGTCATATACGCCGCGGGCGCCGGACGGCCCGCCCTGCCCTGGGCGGTGATCCTGCCCGGCCTTTATACCTGCGGCCTGGCCATGTGCGTCCCGGGCATGACCCTGCAGATTCTCGCCCGTGCGCCAGGGCTGTCCGGCACCGCCGCCTCGATGCTCGGCTTCACCCAGATGCTGGCTTTTTCGGTAGCCAGCGGCTGGGGCGTACCCATGATCTACGGCCGGCCCCTGGCCCTGGCGCTCGCGATGTTGGCCTGCGTCGCCGCGAGCGCGGCAGGCTGGGCCTGGCTGCAACGGCAGTCCACGCCTTTGGCGAACGCCCGATCGGGTTGATCCGGCGGCGTTCAGCATACGCATCGCATCCTCCGGCATACGTTCAAGTCTCCAGCAAAAACAATAATTCTCATTACCAAATCTTTCAGCTGGAGCTTGTGTTCATGTCCCCCGCACTGTCCCCGCCGCACGCGCCTACGCGCCGGGCGTATCTGCTTACCCTGGCCGTCCGGACGGCCTTGCTGTGCTCTGCCTTGCCCTATCACGCAGCCAGTGCGCAATCCAGCTCGTCATCGGGCGCCGACCATCCCGCCGAACTCCCCGCCGTCACGGTCAGGGGCGCCGGCGTCGCCGGCACCACCGAAGGCACCCATGCCTACAACACCGAGGCCATGAGCACCGCAACCGGCCTGACGCTGTCGCCGCGGGAGACGCCGCAATCGGTCAGCGTAGTGACCCGCCAGCAAATCGAGGACCAGGGTTTGCAGGACACCGGTTCCATCCTGGCCAGCGCGCCAGGCATCTCCGTCACGCGCAGCGACAGCAACCGCCTGTCGTTCTCGGCGCGCGGCTTCGCGATCGACAATTTCCAGTTCGACGGCCTGAATGCGCCCATCCTCAGCCAATGGAACTACGGCTCCACCGACATGGACGCTGCCATCTACGACCGCGTGGAGATCGTGCGCGGCGCCACCGGCCTGATGACCGGCTCGGGCAATCCCTCCGCCGCAGTGAACTTCATCCGCAAGAAGCCGCTGCGCGAGTTCGCGCTGTCCGGCAGCGCCAGCGCCGGCAGTTGGGATTACGTGCGCGGCGACGCCGACCTGTCCGTGCCGTTGACGGAGAACGGACGCATCCGCTCGCGCTTCGTCGCCGCCTACAGCCAAGGCGACGACTATGTCACCTTCCTGGATACGCGCAATCGCACGCTGTACGGCGTCATCAGCGCCGACCTCACTCCCGATACGCTGCTCACCGTCGGCGTGGAATATCAGCGCAACCAGAGCAACGGCTTTGGCAGCGGCTTTCCCCTGTTCTATTCGGACGGCTCGCGCACCGATTTCAACCGGTCCGTGGCCAACAACACGCGCTGGGCGCGCATCGACACCGAATCGACCACCACCTTCGTGGACCTGAGCCACCGCTTCGCCAACGACTGGAAGGCGCGCGCCGCCTATAGCCACAATGAGGGCGAATACCGCATGAAGCAGCTCTATCGCGGCGGCTATCCGGACCGCGCCAGCGGCACGGGCATGACCAGCAACTTCAACAACTACGATGGCGATCGCTCGCGCGACGACATCAACCTGACGCTGTCGGGCCCGTTCCAGCTGTTCGGCCGCAAGCACGAACTGGCCCTGGGCTGGATGAGCGTGAACGACCACAGCGACATCGGCCAATACCTGATGACGGGCGCCAAGCCCGCCATCGGCAGCTTCTTCGACTGGCGCCAGGACCATATCGCCGAACCGACCTGGTCCAGCCGCAAGACGCCAGCGGACGACATGCGGGTCAAGCAGACCGGGACCTACGCGGTGGGCCGGTTTTCGCTGGCCGATCCGCTGCACCTGATCGTGGGCGGACGCTGGAGCAATTGGGAGACGAACCAGACCTACTTCGGCAGCAAGCGCGAGTACAAGATCAACGACCAGTTCACGCCCTACGCGGGCCTGATCTACGACATCGACAAGACCTACACCGCCTACGCCAGCTACACCGAGATCTTCCAGCCACAGAATGCGCGCACGCCCAGCGGTTCCATCCTGCCGCCGATCGACGGCAAGAGCTACGAGATCGGTCTGAAGGCGTCTTACCTGGACGGCCTGCTGGACGCGGCCGTGTCGCTGTACCAGACCCGCCAGAACAACCTGGCGCAGGCCATTCCCGGCGAGTCGGTCATAGGCTTGCCGGGCACGCAGGCCTATCGCGCGGCATCCGGCGCCAAGGTCGAAGGTTTCGAGCTGGAAACCACCGGGCAGATCATGCCCAACTGGAACATCGCGGCCAGCTACACGCACTTCACCGCCAAGGACGCCGACGGCAAGCCCATCAACACCAGCCATCCGCGCAGCCTGTTCAAGCTCTACACAACCTATCGCCTGCCTGGCGACCTGAACCGACTGACGGTGGGCGGCGGCATGGACTGGCAAAGCCGCATGTACCAGTCCGCTCCCAGCCCGCGCGGCAACGTAGACGTGGAGCAAGGCAGCTACATGCTGGTCAACCTGATGGCGCGCTACGAGTTCAGCAAGCAAGTCTCGGCCACCCTCAACGTGAACAACCTGTTCGACAAGAAGTACTACGACCAGATCGGCTTTTTCAGCCAGGGCTGGTGGGGCGCGCCCCGCAACGTCATGCTGACGCTCAGGGCGCAATATTGATCGGGGGATTTGCCGGCACGATGCGTCTTGGTTTCGCAAGTTTCAAGCGTGTGATCCTGCGGGCCGGCGCCGCCTGCCTGGCCTCGCTCGCCCTGGCGGCCTGCGATCGCGCTGCCGATGCGCCGGACGCGCCAGCGCCACAGGCGGCCCGGGTCGATGGCTTTCCCGTCACGATAGACAGCGCTCTGGGTCGGGCCGTCATCGCGGCGCCGCCCAAACGCGTAGTCACGCTGGGCCTGGGCGCCGACGATCTGGCGCTGACGTTGGGGGTGGTCCCGGTCGGGGTGGGCCGGGCCGACTGGGGCGGCGACGCCGACCACTACTGGCCCTGGGTACGCGCCGCGATCGAAGCCCGCAGCGCGCCGCTGCCGCGGACCATCACCATGTTTCCGGAGCTGGACGTCGAAGCCATCGTCGCGCTGCGGCCGGACCTGGTGCTGGCGCCTTTTTCCGGCGTCAGCGCCGAGGCCTATGCGCAACTGTCGCGGCTAGTGCCGGTGGTGACCTATCCGGAACAGCCATTCCTGACCCCGGTGGATACGCAGATCGACCTGGTCGCCGCCGCGCTGGGCCAGCGCGAACAGGCCGCGGCGCTCAAGGCACAAATCCGCGGCGCACTGGCGCAGGCCTCGCGCGACCACCCCGTGCTGGCCGGCAAGACCTTCGCCTATGTGCGCGCCGACCTGGGGTCGGGCAATTTCGCGGCCTATGTGGCGGGAGATCCGCGCGTGGACACGATTGCCGCCATGGGCCTGAAACTGGCGCCGTCCATGCAAGGCCTGCACGCCAGCGCCGGCCATTTCGCCCATTATCTGGGTTTCGAGCATGCGGACGCACTGGGCGACGCCGACGTGCTGGTGGCCTGGTTCTATACCCCCCAGGAGCGCGACCGGACCGCGGCGCTGCCGCTGTTCGCCGCCATCCCCGCCGTGAAGCGCGGCGCCTACGTGGCGCTGAGCGACCCGGCGCTGATCATGGCCTCGTCCTCGGGCACGCCGCTGGCCGTGGACTGGATGCTGGGCAGGCTGGCGCCGGCGTTGGCCGCTGCTGCCCAGCGCGCCGAAGCAGGCCCCGGCGTGCGAAATGAATAAGTCCGCCCGCGCCGCCGGCCTGGGCGCTGCCTGTCTGTTGCTCGCCGCCGCGACCCTGGGCAGCCTCTGGCTCGGCTCACGCAACCTGTCGCCCGCCTCGGTCTGGCAAGCCCTGTTCCAAGCCGATGACAGTTACGCCGCGCTGGTGGTTGCGTCGCGCGTGCCGCGCACCTTGCTGGCCTTGCTGACCGGCGCGGCGCTGGCCGTCGCTGGCGCGCTGATCCAGGCCCTGACCCGCAATCCGCTGGCCGAACCCGGACTGTTGGGCGTCAACGCCGGCGCCGCTGCCTCCATCGTGACCACCGCCCTCGTGCTCGGCGGCCTGCCCGCCCATCCGTTCTGGGCGGCCCTGCCCGGCGCGCTGGCCGCGGCCGTGGCCGTGTACATGATCGGCGCCGGCGGCCGCGGCCTGCAGCCAGTGCGCCTGATCCTGGCCGGCGCGGCAGTCAACGCGGTGCTGTTTGCCTACGTGCAGGCTGTGGCCCTGCTGCATGAGGACATCTTCGACGCCTATCGATTCTGGGCCGTCGGCTCGCTGGCAGGACGATCCCTGACCGAAGCGGCCCGGGCC
This sequence comes from Achromobacter sp. FW305-C-30-7, assembly GCF_058783105.1. NCBI lineage: Bacteria > Pseudomonadati > Pseudomonadota > Betaproteobacteria > Burkholderiales > Alcaligenaceae > Achromobacter > Achromobacter sp. FW305-C-30-7. Next base: position 129,668 of record NZ_JBYSYI010000003.1, on the reverse strand, counting down.
GCTCCCTATATCGGTGCCGGCCTGCTGCTGGCGCTTGCACTGGCCCGGCCCTTGAACGTCCTGGCGCTGGGACAGGCGCTGGCCCAGGCGCTCGGGGTGCGCGCCGGGCTGTACCGCGCGCTGGGCCTGCTCGGCGTCGCTGTCCTGGCCGCTGCCGCCACCGCAGCCGCGGGCCCTATCGCCTTCGTCGGTCTGGCGGTTCCGCATATCGCCCGCCGCATCGGCGGTCCCGACCTGCGCTGGCAACTCGCCTACTGCCTGCTGCTGGGTCCTCTGCTGATGCTCGCGGCCGACATCCTGGCGCGCCTGCTGCGGGCGCCGGCAGAACTGCTGACCGGCGTGGTAGCCGCGTTCCTCGGCGCGCCGTTCCTGCTGGCGGCCTTGCGCCGCCAGCCCGGGAGCCGCTCTTGAGCGGCCGGCGGCGCATGCTGCGCGTCGGCGCCTGGCTGTCGCTCCCTTACACGCCACGCGCGCTGGCCTACGCCTTGCTGCTGGCCGCGCTGGCCCTTGCCTCGATTGCGGGCGCCCTGTTGACGGGAGAGCAAGGACCAGGCTGGCCCCGTCTTGGACGGATCCTGGCGGGCGGCGGTACCGCAATCGAGCACTGGCTGATCTATACGGTCAGACTGCCCCGCGCCCTGGCCGCGTTGGGCGCCGGCGCCGCGCTGGCCCTGTCCGGCGCGCTGTTCCAGAGCATTACCCGCAACCCGCTGGGCAGCCCCGACATCATCGGCCTCACCGCAGGCGCGTCGGCAGGCGCGGTGGCGGTGACAATGGTCTGGCCGGGAGCGATGCCGCTGGCGTGGGGCGCCGCAGGCGGGGCGCTGCTGGCGACGGCGGGGGTCTGGTTTGGATCCGGCGCGGGTTTCTCCGCGCCCCAACGCATGGTGGTCGCGGGCATCGCGGTGGCCGCCATCGCCTTCGCCTTCGTGCAGTACGGTCTCTCCAATCTGCGCCGCGAACAGGCGCATCTGGCCGCGACCTGGCTCAACGGCAATCTGGCCGGCAAGACCTGGAACGATGTTGCGCTGATCGCCACGGCCTGCGCGCTGCTGCTGCCCTTGGCACTCGGGCTGAGCGCGCGCCTGCGGCTGCTGGAAATGGGCGACGACGTCGCGCACGCCTTGGGCGTCGCCCCCGGGTCCAACCGCCTGGCGGCGACGCTGCTGGCCGTGCTGGCCGCGGCCGCCGCCGTCAGCGTCGCCGGCCCCATCGCCTTCATTGCGCTTGCGGCCCCGCAGATTGCGCGGCGCTGCGTCCCTGCCGACGGCCCGCAGCCCCTGCTGGCCGCATTGACCGGCGCCGTGCTGCTGGCAGGCGCCGACCTGCTGTCGCGTTCGGCTGGCGCCAACGGCTTGCCGGTGGGCGTGCTTACTGCAGGCATTGGCGGCCTCTATCTCGCATTTCTGCTCATGCTCGAATGGCGCAAGGTTTCAACGTGATTGCCACAACGCCCACACCCGTCCTCCAACTCCGGGACGTCAGCCTGTCCTACGGTGCCCGCCGCGTACTGGACAGTTTGACGCTGGACATCGCGCCGGCCTCGTTCACCGTAATCCTGGGCCCCAACGGCTGCGGCAAATCCACGCTCCTGCGCGTGTTGGGCGGCGCCTTGACTCCCAGCCAGGGCCGCGCCCTGCTCGACGGCGCCGACCTCGCCAGCCTGCGCCGAAAAGCGGTAGCACGCCGTCTGGCCTACCTGCCGCAGCAGCCGATTGCGCCCGAGATGGTCGCCGTCCGCGACCTTGTCGCCCGCGGCCGCTATCCGCATCAGTCCCTGTTGCGGCAATGGTCGGCGGCGGACGCCAGCGCCGTCGACGCCGCCCTGGCGGCCACGGATCTGGAAGGAATTGCCGGGGATCCCGTGCATACCCTCTCCGGCGGCCAACGCCAGCGCGCCTGGCTGGCGCTGGTGCTGGCTCAGGAAGCCGGCATCATGCTGCTCGACGAACCCACCACTTTCCTCGACATCCGCCACCAGCTCGACTTGCTTGAGCTGTGCGCCCGGTTGCACCGCGCCGGACGCACCTTGGTGGTGGTGCTGCACGATCTCAACCTGGCCTTGCGCTACGCTGAAAGGATCGTGATGATGCGCGATGGGCGGATCGCGGCGCACGGCGATGTCCGTCCGGTCGTGACCGAGGACATGATGCGCCAGGTCTTCGATCTGGATTGCCGCGTCATGCCCGACCCCGAGACCGGCAGCCCCATGGTCGTGCCCCGGCGCTTTCGGCAGCCGCTGACGGGGAGTGAAGCCTTCGAAAAATGAAGAAAGCCCGCCATAGCGGGCTTTCTTCATGCGACGGCGGCGCATCCTCAGAGCATATGCGCCAGGAACTCGCGGCTGCGCGCTTCGCGCGGAGCGCGGAAGAAGTCGGCCGAAGGCGCTTCCTCGACGATGCGGCCTTCGTCCATGAAGATGACCCGGTGCGCGACTTCGCGCGCGAAGCCCATTTCATGGGTCACGACCAGCATGGTCATGCGTTCGTCGGCCAGCTGCTTCATGGTGCGCAGGACTTCGCCGGTCAGTTCCGGATCCAGCGCCGAGGTGGGTTCATCGAACAGCATGATGTCCGGCTCCATGGCCAGCGCCCGGGCGATCGCCACGCGCTGCTTCTGGCCGCCGGACAGGCGCGTCGGATAGTTGTCGCGCTTGTTCAGCAGGCCGACCTTGCGCAGCAGCTCTTCCGCCTTGGGAACGATCTGGGCGCGCGTCATGCCCTTGACGGTGATGGGCGCCTCGATGATGTTCTGCAGCACGGTCATGTGCGGGAACAGGTTGAACGACTGGAACACCATACCCATCTTGCGGCAAATGCGGCGCACGTCGGCGTCGCTGGCGTACTGGCTGCGCCCGCCCGGCACGGCGCGGGCCATGGCTTCGCCTTCGACCTCGATGCTGCCCTCGTCGATGGTTTCCAGGTGGTTCAGGCAGCGCAGGAAGGTGCTCTTGCCCGAGCCCGACGGCCCGATCACCGCGACGACCTCGCCCTGGCCCAGGCTCAGCGAAACCCGGTCCAGCACGCGGTTGGGCCCGAACGACTTGATGATTTCGCGGGCCTCGATCATGACGGGACGCGCGGACGAAGAATTACTGGTCATATTTGGCATAGCGCTTTTCCATGTGCTGGAAGAACCACGTCAGGATCAGCGTCATGATGAGATAGAAGGCGGCGGCGACCAGGAACGGCGTGGTCGTGAAATCGCGCTGCACGATGCCGCGCGCGGTGCGCAGGATGTCGTTGAGCGCCAGCACGTAGATGAGCGAGGTGTCCTTGACCAGTGTGATGGTCTCGTTGCTCATGGGCGGCAGCACCCGCTGCACCATCTGCGGCAGCACGATGCGGCGCAGGGTCTGCAGATAGGTCATGCCCAGGACCTTGCTGCCCTCGTACTGGCCGCGGTCCACCGACTGGATGCCGGCGCGGAAGATCTCGGCGAAATAGGCCGCGTAGTTCAGCGCGAAGGCCACCACGGCGGCGGGAAAGTCCGGCAGGCGGATGCCGATCACGGGCACGAACGGCAGCGCGAAGTAGATGAACAGCATCTGCAGCATCAGCGGCGTGCCGCGCATGAGCCAGATATAGCCATTGACCAGGTTGCTGGCCAGCCGCCATTTCGAGATCCGCACCAGCGCCAGCACCAGCCCCAGGGGGACGGCCAGCGCCAGCGTGATGAAAAACAGCGTCAAGGTGACTTTCGCGCCTTGCGCCAATGGTCCCAATAGGGAGAGTACGTAGTCCATGCAGTGGGTTCGCGCCGTCAGCGTCCGTGGACGCCAAGGTTGGATCGATTCATGAATCAGCCCGCCTGGCGCGTCGGCGCCGCGGCGGGCTGTGGAACTTGGGTCTGGACGCCCGGGCGCGATGGCCGCGGGCGCCGCTGGCCCCTTACTTGATGATGTTGGCGCCGAACCACTGGGTGGCGATGCGGCCGGCGGTGCCGTCCTGCTTCATCGAATCCAGGGTCTTGTCCAGCTTGCCCAGCAGTTCGGTGTCGTCCTTGCGCACGCCGACGCCGTAGTCTTCGGTGCCGAAGTTCTCGTCCAGCACGCGGTACTCGCCGGCGCGCTTGCTGATCAGGTAGCGGCCCACCACTTCGTCCACCACGATGGCGTCCAGGCGGCCGGCGGCCAGGTCCATCAGCGCGGTGACGTTGTCGCCGAACTTCTTGACTTCCTTGATTTGCGCGGCGACCGGGTCCTTGGCGATGGCGTCGGTGGCGCTGCTGCCGTCCTGGGCGCCCACGACCTTGCCGGCCAGGTCAGCCTTGAGCTTCACGGGGGACGCATTGCCCACGATGATGATCTGGTGGTTGGCCATGTAGGGCGCGGTGAAGCTGATGTTCTTCTTGCGCTCTTCGGTGATGGTCAGGCCGTTCCACAGCACGTCGACGCGCTTGCCGTTGAGTTCGGCTTCCTTGGCGCTCCAGTCGATGGGCTTGAATTCCACTTCCAGGCCCAGGCGCTTGCTGGCTTCCTTGGCCATGTCGATGTCGAAACCGACGATCTGGTTGTTCGAGTCGCGGAAACCCATGGGCGGGAAGTTGTCATCCAGGCCAACCACGACCTTCTTGGCGGCGGCAGGCGCCTGCGCACCGGCGGCGGGCGCATTGTCGCTGGGACCGCAAGCGGTCAGCAGCGCGGTGGCGGAAGCGAGGAGTACAGCTGTCAGTTTTTTCATCGTTATGGATGCGCCGGGCGCAAGAATGAAGAATGCCGGAATGGCCAGTCAAAAAGCCGCGAGCCGGTATTTTATCCTCTTGCGGGGGCGCGATCCGTCCCCCCTGACAGATACCGCAGAAAAGCCCGGGCCACCGCCGCCCGGAACCCGCCTCAATCCTGCTTGATGCCCGCGGCCTTGATCAGAATTTCATAGCGGCCGGCCTCCTCCTTCATGGCGGCCAGGGTGGCCTCGGGCGTCGAACCGCGCACCAGCAGGCCGCGCGCCTCATAGGTCTGGCGGAAGGAAGGATCCGCCGTGACCGCCGTCACCGCCTGGTTGATCCGCGCCACCAGGGCGTCGGGCGTCTTGCCCGGAGCCAACAGCGTGAAGACCGTGGACGGAATGCTGCCGGCCTTGCCGCCGGCCTCCTGCAGGGTCGGCACGTCGGGCAGCATGGCGGCGCGCTGGGTGGCGCCAGCCACCAGCACCCGGATCTTGCCGGCCTTGTACTGTTCCGACACCGCCAGCCCGCCAGCCATGACACTGTCCACGTCGCCGGCCATGGTCGCGGTCATCGCCGGCGCCACGCCCTTGAACGGCACGTAGGTGAATTGCACCCCTTCGGCGCTGGCCAGCATGGCCATGCCCAGATGGTTCACGTGGCCCTGGCCGCCGGTGCCGACGTTGATGCGCTGCGGATTGGCACGGGCGTAATCGATGAATTCCTTGTAGGTCTTGGCCGGAAAGGCATTGCTGACCGCGACGTACAACTGCACCTGGCCCAGGTCGGTGACGGGTTTGAAGTCCTCTTGCCAACGGTATGGCACCTTGGCGTACAGGAAGGGATTGGTCTCCAGCGCCAGCCGGTCCACCATCAGCAGGGTGTTGCCGTCGCCCGCCGCCTTGGCGACGTAGTCGCTGCCGATGATGGCGTTGGCGCCGGGCCGGTTCTCCACCACCACGGTCTTGCCACTTTCCTTGAAGAGGCGGTTACCCAGGTCGCGCGCCAGCACGTCGGGCTCGGTGCCGGGCGGATACGGCACCACGATCTTCACGGTGTCCGACGGCCAAGCCTGGGCCGCGGCCTGCCCGGCCGGCAGCAGCGCAAGCGCGGCCCACAATACAGGTTGAAAACAACAACGGTACGGCGATCCCATGGTACTTCCCCTTGTATGTGTCGTTCCGGTCGGAGCCGGCGACTGAATTGCCGCCCGGAGCCAGAACGGCCCCGCACGGCTGGAAACCCAGATCAGGACCGGCGCGCTTCACCAGCGGCCGATCAGAATGCCCATCATCCGTTCGTGCGCATGCGTGCGCTCGCGCACCTCCTCGTCGGTTTCGCTGGCGCGGCGCTTCAAACCCTGGTGCCAGTCCAGCAACGCCGAGCGCATCCGGGCCGCGACCGGCGCCATGCCTGGATCGGCGCCCAGATCGTGCAGTTCGCCCGGGTCGTCGCGCAGGTCGAACAACTGGCTGCGATAGCCTTGCCAGTGCAGGTACTTGTAGCGCTCGTCGCGCACCATCAGGCCGGTGCATTCCCGCTCGCCGCGCCCCAGGAACAAGCGCGCCTCGCGGTAGGCGTAGTCCAGGCTGCCGATCACGTACTCGCGCGCGGGCGGCGCCGAACCGGACTCCCCGCGAATCCCGGGCAGCAGCGACCGGCCCTCGATGCGGTGCGCCTGGGGCGGCAGGTCGAGCGCGTCCAGCACCGTGGGGACGATGTCTATGCATTCAACGAAAGCGTCGCTGCGAGTGCCGCGGGTCGCATCCGCCGCGGCCGCCGGGTCATAGACCAGGCAAGGCACACGCATGGCGCTGTCGTAGAAGTATTCCTTTTCGCCCAGCCAATGGTCGCCCAGGTGGTCGCCGTGGTCCGAGGTGAAGAGGATCAGCGTGTCCTGCAGCCGGCCGCTGCGCTCCAGGAAGTCCAGCACCCGGCCGATCTGGTCGTCGATCTGCTTGACCAGCCCCATGTAGACGGGCCGGATGCTGCGCCAGACCTCGTCGCGGGCGAAGGACTCGGACTCCTCCAGCCGCTGGTAGGCGCCGTGCACCGGATGCGGGCGTTCCCGCTCCGCCTGCGAGCGCACCGGCGGCGCGCAGTCTTCCGCGCCGAACAGGGCGTGGTAAGGGGCCGGCGCTTTGTAGGGCCAGTGCGGCTTGATGTACGACAGATGCAGCGCCCAGGGCTGGTCGCCCTGCTCCTGCATGAAACCCAGAGCACGGTCCGTGAGGTAGGCCGTTTCGGAATCGGCTGCGTCGACCCGGGCCGCCAGCGGCGCGTTGCGCATCAGCCAGCCGCTGGCGAGGCTGCCGTCGGCGGCCTGGCTGCCCACCACATAGTCTTCCCAGGGCCGCTCGCTGTCGTAGCCGCGTTCGCGCAGGTAGCGGCGGTACGGGCTGTCCTGGGCCAGTTCGAAATGGCCGTCGTAGCGTTCGATCGGCACGAATCCGCCCTGCAGGAAGCGTTGCTCGTCTTCGGCGGCGTAGCCCTTGGCGCGCAATCCGGCGCGGTCCGGCACGAAGTGCGTCTTGCCCAGCAGGTGCAGCGGCAGCCCGGCCTGGGCCAGGTATTCGCCCAGGCACCATTCGTCCACCGGATGCGGCACGCGGTTCCAGGTGACGCGGTGCGACAGCGGATAGCGGCCGGTGTAATACGACGCGCGCGACGGGCCGCAGACCGCGGACGTCACGTAGGCGCGGTCGTACTGCACGCCCATGCGCGCCAGCCGGTCGATGTTGGGCGTGCGCAAGGCGCCGGCGCCGCCGTAACAGGACAGGTGATCCGCGCGCAGCTGGTCGCACATGATGAACAGTACGTTGCGGACCTTGGGGTTCGTGGCCGGGGCGGACGCGTTCATGGCTGCGCTCCGTTCAGGATGGCCCCGGGCACGTGTGCGGCGTTGTCCGCCGGCTGGGTTGTCGCCTGAGTTGCGCCAGGCACGAAGCGGGCGGCAAAGCGGCCCAGGGCGTCGGCCGCGTCCTCGCTGCGGCCCAGCGCCGCCACGTAGCGGTCGGGACGCACCAGCACCCAGTCGGCGCGCGTGCGCTGGAACCAGAAGTGCAGCGCGTTTTCCGTGTCCTGCAACACCGGCAAGGCCCCGGCTTGCAACGCCTCGGGATCGCAGCCGCTGCGCGCGCGCTGCGCCGCCACGTAGCGGCAGCCCAGCTTGTCCAGCTGCGCCCGCAGGGCCGGCGGCAGCCCGGCGCGCGGATCGCGGCGCCAGCCTATCAGGGCGAAGCCGGCGCCCAGCGCCTCGTCCAGGCGCAGCGTGGCGCCGTCCTCGCCTTCCACCAGCGGCTGGATGAACATGCGGCCGATGCACTCGCGCTGCGCGCGGTCCGCGCTATCGCCCACCACGCCGCGGCTGTAGCGCGGCATGGGCTTGAATTTCATCTGCAGCACATAGTCCCGGATTTTCGGAATATTCCGGATCGACAGGAAGAACGTGTCGCGCAACGCCGCCAGCACCGGGTTGGTCTGCGACAGCATGGCGCCGAACATGTCGGCCAGCGAGATCATGGCGCGCGCGTGGCTGTGGCGTTCGTCGTGATAGCTCTGCAAGGCTGTGGGATCCAGGCGACCTTGCACGATCCAGGCCACCTTCCAGGCAAGGTTGAAGGCGTCGCGCAGGCCGGCGTTCAGGCCCTGGCCGATCCAGGGCGGGGTCAGGTGCGCGGCGTCGCCCGCCAGGCAGACGCGGCCCGACACGAAGCTGCGCGCCACGCGGGAATTGTGGGTATAGACGCGGGCGCGGATGACGTTGAGCTTGCCCGGGTCGGCCACGTGGTGGCGCAGCAGTTCCTGCACTTTTTCCGGCTGCAGCATTTGTTCGCCGTCCTCGCCGGGGAACAGCATGAACTCCCAGCGCCGCAGGCCGTAAGGCAGGCGCAGGCAGACATAGGGGCGGCGCGGCTCGCAATGCAGCGCGGTGTAGGGGGCGTCCAGCGGATCTTGGTCGCATTCGATGACCACCCACTTGCGCGGATGGGTGTTGCCATCGAACGGCAGCTGCAAGAGGCGTTCGCGCACCGTGCTGCGCCCGCCGTCGGCGGCCAGCAGGTACTGCGCGCGGATCTCGCGCTCGGCGCCGTCGGCCTGGCGCACCCGCACCGTGACGCCGCGCTCGTCCTGCTGCAGCGACTGCAGCTCGCTGCCCAGCTCCAGCGTCACATGCGGAAAACGCCGCAGCCCGGCGCGCAAGGTGCGTTCTCCCAGCGGCTGCGAGAACAGGTTGCGGCGATACCAGCCGAACTCGCGCGTGGCCGGCAGGATTTCGGCGAAGCAGCGCTTGGTGCGCGTGTACATGCGCATGGGCACGTTCTGGATCATGTCGCGCAGCATTTCGTCGGCCAGGCCCGCGCTCTGGAAGGTGCGCATGGCCTCGTCGTCCAGGCCCACCGCGCGCGGATAGTCCAGCACGTCCTGGTTGCGCTCCAGCACCAGCGTTTCCACGCCATAGCTGCCCAGCAGGTTGGCCAGCGTCACGCCGACCGGCCCGGCGCCCACCACCAGCACCGGCACTTCTACGATATGCGCCATATTGGCTCTCCCTTGGATTCTTGTTGTTGGCCTTGCGGGCGGCGGGTCAGGCGCGCCGCAGGAACCCGCCCACGGCCTGATTGAAGACCTCGGGCTGGTCGTCGTGGATGTAATGGCCGGCGCCGGCGATCTCGATCCACTCCACGTTGGGGTTGCGCGCCGCCATGTCGCAGGCGGTCTGGGCTTGCAGGTAGTCCGAGCGCCCGCCGCGCACCACCAGCGTCGGACAGGCCAGCGCCTGGACCTGCGGCCACAGGTCCACCACGCGCGCCGGATCGGGATCCAGCCGGGTGGCGGCGATGCCGGCGTGGTCATGACGCCAGGTCCAGCCGCCCGATCCATCCTCCTTCAGCATGTGGCGCAGCCGTTCCTCGCGGGCGGCCTCGGTCACGCTGGGCCGCAAGGCGCGCAGGTACTCGCGGGCCGCGCCGATGTCCGGAAAGGACGCGGGCGTCTCGCGCAGTTCGCGCTGGATGCGCGCCGCCCCCGCGCTGCCTTCGAACGCGGCGGGTCCGGCGTCCTCGACGATCAGGCGCCGCACGCGCTGCGGATAGCGGGCGGCGAAGACGATGGCGGCAATGCCGCCCATCGAATGGCCCAGCAGATCGAAACTGTCCAGGCCCAGGGCGTCGGCCACGCCCGCCAGGTCGTCCACGTAGGCGTCGGTGTAGTAGTTGCGCCCCGGATCCCAGCTGCTGGCGCCGCGGCCGCGCTGGTCATAGGCCAGCACGCGGAAGTCCGGCTGCAAGGCCTGCGCGATGCCGGCAAAGGTCTCGGCGTAGCCGCGGATGCCATGCAGCATGAATAGCGGACGCCCGTCCTGCGGGCCCCACTCGGTCAGATGCAGGGTCATGCCGTTGACGGCGATGTCGGTGTCGCGACGTTGCATGTCGGGTTCCTTCAGCAGAGTCCGTCTTTGCCCTGGATTTCGCTGGCGGGGATGCCGCCCAGGCGCGCATGCAGGCGGCCGCGGGTGGCGAAGGCGAAGGCGATCAGCACTTCGTCGCGGTTGGGCGCGTCGCCGAACAGCGCGCTCACGCTGTCGTAGTGCGAGCGGACATAGAGCGCGTCCTTATGCGCCAGCGGAATGTCGATGACGGTGCCAGGGCCGCCGCGCTTGCCGGTGGACGGGACCCAGGCCTTGCCGCCACCGAGCGCCGCACGCACGGGTTCGGCGAAGATGGTGGTCAGCAGCGCGTTGCCGTGCTCGTACTCGCCGTCCGTGCCCACCACGCAAGCCTTGCCGTAGCTTTCCAGCGGCTGGCCGCCGGCCGCTGCGATGACGCGCCGCCCGAATTCCTCGCCCAGCATGCCCGAAGGTTCGACGTAGGCCGACAGGTCGCGCTCGAAGCGGCCCGCATAGGGGTTGTGCAGCGCGGCCGCGATGACAATCTTGCGCAGCGGTTCGCCGTCAGCCGGTTCGCCGGTCTCGGTGGCCAGGGTGTCTTCAATCTGCAAATACCATTTGCGGATGCGGTAAGGGCCGAAGTTGGTGTTGCTCATGGATGCTCCAGAAAATGTCGGGTCGGGAATGGATGCGCCGCGCGGGCGCTCAAAGCGGTTCCAGCGTCATAGGGACGCTGGGCGCGTTGTGGTCGTGCAGGACCTGCTTGCCCTCTTCGTCGCCGTGCACGGTCTCGCAGAAGAATTCGAAGCGGTGGCCGTCGGGATCGGTGAAATACAGCCCGTAGCCCACCTTGTGGTCGGTGATCTTCACCACCTCCACGCCCTTGGCCAGCAACATGCCGTACAGGCGGCGCAGTTCGTCCACGTCGCCCTCGATCTCCAGGCCGTAGTGCTGCATGTTGACCGGGCCGCGGGCGGGCTCGCCTTCGGCCGCGCGGATCAGGGCGATGTCGTGGTGCTTGCGCCCGAAGGACAGGAACACCCATTGCTCGCCGCGCGCGGTCTCCTGCATGCCCAGCACGGATTCGTACCAGGGCGCCGAAGCGAAGGGGTCCCGCACGAACAGGGCCAGGTGGGTGCGCGCGATGCGCGGCCGGCGGTCTGCCGGCGCAAGCGTGGTATTCGTGGACATGGCGGTCTCGGGCTTGGGTATCAGTTGATGGACTGGGGATGCGCGGTCACGGGCGCGGCGTACGGCGTCCAGGCCACGGCGGTGATTTCGCTGAAATCGCGCCATTCCTTGAACCAGCTGCGGCCGCCGTCGGTAGAACGGAACAGATGGCCGTACTTGGTGCCGGCAAAGGCCAGCCGCGGATCCGCGGCGTGCACGCCGAAGGCCCAGAAGGTGGAATTGGGCGCGGTGTGCAGCAAAGCCGGCTGCCAGTTGCGGCCCCGGTCGGACGAGCGGTAGATCTTGCTGCGGGTGCCAGGCGTGCCGTCGCCGATGGCCAGCAGCAGCGTGTCGGGATCGTCGGGCAGCGCCTGCACGGTACGGGTGTAGTACATGCCATCGAAGCGCGACTTCGACGCCACGCCGTCCCAGCGCTGGCCGTCCTCGCTGAGGTAGACGGAGTTCACGGTCAGCACCATGGCGGTCTTGGGCGCGCTGGCCGTGGCCGGCAGCACCGCGACGCAATGGATGTCGGGGTTGGCAATGGCATCCGCATTGCCCTCCTCGTCCTGGCGCGACCAGCTATCGCCGCCATCGCGGCTGTGCCAGAGGCCCCCTTCCTCGACCCCGAACCAGACTTCGCGGCCGTCGTCCGGATCGACGCAGACCGACAGGATGCGCGGGCGGTTCACGCCACGGCAGAACTCGGGCAGTTCCGGCGACAGCCGCTGCCAACTGGCGCCGCCGTCCACCGAACGGAACATGACGGCGCGCGACGGCGCGCCAGTACCCGCGTACATGCGCCGCGGATCCTTCGGGTCGATGGCGATGGCCCAGACGGTCATGCCGTTCATGGGGCTGTCGACCCGGGTGAAATGCGCGCCGCCGTCGGTGCTGACGCACATGCCGACGTCAGCGCCGGCAAACACGCGGCGCGGGTCGGCCGGGTCCACGGCCAGGCTGCGCACCGTGCCGTCGAACTCGATCGCTTCCTTCAGCCCCAGGCGATGCCAGGTGGCACCGTCGTCCACGCTGCGCAGTATTCCTTGGCCAGCCGTGCCGACCAGTATCGTGCCTTGCATATCCAGACTCCCGAACAAGAATCAGCGGTTCAAAGAAAGATGCCGCGCGTGATGCCGCCGTCCACCCCCAGCGATTCGCCGGTAATGGCCCCTGCCCTCGGCGACGCCAAGAACAGCACCGCGTCGGCGATCTCCGCCGACTGCAGCACCCGCCGTATGGGTGTGGCCTTGGCATAGTTGGCCTCGACCTGGGCGGCAGTCAGTCCCTGCTTGGCGGCTTCCTTTTCGTACAGTTCGTGGATGTGGGGCGTCTCGACCACGCCCGGATGGATCACGTTGACCGTGATGCCATGCGGGCCCAACTGGTCCGACAGGGTCTTGGTCATGTGGCAGATGGCCACGTTGCGCATGCCCGAGAGCTGCTTGCTGCCGCGCCCGGTCAGGCCGCCGATGTTGACGATGCGGCCGAAGCCGCCCTGGCGCATGTGCGGCGCCGCGGCCTTGGCGCAGCGCATATAGCCCACCACCTTGATATTGATGTCTTCCAGCAGGCCTTCGGGATCGGCCTCGTCGATCTCGCTGCGCACCAGGCCGCCGGGATGGGCGGCGCCGTTAACCAGGATGTCGATGCGGCCGAAGTGTTCGGCCACGCGCTGCATCATGGCGTTGACCTGGGCCGTGTCCGACACGTCGGCCGCCACGCCCAGCACTTCCACGCCCGTGGCCTTGGTGATTTCCGCCGCCACCTCGTCCAGCTGCGCCTGGCGGCGCGCCACGATGGCCACGCGCACGCCCTCGGCCGCCAGCGCTTCCGTCACCGCGCGCCCGATGCCCAGGCTGCCGCCCGTGACCACGGCGACTTTCCCCTTGAGTTGCAAGTCCATGCTTTGAAGCTCCTTATATATATAGCGGCGCCTACAGCGCCATCTCGATCAGGACCGGTCCCGGCTGGCGCAGCGCCGACGCCAGCTGCGCGGCCAGTTCTTCCGAGGTGGCGGCGTGGCTGGCCTGCACCCCGTAGCTGGACGCAAGCCCGACCCAATCGATGCGCGGGCGGTCCAGCGACGTCAGCTCGGCGGCGCGTTCGCCCAGCACGGCATTGCCGCGGCGCAACTCGTTGCGCAAGATGGCGTACTGGTGGTTGGCGGCGATCAGCACCGTGACCGGCAGGTTTTCATGCGCCAGCGACCACAGCGTCTGGATCGTGTATTGGGTGCTGCCGTCCGACAGCACGGCCACCACGCGGCGCTCCGGGCAGGCGATCGCCGCGCCCATGGCGACGGGCAGGCCCTGGCCGATGGCGCCGCCGGTATTGGTCAGCACCGTATGCGGCGCGGCGCCGGCGGACGCCGCGTACAGCGGATAACCGCAGGTGCCGCCCTCGACCGAGACGATGGCGTCATCCGGCAAGGCGCGCGCCACCACGGCGGCGATCGATTGCGGCGTCAAGGCGCCCGGGGCGGGTTCGGGGAGCGCCGCGGCGGCGGGCTCGAAAGCCGGCGCGCCCGCCAGCTCGGCCAGCGCCTCCAGGCGCGACGCGGCGTCCTGGCCGGGCGCCGCCAGTTCCAGCAGGCGCTCCGCCGGCACCAGCCGGCTGGGGTGGCCGGCATAGCCGAAGTAGGTCACCGGCGGCAGCGCCCCCACCAGCACCACCAGGTCGGCGGCGTCCAGCGCGGCGCGCGCGGGTTCCGGGAAGTACGGCAGCCGGTCGAAGTCCGGCAGGTCCCGGCCGCGCTCAGATCTGGCGGGGAAAGTCTCGGCGTAAGCCTTGCCGCCCAGCGCCGCGCACAGGCGGGCGGCGGCAATCTGCGCGCGGCGGCCCAGGCCGCTGGCCGGCCCGCCCCCGCCCAGCAGGAACAGCGGGTTTTGCGCCCGGCTCAGCCGCTGCCATGCGCTGGCGGCGTCGAAGGCAGCAGGTTCCGAAGCGGCCTCAACGGCAGCGACATCCGCGGGTTCGTCCACGACGCTTTCCGCCTGGAAGTCCGCCGGAAAGATCAGCGTCGCGCCCTGGCCGCCATCGGCCAGGCTGGCCCGCACGGCGGCGCGCGCCGCGCTGGCGGCGTCCTGGGCGGACGCGATGCGTTCCACCCAGCCCGATACCGGACGGGCCAGCGACTCGATGTCCGAGGTCAGCGGCGCGTCGCACTCCAAGTGCCAGCTGGCGTGGTCACCGATGATGTTGACGATGGGGGTACGGGCGCGGCGCGCGTTGTGCAGATTGGCGATGCCGTTGGCGAATCCCGGCCCCAGATGCAGCAGGGTCGCGGCCGGCTTGCCGGTCAGGCGGCCGTAGCCATCGGCCGCGCCGGTGCAGACGTTCTCCTGCAGGCCGACGACGCAGCGCATGCCGGGCACCTCCTCCATGGCCCGCACCAAGTCCAGCTCGGTCGTGCCGGGATTGGCGAAACAGACTTCCACGCCCTGCTTGCGCAAGGCCTCCAGCAAGACACTGGCTCCGCTCATGATTACCGCCTCCTTTTTTTGCTACTTTATCGTAATTTGATAAATGTGCAATTTCTTTTGGCGGATTGATGCCTGATAATTTATTAGAATTATCTATTTGATAGTTCTGCGCGGATCTTCTATACGCACGCATGCGCGCCGCGCGCGGCGCGGCGATTTGCCAATACGCGCCCCTTGGTGCACCCTCGCAGCACATCAGCTTTCCCCACACCTCGCACCCATGAACAGTCTTCGCCGCATGCTCGATGTCCTGGACCTCTTTCAGCCCGACCGGCCGGTCCTGGACGTCGACGCCATCTGCCAACTGCGCGGCTACGCGCCCGCCACCGCCTACCGCTACGTGCGCGAACTGTGCGCCTGCGGTTTGCTGGTGCGCCTGCCCGCCGGCTATGCGCTGGGACCGCGCATCATCGCGCTGGACCTGCAGATGCGGGAATACGACCCCATGCTGACCGTGAGCCGCGACCTGATCGAGGAACTGTCCGGCCAGACCGGGCTGGACGTGCTGCTCAGCGCGCGCTATGACGACAAAGTGATCAACGTGCATCAGCAGCCGGGCCGCAATACCCAAGCCTTGAATTTCGGCCGCGGCCGCTTCATGCCGCTATTGCGCAGCGCGACTGCGCGCGTGATCCTGGCCAATCTGGGGCCGCGCCAGCTGCGGCGCGTGTACGACGAACATGCGCAGTCGCCCGATATGCAGCGGCTGGGCCCCGACTGGAAAGCGTTTTCCCGGGCCATGCTGCAGGTGCGCAAGGCCGGCTACTGCGTATCGTCGGGGGAGCTGGATTCCGGCAAGACCGGCATCGCCGCGCCGATCTTCGATGAAGAGAACCATGTGCTGGGCAGCATCACCATCATCGGTGCGCAGGACGCCTACGCGGCGTTCCGCGAGGACTATCTGGCCGGCCTGATACTCCGCGCCGCCACGGAAATTACGCGCCGCATCGCCCAGGCGCCGGCCAAGCTGCAACATGCGGCCTGATCCTCAACGCCATTCCCAAGTTCACGCATGACGCCCGCGATCCGCATCGGTCCCCTCGTCTTTCCCTCGGAACTGCTGGTCCTTATCGTTGCCGCCGCCATCGGGCTGCTCGCCGCCCGGCTGTTCACCCGCAAGCAGGCCGGCGCAACCTCCGCGCCGCCCGACACCGGCGCGGTGCTATGGCGCGCGCTCATCATCGGCCTGATCGTCGCCCGGCTGGGTTTTGTGTGGCAGTACCCGGCGCACTTCCTGGAGAACCCGCTGCGCATTCTGGACCTGCGCGACGGCGGCTGGGCCGGCATGGCCGGGCTGGCCGCGGCCTGGCTTTATACGCTGTACGCAGCGCTGCGCCGCAAGGCGCCCCGGCCCGCCCTGCTGGGCGCGCTGACGCTGGCAAGCGTGGTCTGGATAGGCGGCGGACGCTGGCTCGCGCCCACGCCCCAGGCGCAACCCGAACTGGCCGAGCTGGTCCTGCATCAGTTGGACGGCGGGCCGGCCGGACTGGCGGCCTATCAGGGCAAGCCCACCGTCATCAATCTGTGGGCGAGCTGGTGCCCGCCCTGCCGCCGCGAAATGCCCGCCTTCGCCGCGGCGCAGGCGGCGCATTCCGGCGTGAATTTCGTCTTCCTGAACCAGGCCGAGGCCCCGCCCGCCGTCACGAAGTTCCTCGCACAGCATGCGCCGTCCCTACGCAACGTGCTGCTGGATCCCGCAGGCGCGGCCTCGCGCCAGATGAGCAACCGCGGCCTGCCCGCCACGCTGTTCCTGGATGCCCAGGGGCGGCTGGTGGACCTGCGCGTGGGCGAGCTGTCGGCCGCCTCGCTGGCCCAGCGCCTGGATGCGATCCAGGAGCCGGCCAGCGGCGATTGAGGGGACACCCTTCAGGTTTGCGGCTTGGCCGGGACACGGGCCCAGGGCAAAGCCTGCCCATCCATATCCCGTTCGAACAGCGACAAGCGCTGGCCCGCCTGGACGGGAGATTCTTCCAGGCGCACAACCAGCACCGGTCCCGCAGGCAGTGCCCGGACGGTCGCGACTACCGTGGCAGGCGCGCCGTCCCTGGACGGCAACACGGTCCAGGCCTGCAGCTCCGCATGTTCCACCGCAGCGGCCCGCGCCTGATCATGGCCGCAAGCCGGGCACCACAGCCGGGCGGGATAGACCAGATGGCCACAACTGCAACATTGGCTGACCTTGATGCTCATGGTTCCTCCCGGGCCAACACCGCGGCGTTGGCGCACATGCCGTAACGCAACTGCACCATGCCGTAGCCGGTGGCCACGCCGTGGCGCGCGCCGCGCACCTGCCGGTCACCCGCCTGTCCCAGCAACTGGCGAACCACCTCGACCAAGCCATGCATGCCGCCCGCCGTGCCGGCTTGCCCGGCGGACAACTGGCCGCCGGCGGTATTGACCGGCAAGTCGCGGCTGGCCAGGCGGCGCGCGATGAAACCGGGCAGATCGTCCGCCTTCGCGAAGCCCAGATCGCACAGCTGCGCGAGCGCCATGGCGGGATAGTCGTCATAGACACTGACCACGTCCACCTGCTCCGGCCCCAGGCCCGCACGCTGCCAGAGCGCAGGCGCAAAGCCGGCGATGCCGGTCTGCAGCCCGTCTCCTTCCTGCTGGTCGCCGTTATAGCGGGCATCGCTGGCCAATAGCCTGACGCGGATCCCCGCCGGACGCGCGCTCAGCACCAGGGCGCAAGCGCCGCTGACCACGGGCACGCAATCCATGCGCCCCAAGGGAGGCGCGACCATGGGCGCCGCCAGGTACTGTTCCAGGCTCAGGGGTTGGCGATACGCGGCATTAGGATTCGCCGCCGCCCATTGCCGCTGCGCCACGCACAGCGCGCCATAGTCTTCCCGCGTGAGCCCCGTCTGCGCCATCTGCCGTTGCGTGAGCATCGCGAACAAGGGGTTCGGGCCCTCGCAGCCCAAGGGGCTGAGATAGTCGCGCGCGCTGCGGTTATAGCCGCGCACCAGTCCGGCGAAATCGGCCCCGATGAAATGGTCTCCCGCCACCAGCACGATCGTCCTGGCCTGCCCGGCTTCCAGCGCGAGCCAGGCCTGCCGCAGCAGATTGATGGCGCTGGCGCCCCCCATCTCGTCCTGCATGCACCAGTTCAGCCGCAGCCCCAACTGCCACGCCAGATCGATGGCGCGGTCCGGACGCAGCGTGAACGAGGCCACGCCCAATCCGTCCACGCGATCTGGCGCCAACCCCGCGCTGCGCAGCGCCTGGGCGATCGCCTCGGCCATCAGGCCGGCCGTGCTGATCATGGGACCGGGATGGCGCAGGGCGGGCGTTTCGCCCACGCCGACGATGCCCGGGCCGCGGGCCGCGCTCACGCCGACTCCTCGCGCGGCGGTTCGCGCGTCAGCAACAAGGTCAGCACGGTAACCGCGGCCATGCCCACCAGGAACCACGCCACGGGCGTCGCCGATTCATACTTGCGCAATAGCGCCATGGCGATCAACGGCGACAAGCCCCCGGCGAAAACAGAGGCCAGCTCATGTCCCAACGCCAGTCCCGTGTAGCGGACTTCCGCGGGGAACAGTTCGGCGAAGTACGCCGGCTGGGTCCCGATCATGGCGGCATGGCACACCGTGTTGCCCAGGAAAAACGCCAGGAAGATCCACACCGGCTCCTTGGTCTGCACCAGCCAGAAGAACGGAAAAGCCACCAACACCAGGCCGGCCGAACCGATCAGGTACACCGTGCGCCGGCCGATCCGGTCGGACAGGTGGCCAAACCAGACCAGGGTCCCCAGTTCGATAAACATCGACAGCAACACGCCGCCCAGCATGACGTCGTTGGGTATGCCAAGGAACTTGCCATAGGCCAGCGCGAACGCCAGGAAGATGTACGAGCCGCCGTTCTCGGCCACGCGCAGCCCCATCGCGGTAAAGACCTGGCGCGGATAGCGGCGGAACACCTCCACTGCCGGCATGCCGCGCTTGGCCGTCTTGGCGGCCTGCACGAACTCATCGCTTTCCGGGATGTGCTTGCGGATGTACAGGCCCACGCCGAAGATCAGCACGCTCAAGAGAAACGGCAGGCGCCAACCCCAGCTCATGAAGGCCTCCTGCGGCAGCTGCTGCGCCAGCATGAAGACGCCCGACGACAGCACGAAGCCGCCCGCCACGCCCAATTGGCTGAAGGACGAGAAGTAGCCGCGGCGCTTGCCCCCGACCGCCTCGCTGATCAGCAACACGCCGCCGCCCCACTCCCCGCCCGCAGCCGCGCCCTGCAAGATGCGCAGCACCACCATGGCCACCGGCGCCCAGAAGCCCACCTGATCGTAGGTGGGCAGCAGCCCGATCAGGAACGTGGCCGCACCCATCAGGCCCAGGGTCCATTCCAGCGCCAGCTTGCGGCCGTAGCGGTCGCCGATATGGCCGAAGATCACGCCGCCCAGCGGCCGCGCCAGGAATCCCACGGCGAAGCCCGCAAAGGCCCCCATGGTGCCCAGCAGCGGATCGGTGCCCTTGGGAAAGAACAATTCGCCGAACACCAGCGCCGCCGCCGTGCCGTAGATGAAGAAGTCATACCATTCCATCGCGTTGCCTGCGACGGAGGCCATCACCACGCGCCGCGTGCGCTTTCTGCGCGCATCGTCGCCAGCGGCCGCGGCCGCCCCCTTGTATGCCATCGTCATTGCCGCCCCTTGTATGTTTTGAATGGAACCATGGCGCTCAGCGCGCCACGCGATAGCCGGCGGCGTCCCGGTCCCAGGCGTCGCCAGTGATACCTTCATCCCGCAACTGGAACTTGCGGATCTTGCCGTTCTCGGTGCGCGGCAGGTCGTCCAGCACGCGCAGATAGCGCGGCACGGCGAAATACGGCATGCGAGGCTGGCAGAAATCAAGCAGCGACTGAGGCGGGACGGCCTGCCCGGCCTTGTAGACCAGCGCCGCCATGACCTCGTCCTCGGCCAATTCCGAACGCACCGCATAGACCGCCACGGCAGCAACCGATGGATGCGCCAGCAGCACCTGCTCCACCTCGTACGAGGAAATGTTCTCGCCGCGCCGGCGGATCGCGTCCTTCATGCGGTCCAGGAAGCGGAAGTAGCCGTCCGCGTCGCGAACCACGCGGTCCCCTGTGTGGAACCAGAGGTTGCGCCATGCGTCCACCGTCTTGTCGTCCATGCCGAAATAGCCGGTGGCGATGGCGAACGGCATGCGCGCGCGCAGCAGCAGTTCGCCCGGCGTGCCGTCGGGCACTGCGGCGTCGTGCTCGTCGGCCGCCATCGCGTCGAATTCGGGCGCGGCGCGACCCATCGTGCCTGGGCGCTGTCCGGCCAGCGTGCCGCCCAGCGCGAAATTGGTCTCGGTGGAGCCGTAGCCTTCCAGCAGCGCGATGCCGGTGCGCTCGGCAAACGCCGCGTGGAAGCGTTCGGGTACTCCTGGCGCCAGCGCAATCCGCGCACGGTGGCGCCGTTCGGCCGCGGCAGGCGGCTGCGCCAACAGCATGGGCACCATGGCGCCCAGCAGATAGGTCACCGTGGCGCCCGTGGCCTCGAGCCGGTCGAAATAGCGGCTGGCCGAAAAGCGTTCATCGCAAACGATGGTCGCGCCCGTGACCAGGGCCTGGAAGCAGGCGTTCAAGGCATTGGTATGAAAAAGCGGAAGGCTCGTGTAGAGCACATCGCTGTCGGTGATTTCCAGATTGCGCGCGGCGATCCTGCCCCACCAATAGAACTGCGCGTGCGGACAGCACACGCCCTTGGACAGGCCGGACGTGCCCGAGGTGTACAGGATGGCCAGGGTATCTCCCGGCCCGACGTCGGCCGCCGGCGGGAGCGGCGTGTCCGGGGCGGGCGGCGGCGCGCTGGACGGGACCGGGAGCGCGTCGGCATCCCCGTCCAGCAGCCAGATGCGGTTCAAGGCCAGGGACTGCGTGTCCAGTACCGCCAACGCGGGACAGGACGCGGCGTCGGCCACCAGCAACCGGCAACCGCTGTTGGCCAGGATGTGCTGCAACTGCATGCCGCGCGACGCCGTGTTGATGGGCACCACCACCGCGCCCAGCCAGCCGCAGCCCAACACGATGGACAGGAATTCATGCCGGTTGCCGGCCATCAAGCCGACCCGGTCGCCCCTGGCGACGCCGGCCGCGGCCAGGCGCGCCGCCCACGCCGCCGCATGATCGGGCGCATCGCCATAGCGCAGCGAGCCGCCCGGCGCCTGCACCCACGTCCGTTCGCCCCAACGGGCGCCCTGTTCCAGCAACAACGACGGCAGTGTCAACGCATGCATGGCGGTGCTTCCCCTGTGTTGCGGCCATCGGCAAGCGTTGCCCCAGCCCTTTGAAATTAGTCTAGGAATCAACTATTTATATGTCAAATTTATGGATATTATTTATCTTATAAATCAGGCTGATATGAGAGGCATGCATGGACTTCGATCTGAACCTCATGAGGGTTTTCCTGACCGTGCTGCACGAGCGCAGCGTCACCCGGGCGGCGCAGCGCCTGAACCTGACGCAGCCCGCCGTGAGCTACGCGCTGGCGCGCCTGCGCGAAAAGTTCGACGATCCCTTGTTTGCCCGCACCGCGTCCGGCATGCAGCCCACGCCGGTGGCGTTTGCCCTGGCCGAACCCATCGAACGCGGCATGAACAGCTTCGCCGAAGCCGTGAGCCTGCGGCAGCGCTTCGAGCCGGCCAGCAGCACCCGGCGCTTCCGCCTGTCCATGTCCGATATCGGCGAAATGGTGTTCCTGCCGTCACTGATGGAACGCATCCACGCCCTGGCGCCGCGCCTGCAAGTCGAGGTATTGGAGATTCCATTGGAACGGCTGCCGCAGGCGCTCAAGGAAGGCGAGGTCGATCTCGCCATCGGCAACCTGGCCGGGCTGGGCAGCGAAACCTGCCATGCCGAACTGTTCAGCGAGCGCTACACCTGCATGGGACGGCGCGGCCATCCGGTCTTGTCGGCCGGCCTGACGCGCAGCCAGTTCAAGCGGCTGGACCACATCCTGGTGGCCTCGCGCGCCAGCGCCCACCGCTTGCTGGACGACGTGCTGAGCGAGGCCGGGCTGCCGCGCCGGCCGTATCTGACCTTGCCGCATTTTTCAGCGGCGGCCGAGATCGTGCGGCGCACCGATCTCACCATGACCTTGCCCCTGCGGGCGGCGATCTGGTTCAACCGGGACGACGCCTTTCAGATACGTCCATTGCCCATCGTCCTGCCGCCGCTGTCCGTGACCGTGCATTGGCACGCGCGCTTCGAAAGCGACCCCGGCACGGTCTGGTTGCGCCGCCTGGTGGTGGAGACGCTGGCGGACCCTGCGTGAGCCAGAGCTGGCCACGCAGGCTCTTACCGCCGCGCACTACCTGATCGCGGCCAGCATCAGGTCCAGGTTCTGCACCGCCGCGCCCGACGCGCCCTTGCCCAGGTTGTCGAACACCGCCGTCAGCAGCACCTGTCCCTCCCGAGCATTGCCATAGACCGCCAGGCGCAGATCGTTGGTGCCATTCAAGGCCTGTGGATCCAGGTGGGTATGGGCGGCCGCCTCCTGCGGCGCCACCACCTGCACGTGCCGCGCGCCCTCGTAATGCTGTTGCAGGCAGGCGTGCAGGCGCTGCATGTCCACGCCCTCAGGCAGCAGGCGCAACTGCAGCGGCACCGTCAGCACGATGCCCTGGCGATAGGCGCCATAGGCCGGCACGAACACCGGCCGCTGCGTCAGGCCGGCATGGCGTTCGATTTCCGGCGTGTGCTTGTGCGCCAAGCCCAGCCCATAGAGCTGGAACGCCGGTCCGCCGCTGCCATCCGCGGCCTCGTAGGCGTCCACCGCGGCGCGGCCGCCGCCGGAGTACCCCGACACAGCATGGATCACCACGGGATAGTCGGCCGGCACCAGCCCCGCCCGCAGCAACGGACCCAGCAAGGCAATCGCGCCCGTGGGATAGCAGCCGGGATTGCTCACGCGCCGGGCCTGGGCGATCAGCCCGGCCTGTTCCGCATTCATTTCCGGGAAACCGTAGACCCAGCCTGGCGTCGTGCGGTGGGCGGAACTGGCGTCTATCACCCGGACTGCGGGATTGACGATGGAAGCGGCGGCCTGCCGGGCGGGTTCGTCGGGCAGGCACAGGATGGCGATATCGCAGCCGTTGATGGCCTGCGCGCGGCGCTGCGGGTCCTTGCGTTCCGCCTCGGGCAGCGTCAGCAGCCGCAGGTCCGTGCGCCCATTCAGGCGTTCGTGGATCTGCAGGCCGGTGGTGCCCTGGTCGCCGTCGATGAAAACTAGAGGATGGGTCATGGCGCTTGCGTCCTGGATCAAAGGGGGCGCCGGAAGGTTCCGGGCGCAGGACCTCATCATCGGTCCAGATCGTAGATAACAAAAGTCGAATATCATGACTGTCCAATTCAGCTTTCCTGAACGAGACCGTCATGCGTGAAATCAGCCTGGACCGCCTGCGCACCCTGGTCGCCATCGCCGACCTGGGCTCGTTCGCCGACGCGGCCCGCGCGCTGCACCTGGCGCCGCCCACCATCAGCCTGCACGTGGCCGACCTGGAGGCCCGCATCGGCGCGCCGCTGCTCACGCGCAAGCGCGGCCAGGTCCGGCCCACCTCCATTGGCGAAACCCTGCTGGAGCGCGCGCGCCGCCTGCTGGCCGACGCCGACCAGGCGCTGGATGACGTGCAGCGGCAGGTGCAGGGGCTGGCCGGGCGCGTGCGGCTGGGCGCCTCCACCGGCGCCATCGCCCATCTGCTGCCGCAGGCCCTGGAAACGCTGGGGCGCAATCATCCCGGCATCGACGTGCAGGTGGCCGTGCTGACTTCCCAGGAGACCCTGTTGCGCCTGGTCGACGGCTCTCTGGATGTGGGCCTGGTGGCTCTGCCCCAGCCGCCGCTGGAAGGTCTGGTGCTGCGCCCGTGGCGGCGCGACCCGGTCATGGCCTTCCTGCCCGCAAGCTGGAAGGCGCCCGCGCGCCTGACGCCGGCCTGGCTGGCCGAACGGCCGCTGATCCTGAACGACGCCAGCACGCGGCTGTCGCGCCTGACCGGAGAATGGTTCGCTGCCGCGGGCCTGAACCCGCGCGCCCGTATCCAGCTGAACTACAACGACGCGATCAAGAGCCTGGTGGCCGCGGGCTACGGCGCCACCCTGCTGCCGCACGAAGCCACCGCGCCGCAGCCGGATCCGCGCATCGAAATGCGCCCGCTGCGGCCCGCACTATGGCGTCCGCTGGGCATCGCGCACCGCGCCGGGCAAGTGGAGCAAGCCACCCGGCACGTGCTGGACGTCTTGTGGGAACTGCGGGTCTCAGCGGCCCGCTGAAGGCGTGCGGCGGAAGTAGGCGTTGCGCTGGCTTTCCTCGCGCAGCCGCCGCGCGCGCGAGCGGAACAGGTCCTTGCGCCCCACGATGCCCACCAGCCGGCCGTTGGCCCGGTCCAGGATGGGCACGCGCCCCGCGCCGGTCAGCGCCATGCGGTCGGCGATCTGGCTGGCCAGCTCCTCGGGATGGCCGTACACCAGGTCGCGGCCTTGCAGGGCATCACCCAGCGTGCGTCCGGACTGCTCGTCGTCGATCGCCCAGGCCAGGGTGTCGGCGCGCGTGACCTCGCCCACCACCACGCCTTGCGCGTCCAGCACCGGGTAGCTGGTATGCACCGGCTGCGCCGTCGTGAAATGCGCGATGGCCTGCGCCACCGTCCAGTCGGCCGGCAGGGTCTCGACCGGCGTGGTCATGACCTGGCTGACGCGCAGCAAGTCGAAAGGATCGACGCGGTACTCGCGGCTGATATGGTGGCCGCGCCGCGCGATTTTCTCGGTCAGGATGGATCGCTTCAGCAGCAGCACGGTGACCCCATACGCGAACACGCAGGCCGCCAGCACCGGCAAGAGCGCACCCATGTCGCCGGTCAGCTCCACCGCGAACAAGGTCGCGGTCAGCGGCGCGCGCATGGTGCCGCCCATCATCGCGGCCATGCCCAGCAACGCCCAAAAGCCCGGATCGGCCTGCGGCAGCAGAGGCGTCGCCAGCGCGCCCAACGCGCCGCCGAATATCAGCAGCGGCGCCAGCACCCCGCCCGAGGTCCCCGAGCCCAGCGCGACGGACCAGATGATGACCTTGACCACCAGCAACAGCAGCACGGCCTGGAACGCCAGATCGCCCGCCAGCAGATGGCGGATGTTGTCATAGCCCACGCCCAGCGCCGCCGGCTCGATCAGCCCGCCGATGCCGATGACCAGGCCGCCAAAGGCCGGCCACCACATCCAGTGCAGAGGCAGTTTTTCGAACAGGTCCTCGGCGGTGTAGACCATGGACGTCAGCACGCCCGACCCCAGGCCCGCCAGCACGCCTACGACGGCGCAGGCCAGCAGATGCGCGGGCGTGAACGACAGCGCGCCGGCGTAGGCGAAGATCGGTCCGGCATCCAGCACGAAGGCGCGCGTGGCCGCCGCCACCAACGCGGCCATGGCCACCGGCAGGAAGCTGCGCGGCTTCCATTCGAACAGCAGCAGCTCGACCGCCAGCAGCACCGCCGCCAGCGGCGTGGCAAAGATGGCCGTCATGCCCGCGGCGGCGCCGGCCACCAGCAGGGTCTTGCGCTCGCCGTCGTCCAGGTGGATGGTCTGCGCCAGCAGCGAGCCGATGGCGCCGCCCGTCATGATGATGGGGCCCTCGGCGCCAAACGGGCCGCCCGTGCCGATGGAGATGGCGGAAGACACCGGCTTCAACACCGCCACCTTGGGCTGGATGCGGCTCTTGCCGATCAGGATGGCCTCCATGGCTTCCGGAATGCCGTGGCCGCGGATCTTCTCTGAGCCATAGCGCGCCATCAGACCAATGATGAGACAGCCCACGACGGGAATGGCGACCGAGGCCAGCCCCAGTTGCCCCGTCGTAATCGGCATGTCCGCGAACGAGAACTGGTGGTGATAAGCCAGGTTGGTGCACAGCGCGATCAGGCGCAGCAAGGCCCAGGCCGCAGCCACGCTGGCCAGGCCGACCGGAATGGCCAGGCCCATGAGCAGAACCACGCGCTTGTCCGTGGTGAAGTCGCCCAGGCGCAGCGCGGCCCGGGCAGAGGAAGAAGTGGGAGGCATGTTCGAAGGGAGGAAGAATCTCGCAGGGATTTGCGAAATGTCATATATATCGTATCACGACATATATTAGAATTGGTCGGGTGAAACAGCACCCGCCCCCTCCCCAGTTGACCGCCACGGACTACGAACTGCTGGCCGACTTCCGCTACGCGCTGCGCCGCTTTGCCGCCTTCAGCGAAAACGCCGCCGCCGGCCTGGACCTGATGCCGCAGCAGCACCAGGCCCTGCTCGCCATCAAAGGCACCCGCAAGAGCACGCCCAGCCGCCGCGGCCTGTATGTGGGCGAAATCGCCGAACGCCTGCTGATCCGTCCCCACACCGCCGCCGAACTGGTAGGCCGGCTGGCGCGCCTGGATCTGGTCAGCCGCGAAGCCGACCCCGAGGACGGCCGCCGCGTCGAAGTGGTGCTGACCGCCCGCGCCGAGCGCATGCTGGAAGACCTGTCGGCCTCGCACCTGGAAGAATTGCGCGCCATGCGCCCGCTGCTGACGCGCCTGCTGACCCGCATCGGCGACGAACCCGGCGACGCCTGAACCCGCCTGGCTGCATAAGCTTATTCAGCGCCGCCAGTCCCCGCGTGATAAATTGTCGCCCCGCGACATATCGATGCGCGAGGAGATCGTTTTGGGTGTAGCAATAAAGCGCTGGCTGGGCTCGTTCGCGCCAGCGCCGGTGGGCGTCAACGGACGCGAGAAACTTTACGGCGTGCTGGGCGCGCTGCTCGGCCTGTTCTGCACGGAATGGGTGGGCCGCCACGCGCTGGGCGACGCCAGCCCCTGGTTCATCGCCCCCATGGGCGCCTCCGCGGTGCTGCTATTCGCCGCCCCCGCCAGCCCGCTCGCCCAGCCTTGGTCCATCATGGCCGGCAACCTGGTATCGGCCCTGATCGGCGTGTTCTGCGCCCAATTCATCCCCGTGCCTGGCGTGGCCGCCGCTGCGGCGGTGGCCCTGGCCATCGGCGCCATGTTCTCGCTGCGCTGCCTGCATCCGCCCAGCGGCGCGGTGGCGCTGACCGCCGTGCTGGGCGGCCCCAGCGTCGCCAGCCTGGGCTACGGCTTCGCGCTGTGGCCGGTGGCGCTGAACTCCGCCATCTTGCTGTGCATCGCCGTGGTCTTCAATGGCGCGCTCAAGCGCAACTATCCGCGCCGCCACGCCGACGCGGCCGCGGGCCACAACACGCGCGACCTGGCGCCCAGCGCCCGCCTGGGCTTCAGCCTGGCCGACCTGGACGACGCGCTCACGCAGCGCGGCGAGCTGCTGGACATCAGTAAGGAAGACCTGGAAGAAATCGTGCTGGCCGCGGAAATGCGCGCCAGCGTGCGCCGCTTCGGCGACGTGCATTGCGCCGACATCATGTCGCGCGACGTGGTGACGGTGCAGGCCCAGGACCCGCTGGACTACGCCGTGCGCCTGTTCGACAAGCACCGCCTGCAGGCGCTGCCGGTGCTCGATTCGGCCGGGCGCTACGCAGGCATGGTCAGCCAGGGCGACGTGCTCGCGCGCCGTAGCCGGTTGGCGGCCGTGGTGGCGGACGCGGACGCCGCGCCCGACCTGCTGGTGGCCGACTGCATGCGCAGCGAAGTTCCCTTCGCTACCCCCGGCCTGCCCGCCATCGAGCTGGCCCGCCCCATGTCGGACAGCCTGCATTGCGTGCCGGTGCTGGATGAAGCGCGCAACCTGGTCGGACTGGTCACGCAATCGGACCTGGTGGCGGCGCTCTACCAGATCGCGCTCGCGGCCAGTTCGCAGGCGCCGGACCCGCATGCCCAGCGGCTGGCCGCGTAAGCGCCAGCCCTCCGTAGCCCTACGGATTCCTGCCCGCGCCGGCCGCAAGGCATAATTTCAGGCGTGAATCCCCTATCGCGCGCACGCGCCTTCTTCTGCTGGCTGGTCCTGTTCGCCCTCGGCGCCCTGTGGATCGGGCGGCAGGATTACGTCGACCAGTACGAGCGCTTCACCCAGAGCACCAGCGTGGCACAGCGCATGCTGAGCCAGAAGACGGTGCAGCATGAAGCCGTGCTGGCGACCCTGGCCGCCCTCTCCCATCCTCCGGCTCCCGAACGCCTGTATCCCAGCCTGCAACCTGCCATGCCGCAGTTGCTGGGGCTGGGCTACCTGCCTGGCGGCGCCTGGAGCGGCAGCGTGGCGGAACCTGCCGGCCTTGCAGCCGCCGTCGAACGCGCGCGCGGCCTGGCGCGCCCGGTGACGCTGCCGGTGGACAATGCCCGCTACTGGCTGGTGGCGCCTTCAGGCTGGAGCCTGCTGTTGGACGCCCGCCAACTGGTGCCCGCCGCCGACTTTCCTTCCGGGCTGGCCAACCTGACCCTGACCGTGGACCAGACGCCGCTACCGCTCCTGGACAAGCAGCCCGACGCCGGCGTCCTGGGCTGGCCGCTGGCCCTGCAAAAGCCGCTGGGCGCGGCCAGCCAACCCTTCCAGATGCGCAGCACGCGCAAGCTGACCCCGGGGGTCTGGCCCTGGGCCACCTGGCTGGCCTGGGGTCTGGCCAGCGCGCTGCTGGTGGCCGGCGCCGCCGCCTGGCAGCGTTCGCGCGCCCAGGCCCGCCGCCAGCAGGAGCAACTGCGCCTGGGCGCCATGGCGCGCCTGAGCACGCTGGGCGAAATGGCCGCCGGCATCGCCCACGAACTGAACCAGCCGCTGACCGCCATCCTGGCCCAGACCCGCGCCGCCGAGCGCCTGCTGGACGACGAAGAAGAACGGCCTGCCGTGCGCCATGCGCTACTGGCCAGCGCCGAACAGGCCAAACGCGCCGCCGACATCATCAGCCGCATGCGCGCCCTGGTGCAGCCCAGTTCGCCCGCCCGCCGCGAAGCGCTGGATCCCGACGCGCTGGTGGCATCGCTGCGCTTCCTGCGCGAAGCCGAACTGGCGCGGCAGGGCATACGGCTGAGCTGGCACAACGCCAGTCCCGGCGTGCGCCCGCTGGGCGACCGCGTGGCCCTGGAGCAGATCCTGCATAACCTGGTGCAGAACGCCGCCGATGCCCTGGCTGGCGTTGCGGGCCCGCGCCAGATTTCACTGGCAGGCCGCGTCGAAGGCGACGACTACCTGTTCAGCGTCAGCGACACCGGCCCCGGCATCGCCGCCGACGCGTTGCCGCGCCTGTTCGCCCCCTTCTACACCACACGGCCGCAAGGCATGGGCCTGGGACTGGCGCTGTGCGAAACGCTGGCCGGCTCCATGGACGGCCGCATCGCCGCGCGCAATCTCAGCCCGGCAGGCGCCTGCTTCACGGTAAGCCTGCCGCGCTCCGGCGCCGCCGCATGACTACGCAGGACATTCCCATGCTCGAACAATCCCCGCTGGTATATCTGGTCGACGACGACGACGCCGTGCGCGACGGCCTGGCGCTGCTCTTGCGCAGCGTCGGCCTGCGCAGCGAGGGTCACGGCGATCCGCTGGCCTTCCTGGCCCAGCTGCATCCGCAGGCCATCGGCTGCGTGGTGCTGGACATTCGCATGCCCGGCATCAGCGGCCTGGACGTGCTGAGCCGGCTGGCCGAACAATCGGACCTGCCGGTGGTCATGCTGACCGGTCACGCCAACGTGGACCTGTGCCGCCGCGCCTTCAAGGGCGGCGCCATGGAGTTCCTGCAAAAGCCGGTGGACGACGACGTCTTCCTCGACGCCGTGCAGGCCGCCGTGCGCACCCACATCGCCAGCCGCGAGAAGCTCGCGGTGACCCAGGCCGCGCAGGAACGCCTGGACAAGTTGTCGGGGCGCGAACGCGACGTGCTGGAACGCGTCGTCCAGGGCCTCAGCAACAAGGAGATCGCGCGCGAATTCGACTTGTCGCCGCGCACTGTCGAGACCTACCGCGCCAATGTCTTCGCCAAGCTGGAAGCGGAAAACCTGGCCGGGCTGATCCGCGAATACGCGGGGCTGCTGGGCTAACGCCCGCGCACGCTGCAAGCAGCCTTGCGCAGTCCGCCTCCGTAGCCCTACGGAGCCCCCAGCGTAGCCGACCGAATACCGCGGATCGGCCGCCATCCTTAAGCTGTCTGTTCCTGTCACCGACCCACTAAGGACACAGACATGTCGCCCAAACTCATCGCCTTCGCCACCCTGTTCGCCTGCGCCGGCGCCGCCAATGCCGCCGTGCTCACCGAAAGCAACCTGTCCATGGCCGACGCGCAGAAGCTGGCGACGGCCACCGTCGCCGCCTGCCAGGCCAAGGGCTACAACGTCAGCGCCTCGGTGGTGGACCGCGCCGGCCTGCTCAAGGCTTTCGCCCGCTCGGACAATGCCGGCCCGCACACCATCGAAGCCAGCCGCGCCAAGGCATTCACCGCCGCGTCGGCCAAGACCCCGACGCTGACCATGCTGGAAAACGTGCAGAAGAACCCGGCCGCGGCCACCCTGACCGACATCCCGGGCTTCCTGGTGCTGGGCGGCGGCGTGCCCGTCAAGGCCGGTACCGCCGTGATCGGCGCCATCGGCGTGGCGGGCGCGCCCGGCGGCAACCTGGACGCGCAGTGCGCCGACACCGCCCTGCAAGAGAACGCCGCGCTGTTCAAGTAAGCCGCAGCAGGACTGGGCGCGGCGCGTTTGCCGCGCCGGCGGCATCGCGGTAGGCTTGGGGCGCCATGCCCCAGCCTGCCTCCCTGTCCCTGCTCGACGCCGTCTTGCGCCGCACCGCCCGGCGCTATCGCGTGCCGGCCGTTTCCAAGATAGCTGTCGAGGGCGCCCCGCCCGCCACCGCGCTGGCCGTCGCCATCGAACAGGCCCGCCTGTCGCTAGAAACCGGCCCCCCCCCCGCCCGCCATCAAACAGGCCTTTCTCGATGCCCTGGCGCGCCTGATCCGCGACGCCATGCGCGAGTCCGACGGCGATCCCGTGTTCCAGGCCATGCTGTTGCGGCACCGCCTGGCTCCCGTGCGCGAGTACGCCTCCCTGGCCGCCCGCGCCGCCCAGGACCGCCGTGAGGTCATCGCCGCCGCCAACGCCATCGCCCATCCCGCCAGGATCGAACGCATGCCAGTCGGCGCGGCGCGCGAGGCCATGGCGGCCCTGCAGGCGGCGGCAGCATCCGAATCATGGACGGCATTGCCGGAAGCCGCGCGTCGTCTTCTGAGCCTGCCTGCCGAATCGCAGCCCGCCGCAGCCTCAACCGTCCTCGACCGCCTGCTCGCAAGCCCAGCGCTGGCGCATCTGCAACGACTGGACGTCCTGGCCGCCGATGCCGACGTGCGCCGCTACCGCGCGCTGTGGGAACGGCAGGGCCCGCGTCCGGGCAGCGCCACTGCCCTTGCTGAAGGCAACGCGTCGCGGCTGCGCGGCGACGCCGTTGAAGCGCAGGCCTTGCAGGCGCTGGAAGCCCTGGCCCGCCGCCTCAACGACGCCGATGGCCCAGACAGCTACCAGGCCGTGTCCTCCATGCGCGTGCCGCCGTCGCTGCCCGCCAACGCCGAACGCGCCAAGAGCGAATGGGACGCCGCCCTGCTCCGCAAGACGGAAGACGCCAATGCGCCGCCGGCTTGGGATCTGTACCTGCTGCTCGAAGCCAAGGCCTCGGCCGACGCCGCCGCCACCGACTTCCCGCGCCTGTTGCGCGGCCTGCGCCTGCTGGCGCACGCGGACCCTCACACCGACTATGCCTTCAGCACGCGCCAGGGCCGCATCCCCCTGCGCGGCGCATCGCTGCGCGCGCTGCCCGCCGACGGCCCAGGGCTCGACACCCGCGTGCTCTATTTCTGCGACGGCCCGGCGGATGCCATTCCGCGCCTGCTCAGCGCCGCCAGCCGCATGCAGCTGCTATCCGCCCAACCCAGCCTGGACTACGCCGGCTGCTTGGCGCAGGGACTGGACGCGGCCCCGGAAACCCTGGAGCCGGTCTGGCGCCTGCTGCTGGAATCGGCGCAATGGACCGGCGTGCTGCAGCAGTACCCGACGCTATGCCAGGCGCGTGAGCTGATGGTGCATCCGGATGACCTGATGGCCGCGATCGAAGGCGCCACGCCCTGAGGCCGGCACCCGCCAGCCTATCAGCTCATTCCCGCCCGATCAGCCGGAAGTCCTGGCTGCCTTCGCGCTCCAGCTGCGCCACCAGCCCTAGCTCCCAGTCCAGGTAGTCCCGGAAGCCCTGATCCCGCGCAGCCAGATCCTCGAACAGATAGGGGCTGACGCTGTGGTCGTCGTCCCCGGTCAGCACGTCTTGCGCGCCACGCGCCAGTTCCAGGCCTTGCGCCGTCCAGGCGCGCGTGCCGCCCAGCAGGTAGCGCACTTGCCGCTGGCTGCGCCACGCCAGCTCGGCCGCCACAACGCTGGCCAGCACGCCGTCGGCGGAGGTCAGCACGACGGTCCGTCCACTATCCTCGGGCAGGAACTCGGCAACGCGGTCCGGCGCCGCGAACCGCGAACCCGGCACGTGGCCGCGCTCGTACGCGACCCGGGTATCGATGTCGAACAGCACGGCTTGACCGCTATCCAGCGCGGCGCGCAAGGCTTGCGGCCGCCACCCGCCCGCGTCTGGCCGATGCCGCAGCACCCGCCGCGGCTCGGGCCCGCTCTGCAATGCGGCCGACGCTGGAGGTCGGTACAGATAGACCTCCACCGCGCCCAACTGCGCCAGCCAGGCGCCGGTGGTCAAGGCGCGCACGCCGTCCCAATCCGCCAACACCACGCGGGCGCGGCGCGTCGCCAGGTACTCGTCCGTGGCCTGCACCAGCTGGCCGCCGGGCGCCCAGCGCCAGCCTTCGAGATGGCCGGTCTCGTACTCCTCGCGGGTGCGCACATCGAACCTGTAGAGCGTGCGCGCGCCCTGGTCCGCCTCGAATGCCTGCAAGGTGGCGGTATCGATATGCGCAATGCCCGCGCGGCGCGCAACATCGGCCGCCTGCTGGCGGGCCGCCGCCAGCGCCTCGGTTCCCGGTTCCGGCAGCGCGGCGTGCCTGCCATGGGCCAGTTCGCGACCCGACAGCAGCCATTCCATGGTGCCGTTGCGCAGCGACGCCACGCGGTTGGGTATGCCGGCGTCGATCAGCGTCTGCGCGCCGACGATGCTGCGCGTGCGTCCCGCACAGTTCACCACCACAAAGGTCCCAGGGTCCGGCGCCAGCTCGCGGATGCGATAGACCAGTTCCGCCCCGGGCAGACTGTGCGCGAAGGGCAGCGTGAAGTTGTGGAATTCCTCCGGCGTGCGACTGTCCACCACCACGATGTTGTCGCCGCGCGCCACGCGCTCGTCGAGTTCGTCCACGTCTATCCAGGGAGTGCGTTTCTCGTGTTCGATGACTTCGCCGAACGCCTTGCTGGGTACATTGGTGCCGGAGAACAATTCGCGCCCTTCCCGCTCCCAGGCGTCCGTCCCGCCGGCCAGCACCGAAATGTCGGTCCAACCCAGGCGCGCCAGCTTGGCCGCCGCCTGGTGCGCCAGCGTCTCGTTATCATCCACCAGCACGATGCGTGCATCGCGGCGCGGCGCCAGCCTGTCGATCAGCAGCTCCAGGCGCCATAAGGGCGCGGGCACCGCGTGCAGCAGATGGCGGCGCGCATGGCGGCCGGCTTCGCGCACGTCCAGCAAGGCGATCTCGCCCACGCCGCGCAATTCGTCCTGCAGGGATTGAGGGGAGATGCGCGCATGGTAGATCGCCGCAGGCGGCGAGAATGTGCGGTACGTGCCGCCCGCGGTGCTCTCGAACACCACGCGGCCATGCAGGCGGTCCAGCGCCAGCCCATAGAAATGCAGATGCGCGCCGGGTTCGTCACCCACCAGTTCGATCGTGTGCACGTCCTGCGGCCCCAGCACGATGGAGCTGCCAGGCGCCACATCCACGCGCTTGACGTGGCTCAGCACGTCGCGCAGGGGATCGGCACTGCGTTCGCGCGCATAGACCTCGTTGCGCTCGTTGCCTTGCACGCCGGCGATGATGGCCCAGGTCGTGTGGTCGTGCGGCGGCTGGGCCTTGCCCGGCGCGCCCAGAGACAAGTACAAGGCATGTCCGCCGTCCAGGTCCTCGGCCAGCCGGTAGATGGCGGTCGGCCTGCCCGGGACCACGGCAAACGCCTCCTCCGGGAACAGTTCCCGGCGCCGTCCCAGCGCCTCCAGCAGCGTTGCCACTTGGGCCAATTGTTCGCGCGTGGTGCTGGCGGCGTCGGGCGCCAGCCGCCGCGCGTGCGCGATGAATTCGCGCACAGCCTGCGCGCGTTGGTTGTGGATGTTCGCGGCCGCTGACGACGGTACAGATGTGCTCATGGGATGACCCTGGATTCCGTGGGGAAGAAAAGGTCAGCCTACTTGCGCGGCGTCGCAAGGGAAACGAAGCGATGCAACTATGGTTATGCGCAAGACGGTGGCGCGTCCGCCTATTGCCTCAGCCCGCGCCCTTCAGCTCGCGTTCAACGATCTCGCGCGTCAAGGTCGGCACGAACATCTCGACGAAATGGAAGGCGTAGCCGCGCAGCCATGCGCCGCGCCGTATCGCCAGCCGCGTCAGGTTGATCTCGAACAGGTGGCGGGCGTCGATGGCGCACAGGCGCGTGTCGCGTTCGGCATCCCATGCCACCGAGGCCACGATGCCCAGGCCCAGCCCCAATTCCACATAGGTCTTGATCACGTCCGCATCCATGGCGGTCATGACGATGTCGGGCGTGATGCCGGCCCGCGCGAAGGCCTCGTCGATATGCGCGCGGCCCGTGTAGCCGCGCCCGTAGGTAATGATGGGGAAGCGCGCAAGCTGCGACAGGCTGACGCCTTCTGGCTGGCGCTCCAGCGGATGGCCGCGGGGCACGATGATGCTGTGGCTCCAACGGTAGCAAGGCAGGTTGACCAGCCCCGGATAGTCGGCCACCGCTTCCGTCGCCACGCCGATGTCGGCCTCGCCCTCCAGCAGCATTTCCGAAACCTGCTTGGGCGAGCCCTGGTGCAGGTGCAGCACCACCTCGGGATAGCGTTCGCGGAACTCCTTGACGACGGGCGGCAAGGCGTAGCGCGCCTGCGAGTGGGTCGCCGCGATGGACAGCACGCCGGTCCTGCTGTCCGCGTATTCGGCGCCAGCGTGCCGGATGTTGTCCGCGCATTGCAGGATCTGCTCGACCAGCGGCAGGATCAATTCGCCAGGCGGGGTCAGGCCGATGAGCCGCTTGCCCGAACGCACGAAAATGTCCACGCCCACCTCTTCCTCGAGTTCGCGGATCTGACGGCTGACGCCGGGCTGCGAGGTATGCAGGCTTTCGGACACGTCGGTCAGGTTGAAATCCTGGCGCACGGCTTCGCGCACGGAACGCAATTGCTGAAAATTCATCGCGCGCCTCAGCCCAGGAAAGCCAGCTGATTGCCTGACGGATCTTTCACGTACATCACGCGCGGCTCGGCATCGGGCAAGGAACAGACCGGATGGAGACCCGCCAGGCGCAGCCGCGCCAGGATGTCGTCGTAGGCGCGGGTCTTCAGCGCCAGATAGTCGGGCCTGACCTCGCGGCTGACCTCGTCCACCGGAGACAGCGACAAGGTCGCCTCGCCCAACGCGAACAACAAGCGCTGGCCGCCGGCCCCGGCCACTTCATCCAAACCGATGATGTGACTATAGAACTCGCGTACCGCCTCCTGTCGTTGAGCAAGAAAGGAAAGCTGCACCGACCCGATGGAATGAATAGTAGACATGCCCTGCCGCCAATCATGGAACAGGGCAAATTCTAGTGGTCGCGGGTACCAACGGACAAAGAGGTATATGTTGCTTCTACATAGCCGGAAACCCTAAAGAAAACCGCTCATTTGCATATGCTTCAAGCACTGCGCCGCAGAGCTTCGCGCGTGGCCGCGAAAGCGCGCTCCAGGTCGGCGATCAGGTCCAGCGGACTTTCCAGCCCGATGTGCAGGCGCACCACCGATTGCGTCTGCGGCCCATCCTGCCAATAGCTGTGCTCGGCCAGGCGCTCGGGCGCGGCCTCCAGTGCCAGGCTTTCGTAGCCGCCCCAGGAGGCGCCGATCGAAAAATAGCGCAAGGCATCGATGAAGCGCGCCGCGGCCGTGGCATCGGCATGCCGGAACGCGAACGACACCAGGCCGCTGGCCCCGCTGAAATCCCGCCGCCACAGGGCGTGACCCGGGTCCTGCTCCAGCGCCGGGTAATAGACGCTTGCGACATCTTCATGCCGCGCCAGATATCCAGCCACGGCAAGCGCGTTCTTATGGTGCCGCGCAAGCCGCACGTCCAGCGTGCGCAGGCCGCGCAGGGTCAGATAGGCGTCGTCCGCGCCCACCGACAGGCCCAGCGCGTCGTGCGTTGCCGCGACTTGCCGGGCCAAGTCGGGACTGTCCACTGTGACCACGCCCATCATCACGTCGGAATGCCCCGCCAGATACTTGGTCGCCGCCTGGATGGAAATATGCGCGCCCAGTGCCAGCGGCTGATAGTACAGGCCGCCACTCCAGGTATTGTCCGCCGCCACCAGCACGCCATGGCGCCGCGCCACGGCCGCCAGCGCCGGCAGGTCCTGCACCTCGTACAAGAGCGAACTGGGCGACTCCAGATACAGCAGGCGCGTGTTCGGGCGGATCAGCGGCTCCAGTTCGTCGCGCGTGGCGGAAAAGTACTCCACCTCGATTCCATAGCGTTGCAACAGCGCGCGGTCCACCTTGCGCACCGGCGAGTAGACGCTGTCAGCCACCAGCGCGTGTTCCCCCGGCGCCAGCGTCGCCAACAGCACCAGCACAATGGCCGACAAGCCCGAAGGCGCCAGCAAGGTGCGATAGCCGCCTTCCAGCGAAGCCACCGCCTGCTCCAGCGCCTGATGGGTGTCCAGGCCATGGCGGCCATAGGTCGCCACGCGCTCGCCGGCGGCGCGTTGCCGGCCCAAGGCCGCCTGCGCGGCCGTGTCGGCAAAACGCACAGTGCTGGTGCGCACCACCGGCACGTTCACCGGCCCCGCTCCCTGCTTCAGGTTGGGCGATCCGGCATGCACCAGCCGGGTCTGGACGCGAGCGTCTGCCAGGCTCATGCGCGCACCTCGGCAAGGTTGGAGATCGGGGATACGAAAGTCATGTGCAGCTCCATCATGGTTCACACTGCCAGACGCAGCGGATCGAAATTCAAGTAGGCCTGTATGGGATCGGCAACGCTTTCCGGTGGCGGCGCCGCGCCGACCGCCCGTTGCAGGAAGGCACGGGTGCGTTCGCTGGCGGGCGCCCCGAACATGCGCGCCGGCGGACCGGACTCGACGACGCGGCCGGCTTCGGTGAAATACACGATGTCGCTGACCTCTTCGGCAAAGCGCATTTCATGGGTCACCAG
This sequence comes from Achromobacter sp. FW305-C-30-7, assembly GCF_058783105.1. Classification (NCBI taxonomy): domain Bacteria; kingdom Pseudomonadati; phylum Pseudomonadota; class Betaproteobacteria; order Burkholderiales; family Alcaligenaceae; genus Achromobacter; species Achromobacter sp. FW305-C-30-7. The sequence continues at coordinate 92,656 of NZ_JBYSYI010000003.1, read as the reverse complement.
CACGCAGGTCAGGCCGTCCTGCACCAGTTCGCGGATCACGGTCAGGACTTCACCGACCATCTCCGGATCCAGCGCGGAAGTCACTTCATCGAACAGGATCAGTTCCGGCTGCAAGGCCAGCGCGCGCGCAATCGCCACCCGCTGCTGCTGGCCGCCGGACAGTTCGCCGGGATAGGCGTGCGCCTTGTGCTCCATCCGCACCTTGGCCAACAGCTCGCGGGCACGCGCCTCGGCCTCCGCCCGTGGCAGGCCGCCCACCTTGATGGGCGAGATCGTCAGGTTGTGCAGCACGCTCAAGTGCGGGAACAGGTTGTACTGCTGGAACACGAAGCCCACGCGCTTGCGCAGGCCAATCAGTTCGGCTTCCGTCTTCAAGGCATCGACGCGCACGCCGCCGACCTGGATGCGGCCGCGCTGCGGCCTTAGCAGTCCGGTCATGCAGCGCAGGATGGTGGACTTGCCCGATCCGGAGGGACCGATGATGGACACGGCCTGGCCCTGCTGCACCTCGACGTCCATGCCCTTGAGCACCTCGGTCTGGCCAAAGGCCAGATGCACATCCCGCAGGCTGACCAGAGCGGTCTGGGCGGCGGCGCGCGCCTCGAATTCAATAATGCTCATGACGTCTTTCCAGATACCGCGTCCAACGCGCGATGGGATAGCAATAGGCGAAGAACAGCGCCAATAGCGTGAAATAAACCAGTATGGTGAAGTCGGTGCGCGACACGGTATTGCTGGCCACCGTGGCTGCGTCGACCAGATCGTGCACGCCCACCAGCGAGGCCAGCGACGTGCTCATGGTGATGCTGGCGTACAGGTTCATCCAGGACGGCAGCATCCGCCGCAGGCACTGCGGCAGCACGATCATGCGGAAGATCTGCGAGCGCCGGAATGCCAGCGATTGCGCGGCCTCCCATTGCGCGCTGGGAATGGACTGGATCGCGCCGCGGAAGATCTCGGCCACGTTGGCGCTGGCCGGCAAGCCCAGGCCGATGACGACCTTGATCCAGTCCGGAAACGGCAGGCTCCATCCGCCCAGCCTCAGCTCGAAGGGAAACACATAGGTGGTGAAGTACACCAGCACCAGGATGGGCGCATTGCGGAACAGCAGCACATAGGTGCGAGTCAGCCGGCGCAGCAGCGGCGATGGCGACAGCGATACCGCGCCCACCACCAGCCCGGCCAATGTGCCCAGCATCATGGCCAGCACGCTGAGCTGGATGTTCATCGCCAGCCCGCGCAACAAGGCGGGCGACCACTGCCACAGCGCTCGCACCGCGGCCGGCGCCGTGCCGCTGGCCGCCCATGCCAGGTTCAGGGCCGCCAGCGCCAGGAATATTGCAAGCCAGGGATCGCGCAACGCCGCCGGCAACCGACGCCCCGCTGCCCCCGCCCGCAACGCCAAGTCATTGGCCATAGCCAGGCATCCTCAAGCGTTCCTCCAGCCATCTCCCGCCCAGGCCGACCAGCCAGGTCAGCAAACCGAAGTACAGCAGGATCAGCAGCAACAGTTCCAGCACGTTGTCGCGATACGACCAGATCATGATCGATTCATAGGTCACGTCGCCCACTGCGATAGCGGAAGCGATGGCGCTCATCTTCACCAGGTCCACCAGGTTGTTCACCAGCGACGGCAAGGCAAAGCGCAACGCCAGCGGCAGTTGCACCTGGGTCAGGATCTGGCGGTGCGAAAACGCCAGCGAGCGCGCCGCCTCCATCGTCACAGCGGGCACCGCTTCGATGCCAGCGCGCAGAGCCTCGGCATGGAATACCCCCTTGTGCAGCGCCACCACGATCACCACCCAGGCGAACGGGGCTATTGGACTGCCGCCGCCCAGCTTTTGCGTGATCAGCATGTTCAACACCAGGAAGGCGCAATACAGCTGCACCAGCGTCGGCGTGTTGCGCGTGACTTCCACAAAAGCCTGCAACGGCCGGGCCAGCCAGGCGCGACCGCTGGTCAGGCCCGCCGCGATCAGCACGCCGAACAGCAGGCTCGCCGGTATGGTCCAGGCGCACAACTGCAGGGTGACCAGCAGCCCTCGGCCGAACGCAGACAGCTCGCCCGCGTCCAGCACAAAGCTGTAGTTCAGCCCCAGCGGCTTGAAAAAGCCGACCCAGGCTTGCAATGCCGATTCGAACATGCCCGGTCCGCCTCAGCTGCCCTGCTTGTACTTCGCGTGCAGCTCCTGCAGCAGCGGCTGGGGCGGCGCGATACCCAGGCGTGCTTCCGTGGCGATCAGCCAGCCCCTGCGGTGCCAGTCCTGCACCACCTTGTCCACGGCGGCGATGGTGTCGGCCTCGCCCTTGCGGGCCCAGACCACCGAATTGGCCGGCAGCACCTCGGAGGCGATGGGCGCGTGGTAGTCCTTCCATTCCGGGTTGCTGCGCAGCAGCGGCTGGATCAGGGTCGAGTCATGCACGGCCGCGACGCACTGGCCGCCGCGCAGCGCCAGCAGCGAATCCGACGAGCTCTTGTAGCCCTTGACCACCGCGCCGTAGTCGGCCGACAAAGGCCGCGCGAAGCTGCTGCCCTGCGACACGCACACCGGCTTGCCGCGCAGGTCTTCCCATTTGGCGATGCCGCTGGTCTTGAGCGTGGCGGCCGTGCCGCCCACCCGGAAGAACGGCGTAGGCGCATAGCCCAGGATCTCGGCGCGCTCGGGGTTGAGTTCCATGGACGCGATCAGCAAGTCCACCTTGCCGGAAATCAGGAACTGCGTGCGCGTGGCGGTCTGCACCTGCACCAGTTCCGCCTTTACGCCCAGATCCTTGGCCAGCTCGCGGGCCAACTCCGGGTTCCAGCCCACCAACTGCTGCGTGGCCGGATCCAGCGAGCCGAACACGCCGCCATTGGCCAGCACGCCGATGGTGATGGTGCCGCGTTCCTTGACCTTGTCCAGCGTGGCGTCGGCCTGCGCCGCGCCGGCGGCCAAGGCCAGCGCCAGGGAGATTGCGATGCGGGCGGCGCCCGGAGTCTTGCGAGTTGCCATGTCGTTGTCGATGGATATGCATTGAACGGACCTCCATGCTGAGTGCGAGTAAGCCCTGGAGCAAAGAAGACTTTCAGATATGAATATGCGGATGCCCTCTGCGCCCGGGCACGAACAGAAAACAGATATCCACATGCGAATTCAATCGTTCTGGCCCGACTTCGCATCGGCCAGACTGCCCGCTTCCGTCAAGCAAAATCAGGAAACGCGATGTCCATACCCTCAGTCACCGGACTGGACCACTACATCATCCGGGTGCATGATCTGCAGGCCGCAACCGAGCAATATCAGAAGCTGGGATTCGCCCTGGCGCCGCAAGGCCGGCATCATCGCGGCACGCGCAACCAAACGCTGATCCTGGACGCGAACTACCTGGAACTGCTGGCCTTTCCGCCGGAACTGCGCGACCAGTCGCGCTTTGCAGGCTTCGACGACGCCTACGAAGGTCCAGTATCCGTCGCGCTGCAAACCACCGACAGCAGCGCCGTGCACGCGGAGCTGGCCCGCCTGGGCATAGAAGCCGAGCCGCCTCAGCGCGGCGGTCGCCCGGTGCACTTGCCGCAAGGCAGCGAGGACGCGGCCTGGAACAACACCCAGTTTCCCGCCGGCCTGTTCGCGGTGCCGGATTTCTTCACCTGCGGCCATCTCACGCGCCATCTGGTGTACCGCCCCGAATGGCAGGACCATGCCAATGGCGCGCGCCGCATCGAATCGCTGATCGCCGTGCATCCCGAGCCGCAAGCCCTACGCCCCGCGTATGAACGCGTGCTCGGCTCTATTGCCATCAGCGAGCTTCCGGACCAAGGCCTGCAAGTGCGGCGCGGCAGCCTGCGCATCGACTTCCTCACGCCCGCCGCCTTCGAACAGCGCTTTCCCCATGTGCGCGTGCCAGCGGGCCTGCCCGCCAGCAGCCAGGGCGGCTGGTTCGCCGGTTCCGTCATCGGCGTGCGCGATATCGGGCAGACGCGCGCGTGGCTCGACAGCAAACAAGTCCCCTACCGCGCCAACGCGCAAGGCGAACTGGCGGTAGCGCCCGAGCATGCCGCGGGCGCGCTGCAAGTCTTCGTGCAGGAGGCATGATGGGCCAGCCCCTGCCCGACTACTGGAATTGCTTTTCCACCGGCTACGCGGCGGCGCGCGAGGCTTTCGTGACGGCCGCCGCCGCACGCGGCGCCGCGCTCTCGCGCCACGAGCACCCCACGGCCAAGGACCCGCAAGGCCGGCCGCTGACGGTAGACGTGGCAGTGCTGGGCCGCCCGGACGCCACCCGCAGCCATCTGGCCATCAGCGGCACCCACGGCCTGGAAGGCGCCGCCGGCTCGGCGGTGCAGCTGGCCTGGCTGCAGGCGGACGGCAGCCTGCCCTTGCCGGACGACGTCAACGTGGTGCTGGTGCATGCGCTGAATCCCTACGGCTATGCCCATGACACGCGCACGACCGAGAACAACGTCGACCTGAACCGCAACTTTATCGACCACACCCGGCCCGCGCCTGCCAACCCGCACTATGCCACCCTGCATCCACACCTGATTCCGCGGCATTGGACAGAGGCCGCGCTCGATGCCGGCGCCGACGCGCTCGAACGCTTCCGCCAGCAGCATGGCGCGGATGTGCTGTTCAACGTGACGGCCAGCGGCCAATACACGCATCCGGATGGGCTGGTCTACGGCGGCAGCGGCCCCGAATGGTCCAACCGCACGCTGCGGCGCATCGTTGACGAGCACCTGGGCGCAAGCGAGCGCGTGGCCTTCATCGACTGGCACACCGGCATAGGCGAATACGGCGAGCCCTTCTTCCTGTGCTTCAACCCGGACGGCAGCGCGGAACAGGCGCAGGCCGCCGCCTGGTGGGGCGCCGAGCGCGTGTTGGGACAGCGCCCGCACGGTCTGGCCCGCCCCGACTACCAGGGTCTGGTGTTCCGCGGCGTGCAACAGGCCCTGGGCGCGCGGCCGCTGGCCGGCGCGGTGGTCGAGTTCGGCACGCGCGGCTTGCAAATGCGGCCGGCCCTGAGGCTGGACCAATGGCTGCGTTTCAAAGCCCCCGCCGCGCCTGACGCGGCGCGCGACGCGCAGTTGCGCGCGGACCTGGTCGACGCCTTCGTTCCCGTATCCAGCGTCTGGCGCCGCAATGTGGTAGCCCACGGCCTGCAGATCACGCGCCAGGCCATCGCAGGCCTGGCGGCGTGGTGAATCTTCCCTTTACCCACACTTCAAGACACTCATGAAAGCCATTGTTTTGCGTGAACACGGCGGCAGCGACAAGCTGCGCCTGGAAACCGAATTCCCCGATCCCGTCGCCGGTCCCGATGACGTGGTGATCCGCGTCCAGGCCTCGTCGCTGAACTACCACGACGTGTTCACCCGCCGCGGCATGCCCGGCATCAAACTGCCCTTTCCCGTCATCATCGGCCTGGACGTGGCCGGCGTAGTGGTGCAGACCGGCGCCAACGTGCGCGACTGGAAGGCGGGCGACCGCGTGCTGGTCGACCCGATAGACCGGGTCGACGGCGGCCTGGTGGGCGAGACCATCCACGGCGGCCTGGCCGAACTGTGCCGCGTGCCGGCGCATCAGCTGCTGCGCCTGCCCGACGAGGTCAGTTTCGACCAAGCCGCCGCGCTGCCCGTGGCCTACGGCACCGCCCTGCGCATGATGAACCGCATCGGCCAGGTCCAGCCCGGCGAGAAAGTCCTGATCCTGGGCGCCAGCGGCGGCGTGGGCGTGTGCGCCGTGCAACTGGCCAAGCTGGCTGGCGCCGAAGTCATCGCCTGCGCCGGCAGTCCCGAGAAGGCCGAAACGCTGCGCGCCCTGGGCGCGGACCACATCATCCTGTACACCGAGGAAGACTTCCTCAAGGCGGTCCAGGAGCGTTTCGGCAAGCCGTCGCGCCGCCGCTCCGGCAAGCCCGGCGGCGTGGACGTGGTGGTCAATTTCACCGGCGGCGACACCTGGGTCAAGTCGCTGCGCTGCCTGCGCCTGGGCGGCCGCCTGTTGACCTGCGGCGCGACCGCGGGCTTCGACCCCAAGGAAGACCTGCGCTATATCTGGACCTTTGAACTGCAGATCCGCGGCTCCAACGGCTGGGAACGCGAGGACCTGCACGAACTGCTGACGCTGGTGCGCGACGGCCGGCTGCGGGTCCATGTGGACCGCAAGTGGCCTCTGGAACAAGGCGCCCAAGCGCTGGCCTCGCTGGAAGATCGCAAGATCGTCGGCAAAGTGCTGGTGTCGGCATGAGCGCGAATCCAAAACCGCCCGCCGCCACCCTGGACGCAGCCGCCATCCAGGCCAAGTTCGACGATTCGCCGTTCATCGCCTGGCTCGGCCTGTCGGTGCGCGACGTCAATCACGAGCAAGGCGAGTTGACCGTGCTGGCCCCCATGCGCCCCGAATTCGAGCGTGGCGCCGCCAGCGGCCAATGGCATGGCGGACCGCTGGCCGCCGTGATCGACACCGTGGGCGATTTCGCCGTGGGCATGCTGCTGGGCCGGGGCCTGCCAACCATCAACTTCCGCGTCGACTACCTGCGCCCCGCCGTCAATACCGCGCTGACCGCCGTGGCCCGCGTGCGCCGCAACGGCCGCAGCGTGGGCGTGGCCGACGTGGATCTCTACAACGACCAGGGCGCGCTGGTGGCCATCGGCCGCGCCAGCTACGCCACGCTCAGCCAGGGCTGAGCGGACTCTCATCTTCAAGGACACCATCATGACCACCGCGCAGCGCCCCGGACGGCGCGCATTCCTGACCCGTACCGCCGCGGGCGGCCTGGCCGCCGGCCTCGGCATCGCGCCCCAGGCGCTACTGGCCGCGACGTCCCAACCCGGCGCCGACGCCGGTCCCGCCCGCAAGGGCGGCACCCTGGTCGCGAGCTGGGGCGGCCTGGAGCCGCAAGCCCTGTTCGTGCCGGGCGGCGGCGGCTCCAGTCCGTTCCAGACCGCGACCAAGATCCTGGAACGCCTGCTCAAGCTGGACGCCGACCTGAAGTTCCAGCCCGCGCTGGCCCTGTCCGTCACGCCGGCTGCGGACTTCCGCAGCTACACCATCAAGCTGCGCGAAGGCGTCACCTGGCATGACGGCGCGCCCTTCACGTCCGCCGACGTCGTCTACAACGTGCTGCAGCATTGGAAGCCGATCTCGGCCGGCATCGCGCTCAAGTCGCTGACCGGCGCCACTGCGTCCGATCCGCTGACCGTGGTGCTGAGCTTCGACGCGCCGGTGCCGGAGTTCTTCCTGAAGTCCACACTGGCCGGCCAGTTCCAGCTGCTGCTGCCCAAGCACCTGTACGACGGCCGCGACATCATCACCAACCCGCTGAACAACACGCCGGTCGGCACCGGCCCCTGGAAGTACGGCAAGTGGGTGCGCGGCAGCCACGTCGAATACCTGCGCAACGACAGCTACTGGCATGCCGGCCAGCCCAACCTGGACCGCCTCATCATCCGCTGGTGGGGCGACCCCGCCACCCGCGGCGCCGCGCTGGAGACCGGCGAACTGGGCCTGGCCTACTCCAACCCGGTCCCGGCGCGCGACATCGACCGCCTGCTCAAGACCGGCAAGGTGGTGGCGGACACGCGCGGCTACCAGAACTCGGCCTGGACCGTGACCGCCGAATTCAACCAGCGCCGCGACATCGTCAACCGCCGCGAGGTCCGCCAGGCCATCCTGCACGCCATCGACCGCCAGTTCATCGTCGACACCATCTACTACGGCCGCGGCAAGCCGGCCATCGCGCCCGTCTTCAGCAGCAACCCGCTGTTCTACACCGAGGACGTGCCGCGCTATCCGTTCGACCCGAAGAAGGCCGCCGCGCTGCTGGACGCCGCCGGCCTGCCGCTCAAGGACGGCAAGCGTTTCACCGTAAACCTGGTGGCCGCCGCCTGGTTCGAGGAAAACGCCAAGCTCGGCCAATACCTGAAGCAGGCGCTGCAAGACGTGGGCATCGAGGTCAAGCTGGATTCGGTGGATCGTGCCACGGCGCTCAAGCGCATCTATGGCGACTACGACTACGACATCGCAGTCTCCAACTTCACGGCGCCGCTGGAACTGGTGCCTACGGTGACCCAGTTCTACACCACCGACGGAATCGTCAAGGGCGCCGCCTTCCGCAACGCCACCGGCTACTCCAATCCCGAGATGGACGCGCTGGTGGCCAAGCTGACCCAGGAGACCGCCCCGGACGCGCGCCGAACGCTTGCGCACCAGTTCGCGCGCCTGGCCTCCACCGACGTGCCCCACGTGCCGCTGGTGGAGATCCAGTCGTTCACGCTGGCCGGCAGGAACGTACGCAACTTCACCACCGGCGCCAACGTCCAGGGCGAGAGCCTGGCCGACGTCTGGCTGCAGGGCTGAGGCGCGCGCATGTCGATCCGACTGATCTTGCGCCGGCTGGCCCAGGCCATCCCGCTGCTGCTCGGCGTGGTGGTGCTGAACTTCGCGCTCATCCAATCCGTGCCCGGCACCTTCTTGGACGTGATGACGGCCGAGCAGCAGGTCACCGATCCGGCGCTAATCGAGCGCCTGCGCGTGACCTACGGCATGGACCAGCCGCCCGCGGTCCAGCTGCTGAAGTACGTCGGTTCCGTGGCGCGCGGCGACCTGGGCTATTCCTACCGCCACAACCTGCCGGTGCTGGACGTGATCCTGGCGCACCTGCCGGCCACGCTGCTGCTCATGGGCGCAAGCCTGGCCATCGCGGTGCTGGTGGGCATGACGGCCGGCATCGTGTCGGCCGTCAAGGTCAACACCTGGTGGGACAGCGCCGTGTCGGTGTTCGCGGTGCTGTGCTTTGCCGCACCCAGCTTCTGGCTGGGCATCATGTTGATCGTGCTGTTCTCCGTGAAGCTAGGCTGGTTTCCGGTGGGCGGCATGGTCACCATCGGGTTGGCCGGCGGCGCCTGGCGCCAGGCGCTGGACGTGCTGCACCACCTGGCGCTGCCGGCGCTGGCGCTGGGGCTGTTCTATTCCGCCGCCTATGCCCGCGTGATGCGCGCCTCGATGCTGGAAGTCAGCCGCATGGACTTCGTGCGCACCGCCTACGCCAAGGGCCTGACGCGCAGCGCCGTGGTGCTGCGCCATGTGCTGCGCAATGCCTTCCTGCCCATCGTCACGCTGCTGGGCCTGCAACTGGGCGCGGTGCTGGGCGGCAGCATCGTGGTCGAAGCCGTGTTCAGCTGGCCCGGCATCGGCGCCGTGCTGTTCGACAGCGTCATGAGCCGCAACTATCCCGTGGTCCTGGGCATCCTGGTGCTCAGCTCCTTCGTGGTGATCATCGCCAATATCGCCGTCGACCTGATCTACACGCGGCTGGACCCGCGCATCAAGGCTGCCTGACATGTCCGCATCCCCTACCCTTGCACCTCCCCTGCCCGCGGCGCCTTCCTACCGCCGCGCCTCCTTTGCCGCCCGCTTTGCCCGCAACCGGGGCGCCGTCGCCGGCGCCGCGCTGCTGGCCCTGGTGGCCTTCCTGGCGGCGGGCGCCGGCTGGCTATACCCCACCGACCCGCTGCGCATCGTCGGCGCGCCGGAAATCTGGCCGTTCGAATCCTGGCGCCATCCGCTGGGCACAGATTCCATGGGCCGCGACATCGCCGCCATGATCGCCCATGGCGCGCGCGCCACGTTGCTGATCGGCCTGGTGGCTGCGGCCACCGCCACGTTGATCGGCGTGAGCGTGGGCGCAGCCGCGGCCTGGGCCGGCGGCTGGGTGGATGAAGGCCTGATGCGCGTGGCCGAACTGTTCCAGATCATCCCCAACGTGGTGTTCGTGCTGACGGTGGTTTCCATCCTGGGGCCGCGCATCGAGCACATCACGCTGGCGGTCGGGCTGGTGTCCTGGCCGCCCATCGCCCGGCTGACCCGCGCCGAGTTCCTGTCCTTCAAGGAACGCGAATTCGTGCAGGCCTGCCGGGCGCTGGGCATGAGCCCGCTGCGCATCGTCGCCGCCGAAATCCTGCCCAACGCCCTGCCGCCCGTGATCGTGATGTCTTCGCTGGTAGTGGCCGGCGCCATCCTCTACGAATCGGTCGTGTCCTTCCTGGGCCTGGGCGATCCCAACATCGCCAGCTGGGGCCGGCTGGTCGGCGAAGGCCGCAGCCTGATCCGCTCATCCTGGTACATCTGCGCCGTGCCGGGCGTGGCCATCATGCTTGCGGTGCTGTCGTTGAACCTGGTCGGCGACGGCCTGAACGACGCGCTCAATCCCAAGCTGCAAAAGCGCTGAGCCGCATATTTTCGGAAAAACCATGACGCATTCCCTGCTCAACCTGGGCCATCTGGCCGATCCGGAACTGTCTTCCGATCTGCCCGCCATCATCGACCTGCGCCTGCCCGACGCACCGCTGCATTACACCCATGCCCAGGTCCGCCTGCTGGCGGGCGGCGTGGCCGCCTGGCTGGCCGCGCGCGGGCTGGCGCCGGGCAGCCGCGTCGCGATCGCCGCGCTGAACCGGGCCGAGTACCTGGTCGCGTACTTCGGCATCATGCGGGCCGGCTACGTGGCCGTGCCCATCAACATCAAGCAATCGCAAGAGAACATCGACTACGTGCTGCGCGACGCCGGCATCACACTCGCGCTGGTGGACGGCCCGCGCCGCGCCGCCTTCGAGGCCCAGGTGCCGGTGCTGGACTTCGACGATCCCGGCCCGCAAGGCTTTGCCGCGCAGATCGCGCCCACGGACTTCGGCTTCGTCACGCCGCTGGACGACGACATCGCCCAGATGCTGTACACGTCCGGATCCACCGGCAAGCCCAAGGGCGTGCCGCTGACGCACCGCGGCCAGCTCTGGGCGCTGGCGGCCACCTCAGGCGCCGTCGTCGCCCGCGCCGGCACGCAGGAACGCTATCTGCTGGCCCAGCCGCTGTTCCACATGAACGGCTTGTTCATGGCCAAGCGCGCCTTCGCCGGCAACAGCCTGCTGGTGATTCAACCCTCGTTTGACGTGGCCGCCTACGCCGACGCGCTGGAGCGCTACCGCATCTCGGTCCTGACCGCGGTGCCGACCATGTTCGCCCGGCTGGTCAAGGATCCTGCGCTGCTGCAGGGACGCGACCTGTCCGCGCTGACCCGCGTCATGCTGGGCTCGGCTCCCATGACCGTGGCATTGCTGGAACGCATCCAGCGCGCGCTGCCCGGCGTGCGCGTGACCCACGGCTACGGCACCACCGAGGCCGGTCCCGCCGTGTTCGGCCCGCATCCCGACGGCCTGCCCACGCCCGCGCTGGCGCTGGGCTACCCGCTGGATCCCGCCCAGGTACGGCTCGCGGACGGCCCCGGCCCGGACCAGGGCGTGCTGCTGATGAAGAACCCTGCCGTACTCGCCGGCTATCACAACCTGCCCGAAAAGAGCGCCCAAGTGCTCAAGGACGGCTGGTACCACAGCGGCGACGTGCTGCGGCGCGACGCCGACGGCTTCTATTACTTCGTCGGCCGCGCCGACGACATGTTCGTCTGCTCCGGCGAGAACATCTATCCGGTCGAGGTCGAGAAGCTGCTGGAATCGCACCCCGACGTGCGCCAGAGCTGCGTGGTGCCGCTGGCCGACGAAGAACGCGGCCACATCCCGGTCGCCTTCGTCGTGCGCCGAGACGGCAGCCGGCTGCACGTCGACGCGCTCAAGCGCCACGCTCTCGAGCATGGCCCTGCCTACCAGCACCCCCGCCGCATCCGCTTCGTGGATGAACTGCCCTGGGCCGGCACCAACAAGGTCGACCGCAACGCGCTGCTGCTTGCCGCGCGCCAACTGGAAGCGCAACATGCGTGGACCCAAGCCGAAACGGAGACGGCATGAGCCAGACTGAATTCCCCGACAGCCTCGCCGGCAAGACTGCGCTCGTCACTGGCGCCAGCCGCGGCATCGGCCGCGCCATCGCGCTGGCCCTGGGCCGGCGCGGCGCGCGCGTCGCCGTGCACTACAACGCCGCCAGCGACGCCGCCGACGAGGTCGTCCGCCAGATCGAGGCGGCAGGCGGCCAAGCCTGGGCCTTGCAGGCCGACCTGGCGCAAGCGGACGCCGCAGCAGTGTTGGCGCGGAGCTTGCGCGCCTCGCTCAAGGAACGCTACACCGACGACGGCCTGGACATCCTGGTCAACAACGCCGGCGTGGGCCTGCGCGCCCGCCTGCCGGAAGTCACGCCGGACGCGTTCGACCGGGTGCTGCAAGTGAACCTGAAAACCCCGTTCTTCCTGATCCAGCAGACCCTGCCCTTCCTGCGCGACCATGGCCGCATCGTGAACATCTCCTCCATGGGTACTCGCGCCGCCTATCCCGAGATGAGCGTCTACGCGCCCGCCAAGGCCGGTCTGGAGGCCCTGACCCTGCTGCTGGCCAGCGAACTCGGCGCACGCGGCATCACCGTCAACGCGGTCCTGCCCGGCGCCACGGCCACGGACCTCAATGCCCGGGCGCGCGATCCCGAGCAAAGCAGGCTCATCGCCAAGACCATTGCGCTCGGACGCGTAGGACAGCCTGAGGATATTGCGGACATCGTCGCCTTTCTGGCTTCGCATGAGGGGCGCTGGATCACGGGGCAGCGTATCGACGCAACGGGCGGGCAGCGGCTGTAGGGGGGAGGTGAATCCATTCCCAAGGCGGGCGGCGGAGGCGGCAAAAGGGAGGTCAGATCCCTGCCATATGGCGTCTTCCTTCAAGGTAGATCGGCCGCTTTGTGCACATTTCGCGACAATGGTTTTCCCTGATATTCAAGGCGCTCGCCACGCCTGACCGGCATTCCGCAGTCGTCTGCAAGAGAGTGCGCTCCATTCGAGCCGAATGCCCGATAGCACTCGGAATCGCCACTGCCGGGTGGGTTCCCTCAGCGCGTCATTCTCAAAATCGCATCTCGGGCGTGTCGGTCAATCGACGCGTGCCATCGCGCATCGCGTATCGCACATTTGCACTAGGCCAAAAGTAGTAGTAGGGTTTTATGGCGTTCATGTTGTGTCTGCTCGAAAGGACGACGCATCGATGTTCCTGCAGCGTCCAGATTGACTTCCGGTCACATTCCGTCTGCCAGGAGCCGCTCGTGAAATGCGCAGAACATGAAAATGTCCCCCAGGTTTTTCAATCGCCGAAGCTCGCGGCTCGTGTCGCCATCGGGCTTGCCACGTCCCTCGGCGCTTCGGCGGCGATTGCAGACGAGGTCCCCCAAGGCACCTACACCACCCCCTTTCAGGTTGTCGCCGGCCAAGAAAAGACGTTTGTTGGCGGCACGGTCATCACGCCTGTCCCGCCCTACCCCCCACCCTTGGGCGGTACGGGTATTCAGGTCCAGGGTGGATTGGCCATTCTGGACCCCTCGCTCGGGAACGGCACGCCCATCCGCATAAGCGTCAACGGCAATGCCATCGACGGCTTGTATGTCAGAAGCGGCGGCCAGATGATAGTCAGGCCGGGAGGCGTCTATGTGTATGCCACCGGCGGCAGCGTGCGAGGCATCTACAACGTCGGGTCGACAGGCCTTCCGGCACAGTTTGATGGTTCGAACGTATACGTCACGACGGATTTCGCCGACTCCCATGCCCTGCGCACCTATGGCGCGAGCGCCACGACCGTACTGCGGAATTCGACGCTGACCACCTTGCAGAACGGCTCCAAAGGCGCCGAGGTGTGGCAAGGCGCCAAAGCCTCCCTGCACGACACCGCCATCCTGACCAAGGGCACGACCGCGTACGGCGCCCACGTCTTCCAGAACGGCAGCGAACTCACGGCCACAAACGGATCGATCACCACCGAAGGCACCACCGCATACGGCGTTCTGGTGCAGGACTACGGCAAGTTCGCCGGCACCGGCACGTCTGTTCGCGCGCAAAACGCGATCGGCGTCTATGTCTTTACCAACGGCATATTCCAGGCCGATGGGATGGCCATCCAGTCCGACCGCACTTACGGCATGTACGTCAACGGCGGCAGCGCCACCTTGAAAGACACCCAGGTGAGCACGCTGGCCGCCGGCTCGTTTGCGCTGTTCGTTAACGGCGGGCCGCCCGCGACCGTGGACGGCGGGCAGATTCTGACCTTCGGCGACCGTTCAGTGGCCGTGCGTACCCAGTCCGGCGCCGTGGCGAACATCAACGGCACCCGGATGAGCACGCTGGGACAGGCGGCGTACGGCATCCACGTCGAGGGCTGGGGTACGGTCAATCTGGGCCGCGACGGCGAGACGGGAAGCCTGGTCGACACCCAGGGCGCGGACGCCGATGCCGTCCGCGTGTCGGTCAACGCCACGCGCTTCAGCGCCACCGGCGCGACGCTGCAAACCTCAGGCGCAAATGCCCAGGGCTTGTATCTGACCGGGGCGGCGGGCGCCGCGGCGAAGACGTACACCCTTGTGGATTCCAAGATTGCCTCAGCCCAAGCCGACGGCATACATCTGTCGGAGGGTCCCGCCAGCGTGTCTTTGAGCGGCTCCTCCGTCACCGGCGGCAATGCCGCCATCAACGTCGGCGCCACTGCCGTCGCGACCGCGGATATCGGCGCCAGCGGCACCTTGATCCAGGGCCGCGTGCTGACGCAGCCTGGCAGCACGACCAATCTTTCCATGAGCAATGACAGCACCTGGCAGGTGACGGGAAACTCCAACCTCACGAACCTGGTCAATACCAACAGCCTCATCGACTTCACGCCCCCGCAAGCCGGCAGCTACAAGACCATCACGACGCGCAACTACGGCGGGAACGGCACCATCGCGCTCAATACCTACTTGGGAGATGACAGTTCTCCGTCGGACAAGCTCATCGTCAATGGCGGGAGCGCCACGGGCACATCGCAACTGCGCATAAAGAACACTGGCGGCCCCGGCGCGTTGACGACGGCAAGCGGGATTCAGGTCGTCGAGGTGGCCAATGGCGGCGTATCCGGGGCGGGTGCGTTCGCGCTGTCCGGTCGCGCGGTGGCTGGCCCCTACGAGTATCGGCTCTATCAGGGAACCGCGGCAGCACCGACCGATCAGAACTGGTACTTGCGGTCTGAAAAGGAAGCGCCTCCGCCGCCGCCCCCTCCTCCACCTCCACCCCCACCTCCGCCTCCTCCACCGCCACCGCCGCCTCCTCCGCCGCCGGACCCGGAGCCCGAGCCCGAGCCCTTGTATCGGCCCGAAGTCGCGGCTTACCTGGCCAACCAACGCCTGGTGGGGCAGATGTTCGTGCAGAGCATGCACGACCGTTTGGGTGAACCTCAATTCATCGAATCGCAACCGTTCGCGGCCGACGGCAGCAAGCGTAATTCGCTCTGGCTGCGCACCTCAGGAAAATGGGAAGGCAGCCACAGCCGCGACGGCAACTTTGACGTGAGCACCGACCTGTTCCTGTTGCAGGGCGGCGGCGATCTTGCGCAATGGAAGCTCTTTTCCGAGACAGATCGATTGCACCTCGGTGCCATGCTCGGATACGGGACGGCTGACAGCACTGCCCGCGCCGACGGCAATCCATACAAGGCAAAAGGCCGCGTCAACGGCTACAGCGCAGGCGTCTATGGCACATGGTTTCAAAACGACGAGACCAAACTCGGCGCCTACGTGGACACCTGGTTCCAGTACGGCTGGTTCAACAACCGAGTGCAAGGCGCCGAACTGCCGCGCGTGGACTACGACTCGCAGGCTTGGGCGATATCTGCGGAAGCCGGCTACGCATTCAAGTTGCGGGAAAACTGGACGCTGGAGCCGCAGGCTCAAATCATCTATGTCGACAGCAACACCGACAGCATCACCGAGCAGAACGGCACCCGGGTAGACCGCGCCGATTCGAACGGGACCATTACCCGCCTTGGTGTGCGCACCTTCACCACATTTGACCTTGGCAACAACCGCCAGGCCCAACCTTTCGCAACCGTGAACTGGTGGCACAGCAACGTCGACAGTTCTGTGTCTTTCAATCAATTACCCATCGGAGACCTGTATCCCAAGGACCGATATGAATTGAAGCTGGGGGTGCACGCCAACTTCACCAAGGGCTGGACGGGATGGGTCAATGCTTCCGGCAGCTGGGGCGCGCAAGACTATCACCAGTATGTGGGGCGGATCGGCGTGAAGTACACGTGGTGAAGCCAGCCTGTAGGGAAGGCGTCGGATGGAATCGGCTGACTAAAAGATCGGCCGATTCAAGATGCGCTCGTATTGAAGAAGGTCTTCTGGTGAAAAGCAGCAGAAGATCACCTCCTGGATAGAGGAGTCCCCAGCGAGGCTTTCGCGCACAGTCCTGACTGCCACCTCCGCTGCCAATTCAATGGGATACCCATATACCCCCGTGCTGATGCTGGGAAACGCAATCGATGTGACCGCCCTTTCCTCGGCAAGCTCGATGCACCGGCGATAGCAGCTGGCCAGCAGCGCCGGTTCCCCGCTATCTCCACCCCGCCATACCGGGCCCACCGTATGGATGATGTACCGAGCGGCCAGGCGATAGGCTTGGGTCACCTTGGCATCCCCGGTCTTGCAGCCGCCCAGCAAACTACATTCCTGCAGCAGATCCGGGCCAGCCGCGCGATGGATGGCGCCATCGACGCCTCCACCGCCAAGCAATGAGGAATTTGCAGCATTGACGATGGCATCCACCTGGAGCTTCGTAATATCTGAACGGATTGCGCGCAGGCTTGTGGACATGATCTTGCTCCTTGCGGCACTGAATAATTTATGACTTCCCAAGTTCGGATAATGGATGCCAGTCTAAAATTCCGCCTGCCTGACACAGCCAAAATTGTAGACCGACATCCCCCCTCACATGCAACGACGCCTTCTTAATGCCCTGCTGATTGCCCTCCTCGCCAGCTTCGGCGTGCCAGGCAGTCCGACGCGGGCCCAAACCCAATCGGCTCCAAAGATACAGCCTGGCGAGGGACGCCCCTACGAAATCGCCGATAGCGAAGTATGGGACGTGCCCGACCCCATGTCGGGCCGCGGCTACCAGGTCTTCGTCGCCTTGCCGCCTTCCTATGCGAAGCAGCCGCAGCGGCGCTACCCCGTGCTTTATGTGACCGACGCCGACTATGCTTTCCCCGTCATCCGGCAGTTAGGACGCCGCCTGAACGTTGAAGGGCCGCAAATCGAGGAATTCATTCTTGTCGGCCTGTCCTATGGCAAGGGCGAGGACGGCGGAGTCAGCCGTCAGCGCGACTACACGCCGACCCCGAACGGCCCAAGCACCGCGCCACCCAACGCGATCCATGGCCAGGCGCGTGCCTATCAACAGTACCTGCGCGATCAGGTAAAGCCTTTCGTCGCCGCCCGCTATCGGGCCGACGCGGCGAGAGCCCTCTTTCTCGGTCACTCCTACGGCGCCCTGCTAGGGACGCAGATCCTTTTCACCGAACCCGGCATGTTCAACGGCTATATCCTGGGCAGTCCTTCTCTCTGGTATGACAAGCGATATGCATTGAAGCTCGAAGCGCGCTATGCGCAGCAGCATCAGGATCTGGCGGCGAACATCTTTACGTCGGCGCCTATGAGGCCCTGCGCAAAGGTGACCGGCGCTACAACCAGACGGTGGACATGGTCGCCGACAACCGAGCTCTGGAGACGGCGCTGCAAGGCCGGAAATATCCGGGCTTGAAACTGAAGTCCGTAGTCCTGAACGACGAGGACCATCTCACCGTGGCGCCGCGCGGCTTCACGCAGGCCCTGAAGTATCTGTTGCCGGTGCGCTGAGCAATTACACAGATCTGGCCTGAATCCACGTCGGATAAGCCTGCCCTAGATCGCAGGCCCCTTCAGTTCGATCTGATTGCCGTCGGGATCGAAGCAATAGATCGAAGGCCCTTCGCCTTCCGCGCCATATCGCATCACGGCCTTGTCCGCCGTTACGCCGAAAGTTCGCAGATGCTCGAGGATGGCCGTTTCATCGAACGGATCGACCCGCAGGCAAAAGTGGTCGAGATTGTGCCGGTCTTTCCCTGGGGCTCCGCCGCCTGCCGCCCCCAATGGTCCTTGCACGTCGACCAGATCGATCATGGAGCCGCCTGCGCCCAGATGGATCATGGCGTACTCATCGTTTTTCTTCTTGATGGAACAGCCTAGCACCTTGGTATAAAACTCCAGGCTACGCGCCATGTCTTGCACTCTAAGGACGACGTGATCCAAGTGCTTGATCTGAAATACCGGCATGATGATCCTCCTGGGCAGAGTGAGATTCGGTTGGATATTGGCCAACGCCAGACAGATGGCGGTCCTCAAAGGGATGATCGGAACTTCACGAACACGAGTTCAGGGTCGCCGTCATCCAGATTTTCGATTTGGCCGCTACTGATAAAGCCCAGCTGGCCAAGCAATTGGCGCATCGCGATGTTTGAAGTATTGGTCGACGTGAACAGTTTTCCTCCCTGGCATTGCAACTCCAGCGTCCGCAGGATTGCCGTAGCGACGCCACGGCGCCGTGCCGAATCTCTAACGACGACCAGCGGAATGAAATCGTGTTCGAAGAACGAGTGGTCAAGCACCCCGTAGCCGATCAGCGCCGAAGCATCGTCTGCTTCCGTCGCGGCCCAGCATTGGCCGGCAGCCACCGCATGGGCAATAAATGTCCTCCTGCCCGGTTCTTGCCTGGCGATCGGATCCAGTTCAACCATCGAATCGATGTCTCCCCTCTGGGCTATACGGACGTGCGTTTGGAGAGACATGGTCGCCGGGCATCGGGATAGGAGGATTCTTAGTCTACCGTGCCAGCTAGAACCGATCGAGCTTCAGCCCAGCCGCCAGATAATCCACAAAAGCGCGCACCTTGGCGGGCGGAAGCCTGTTCTCCTGCCACAGCGCGTGTATCGGCACCGGCTTGGACTCGAAATTTTCCAATATGACTTCCACCTGTCCCGTATCCAGCAGGTGCCTGATCTGCCACAGCGGCGAATAGCCGATACCGAGCCCGGCGCTGACGGCGGAATAGATCGCCGCCATCGTATTGGTCCGGAACGGGCCCCGGACCCCGACGTTGCGCCGTTTGCCGTCTATCTGAAACGCCCATTGCCCCGACTGTTGATCGACGGTCCTGACGATACAGGCATGCTGGCGCAGTTCCGAAGGATGCGCGGGGCGGCCATGATGTTCGAAATAGGAAGGCGCTCCGAACACGACTCTGCGCAAGGCTCCCAATCGCCGCCCTTGCAAGCCGGAGTCCGGCAGATCGGCGATGCGCACGACCAGATCAAGGCCTGCGGCGGCAAGATCGACAAAGGCGTCCGTCAGCTGCAGATCGACCTCGATCTGCGGGTACTCGCGCATGTATTCCGCGATGACCGGAACCAGGAAGTCCGGGCCGAAAAGTACCGGGGCGCCGACACGCAACAGGCCCGAGGGCGCGGCTCGACGGTCGGCGACTTCCAGCCGGGCCTCGCCTATCTCTTCCATTGCCGGCTTGACCCGCCGGAAGAAGGCCTCGCCCGCCTCGCTGAGCGAGGAATGCCGCGTGGTGCGATGGACCAGTTGAACGCCCACATCCTCTTCCAGCGCTGCGAGAGAACGGCTGACGGCCTGTAGCGAGCGGCCAAGGTTTCGCGCGGCCTTGGTCAGGCTTCCGGTTTCAGCGATATGGATGAACGCTTCCAGGTCTTCGATGCGGCTCATTATTTATCTCGATTATCGTGATTCAAATTCACTTTCTACAAATATTGTTCCACTAATCAGTAGAAAATACACTGCCTTCGTACTCACACGCATACGAAGGAGAAACCCTGTGAACGGCACTCAACCTATCGTTTTGGTCGTCGGGGCCACCGGCAAATTCGCAAGCCTGGTGGTTCCTGAATTGCAGCGGCGCAAGGTCACGGTCCGGGCGCTCGTACGGGACGAGGCACGCGCCGCGAGGGCCCGCTCGCTGGGCGCGACAGGGACCGCCATCGGCGACCTCCGCGACGTCGACAGTCTCGCGGCCGCCACGCAAGGCGTGGACGGCGTGTTTCATATCGGCCCGGCGTTCACCGCGGACGAAGCGCCGATGGGGGTCGCCTTGGTCAAGGCGGCCGAGCGCAGCGGCGTGAGGAAGTTCGTCTTTTCATCGGTCATCCAGCCGACGAACATGCGCCTGGCCAATCACGCCAGCAAGATTCCGGTGGAGGATGCCCTCTATTCCTCACGGCTGGAATATACGATCCTGCATCCCGCCAACTTCATGCAGAACATCGGTTTGGCCTGGCCATCGATCCGCGACCATTCCAGCTACGCCGAGCCCTTTCCCCGGGACACAAGAATCGCTCGCGTGGACTATCGCGATGTGGCCGAGACTGCCGCCATCGCCCTGACCGGGGACAGGCTGGCCTACGCGACCTTGGAGCTGTGCGCCGGCATGTACAGCCGCACGGACATTGTCGCGGCCTTGACCGAGGAACTGGGATCTCCGGTCGCTGCGCTGGATCCCGGCTTCAGCGCATGGGCGGAAAACGCCCGCCTGCCTTATGGCGACCAGCAGTTGCCTTTGCTGTCGAAGGTTTTCGATCACTATCGCGCCTATGGGCTTGGGGGAAATAGTCTGGCGCTAAGGGCTGCGCTCGAACGCGAGCCGCGCTCGCTGCGCGCGTACATCAAAGACCTGATCGCCGAGAAAAACTCAGCTCGGAATGGCGGGGAGTATTGAAATGCCCAAGAACCCGACTAGATCCCCCCTGAAGAAACTCCCATTGCGCTACGCACCCTTCCTGATGCCGCTGGTTCTTTCGGTTTTCATGTCGGCCATCGTTTCCGCAGTGGCGACTGCCACGAGCGTGGGCGTGGGCTCCGACTTTGCCATCAACTGGCCCAGCGCCTGGGGCGCCTCCTGGATCGTGGCCTTTCCCAGCCTCTTGCTGCTGCTGCCGGTCGTGCGCCGGATAGTCGCCTGGATGGTGGTCCAGCCCTAGGCTGGGCAGCGCCGGCATCAATCCCGCGTGGCTGCGCCGGCGTGCGTCAACCGGCCGGCCACGCAAGCATCGCGGCATCGATGATCATATTGAGCTTCTTCACGCCGGCGCCGTCGCGGGCCTGGATCGAGAGGCCTTCCAGCACGGTCGTGTAGAACGCGGCAAGCTGACGGACATCGGCGGACGGCGCAAGGTCGCCCTCGGCCATGCCTCGGGCCAGACGGTCCCTCAGCATCGATTCGCCATCCTTCCGGTTTGCGGCAAGAAACGCGCGCACGCTTTCGTTTTCGGGCGCGCCCAGCAACGATGACAACACGACCATGCAACCCCGCGGCCCCTCGGCCACGGCATAGGCGCGCGCGTTCGATCGCAGCATGGTTTCGACGGCCTCGCGCGCCGTGCGGGCCACGTTGAGGCTCTGCGACGTCGCCCGCCCCTCGACACGGTCGTAGAGTTCGACTGCTTGCCGGAAGATCTCTTCCTTGCAACCGAAGGTCGCATAAAGGCTGGGCTTGTTGACGCCGGTGGCGCTGACGAGATCCTGGATGGAGGTGCCTTCATAGCCTTGCGTCCAGAAGGTTTGCATGGCCGCCAGCAAGGCCTGGTCCTTGTCGAACTCCTTGGGACGCCCGATTTTCGGCGCGGGGGCCGATTTTGCTTGCTTGTCAGAATTCACGATTCGATTATCCGCAGGCCCGCCACACCAACGCCGATCAGCCCCAGGAACAACAGTTTGGCCGATGACATCTGCTCGCCGAGCACCAATGTTCCGAAAACCGCCACGCCGAAAGCGCCGATACCCACCCAGATTGCGTAAGCAGTGCCCACAGGCAGATGCTTCAGGGCCAAGGCGAGCAGCAACAGGCTCAGCATGGCGACGCTGATGCCGATCAAGCTCGGCCAGAATCTCGTCAAGCCGTCTGCCTGCTTCAGCGCCAAGGCCCAGACGATTTCGAGCATGCCGGCCAGAACCAGGAGTCCCCAGGCCATTTGAACCCCCATTCCTGTTTGACTGCGATTGGATCATGCCACCAACGGCTCCGCCCATGCGGAAATCCTAGGCGGTAAAGCCGCCATCGATCGCGAGCGATGCGCCGGTGATGAATTGGCTCTCGGCCCCTGCGAGATAAGCCACGGCCGCCGCAATTTCCCCGGGCTCGGCATAGCGCTTGACCGCCATGAGCTCCAGCTCGGCGGCTACCGTCGGGCCATCGGCGGGATTCATATCCGTGTCGGTCGACCCGGGATCGACAATGTTGACCGTAATGCCCCGGTGGCCGACCTCGCGCGCGAGGCCCTTGGTGAATCCGATGAGCGCGGACTTGCTCATCGCATAGAGCGTCACGCCTCCATACGGCACGCGTTGGGCGAAGCAGGAGCCGATGGAAATGATGCGGCCGCCGGCCCCCATGTAAGCCAGCGCGGCTTGCGAGGCCACGAACACCGCCTTGGCGTGGATCGCCAGGGTGTCGTCGAGTTCTTCGAGCGTGGCGTCCTCGACCGGCCCGTAAGGGAACACGCCGGCGCTATTGACCAGTATGTCCAGCCTGCCCAATTCGCCGGCAGTCTGTTCTACCGCCGCCCGGACGGCGGCCGGATCGCGGCTGTCCGCTTTGATCGCGAGGACCTTGACGCCGGTTTTGCCAAGTTCACGGGCGTAGTCTTGCGCCGTCTGATCCGACCGGGCGTAGGTGAAGGCGACATCGGCGCCCCGTTCTGCAAACCTACGAACGATGGCGGCGCCGATGCCCCGCGTTCCTCCAGTGACCAGCGCGACCTTGCCTTGGAATTCCATTGCGAAAGCTCCTTTTATACCGATCGGTTAAAAAGATACTACGCGAGGCGGAATTCATCGTCAAGCATCACCGCCTGCGCAGATACCCGTCCCGCGTTTGCGGCAGCTTCATCCCAAGCACCGCGGAAGCGACCTGGGTACGCAGGATCTGCGCCGTGCCGCCCGCGATCGTGAACATGCGCGCATCGCGCACGTGGCGTTCCATCGGCATGTCGCGCCCGTAACCGGACGAGCCATGCAGCTGCAAGGCGTCGTTGGTCACGCGCTGCGCCGTTTCGGCGGCAAAGATCTTGGCCTGCGCGGCCAACGACAGGTCTGGAAAGCCGAAGGTCCGCGGGGTGCCGCTGCGCGCGGCCGCGTGCAGCATGTGCCGCGCCGCATTCAGCTGGATGGCCATGTCGGCAACCATCCACTGCAAGCCCTGGAACTCCGCTATCGGCCGGCCGAACTGCTGGCGTTGCTTGACGTAGTCCACGGCTTCCTCGAAGGCGCCCTGCGCGATGCCCAGCGCCACGGTGCCCGCCCCCACGCGCTGGGCGTTGTAGGCCTGCATCAGGCCGGCGAAGCCGCGCTTGAGCCCCTCCGGCGGGACTACCAGCATGGACTTGTGCACCTTGAGGTCATGGAACTTGATGTAGGTCTCGGGTATGCCCCGCACGCCCATAGCGTAGGAGCGCTTGGCGATCTCCAGCCCATCATCCGCGCCGTCCGGTTCGCGCACGTGGATGAACGCGCCTATGCCCAGATCCTCGCCGTCGTCGATGACCCGCGCAAAGATCAAGTGCAGGCGCGACACCCCGCCTCCGGTGATCCAGTACTTCTCGCCGTTGATGAGATAGTCGTCGCCCTTGCGGACTGCCCGGGTGCCCATTTCACTGGCTGCGCTGCCGGCCTGGGGTTCCGAGATGCAGATGGCGGGCTTGTCGCCCCCCAGAACGCAACCGGCGGCCAGTGTCTTCTGCTCATGGCTGCCGTACTGCATGATGGCGCCGATTGCGCCCATATTGGCTTCCACCGTGATACGTCCCATGGTGGCGCAGGCGCGGGCCATTTCCTCCACGACCAGGACAGTATCGAGATAGCTCAGCCCCTGTCCGCCGTACTCCCTTGGAATCGTCATGCCCATGAAGCCGCCTTCGCGCAGCAGGGCCACATTGTCCCAGGGATACTGTTCGGATTGGTCGGTGGCCGCGGCCGTCGGTTTGAATACGGTCTGCGCCAGTTCGCGCGCGCGCTGTTGCAGCGCCAATTGGTCTTGGGAAAGTTCAGTCATGGTTCATCCTTGCTACGTGCAAAACTCCGGCCAGGCCACTAGGCCCGCCGGCATCAACCCACCTTGATATCCGCGCGCCGCGCCACCTCGGCCCAGCGTTCGACCTCGCTGCGCGTCAGCGCCGCCAGTTCTTGGGGCGTGCCTCCGCCCGCATCGGCGCCCAGCGCGATCCAGCGCTGCACGAATACTGGATCGGCAAACGCGTCGTTGACCGCCGCGTTGAGCACTCGCACCACGTCCGCGGACGTGGATGGCGGCGCATAGATGCCATACCAGCTGGTCGCGTCGTAATTGGCCGCGCCACTCTCCGCCGCCGTGGGCACGTCGGGCAGGCTGGGCGAGCGCACCTTGGAAGTCACCGCGATGGCCCGCACGCTGCCGGCCCGGATGTGCTGAATGGCCGACGGCATGGTTTCGAACATCATGTGCACGTTCCCCGCAATGATGTCCACGATCGCCGGCGCGGAACCGCGGTAAGGCACATGCATCATCTGGGTACCGGTGACGTTCTTGAAGTACTCGGCCATCAGATGCTGCATGGTGCCAGCGCCCGGCGTGGCATAGCTGTACTTGTCCGGATTGGCCTTCAGCAGCGCCACCAGCTCCTGCACGTTCTGCGCGGGCAGATCCTTGTTGACGATCAGCGCATGGTTGACGCGTCCCAGAAAACCCACCGCCGTCATCTCGCGGATGTCGTATCCCAGCTTCGGATACACGGATTGGGCGATTGCATGATGCACCGCGCCGAACAGGATCGCGTAGCCGTCGGGACGGGCCTTGGCCACAGCGTCCGCCCCCAGCGTACCGCCGGCGCCGCCACGGTTCTCCACAATGACCGACTGGGCCAGGCTCGCACGCATCGGCTCAGCCAGTTGCCGCGACAGGATGTCCACGGTGCCGCCCGGCGCGTAGGGCGCAATCAACCTGATGCTCTGCGTGGGGTACTTGCCTTGCGCAAATGCCCGGCTCAATGGCGTCAATGCAGCAAGCGCCAACAACTGTCTCCTATCCATGCCTCTCTCCTCGTGTATCCGCCCTCGTCCGGGGCGATGTGGTCTAAGGTTTGTGCCGCCAGAGTCCTGGGCGCATGCCTTGGAAACGCCCTACTCCTGGCGGCCGCCTCCCGCTGTCGTCCAATCGGCCAGGATCTGCTGCGCGTGCTCGTCCAGGCGGGGTGGCGGCCTGCGGTAGGAGACCGGCGTGGCGGACAGCTTCAAAGGATTCGCCAACAGGTTCAGCTCGCCGCCTTGCGCCCATGCGCAAGGCATGCGCAGATGCGCGCCGCGGGCCTGGACGTGCGGATCATTGAACACATCGCGCAAATCGTTGACCGGGCCGCAAGGCACGCCCACGGCTTCCAGCTGTTCCAGCCAGGTTTTTCTAGGGCGCAGGGCCAGCGCTTCCTGTACCCGCTCGCACAGTTCCGCGCGATGGGCGACGCGGGCGGCATTGGACGCGTAGCGCGCGTCGTCAGCCAGGCCGGCCACGCCGGCCACCTCGCAGAAACGCCGGAACTGCGCATCGTTGCCCACGGCAAGAATCATGGGGCCGTCCGCGGCGTCGAACACCTGGTAAGGCACGATGTTCGGATGGCCGTTGCCCAGCCGCGCGGGCGGCTCTTGCGCCGCAAGATAGTTGGTCCCCGCGTTCACCAGCCAGGCGATCTGGCTGTCCAGCAGCGAGATGTCGATGTGCTGCCCCAAGCCGGTCACGTCCCGATGGCGCAGCGCCGCCAGGATGCCGACGGCGGCATACATGCCGGTCATGACATCCGCGATGCCCACGCCCACCTTCATGGGCGCGCCCTGCGGCTCGCCGGTAAGGCTCATGATCCCGCCCATGCCCTGGATCAGGAAGTCGTAGCCGGCGCGCTTCGCGTAGGGACCCGTCTGGCCGAAGCCCGTGATGGAGCAATAGACCAGGCGCGGATAGCTGTTCTTGAGCTGCGCATAGTCCAGCCCATACTTGGCCAGGCCGCCCACTTTGTAGTTCTCGACCAGCACGTCGGCATGGGCCAAAAGCTGATGCAGCGTTTCGCGACCCGCTACGGTGGCGATGTCGAGCGCGATGGATCGCTTGTTGCGGTTGGCGCTCAGGTAGTAGGCGCTTTCCGTGGTCGCGCGGCCGTCCTGGTCGTTGATGTAAGGCGGCCCCCATTTACGGGTGTCATCGCCCTCGTCCGGCTTTTCCACCTTGACCACGTCCGCGCCCAGGTCGCCCAATAGCTGCGTCGCGCTCGGTCCCGCCAGGATGCGCGAGAGGTCCAGGACACGCACGCCGCTGAGCGCGGAAGCTTCCACTGACTGCATACGCCTTCTCCATCAGAGTCGATCGATGCAGTCTAGAATTCGCAATCTTCACCTTCAATTGAGTTTTTTTTCAATATGAAGGGAACTTGCCGCGCGTCCCGGCAGGTGGCCGCACGGCTTTACTTGACCGGGAACTTCAGCTTGGGCGCAGCCTCCCTGACCATGGTCCAGAAGGCATGCGCGGCCGGCGAAAGCCTGCGTTCGTTCAGGCATGCCAGGCCCATCCTGCGCTTGGAAGCGGGGCTGATCTTCCTGTAGACCAGCCCGTCGTAGGCCTGCGGCAGCACCAGCGACGCAAGCACCGAGATACCCTGCCCGCGTCTGACGAACTCCAGTATCGACATGATCTGCGAGAGGTCGTGCGCGATATGCGGCTTGGCGCCGGCGCGCTCGAACATGCGCGTGATGACCGGTTGCGAGCCCGCTCGCGTCATGATCAGGGGATAGTCGATCAGGTCCTTCACTGCAATCGTCTTGAGCGCCGCCAGCGGATGGTCGGCGGGAAGCACCACCATCAATTCATCGGTGACCAACGACAGCGTGTCGAAATCCGGCTTGGGCAAGGCCACCACGCCGATCTCGATGCGGCGCTCGACCAGCGCGCGCTCCAGTTCGGGGTCCGGCTTCTCGGTGACGAACACGTCGACGCCTGGATAGCGGGCTTTGAACATCTCCAGCAGTTGAGGCAGGATGTTCAAGGAGGAACTCGCGCCCAGGGAACCGAGATTCAGCAGGCCCGAGCGCAGGCCCGCGCTGGCGTTCGCCGTCGCCCGCACGATCTGCAGGGAAGCGAAAACGTCCCTGACGTGCGGCAGGATCTGTTGCCCGGCATAGGTAAGCTGCACGCCCGACGCATTGCGGTCCAGCATGGGCGCTCCCAGCGTGGCCTCCAGCGTGCGCAGGGCATGGCTGGTGGCCGAGGGCGTCATGCCCAGCCGCGCGCCAGCGCCCGCGATGCTGTCGGCCGAAGCCAGCGCCAACAACAGTTCGAGCTGCCTGAGGGAGAGGGATTTTGCTGCCTGATCCGGCATGGCCGTCGCTCCTTGGTCCTAATTCGCCAGCGCCTGCGCCAGCCCCAACGCCCGCGCCAGAAACGCCGACGCATCGTCCTTGCGATAACTGACAATCACCGGCGACACAAAGGTATCGGCGTCGATCGGCACATGCGCCACATCCTGGCGCTGCAACCGCTGCACCGACGCAGGCACCACCGTCACCCCCAACCCCGCCGCCACCAGTCCGATGGCGGTCTGCAGTTCATTGGCTTCCTGCACCACTTGCGGCGCGTGCCCCGCCGCACGAAACAGCCCCAGCACATGGTCGGAGAAATTCGGCCGCGGGCGCGCCGGGTATAGCACAAAGGGTTCGCGCGCCAGACGTTCGACGGACACCCGTCGCAGACGCGCCAGCGGGTGGCCCAGCGGCACTGCCGCCATCAGGGGTTCGGTCATCAGCACGCGCCGTTCGATGGCCGGATCGTCGAACAGGATACGGCCTATGCCCAGGTCGATGCGTCCGGCCTTCAACGCCTCCAGTTGCGGCAAGGTGGTCATTTCCGTGAGGCCCACTTCGACCTGCGGGTCCGCATTGCGCAGTTGCCGGATCAACTCGGGCACGAAGCCGTAGAGCGTGGACGGCACGAAGCCTATGCCGAACCAGCGCCGCTGGGTCTGCCCCAGCCGACGCGTGCCTTCCAGCACTTCTTCCAGGCGCGCCGTCAGCAGTCGCGACTGCTCCAGCAGGAAACGGCCCGCTTCAGTGAGGCGCAGCGCCCGCGTGGTGCGTTCGAACAACTGCACGCCCAGTTCTTCCTCGAACAGGCGGATCTGACGGCTGAGCGGCGGCTGGGCCATGTGCAGCCGGGCGGCCGCGCGCGTAAAGCTGCCTTCTTCCGCCACGGCCTGGAAATAGCGCAGTTGCCTCAATTGCATTGCATGGCCCCATACATACCAAAAAGGTATCAATCGGAACCCATATAGTCTTGGACTCCCATGGAAAACGCAAGCCATACTGAGCCATCGCACGAACCTGATCGTAAAAGTATGAATCCCGGGAGTTTCCTCCGGCGAGTCTGCGGACCATCGGCGCGTGGCGACACAATAATTCGAGCACTACGGAGACCATCATGCGCTTGCGCCCTGTATTCAAACGACTCGCCCAGGCCTGCGTGGGCCTCGCGCTGCTGGGCGGCGCGTCCGCGGCGCTGGCGCAGACGTATCCGGATCATCCGGTCAAGTGGATCGTGCCCTTCCCGCCGGGCGGCGCGATGGACAGCATCGCCCGCACCCTGGGCGAATCCATGGGCAAGCAGCTCAACACCACCTTCATCGTGGAAAACCGCGCGGGCGCCGGCGGTAATATCGGTGCGGCCAGCGTGGCCCGCGCCAAGCCCGACGGCTACACCATCCTGATCGTCGCCAATGGCATGGCCGTCAATCCGGCGCTGTACACGGACCTGAACTACGACCCGATCAAGGACTTCGCGCCGATCTCGCTGCTGGCCGTGGTGCCGAATGTACTGGTCACCAATCCCGCGCGCACCGGCGCCACCAGCGTGCAGGACGTAATCGCCAAGGCCAAGGCGCAGCCCAACCACTACACCTACGCCTCGGCCGGCGTGGGTACCTCCATCCACCTGGCGGGCGAGTTGTTCCTGTCCATGGCGCAGGTGGACATGCTGCACGTGCCCTACAAGGGCAGCGGCCCCGCCGTCGCCGATCTGCTGGGCGGCCAAGTGGACTACATGTTCGACAGCATCACCTCCGCCAAGCCGCACATCGAAGCCGGCAAGCTGCGGGCGCTGGCGGTGACCACCAGCAAGCGTTCCGCCGCCCTGCCCGACGTGCCCACCGTGGCGGAAAGCGGATTGCCCGGCTACGAACTGATGCCGTGGTTCGCGGCATTCGCCCCCGCCGGCACGCCGCCCGAGGTGGTCACGAAACTGAACGCCGCCATGCGCGCCGCGCTGAATGATGCCAAGGTGCGCGCCACGCTGGATTCGATCGGCGCCGAGCCCATCGGCGGCACGCCGGATGAATTGCGCGACCACCTGGCGCGCGAGACCGCGCAATGGAAGACGCTGGTCAAGGAACGGAATATCAAGATCAATTGAGGCCCGTGCAGTCTGCGTCTACTCACCCATGATCGCCATCAACGCCCCCCTTGGTCGAACAATGCTAAATCCGGCTTCGACCAAGGATTGTCCGATCCCGCTCCGATAGCCACAGCCTAGAGCGACACGCTGTGCCAGGAGTGTCTGGAAGCCGCTGCCCGCAACGCCGCAACCACCGTGGCGCGAGGGTAGATCGGTGAATATGCAGGCAAAAGAGTACTTCGCAGCCCGTCTGAAGCAAACGCATTTCCCCTTGCGGCTTTACGGCCTGGTCGACGCGCTGCTGCACAATGAGGTTTCGGCTACCCATCCCTTATCCCGCTCCTCATCTTGCGTAGCGCTGTTCGACGGCACGCCTGATGAAGCGCTGGCCCATGCCGGCCCATGGCTGCTGGATTGCTCCGCCGACGGGAATCCCCATATCGCTGCGCTGCAACGCCTGGCCGAAAGCGGGCTTGGTTGTATCTGGATCGTCAGCAGCTACGCCATCGATGATCTGGCCGAAGCCTTGCAGGCGCGATTGAATGTACGCATGCCCAATGGATCCACTGCATTGCTGCGCTATTACGACGCAAGACTCGCGAACGACATAGCTGCGTTGCTAACCTCCGAGCAACGAGCCGCGTTCTTTGCCCCCTTCGTGTCGACGGAGTGCCTGCTGCAGGAGAGGAAAGGAAACTACGGCAGTTTCATCGATGAAGACGGAGAGCAAGCCGGTTGGTTTGGCGGCTTCAAGACCATGCGCTTACAAGCCAGCCGCCAGGCAGGCGCGGTTCGTACCAACCCTCCCGCAAGATTAAGATGGTATTTCCAAACTCCAAGAACGCAGGCACTGCTGCGGCAGCTGCTGAACAGCCTGGGCGCGGAATCCGTTGTAGTTCCCTGACGAGAAAGACATGCTTATCACATGCCAATTTAAAGACCCAACACATCAGTCCGGAGATTTTCCGGAAATGCTTCGTCGGCTGCGCGCGATCACAGCGTTGCTGGCAGGCAAGTCCGACGGATTGACGGAATGGTTCTCGCAGGGTGAGTCGATTGACGAAGCCAGGTTGTATCCTGCCTTCGAGGGCGACGAACCCTCGAATGCGTTCCTTGCCGTGTTGAACAACGAATATCGGCTTGACAGGTCATTTACTGCCATCTCTATTTGGAATGGCGCTGAAGAACAACGCGATGGCGTAGTTCTTGAGTTGCAAGGCAACAATAAAGGCGGTCCGTGCACTCTGACCATCTCTTACCATAAGCGGCGCGACGACCGCTTTGGCGGCGCCGCCTCGGTAAAAGATATCGTCGCCGCGATCGCCGAGCTCTTTGTCACGCAGTATGTAACTGTCTCTCCACGCTATTACTACGAGAAGCAGGTTTTCGACGACAAACCCGGCGTCGGCTGGATGCTATACCTTCCGCAAGTGATCACCGCCGAGCAAGTCCCGGAAGCCCAGGCTCTGATTCCCGTTCCTGCTGCCGGAAAAAAACAGACCGGCACCATCATCGTCAGCGTCGCGAACGAAGTGTTTTCGCTGGACAACGCCAGCCACGTCGAATTGGCGAACCGCATCGAAATGCGTCTGGTGGACCAGGATCTGCTGCCGCGCTACGCGGACCTCTAGTCAACCCGCCGCCGCTTCGGCCTCGCTCCGTCCCACGGATACCCATCGAACGTATCCTTCACCAGCTCCCGCAGCCAGATGATGGCCGGGTCCTGGTGAAAACGCGGATGCCAATGCTGCCGCAGCGCGAAGGACGGCAGCGACAATGGCGGCTCCAGCACCTTGACCACACCATAGCCGCCGAACACATTGCCCAGCTCCTGCGGCACCGTGGCGATCAGGTCCGGGTGCTGGTCCAGCAACAGCGGCACCACCAGGAAGTGCGGCGTGGACAGGAAGATGTTGCGCTTGACGCCCTGCTCCTCCAGCGCGCTGTCATAGGCTTCGGACGAACGCCCCGCCAACGTCACCACGATCTGCGGCATGCGCTGGAACTGTTCCAGCGTCAGCTCGTCGCCCACCTCCTTGTTCTTCACGCTGACCAGCGTCACGAAGCGATGCATGAACAGCTGCTGCTGAAACAGGCCCTGCGGCGCCGCGCGCAGCGATCCCAGCACCAGGTCCACCTCGCCCGAGGCCAGCAGCGGCTCGACCTGCTGCAGCGGCACCTGGCGCGTGCGCAGGGTGCAGTGCGGCGCCAGTTCGCGCAGGCGCTTGATCAGCGGCGGCAGGAACACCAGCTCGCCCATGTCCGTCATGCACAGGGTGAAGACGCGCATGGCCGAGGCCGGATCGAACTGCGCCTGCGACAGTACCTGTCCGCGTATGGTCGCCATCAGCGCCAGGATGGTCGGCGCCAGGCTCTCTGATTTCGGCGTGGGCAGCATGCCCTGGCCGGTCTTCACGAACAGCGGATCGTCGAAGAACGCGCGCAAGCGGTTCACGGCATGGCTCATGGCGCTTTGCGACAGGCCCAGCTGTTCGCCGGCGCGAGTCACGCTGCGTTCGCGCATCAGGCTGTCGAAGACCGCGAGCAGGTTGAGGTCCAGTTTCTCGTTATGCATAACGTGCATTTCCAGAATCAGGTTCATGATATTGACGCATATTCCGCCGCTATCTATCGTCTTGTCAAACGCCGCGCAGACCGGCGTTTCCACAAGGAGACAAGATCTTGAAGCCCCTTCTACACCCCGTGCGCGCGGTGCTGGTTTCGTGCGCCCTGCTGTCCTGTAGCGCCGCCTCGGCCGATGTCGGCGTAGGCGTCATCCTGTCGCTCACCGGCCCGGCCGCGTCGCTGGGCGGCCCCGCCAAAAATGCAATAGACCTGCTGCCACGCGAAGTCGCGGGCGAGGCGGTGCGCTACATCGTGCTGGACGACGCGTCCGACGCCACAGGTGCGGCCCGCGCCTTCCGGCGGCTGGTCGACGAGCACAACGTGGACGTGGTGCTGGGCACCTCGGTCACCCCCGCCACCCTGACCCTGCTGCCCATCGCGCAGGAGAAGAAGGTGCCCTTGATGAGCCTGGCGGCCGGGGCCAAGCTGGTCGAACCCATGGACGCGCAACGCCACTGGGTATTCAAGGTGGTGCAAAACGAGAACCTGATGGTGGCCAGCACCATTGCGCACATGCAGGCCGCCGGCGTGAAGTCGCTGGGCTACATCGGCTTCGCCGACGCCTACGGCGACAGCTGGCTGGCCGAAGTCTCCGCGCAGGCTGCGCGCGCCGGCATCAAGCTGGTCGCCACCGAACGCTACGTGAAGACCGACACCAGCGTCACGGCGCAGACCCTGAAGCTGCTGGCCGCGAAGCCGGACGCGGTCATCGTGGCGGCGTCCGGCACGCCCGGGGCGCTGCCGCAGAAATCGCTGCGCGAGCGCGGCTATGCCGGCCGCATCTACCAGACCTACGGCATCGCCAACCGCGAGTTCCTGCGCATCGCCGGCAAGGACGCCGAAGGCGCGCTATTCGCGGTGGGCCCGGTCGTGGTCGCCAGCCAGCTGGACGCAGCCAATCCCATACGCGCGGTCGCCATGGACCTGACGCAGCGCTATGAAGCGGCCCACGGCAAGGATTCGATGTCGGTGTTCGCGGCCAACGCCTGGGACGCCGGCATCGTGTTGCAGCAGGCATTGAAGACCACCTTGCCCAAGGCCAAGCCGGGCACGCCGGAGTTCAGGGCGGGCCTGCGCGATGCGCTGGAAGCCACGCGCGACGCCGTCACCTCGCAGGGCGTGTCCACCATGTCGCCCACCGATCACGTGGGCTATGACGAACGCGCCGCTGTCATGGTGCAGATCAAGGACGGCGCCTGGCGCTACGTCAAGTAAACACAGGAGCAAACCCATGTTCATCAAAAACACCTGGTACGTCGCGGCATGGGACCAGGAAGTCGGCGCCAACGGCCTGTTCTCGCGCACCATCATCGGCGTGCCCGTGCTCATGTACCGCGACGCTGCGGGCCGGCTGGTGGCGCTGGAAGACCGCTGCTGCCACCGCGGCGCGCCCTTGTCGGTGGGCCGGCGCGAAGGCGATTGCGTGCGCTGCATGTACCACGGCCTGAAGTTCGACCCGACCGGCGCCTGTGTCGAGGCGCCGGCGCAGGCGCGCATTCCGCCGCAGGCCAGGGTACGCACCTTCCCGGTGGTGGAGCGGCACCGCTGGATCTGGATCTGGATGGGCGATCCGGAACGCGCCGACCCGGCCCTCATCCCCGACACGCAATGGCTGGATCATCCCGACTGGCGCAGCCTGGACGGCTACATCCATTACGACGTCAACTATCTGCTGATCGCCGACAATCTGCTCGATTTCTCGCATCTGCCCTTCGTGCATCCGACCACCCTGGGCGGCAGCGAAGACTATGCCGCGGTATCGCCCAAGGTCGACCGGCTGCCCGATGGCGTGCGCATCACGCGCTGGACGCTCAATACCGAAGCGCCACCCTTCGCAAAGAAGGTCCGCGAATGGCCGGGCCTGGTGGACCGCTGGAACATCTACAACTTCACGCTGCCCGGCATCCTGCTGATGGACTCGGGCATGGCCGCGGCCGGCAACGGCGCGCAGGAAGGCAATCGCGCAGGCGCCATCGAATTCCGTGGCTGCCAGGCGCTGACGCCCGAAACCGCGACCTCGACGCACTACTTCTTCGCGCATCCGCACAACTTCTCCATCGACCAGCCCGAGGTCACCGCATCCATCCACCAGAGCGTGGTGGAAGCGTTCGACGAAGACCGCGACATCATCACCGCGCAGCAGCGCTCCTTATCCCTGGCGCCCGACTTCAAGATGGTGCCGCTGTCCATCGACGCCGCGCTGTCCCAGTTCCGCTGGGTGGTGGCGCGCCGCGTCGAGGAAGAGCAGCAGCAGGCCGCGGCTGGCGGGTCCGGCGTGCGCGCGGCGCAGGCGGTGGCCTAAGATGCGGCGCTTGATCGTCAGCCGCATCGTGCGCGAAGCGAGCGGCGTGCTTGGCCTGCACCTGCGCAGCCCCGACGGCGCCATGCTGCCGGCCTTCGAAGCCGGCGCGCATGTGGATGTGGCGCTGGGCAATGGCCTGCTCAGGCAGTACTCCCTATGCGGCGATCCGGCAGAGCGGGACGTCTACCGGCTGGGCGTCGGCCTGGCGCCCGGCTCGCGCGGCGGTTCGCGCTACGTCCATGATCAGCTGCGCGCAGGCGACCTGGTGGATATCGGCGAGCCCAGGCAATTGTTCGGACTGCACGCGCAGGCCGCCAGCCATGTCTTCATCGCGGGCGGCATAGGCATCACGCCCATCCTCAGCATGATCCATGCGTGCGTAAGGCGCGGCGAGCCCTGGCGGCTGCTGTACTGCGTGCGCGACCGCGACGCGGCCGCCTACCTGTCCGAACTTGCCGTGCACGGCGAGCGCGTGGCGCTGCACGTCGACCGCGAACAAGGTGGCGCGCGCTGCGACCTGGACGCCTACCTGGGCGGGCAGCGGGAACCGGGCCAGCATATCTATTGCTGCGGACCCGGGCCGCTGATGGACGCCGTGGCCGCCGCCTGCACACGCGCCGGCATCGCCGCGGCCCGCGTGCATTTCGAACGCTTCAGCGCCGCCACGGCCGCCGCGCCCGAGCCGGGCGCGGCCTTCACGGTACGGCTGGCGCGCAGCGGCGGCTGTCATGCAGTGCCGGCGGATAAGTCGGTGCTGGATGTACTGGAAGCGGCCGGCGTCGCCTGGCCATACTCCTGCCGCGAAGGCCTGTGCCGCAGTTGCGAAGCCGGCGTGCTGTCCGGCGCGGTGGATCACCGCGACTACGTGCTCAGCGACGAAGAACGCGCCGCCAACCGCAGCATGATGGTCTGCGTGTCGCGCGGCTGCGGCACGCTGGAACTGGACGTTTAAGCGTCAGGCCGGTTCCTGCAAGGCCGACGCATCCAGCAGATGATCGACGATGGCGAGTATCTGCTCGGCGGCCTCGGCGATGTGCCGCTCCAGCGCGGCCTCGGCCTCTTCCGCCCGGCCCTGGCGGGCGAGCGTGATCAGTTCGCTGTGTTCGTCATGGGCCTGTTGGCGGATCGGCGCGTTGACGATCTGGAAGCGGAAGTAGCGTTCGGATTTTTCGTGCAGCGCGCGCACCATGGCCAGCGCGGCGGGCCGTTGCGCCGAGCGGTACAGCAGTTCATGCAGCTGCCAGTTCAGGCGGCCCCATTGCTCGGGCTCGGCGGCGTCCATCTGCGCCACCACCTGGCTGGCCAGGTCCAGATCCTGGACCTCGCGCTGCTGCACGGCCAGGCGGAACAGCCACGGCTCCAGCCGCAGGCGGATATCGAAGAACTCCTGCACCTCGGCGCGCGACAGCATGGACACATAGGCGCCGCGGTGCGGGATCATGTCGATCAGCCCTTCGGCGCTGAGCTGGCGGATGGCCTCGCGCACCGGCAGGCGGCTCACGCCCAGTTCCTCGGCGAACAATTCCTGGCGCAGCGCGGAACCGGGAGGAATCGCGCCCGACAGGATGCGGTCGCGCAGTTCGTCGACCACCAGTTCGACGGCGGTCTTGCGCACGAGGCGGCCGGGGGTAGCGGCCGGGGGACGGGACTGCGGAGAAGCGGAAAGCGGCGAATTCTGGGACACGTATAACCTGCCTGGTTGAGCCGCCGGGCGGGAGCCGCGCGGCGTCGGGTTGCCGGAACCGGCCCCGTCCATGCCCAGGAAAACCCCGAGAGACAGCCGGTGCCCGCAGCCCGTTTAATGTGAGTATATTGGATCCATGATCCAGTTCAAGCCGCCACTCCCTGAGCGACGGTCCGAGGCCCCAGCCTCGTTTTTTTAAACCCCATATTTTTGGATCCAATATCCAATAACCAACATCCAACCGGAACCAGCCGGATGGACCACGCATCAGGAGCCGCAGCATGAGCATTCAATGGCAAGGCGTATTCCCCGCCGTCACCACCAAGCTGAAACCCGATTTTTCGCTGGACCTGGAGGCTATCCGCCAGGGACTGGAACGCCTGATCGAGAACGGCGTGGGCGGCGTGGTGATGATGGGCATGGTGGGCGAAAACGCCCAGCTCTCGCCCGAAGAGAAGTTACAGGTGCTGCGCACCGCCGTGGACACCGTGCGCGGCCGGGTGCCGGTGGTCTCGGGCGTGGCGGAAACCGGCACGGCGCGCGCCGCCGCCTTCGCCCAGGAAGCCGCGCGCATCGGCGTGAACGGCCTGATGGTGTTCCCCGGCCTGACCTACAAATCCGACGGCCGCGAAACCGTGGCCTTCTACCGCACGGTGGCGCGGGCCAGCGCCCTGCCTATCCTGCTCTACAACAACCCGCGCGGCTACGGCGTGGACCTGACCCCGGACCTGGTGGCTGAACTGCTGGAAGAGCCGACCATCGTCGCCATCAAGGAGGAGTCCTACGACACCACCCGCGTGACCGACCTGATCACGCGCTTTGGCGACCGGCTGGCCGTGATCTGCGGCGTGGACGACCTGATCCTGGAAAGCGCCGCGCTGGGCGTGACCGCCTGGGTATCGGGCATGGCCAATGCGGTGCCCAAGGCGTCCGTCGACCTGCTGAAGCTGGCCGTCGAGGGCGATTTCGTGCGGGCCCGCAAGCTCTATGCCGCGCTGACGCCGCTGTTCCACCTGGACACCGTCGTCAAGCTGGTGCAGCACATCAAGCTGGCAGAACACCTCATCACCGGCAGCGCCGAAACCGTCAAGCCGCCGCGCCTGGACCTGGCCGGGGCCGAACGCGAACGCACCATCGCCATCACCAAGCAGACGCTCGCGGACCTTTCCGCCCTGGGCTACTGATACCGGAGCCGCCACCATGCGCCCCTACCGCCTGTCCGCGCTGGCCATCAGCGCCCTGTCCGCAGTTTCCGTCCTGTCCGCCGCGCATGCCGCGGACTACCCCGCCCGCTCGATGGAACTGGTGGTCGCCTACCAGCCTGGCGGCGGCAGCGACAACACCGCGCGCGCCATCGCCGAGGCGGTGCGCCCGCCGCTGCTGGCGCAGCCCACGGTGGTGATCAACAAGCCCGGCGCCAGCGGCTCCATCGGCTGGGCCTACGTCGCCAATGCGCAGCCCGACGGCTACCGGCTGGTGCTGATGACGCCTGAAATGCTGGTGGTTCCCTTGATGGGCATAGGCAAGACCACGGTCGGCGACTTCCAGCCCATCGCGCGCTTCACCGACGATCCCTCGTCGGTCACGGTGCGCGCCGATGCGCCCTGGAAGACGGTGGAGGAATTCCTGGCGGACGCGAAGAAGAATCCCGAGCGCGTGGCGGTGTCCAACGCCGGCATAGGTACCGTGCCGCACATGGCGGCGGCGGCGCTGGGCGAGCAGGCCGGCGTGAAGTTCGTGCACGTGCCCTACCAGGGCTCGGCCCCGGCCATCATGGGCTTGCTGGCAGGCGACGTGCAGGCCACCACGGTCGCCTACGCCGAACTGCAGCAGCATGTCGAGACCGGCAAGCTGCGCACCCTGGCCGTCATGGCGCCCAAGCGCCTGGACAACCTGCCCGCCGTGCCGACCATGAAGGAGAAAGGCGCGGACCTGCAATTCAGCGTCTGGCGCGGCATCGGACTGCCCAAGGCCACGCCCGCGGACGCGGTGGAGAAATGGCGGGCCGCGGCTCGCCAGGTGGCGCAATCGCAGGACTTCCAGGCGCTGATGCGCAAGCAGAACCTGACGCCTTCGTATGCCGACCTGCCGCAGTTCACGGCCGACGTGGCGCGCCAGGAGGAGGCGTTCAAGGCGCTGGTGCCGAAGCTGAATCTGAAGCCCTGAGTTTGAATCCCTGAACGGCTGCGGGCGCGGTCGCAATGCACCGCGCCCCGCAAGCCCGGCCCGTCTACTCGACCGTCGCGCCCGACTTCTTCACCACTTCCGCCCAACGCGGAATCTCGGTCGCCATCAGCTCGCGCAACTGATCCGGCGTGCTGCCGACCAGTTCCATCCCCATGGTCTTGCCCAGCTTTTCCTGCACGTCAGGCTCTTTCAGGATTACCGCGATTTCCTGCGCCAGCTTGTCGAGAATGGGCTTGGGCGTGCCCTTGGGCGCGTACACGGCCTGCCAGGACGCCATCTGGAAACCGGGCACCCCGGCCTCCTGCATGGTCGGCACCTCGGGCGCCAGCGCGATGCGGTCCTTGGTGGTTACGGCCAACAGCTTGAGCTTGCCGGTCTGCAGCAAAGGCAGGGCAGCCGTCATCTGGTCGAACATGAAAGTCACCGCGCCGGAGGATACGTCGACCATGGCGGGCGGCGTGCCCTTGTAAGGAACATGCGTCAGCGGCACGCCTATCATGCTGGAGAACAATTCCCCGGCCAGGTGCGTGGAGGTGCCCGCGCCCGAGGACGCGAAGGTGCGCTTGCTCGGGTCGCGTTTCAACAGGGAGATCAGGTCGGCCACGGAATTCACGCCCAGGTTGGGATCCACCAGCAGCACGTTGGGCAGGTAGGCGATCAGCGAGACCGGCTCGAAATCCTTGACCGGGTCGTACTTCAGGTTCTTGTACAGGCTGGCGTTGATGGCGTGCGTGCTGATGGTGCCGCCGAACAGGGTATAGCCATCGGGCGGAGCCTTGGCCACATAGGTCGCGCCGATGCCGCCCGCCGCGCCAGGCTTGTTTTCGACGATGACGTTCTGGTGCAGGCGGTCGCCCAGCTTCTGGGCCAGCACTCGGCCCACCACGTCGGTCGAGCCGCCCACGGTGAACGGCACCACATAGGAAATCGGCTTCTGCGCGGGCCAATCGGCGGCCTGGACGGGCGCTGCCAGCGTGCCCAGCATGGCGGCGGCCAGCAGCGCGGCCAGCGCGCCGCGTCGTTGCGTATTCATGGTTGTCTCCTGCCTCTTGTTTGGCTTATGGGGTTGCCGGCTGCGCCGGCGGCAAGGCTCAGCGGCCCTGTTGCTTGCGCCACGCGGCGAATTTGTCCTTGGTGCCCGGATCCGTAGGCGGATACAGCCCCAGGATGGATGCGCCCTGCTGCACCTCGCTGGTCACGAAGTCCTCGAAGGCCGTCATTTCCACGGCCTCGATGGCGATCTCGTCGGCCAGGCCGGCGGGTATCACCACCACGCCCTCGCGGTCGCCCACCACGATGTCGCCCGGCCACACCGCCACGTCGCCGCAGCCGATGGGCGCGTTGATGTCCAAGGCTTGATGCAGGGTCAGGTTGGTGGGAGCCGAAGGCCGCTGGTGATAGGCGGCATAGCCCATTTCGGCGATCTCGGGCGAATCGCGGAAACCGCCGTCCGTCACCACGCCAGCCACGCCGCGCTTCATCAGCCGCGTGACCAGGATAGAGCCTGCCGAAGCCGCGCGCGCGTCCTTGCGGCTGTCCATCACCAGCACCGCGCCTTGCGGGCAGGTCTCGACCGCAACACGCTGCGGATGGGCGCGGTCCTCGAACACCTTGATGGTGTTCAGGTCCTCGCGGGCGGGAATGTAGCGCAGGGTGAAAGCCGGGCCGACCATATTGGGCAGCGTGGCGTTCAGCGGACGCACGTCCTGGATGAACTGGTTGCGCAAACCGCGCTTGAACAAGGCCGTGCACAGGGTGGCGGTGCTGACGCCAGCCAGGCGGGCACGGGTTTCGGGATTCATTGGGGACACGATGGCTCCGGGGGGCTGAAGACTGTGGGGATGAGGCGCGCGCGGCGCCTAGAAGATCTCGGGCTCGGGCACGGGCGCGCCGAAGCCGGTTTCCAGGAAATCGAAGTCGCAGCCGTCGTTGGCTTGCAGGATGTGCTTTGAATACATCCAACCATAGCCGCGCTCGTAGCGCTTGGGCGGCGGCGTCCAGGCGGCGCGGCGCGCGGCCAGCTCGTCGTCGCTGACGTTCAGGTGGATGCTGCGCGCGGGCACGTCCACGGTGATCAGGTCGCCCGTCTGCACCAGGGCCAACGGGCCGCCGATGTAACTTTCCGGCGCCACGTGCAGGATGCAGGCGCCGTAGCTGGTGCCGCTCATGCGCGCGTCCGACAGGCGCAGCATGTCGCGCACGCCCTGCTTCACCAGCTTGGTCGGGATCGGCAGCATGCCCCATTCCGGCATGCCGGGGCCGCCTTGCGGACCGGCGTTGCGCAGG
The DNA here is from genome assembly GCF_058783105.1 of Achromobacter sp. FW305-C-30-7. Classification (NCBI taxonomy): domain Bacteria; kingdom Pseudomonadati; phylum Pseudomonadota; class Betaproteobacteria; order Burkholderiales; family Alcaligenaceae; genus Achromobacter; species Achromobacter sp. FW305-C-30-7. Next base: position 52,301 of record NZ_JBYSYI010000003.1, on the reverse strand, counting down.
ATCATGATGTGGTCGGCGGTGACGTCCAGGTCTTCGTCGTCCACTGCCGCCTTCATGCTGGGGTAGTCGTCGAACACCAGGGCCGGGCCGGTATGGCGCAAGTACTGCGGCGCGCAGGCGCTGGGCTTGATGACGCAACCGTCCGGCGCGATATTGCCGCGCAGCACGGCCAGTGCGCCTTCGTCGTAGATGGCCCGGTCCAGCGGACGGATCACGTCGTCGTTGTAGACCTCGGCGCCGGCGATGTTCTCGCCCAGCGTCTTGCCGGTGACGGTCATGGCGGACCTGTCCAGATGGTCGTGCAAGCGCGACATCAGCGCCGGCAGTCCGCCCGCGTAGAAGAAGTCTTCCATCAGATAGGTGTCGCCGCTGGGCCGGATGTTCGCGATGACCGGCACCTTGCGGCTGGCGGCGTCGAAGTCGTCCAGGCCCACGGCGCAGCCGGCGCGGCGCGACATGGCGACCAGGTGCACGATGGCGTTGGTCGAACAGCCCATGGCCATGGCCACGTTGATGGCGTTCTTGAAGGACGCCAGGCTCAGGATGCGTTGCGGCGTCAGGTCTTCCCAGACCATCTCCACCACGCGCCGGCCGCACTCGGCCGACATGCGCATGTGGTTGACGTCCGCCGCCGGGATCGAGGACGCGCCCGGCAGCGTCATGCCTATGGCTTCGGCGATGGCGGTCATGGTGCTGGCGGTGCCCATGGTCATGCAGGTGCCGTAGCTGCGGGCGATGCCGCCTTCGACCTCGGTCCATTGCTCCTGCGTGATCTTGCCGGCGCGGCGCTCGTCCCAGAGTTTCCAGGCATCCGACCCGGACCCCAGGATCTTGCCCTTCCAGTTGCCGCGCAGCATGGGGCCGGCCGGCACGTAGACACAGGGCAGCCCGGCGCTGACCGCGCCCATGAGCAGGCCTGGCGTGGTCTTGTCGCAGCCGCCCATGAGCACGGCGCCATCCACCGGATGGCTGCGCAGCAGTTCCTCGGTTTCCATGGCCAGGAAGTTGCGGTACAGCATGGTGGTCGGCTTGACGAAGGATTCCGACACTGAAATCGCCGGCAACTCCACCGGAAAGCCGCCCGCCTGGAACACGCCGCGCTTCACGTCCTCGACGCGCTGCTTGAAGTGGCTGTGGCAGGGATTCAGGTCCGACCAGGTATTGATGATGGCAATGATGGGGCGGCCCGCCCAGTCGTCGGGGCCGTACCCCATCTGCATCATGCGGGAGCGATGGCCGAAGGAGCGCAGGTCGTCCTTGGCCATCCAGGCGGCGCTGCGCAGGCTTTCGTAGGAGCGTTTCATAGGGGCGTGAAGGTGTTTCGTGATGGCCACCCGGTCATTTAAACACTAATACATTAGTGCGTCAGCTAGGTAAAAACCCGCTAAACTCCGTTACTCTTCAGGCCCCACTCCGCACGCGACCCGATGCAAAGCACCAAGCTCAGACTGGACCGCTCGCGCCACGCCGCGCCACAGGTCTTCGAACACCTACGCGAACAGATCTTGTCGCTGGAACTCGCGCCCGGCGCGCCGCTGTCGCGCATCACGCTGGCGGAAACCTACGGCCTGAGCCAGACCCCGATCCGCGACGCACTGATGCGCCTGGCCGAGGAGGCGCTGGTCGAGATCTACCCGCAGCACACCACGGTAGTCAGCCGCATCGACGTGGCCGCCGCCCGCGAGGCGCATTTCCTGCGCCGCTCGCTGGAACTGGAGATCGTGCAGATGCTGGCGCAGCGTCCGGACCCGCAGCTGTTCCAGCGCCTGCAAGCCAGCATCGACCTGCAGCGCGCCAGCCATGCCAGCGCCCAGTACCAGCGTTTCATCGACGCCGACCAGGCCTTCCACCGCGACATGCACGAGGCCGCGGGCGTGATCCGGCTGTGGGAACTGGCGCAGCGCTACAGCGGCCACCTGGATCGCCTGCGCCGCCTGCACCTGCCCGAAGCCGGCAAGGCCGAGCGCATCCTGGACGATCACCAGCGCCTGCTGGACGCCATCGCCGCGCAGGATCCACAGCGCGCCCAACAGGTACTGCGCGAACACCTTTCGGGCACCCTCAGCCAGGTGGCCGAGATCTGCAAGCGCTATCCAGAATATGTGCTGACGCCTTAGGAGGCGTCGCCCCTAAGGCATTTGCGCGCCGCGCGTACCCGCCCTGCCCGGTATGATCGGGTACACGCCATGGCCACAAGCTTGGCGACGGCGCGCCGCGCCACCACCGGAAAACACCAATGACCGCAAGGCACGCAACCCTGATCGCCCTGGCCGTGACCGCCTGGGTCCACCCCGCGCAGGCGGCCCCGCCCGACGCCTGCGCAACCATTACGGTGCGCGAAGGCGATCCCGTGCCCGCCGACGCCTGCGCCGTGAACATCGTGCCGCGCGATCCCGGCCCCGGCGGCATGCTGTCCGCCGAACCCGACTGGCTGCCCGTAGACCCGCAAGCCATGCCGGGCGTGTTCTACGACAGCGCATCGATCAAAGTGGTATCGGAGCGTCCGGCCGTCATGGCCGTGAACGTGGCCTGGTTCTACGCCCAGCCCAAGATCTCCGCGGCCAATGGGCAACCCTACCGCTCCGTGACCCAGCCGGTCACCATGAACTGCACCGCCGGCACCTATACCGCCAGCCAGGTCGTGCACCATGCAGGCGAGAACGCGACCGGCCCCATTGTGGAGTCGCTGCCCCCGCCCACCATCCGCAATGCGCCGATCGCGCAAGACCCCGTGCAGCGCAAACTGCGCGAGATGGTTTGCCCGGCCAATGGCAAAGGCGCGCGCAAGTAAGGCGCCGCCGACGCGGGCAATCCCGCGGGTGGCTTCAGCACATGGCCAGGCCGGTCACACCTGCGCCAGAGCCTGATCCAGATCGGCCAGCAGGTCGTCGATGTGCTCGATGCCGATGGACAGGCGCACGGTCTCCTCGCGCACGCCGGCCTTCTGCAGCTCTTCGGGATTTAGCTGGCGGTGCGTGGTGGACGCGGGGTGCGTGGCCAGCGACTTGGAGTCGCCGATGTTGACCAGGCGGGTGAACAGCTGCAGCGCGTCCTGGAAGCGCGCGCCGGCCTCGCGGCCGCCCTTCACGCCGAAGGTGAACAGGCCAGGCGCCTTGCCGCCCAGGTACTTCTGCGCCAAGGCGTGGTCGGGATGGTCCGGCAGGCCCGCATAGTTGACCCATTCCACCTTCGGATGTTCGCGCAGGTAGTTGGCGATCTTGACGGTGTTCTCGACGATGCGGTCCACGCGCAACGCCAGGGTCTCGATGCCTTGCAGGATCTGGAACGAGTTGAAAGGCGAGATCGCCGCGCCGGTATTGCGCAGCGGCACCACGCGGGCGCGGCCGATGTAGGCGGCCGGACCGAAGGCTTCGGTATAGACCACGCCGTGGTAGCTGACGTCCGGCGTGTTCAGGCGCTTGAAGCGCTCTTTGTGCTCGCCCCAGGGGAACTTGCCCGAGTCGATGATGGCTCCGCCCAGGCTGGTGCCGTGGCCGCCCAGGTACTTGGTCAGCGACTGCACCACGATGTCGGCGCCGTGCTCGATGGGGCGCAGCAGGTAAGGCGACGGCACGGTGTTGTCGACGATCAGCGGCAGGCCGTGGCGGTGCGCCAGTTCGGCCAGTGCGGCGATGTCGGTGATGTTGCCCAGCGGGTTGCCGACGGATTCCGCGAAGATGGCCTTGGTGCGGTCGTCGATCTGGGCCTCGAAGGCGGCCAGATCGGACGGATTGGCGAAACGCGTGGTGATGCCGTACTGCGGCAGCGTGTGCGCGAACAGGTTGTAGGTGCCGCCGTACAGCGTGCTGGACGAGACGATGTTGTCGCCCGCTTCGGCGATGGTCAGGATGGCGTAGGTCACCGCGGCCTGGCCCGAGGCCAGCGCCAGCGCGGCGATGCCGCCTTCCAGGGCCGCCACGCGCTGCTCCAGCACGTCGGTGGTCGGGTTCATGATGCGGGTGTAGATATTGCCCGGCACCTTGAGGTCGAACAGATCGGCGCCATGCTGCGTGTCGTCGAACGCATAGGCCACGGTCTGGTAGATGGGCACGGCCACGGCGCGCGTGGTCGGATCGGGGCGATAGCCGCCATGCACGGCAATGGTCTCTAGCCGCCACGGCTTATTCGATTGGGTCACGCGTGTCTCCTTGTTGATGCTGATGGCGAGGTATGCAGTCCAGGCCGGATTGTAGTTATGCGGGCGGAATATGGATACCGCTCGGGGCTCATAACCATATCACCGCGCGGCGCATCAGAACCGCTCGTCCATCAGCGCCGGCATCACGATCTCCCGCACGAACGAGGCATCGGACAGATTCAGCAGCGCGCGTGTCATCGCCACCACGTCGTGCACCGGTATCAAACCGCCCTCTCCCCGCACGCTGGCCGCGTCGCGCGGCACGTCCAGACCGTCTTGCGTATTCAGGTAGCCCAATTGCAAGCAGGTCACCGCCAGCCGGCGCGACCTGAAGCTTTCGCGCAAAGCGTCGGCGATGCCACGCAGCGCGTGCTTGGACGCGCCGAACGTAACCTCGGGACGGCCGCTGCCGGCCAGCGCGGAGGTCGAGCCAGTCAGTATGACTTGCGGCCTGCGCGCGCCCAGGACGCGCGGTATCAGGCGTTGCAGCAACAGGATGGTCGCGGTGACGTTGATGTCGACCATCCGCGCGATCTCTGTCGGCGTATCCGCCAGAAAGTCGTAGTCCTGGCTGAACGCATGCTCTTCCCACACGCCCAGGTTGTAGAGGACGGCGTCCAGTTCATCCGGGGCTTGCGCGGCGATCTGCTCGACGGCCGCCTCGGGCTGCGACAGGTCCGCTTCGATCCAGCGCAGTTCGCAGCCCGGCGGGACGACGATGTCCGACCGCGCGCGGCGGGCCACGCCCACGATCAGCGAGGCATCCTGGCCCAGCCCCTCGACGAATGCCCTGCCCAGCCCCTTGCTGGCGCCCACAACCATGACCCGCATTGCTACCTCCGTTCGATCGCGCCCGGGAATGCGGCAACGCTTCCCGCAGCAAAGACGCCCGGTATAGCACGATCCGTGGTGGATTCCCGCAATGCCCGCAGGCGCTGGCGGACAATGCTCGCCGCTAGCGCACCGCGCCTTGCAGCCACGCCGGCCGTGGCGCGGCATCCAGCCAGTTCTTGACGATCAGGCCCAGCTCGGTATCGCCCGAGATCCGCAGCCGGCGTTGGAAGAACAAGGTGTCGGCGTCCGTCTCGGAACGCATCAAGGCCAGCAGATCGGCCAGCCTGGCGCCTAGTTCCAGCTCAGCGGCGGCGCCGTTCCATATCGGGCGAAAGGCGCCCTGGCGCACGGCGAAGCTGCTGCGCAGGCCCAGGTCCTCGACGGTGATGGCGAAGCTGCGGCCTTCCAGTTCTGCTGGCGGCGTCAGCCACTTCAGCCGCCGCGCCAGTTCCAGCCCCGCGGTGAAATGCAGCGAGACGAACGGCGCGGGCAAGCGCCGGCCCAGCCTGGCGAACACGCCGGGCACTTGAATCGCTGCGCTCATGCGGCGGCCTCCAGCAGATCGATGCCGGGCTTGCCGTGAAAATAGCCGTTGCAGCGGGCCATGCCCGCCGGCGGTTGCACCTCTGTCGGCGCCAGGCCGCGCCGCGTCGCATCGAGCGCGGCGATCGCTTCCAGCGTGCCGGCCGATTGCGGGCTCACCCGCAGCACCTGCACCCCCATGGCAGCAAGCTCCGGCGCCTGCGACAGCAGATCCAGACAGGCGCCCGACTGCACCTGGATGCCGTTGATCGCCAGGAAATCGCGCGATTCCCGCGTACGCATGTCCAGCCCGTCCGGATGTTCGATGCAGCGAAAGCCGCAATCGTCCTTCTTCAGGCGGAAATGCCGCGCCGTGAAGCAGCGCGCCGAGAACGCCAGCGCCATGCGGCCCCACACCATGACTTCCGCTTCCAGGCCCACGGGCTTTTCGGCCATCAGGCGTGCCAGCGTCTTGCTGTCCATTTCCAGCGGCGCGACGAAGCGTGCCGCTCCGCGCCCGGCCAGCCATTCCAGGGTGCCGCCGTGATAGGCATTGATATGGGGACCAGCCACGAAGAAGCGGCCGTTCAGGTGCCGCACCGCGCCCAGTTCGCCAGCCTCGACCATGAAGTCGTCCTGTCCGCAAAGCTTCTTCAGCGCGCTGGCTTCCGCGCCGGTCTCGATCAGGGTGCGGCCCGACAGCACCACCGTCTTGCCCGCGTCGCGCAGGTCGCGCGCCAGCTCCAGCCAATCCTCGGCGCGCAGTTCGTGCCTGCGGCTGCAGACGGTTTCGCCCACGTAGATGATGTCGGCGGGGCTGTCGGCCAAGGCCGCGTAGAAATCCAGCGTCTGCTGGCGCGGCCAGTAGTACTGCAACGGTGCAACCGATATCTGGTATGCGCTAGGTTTCATTTCCATGGACGTTCGAATGCGCCTTGCGTGACTTGGGAACCCTCGGAATGGCGCGCCAGCATGGCGTTCCATTCGGGACGGGGCGAAAAACGGGAGGCGTCCGCGTGCGCGCCATCCAAGGCCGCGCGCAGCGTCGACACCACCTGGGTGACATAGGCCGGGCTGCGCTGCCGCCCTTCGATCTTGATGGCCGACACGCCCATCTCCGCCAGGCGCGGCAAGAGGCCGATGGCGTTCAAGCTGGTCGGCTCCTCCAGCGCGTGGTCGGCCTGGCCATCCACGTCGAAACGGCCCTTGCACAGGGTGGGATACGCCGCCGGTTCGCCCGGCTCGTAGCGGTCGATCAGGATGCCGTTCAGGCGCGCGTCCATGCGGCCGTTCTCTTCCGACCAGCGCACCGCATGCGCGGGCGAACAGACGCCCTTGTTGTTGGGGGAATCGCCGGTGGCGTAGGACGACAACAGGCAACGGCCCTCAGCCATGACGCACAGGCTGCCGAAGCCGAACACCTCGACCTCGACGCTGACGTTGGCGCAGATGCGCGCGATCTCGGCCAGGGTCAACACGCGCGGCAGCACCACGCGGCGGATGCCGAACTGTTCCTTCATCAGCTCGATGGCGTCGGCGTGGGTGGCGGACCCCTGCACCGACAGGTGCAGGCGCAGGTCGGGATAGCGGTCGCTGGCGTAGGCCAGCAACCCGGCGTCGGCCATGATGACGGCATCGGCGCCCAGCCCGTGGGCCGCATCCACGGCGGCGCGCCACTCCGGCGCCCTGCCCGCCTGCACAAACGTATTGATAGCGAACAGCACTTGGCGCCCGCGGCTGTGGGCCAGCTCCACGCCTGCGCGGATGTCGCTTTCGGTGAAGTTGAGCCCGGCGAAGTTGCGGGCGTTGGTGGCGTTCTTGAGCCCGAGGTAGACGGTGTCGGCGCCGGCGTCGATGGCGGCCTTCAGCGCGGCCAGGCTGCCGGCGGGGGCCACGAGCTCCATGGGAGAGGTTCGAGTTTCCATGCCGGCCAGTCTATGGGGCCGCCACGCCCCTGGCCTTGTCGCAGATCAAACGGTGCATGCTGAGCGCCGCGCGCGGACCTATTCTTCGGTGTACAGCCCGTGCTCCACGGCGTACACCGCGACCTGCACGCGGCTGGTCAGGTTCAGTTTCTTCAGCACGTTCTGCACGTGGATCTTGACCGTGCTTTCGCTCACGTCGAGTTCGCGCGCGATGACCTTGTTGCTGGCGCCGCGCGCCAGCCATTGCACGATCTGGGTCTCGCGCGCGGTCAGACGATGGCGCTCGGCGCTGCCTGCCGCCTGCGGCGCCTGCGCCGCCAGGCTGGCCTGGCCGCGGAACTGCTCGACCAGCTTGGCGGTCATGCTCTCGGCGATGACCGGCTCGCCGCCCGCGGCGCGGCGGATCGCTGCCGTCAACGCGTCGGCGTCGATGTTCTTGACCAGGTAGCCGCGCGCGCCGTCGCGCAGCGCCTGGCCCAGTTCGTCGGCCTCTTCCGACACCGTCAGGATGATGACCGCACAGGCAGGAAGTTCCTGGGTCAGCAGCTGCAGGGTTTCCAATCCGGACAGGCCCGGCAGGTTGAGGTCCAGCAGGACCACGTCGGGCTTGAGCTCCTTGGCACGCTTCAGGCCTTCGACGCCGTCGCCGGCCTCGGCCACGACCTCGAAATCGGGCTGGCGTTGCAACAGCAGGCGCACGCCCGAGCGGAACAGGGTGTGGTCGTCGACGAGGAGGATACGGATGGGCATGGTCGGAAGGTTCAGGCGGCCTGGCGTTCGCTGCCGGGCAGGGTCAGCGCGACGCGCGTGCCGGCGCCGGGCTGCGATTCAAGTTTTATCACGGCGCGCATGCGAGCGGCGCGCTCGCGCATGATGTGCAGGCCCACATGCGATTCGCCGCGCTCCGCGACCTCGGCGGGATCGTAGCCCTGGCCGTCGTCGGCGATGACCAGGCTGAAGTCGCGGTCATTGGCGACATCGATGCGCACATGGCTGGCTTCGGAATGCTTGCGCACATTGGACAGCGCCTCTTGCAAGATGAACAGCACCTGCAACTGCTCGTCAGGCGGCAACGGCGCGCCCTCGCCCCGTCCGAAGCGCAATTCGGTCTCGATCCCGGTCTGGCGCCGGAAACGCGCCACGGTGTCTTCGATGGCGGCCTGCAGGTCGCCCTGCGACAGCTTGGTGCGGAAGTTGGTCAGCAGCTCGCGCACGTCCTGGTAGCTTTCGTCCACGCCAGTGCGCAGCAACGGCAGGATCTCGTCGATTTCCGCCTGGTCGCCGCGCTTGACGGCTGCGTCCAGCATCTGCAACTGCAGGTTCAGGAAGTTCAGGCCCTGGGCCAGGCTGTCGTGCAGCCCCTGCGCCACCAGCCCGCGCTCGCGCACCACCGCCAGCTGCCGCGCCTGGGCGCTCAGGCGGCGGTTGTCCAGGGCCACGCCCAGATGCTGGCCCAGCGTTTCCAGCAGCTGCGATTCGGCCGGCGACAGGCGGCGTTGCTGGCGGAAATGCAGGGAGTACGACCCCAGCACCTCGTCGCGCGTGACGATGCGGAACACGGCCACGCTGGCAAAGCCGTCGCGCTGGCAGTTCAGTTCCATCGCCGGCGGCGACTCGCGGAAATCCTGGATGACGATGACCCCGGCCTGCCGCGTGGCGACGCCGCAATAGCAGTCGTTCACCCGCATGCAATGCTCGGATTCGACCAGCTCGTCCGACAGCCCGACCGACACCATCAGATTGAGTTGCTCGTTGTTGGGATCCAGCGCCCGGATGCTGCCGCCTTCGGCGTCGAATTGCAGCATCACGCGCCGCAGAAAGCCGTCGCACAGCGCTTCGATCTCGTTGGGCTGGTTCAGGAAGGCGGCCATGTCGTAGAGCGCGCCGATATCGCGGTTCTGCGCGGCCAGCTGGGCGGTCTTCTCTTCGACACGCCGTTCCAGGCCGGTGTACAGATCCTGCAACTCATCGGCCATGCGGTTGTAGCCGCGCGCCAGCACGCCGAACTCGTCCTGGCTTTCCACCGGCAGCCGGGTGCTGAATTCCCTGGCAGCCATGCGTTGCAGGCCGTCGCGCAGCCGCAGCACCGGCGAAATGATCCAGAGATACAGCAGGTAGATCATCGCCAGCGTGCCGGCGCTGGCAATCGCGGCCAGCACGCCCTGCGACAGCCGCAGCGAGGTGGTCTTGCCGGCGTTGTCCTGTTCGATCATGCGCACCAGCGTATCCGCCCGGGCCACGAACTCCGGCAAGGTTTCCAGATAGGTCGCGGCGTCCGGCTGCGCCAGGGCGCGCCTGGCGGCCGGCTTCATGATGTCGTACCAGTAGGCGGCCACGTCATGCCATTGCTTGCGGATCGCCTCGTCGTTGGGAATGAATAGCGGGCGCGCCGGATTGCCGCGCGCCAGCCGGGCGATGGTGTCGTCCATCAGCTGGACCTGCTCATTGGTGCGGAACTCGCGCCCTGCCTGCGGACGCATCAGTTCGACCGCCACGCGATTGGCCCGCATGCGCAGGCTGCCCGTGTCGTTGATGGCCGCGCCCGCGCCTTCCAGCTGCCAGGACAGCCACAGCGTCCAGCTGACCATGGACAGCACCACCACCAGCGCCACCAGGGAACTGATGACGATGCGCGTGGACAGGCGATGCCGGGGCGAAGGCAGGCCGTCGGGTCCGGCGGCGGCGGTATCGGTAGGCTTCATGGCTTTCAACGCGGTCTTGCTTGAGGAATGCGGCGGGTTCCAGTGTAGCCGCTGCGCCTCCAGCGCCGGCCGCGGGCCGTCAAGCCAGCCCAAGGCTGCGGCAAATGAAATCCGCGACTTGCGCCGGCTCGTTGACCGGCAGGCAAGGCAAGCCGGTGGCCAGCTGCGCATCGGTGGCTACCGCCAGGAAACTGCTGTCCTCCGCATGCAGGGGCGGCTTGCCCAGGGCGGGCCGGTACACCTCGATGCGCGGGATCGCGGCCTGTTTGAAGCCTTCTACCAGCACCAGGTCGGCCGGCGACAGGCGCGCCAATTGGTCCTCCAGCGCGGGTTCGGGCGCGTCGCGCAGCTCGTGGACGATGGCGTAGCGGAACGGCGACGCCACCATCACCTCCAGCGCGCCCGCCTGCCGGAAGCGCGCACTATCCTTGCCCGGCGGCTCCATCTCGAAGTCGTGGTGGCTGTGCTTGATGACGCTGACCCGCAGGCCGCGCGCGGCCAACAAGGGCAGCATGGCCTCGATCAGGGTGGTCTTGCCGCTGCCGGAACGGCCGGCGATGCCAAAAACTGGGGTCATGCAAGCTCCGTGAACAAAGGGCATACGATGGGCAGGAAGGCATCCGCCCGCGCCGAGTATGCCAGCAAAGCGCCCGCCACCAGGTCGAAATACCAGCCATGCAGGGTCAGGCTGCCCGCCTCCACCGCGCGCCGCACGAAGGGCAGTTCCTCCAGGTTGCGCAGCGAAATCAGGATGGACGCCTGCTCGCAAGCCCGCCTGCGCTCGGCGGCCGTCGCCTCCGGCATCTGCTGCAGCACCTGCTTGCGCGCCGGTTCGGCGATGTCCATCCAGCGTTCCAGGTAGTCGGTCTCGCCGTCGCCCCGGGTGCGCCGGTCCATCAGGGCGCGAATACCGCCGCAATGGGCGTGGCCCAGCACGATGACGCGGCTGACCTGCAACTGCTCGACCGCGAACTGTATCGCGGCCAGCACGCCCTGCAAGCCACGGTCGGTGCTGGCCGGCGGCACCAGGTTGGCGACGTTGCGCACGGTAAAGATGTCGCCGGGGTCGCAGCCCAGCAGCATGGCCGGATCCACCCGCGAATCGCAGCAGCCCACCAGCAAAGTGCTGGGGTGCTGGCCTTCGCAAAGATTGCGGTAGAGCGACGGCGCGTCCTCGTAGTACTGCTGCTGGAAGCGTTGGAAGCCGTCGACCAGACGTTCGATGTCGCGCATCTCAGCCTCCAGTCTGCGCCATGAAGCGCACGATGCGTTCCGGACGAGCCACGAAATCGTGGCGCTCCGGCTTGGCGGCGATGCCGGCCTGGATCGCCTGAATCAGACCGGCATCGCTGGCGCCCGCGCGCAGCAGGCGGCCCAGCGGCACCTGGTCTTCCTGGCCCAGGCACAGGTACAGGGTTCCGTCCACGCCCAGCCTTACGCGGTTGCAGGCGGCGCAGAAGTGGCGCGACATGGGCGTGATCACGCCCAGCACGGGCGTTCCGTGGCCCGTGGTCCAGTAGCGTGCCGGCCCCGCTCCCGTCCCGCCCAAGGCCGGCAGCAGGCCGGCGTCGGCCGCCAGCCGCGCGCCCATGGCGTTCAGATCGGTATGGGCGTAACCCTGGCCGCAGCTGCCCATGGGCATGGGTTCGATCAGGCGCAGCACGAAGCCCTGTTCCACCGCATAGTCCAGCAGCCTGCGCACCTCGGCCTCGGGCGTGGCCGCGTGCACCACGCTGTTGAGCTTGATGGGCGCAAAACCCGCGTCCTTGGCCGCGGCCAAGCCCGCCAGCACCGATTCCAGGCAATCCCGCCCGGTGATCTGGCTGAAGGCGGCTGCGTCCAGCGTGTCCAGGCTGATGTTCAGACGGTCCACGCCGGCGGCGCGCAGGTCCTGCGCGTGGCGCGCCAGCTGAGTGCCGTTGGTGGACACGGACAGGTCCCGCAATCCGGGCATCGCGGCGATGACGCTCGCCAGACCGGCCACGCCGCGGCGCAGCAGGGGTTCGCCGCCGGTCAGCCGGACCTTGCTGACGCCCAAACCGACGAACAGCCCCACCAGCCGCGCCATTTCCTCATGGCGCAGCCAGTTGGCGGGGGTTTCGAAGCCCTTGAAATCCTTGGGCAGGCAGTAGCTGCAACGCAGGTCGCAGCGGTCCGTGACGGACACGCGCAGATAATCGATGCGGCGGCCGTGGCCGTCCACCAGGGGTCCCGCAGCCGGCTCGTCCATCATGCGGCGCTCCCGCTGTAGACGCGCTCCGGCTCCCCGCCCTGCAAGTCTATGCCCTGGATGTCGGCGCGTTCGACCAGCAGCTTGGCGTACTGGCGCCAGGCGGTATCACGGCTCATGGACGACAGCGCCGTGGCGATCTGTGCGGCCACGTGCTCGTAGGGTTGCATGCGGCCTTCTATGCGCCGCGTCACCCGCACGATGTGCAGGCCGTGACGGGTTTCCAGCAATTGCGGCAGCAGGCCGCCAGCGGGCAGCGCGAACACCGCGCGCTCGAATTCCGGCACCGTGTCGCCGCGGCCCAGCTGGCCCAGGCTGCCGCCCAGGGCGGCCGAGGGGCAGTTCGATTGCTCGCGCGCCACCTCGGCGAAGCGCGAGGGATCCTCGAGCAATTCGGCCAGCACCACATTGGCGTGCGCCCGCAGCATGTCCAGATTCACGCCGGGCGTGACCTGGAACAGGATGTGGTCGGCCTCGATCAGCTCGCCCGCCATGAAGCGTTGCGGGTGCATCTGGTAGTAGCGGCGGCAGGCGGCCTCGTCGGCCTCGGGCGCGGGCGCCTCGCGGGCCAGCAAGGCGCCGATGGCGCCCTCCTCGTCCGCGGCGTCCAGGCCCAGCCGGCCGGCCTCGTCCAGCAGCACGCGGCGCAGCACCAGGGCGGTGATCGCTTCGCGCATGGGATTGCCGGCCTCGGCATGCAGCGGCAGTTCGCGTTCCAGATCCGCGTCGTTCAGTTCGACGCCATTGACGATGACAGGCATGTTCGGCTCCTAGTCCTGGTGCGTGGAATCAGCGCGGGCGGACCAGCTGCCAGGCGCGGCCCAGGTAACCCACCGAGGCAAAGCCGCTCCAGACGTGGACCAGGCGGGTGAACGGGAAGATCACGAACAGCGTCAGGCCCATGAACAGGTGCGCCTTGAACAGCAGCGGCACGTCGGCGATATGGCTGGCCGCGTCGCCCTGGAAGGTGACGATGTGCTGCGCCCAGGTCATCAGGCGCACCATCATCTCGCCGTCCATGTGGCCGGCCGACAGCACGATGGTGGACAGCCCCAGCAGCAAGGTGACCAGGATCCACAGCAGCAGCAGCTTGTCGCCCGGCCGCGTGGTGGCGCGGATGCGCGGATCGCTCAGGCGGCGATGGATCAGGATCAGCAGGCCGATCAGGCACAGGCCGCCCATGACGCCGCCGGCCACCATGGCCACGGTCTGCTTGAGCGTGTGCGACACGCCCAGCGTGTCCCACACCACCACCGGCGTCAGCAGGCCCGCCAGGTGCCCGAAGAACAGGCCCAGGATGCCGACGTGGAACAGGATGTTGCCCAGGCGCAGTTGCCCGCGGTGCAGCAGCTGCGAGCTGTCCGTCTTCCAGGTGTATTGCTCGCGCTCGAAGCGCACCAGGCTGCCCAACAGGAAGATGGTCAGCGCGATGTAGGGATAAATGCCGAAAAGAAACTGATTCAGGGAGTTCATGATGCGTCGTCCTGAAGATTAATGAGCCGCGGGCGCACGGGGATAGAAGCGCACGGTCTGCGCGCCATCGCCCGAAAACGGCCGCAGCAGCGGTTCCACGCCATCCGGTCCGGTGCCGAAGGTCTCCATCGCCTCGTCCATGTCGCGCACGGGCGCCTCGGTCTGTTCGCGCGGAATCACGCGGGACTGCGCGCGCAGCACCGCGAAGATGCAGGCGTAGGGGCTTTCGCCCTTGGCCAGGCGCGCGCCGATGGCGGCCAGTACGTGGATCGCCTCGTCGAGCAGGTCCTGCGCCTGGGCGGGGTCGATCACGCCCAGGAATTCCAGGAACAGCGGCACATGGTCCGGCAGCTCGGACACCACCGGCTCGAAACCGTGTTCGCGGTAGGTGTCCAGCAAGTCCACCATGGCCTGGCCGCGGTCGCGGCTTTCGCCGTGCACGTGCTCGAACAGGTGCAGCGAGTGCGAGCGGTTGCGGTCGAAGGTGGCGACGTAGTTTTCCTGCAGCGCGATGAGATCGTTGGTGGCCAGGTAGGCCACCAGCGGCTGCAGGGTTTCCTCAGCGTCGGGATAGTCGGACAAGGCGGCTTCGACCTCGCCCAGCGCGTCCAGCAGCTCGGGCTCGGGGTAGCACAGCAAGGCGGAAAGCAGGCGGTACAGACTCATGGTTATTCTCCTTTCCTAGGCCGTGGCGGCCTTCTTGCGGGATTTCGGCATCTCGATGAAGATCTCGCTGCCCTGGGGCTTGCGTCCGAACAAAGTGCCTTCCGACACCCCGCCCGAGCAGCCGTTGCCGAAGGTGAAGCCGCAGCTGCCCTTCTCGTTGAAGCTGTCCTCGACCACTTCCTTGTGGCTGCTGGGCACCACGAAGCGGTCCTCGTAGTCGGCGATGGCCATGATCTTGTACATGTCCTGCACGGTCGCCTCGGACAAGCCGACCTGCTCCAGCAAGGCGGTGTCGCGTTCGCCGTGCACGGTTTCCGAGCGCTTGTAGGCGCGCATGGCCAGCATGCGTTCCAGCGCCTGCACCACCGGCGCTTCCTTGCCCGCCGTCAAGAGGTTGGCCAGGTAGCGCACCGGGATGCGCAGGCTGGAGACGTCCGGGATCATGGCGCTCTTGCCCACCGTGCGCTGCGGCATCTGGCCGGACTCGGCGGCCGTCTGGATGGGCGACAGCGGCGGGATGTACCAGACCATGGGCAAGGTGCGGTATTCCGGATGCAGCGGGAAGGCGACGCGCCACTCCATCGCCATCTTGTAGACCGGCGACTTGCGGGCGGCTTCCAGCCACGATTCGGGGATGCCCTGCTCGCGCGCGGCGGCGATCACCTCGGGCGAATGCGGATCCAGGAACAGGTCGAGCTGCGACTGGTACAGGTCCTGCTCGTTGGCGGTGGACGCGGCGTGTTCGATCTGGTCGGCGTCGTACAGCATCACGCCCAGGTAGCGAATGCGGCCCACGCAGGTTTCCGAGCACACGGTCGGCTGGCCGGCCTCGATGCGCGGATAGCAGAAGGTGCACTTCTCGGCCTTGCCGCTGCTCCAGTTGTAGTAGATCTTCTTGTACGGGCAGCCGGAGATGCACATGCGCCAGCCGCGGCACTTGTCCTGGTCGACCAGCACGATGCCGTCGTCTTCACGCTTGTAGATGGAACCGGACGGGCAGCTGGCGACACAGGCCGGGTTCAGGCAATGTTCGCACAGGCGCGGCAGGTACATCATGAAGGTGTTCTCGAAGGTCGAGTACATCTCCTTCTGCACGCCCTCGAACAAGGCGTCGCGGCTGCGCGCGCTGAATTCGCCGCCCAGGTCGTCTTCCCAGTTCGGGCCCCAATGGATCTTGTCCATCTTCTTGCCGGTCAGCACCGACACCGGACGCGCGGTGGGCGGGGTCTGCGACAGCGGCGCCTTCTGCAGGTGTTCGTAGTCGAAGGTGAAGGGCTCGTAGTAGTCGTCGATCTGCGGCAGGTTCGGGTTGGCGAAGAGGTTGGCCAGGATGCGCAGCTTGCCGCCCTGGCGCGGTTCCAGCTTGCCGGCGGCGGTACGCTTCCAGCCGCCCTTCCACTTCTCCTGGTTCTCCCATTCCTTGGGATAGCCGATGCCGGGCTTGGTTTCCACGTTGTTGAACCAGGCGTATTCGACACCGTCGCGGCTGGTCCAGACGTTCTTGCAGGTGACCGAGCAAGTGTGGCAGCCTATGCACTTGTCCAGGTTCAGCACCATGCCGATTTGGGCGCGTATCCTCATGATTGCTTCTCTTCTTGTTGCGTTTCGACCAGCGGACCTTCCAGCCAGTCCACCTTCTTCATCTTGCGCAGCACCACGAACTCGTCGCGGTTGGCGCCCACCGTGCCGTAGTAGTTGAAGCCGTAGGCCTGCTGGGCGTAGCCGCCGATCATGTGCGTGGGCTTGAGCACCGTGCGCGTGACCGAGTTATGGATGCCGCCGCGCTTGCCGCTGGTTTCCGCGCCAGGCACGTTCACGATCTTTTCCTGCGCGTGGTACATCAGGCACATGCCGACCGGCACGCGCTGGCTGACCACCACCCGCGCAGTCAGGGTGCCGTTGACGTTGAAGACTTCGACCCAGTCGTTGTCGACCAGCCCGGCCTGCTTGGCCTCGGCCTCCGAGATCCACACGTGGGGACCGCCGCGGCTCAGCGTCAGCATGCGCAGGTTGTCCGAGTACGTGCTGTGGATGCCCCACTTCTGGTGCGGCGTCAGCCAGTTCAGGACCAGTTCCTTCTCGCCGTTCGGGTAGCGGCCCAGCATGGGCGCAACCGTCTTGGTGTCGATGGCCGGCTTGTACACGCAGGAGCCTTCGCCGAAGTCCAGCATCCAGCGATGGTCCTGGTAGAACTGCTGGCGGCCCGTCAGGGTGCGCCATGGGATCAGTTCATGCACGTTGGTATAGCCGGCGTTGTAGCTGACCTCTTCGCTTTCCAGGCCCGACCAGGTGGGCGCGGAAATGATCTTGCGCGGCTGCGCCTGGATGTCGCGGAAGCGGATCTTGTCGTGCTCGCGGCCGATGGCCAGGTGCGCGTGCTCACGCCCCGTGATCTTGCCCAGGGCTTCCCAGGCCTTGACCGACACGTGGCCATTGGTTTCGGGCGCGAAGGTCAGGATCATCTCGGCCGCGTCGATGGCGGTGTCCAGCTTGGGCCGGCCCTGGCTCACGCCGGGCTCGCTCACGGCCTCGTTGATCCCGGCCAGCTCGTGCACTTCGTGCTCGGTGTTCCAGTTGATGCCCTTGCCGCCGTTGCCCAGCTTGTCCAGCAGCGGTCCCACCGAGGTGAACTTGCGGTAGATGTCGTTGTAGTCGCGTTCGACCACGGTCATGTTGGGCGCGGTCTTGCCCGGCACCAGATCGCATTCGCCCAGTTTCCAGTCCTTGGGCTCGAAAGCCTGGCCCAGCTCTCCCGGGGTGTCGTGCATCAGCGGCGTCAGCACTACGTCGCGGCGCTTGCCCAGGTAGGGGCCGCCGATTTCGCTGAACTTCTTGGCCAACAGCTTGTAGATCTCCCAGTCGGTCTTGCTTTCCCACAAGGGCTGCACGGCTTCGCTCAGCGGATGGATGAACGGGTGCATGTCCGAGGTGTTGAGGTCATCCTTTTCGTACCAGGTGGCCGTGGGCAGCACGATGTCGCCGTACAGGCAGGTGGTGCTCATGCGAAAGTCCAGCACGGTCAGCAGGTCCAGCTTGCCTTCGGCAGCGTCTTCCTGATAGGTCACCTCGGTAGGCTTGATCGCATCGGCTTCGTCGCCGAAGACCGCGTTCTGCGTGCCCAGGAGGTACTTCAGGAAGTACTCGTGCCCCTTGCCGCTGGAGCCGAGGATATTGGAGCGCCACACGAACATATTGCGCGGGAAGTTGGCCGGATCGTCCGGGTCCTCGCAAGACATGCGCAATTCGCCCGACTTGAGTTGTTCGGCGACATACGCCACCGGATCCTTGCCCTGGCTTTCCGCTTGCGCCACCACGTCCAGCGGGTTGGTGCGCAGTTGCGGCGCCGACGGCAGCCAGCCCATGCGCTCGGCGCGGGCGTTCAGGTCGATCATGCTGAGGTCGCCGTAACGGCCGCGGTCCGCCGTCGGTCCCAGGATTTCCTGGACGTTCAGCTTCTCGTGGCGCCACTGGCTGGTGTGCGCGTAGAAGAAGGAGGTGCCGTTCATCTGGCGCGGCGGGCGGACCCAGTCCGAAGCAAAGGCCAGCGGCGCCCAGCCGAATTGCGGACGCAGCTTTTCCTGGCCCACGTAGTGCGCCCAGCCGCCGCCGCTCTTGCCGACGCAGCCGCACATCATCAGCATGTTGATGATGCCGCGGTAGATCATGTCCATGTGGTACCAGTGGTTCAGGCCGGCGCCGACGATCACCATGGACTTGCCTTCGGTGTCGTGGGCGTTCTGCGCGAACTCGCGCGCCACCTGGATCACCTGCGCGCGCGGCACGCCGGTGTGCTTTTCCTGCCAGGCGGGGGTGTACGGCACGTCGTCGTCATAGGAGCTGGCGACGTTGCCGCCGCCCAGGCCGCGATCCAGGCCATAGTTGGCCATCTGCAGGTCGTACACCGTGGCCACCAGGGCCTCGCTGCCGTCGGCCAGGCGGATGCGGCGCGCCGGCACGTTGCGCACCTGCAGTTCGCCATGCTCGCTGCCGAAGTACGGGAAGCCCACGCCGATCACGGCGTCGGACTGGTCCAGCAGGCTGAGCGTGGGTTCGATCTCGCGGCCGCTGCCGCCGTCCTTGGACTCCAGGTTCCAACGGCCGACCTTTTCGCCGCCGTTGACCGCGCCCTCGCCCCAGCGAAAGCCGATGCTGCCATTGGGCGCAACCAGGTCGCCGCTCTTGGCGTCCAGCACCAGCGTCTTCCAATCGGGGTTGTTCTGCTCGCCCAGGGCGCCGTCCAGATGCGAGGCGCGCAGGAAGTGGTCGGGCGCATAAAAGCCGTCGCGCTCCTGCAGCAGCACCAGCATGGGCATGTCGGTGTAGCGCCGCACGTAGTCGCGGAAGTAGTCCGAAGCGCCCGACAGGTGGAATTCCTTCAGGATCACATGGCCCATGGCCATGGCCAGCGCGGCATCGGTGCCCTGCTTGGGCGCCAGCCAGATGTCGCCGAACTTGACCATTTCGCCGAAGTCGCTGGACACGGCCACGGTCTTGGTGCCCTTATAGCGGACCTCGGTGTAGAAGTGCGCGTCCGGCGTGCGGGTCTGGGGCACGTTGGAGCCCCACACCATCAGGTAGGTCGAGTTGTACCAGTCGGCCGATTCGGGCACGTCGGTCTGTTCGCCCCAGATCTGCGGGCTGGCGGGCGGCAAGTCGCAGTACCAGTCGTAGAAGCTCAGGCAGGCGCCGCCCAGCAGGCTGAGGTAGCGCGCGCCGGCGGCATAGCTGACCATGGACATGGCCGGGATCGGCGAAAAGCCGATCACGCGGTCGGGGCCGAACTTCTTGATCGTCAGCGCATTGGCGGCGGCGATGATCTCCATCGCCGTGTCCCAGTCGGCGCGCACGAAGCCGCCCAGGCCGCGCACCGCCTTGTAGCGCTTGGCGCGCGTCGGATCCTGGCTGATCCATTCCCAGGCCGCGATCGGGTCCATGGTCTTGCGGGCCTCGCGCCACATTTCCATGAGGCGGCCGCGGATCATCGGGTACTTCACGCGCTGCGCCGAATACACGTACCAGCTGTACGAAGCGCCTCGCGGACAGCCGCGGGGTTCATGGTTGGGCAGGTCGGGCCGCGTGCGCGGGTAGTCGGTCTGCTGGGTTTCCCAGGTGATCAGGCCGTTCTTGACGTAGACCTTCCACGAGCAGGAGCCGGTGCAGTTGACGCCGTGCGTCGAACGCACCACCTTGTCGTGCTGCCAGCGGGCGCGGTAGGCGTTTTCCCACTTGCGGTCCTCGTTGACCGTTACGCCGTGACCGTCCGCGAAGGTGGACTTTACCCGCGACATGAACTTCAAGCGGTCCAGGAAATGGCTCATTCTCTATTCTCCAAGAGCGCCGGTCCGGCCGGCGCGTACTGCGATCAATGCTGTTGAATCCATTGTGGGCGCGGCCCGCCCGCCGGACCATTCGCCGGTGGCACAGGCCGGGCGCGGCAGAATGACTAGTCACTCCGACCGCGTCCGTTTTGCGCTAGCAAGGCACCGGCGCATTGCGGCGGGCGTAGTACCACCAGGTGATGACCATGCAGGTGGCGTAGAAGCCG
Organism: Achromobacter sp. FW305-C-30-7; assembly: GCF_058783105.1. Classification (NCBI taxonomy): domain Bacteria; kingdom Pseudomonadati; phylum Pseudomonadota; class Betaproteobacteria; order Burkholderiales; family Alcaligenaceae; genus Achromobacter; species Achromobacter sp. FW305-C-30-7. Next base: position 32,266 of record NZ_JBYSYI010000003.1, on the reverse strand, counting down.
ATGAAGCAATAGAGGGCGGCCTGCACGCTGCCCGTCATCTCCAGCGAGGTGCCGAAGCTGCGCGGGATGAAAAAGCCGCCGTACGCGCCGATCGCGCCCGAGAAGCCCAGTACCGCGGCCGATTCCTTGGCGGCGTCCGCCTGGGCCTGCTTCTGCGCCGCGGCGCCCTTGCCCTCGGCCGCCTGCGTGCGTTCGCGCAGGAAGATCACGGGAATCATGCGGAAGGTCGAGCCATTGCCCACGCCGGTCAGCGCGAACAAGACGATGAACATGGTCAGGAAGCCGGTGAAATTCCCGGCCTGTCCCGCCACCGGCAGGAACGTCACCACGCCCAGCACCGCCGCGATCATGGCCGCGAAGGTGAACAGCGTGACCCGCGCGCCGCCCAGCTTGTCCGACACCCAGCCGCCGAACGGCCGCGTCAGCGAGCCCAGCAGCGGGCCGAGGAAGGCATAGGCCATGGGATCGACCTGCGGGAACAGCGTCTTGGTCAGCATGGCGAAGCCTGCCGAAAAGCCGATGAACGAGCCGAAGGTGCCCACGTACAGCCAGCACATCAGCCAGTTGTGCTTGCGCTTGAAGATGACGGCCTGGTCCGCGAACGAGGCGCGGGCGTCGGCGATGTCGTTCATGCCGAACCAGGCCGCGATGGACGCCAGCGCGATGGGGATCACCCAGATGAAACCGGCGTTCTGCAGCCACAGGTTCTGCTGCGCGCCATTGGCGGTGATGACCTGGGGCTCGCCGCCCGCCACGCCGAACACGCCAATGGAAATCACCACCGGCACCACGAACTGCACCAGGGATACGCCCAGGTTGCCGATGCCGGCGTTCAGCCCGGTGGCCAGGCCCTTCTTCTCCTTGGGAAAGAAGAAGCTGATGTTGGCCATGCTGGAGCTGAAGTTGCCGCCGCCCAGGCCGCACAGCAGCGCCAGGATCAGCAGGGTCGGAAAGGTGGTGGTCGGGTCGCGCAGGGCGAAGCCCATGCCCAGCGCCGGAATCAGCAGTGAGGCGGTGGAAATGGCCGTCCACTTGCGCCCGCCGAAGACTGGCACCAGGAAGGAGTAGAAGATGCGCAGGGTCGCGCCCGACAGCGCCGGCAGCGCCGTCAGCCAGAACATCTGGTTCTTGGACAGCATGAAACCGGCGCGGTCCAGGTTGACCACCACCACGCTCCAGAGCATCCAGATGCTAAACGCCAGCATCAGCGCAGGAATCGAGATCCAGAGATTGCGGTTGGCGACGCGGGCGCCGGTCTGCTTCCAGAAGCCGGGATTATCCGGCTCCCAGCGCGCAAGGACTTGAGTGGAAGACATAGGGATACTCTCAGGAGGTGGTGGAAGGAGCGGCAGCGTGTTGCCGGGCGACGGCCGCGCTTTCCGGCCGGAAACTGAAGTGCATGAAGATGAGGGAGACGCAGACGGTGCCGTACAGCAGCATGAAGGCGCTGGAGCGCACGCCCGTCAGGTCCAGCAGGATGCCGAACATGATCGGCAGCACGAAGCCGCCCAGGCCGCCGGCCAGGCCGACGATGCCGGAAACCGCGCCGATGTTTTCGCCGAACTCGTCCGAGATGAACTTGAAGACCGAGGCCTTGCCGATGGCCATGGCGATGCCGACCACGAACAGCAGCACGGTGAAGGCGACCGGTCCCAGCGCGATGCCGAAGCTGCGCGGGCCGTTGGCGGTCGCGACGGTGAATTCCGTTTGCGGATAGCTCAGCAGGAAGAACGCCACCCAGCACACCCACATCACCCACCAGGTGGTCTTGTAGGCGCCGTAGCGGTCGGAGATCCAGCCGCCGAGGGCCCGCAGCACGCCGCCAGGCAGTGAGAAGCAAGCCGCCAACAGCGCCGCCAGCTTCATGTCGAAGCCGTATTCGCCGATGTAGTACTTGGTCATCCACAGCGCCAGCGCCACGTAGCCGCCGAACACCACCGAGTAGTACTGGCAATAGCGCCAGACGCGGGGATCCTTCAGCATGGCCATCTGGGCCGACAGGCTGGCGCCGCTCTTGACGCGGTGCGCCGGGTCGGAAGCAGAGAACAGCCAGAACAGAATCGCGGTGACCAACAGCGCCACGGCATAGACCTGGGGCACGATGACCCAGGCGCCACCCGCCGCCGCGATCAACGCCGGGGCCACGAACTTGGTGATGGCCGAGCCCGAATTGCCCGCGCCGAACACGCCCATCGCCAGCCCCTGCTTATTGCGCGGGAACCAGCGCGCCACATAGGGCGTACCGACCGAGAACGAACCGCCCGTCAGGCCGACGAACAGCGCCAGTACCAGGAACTGCCAATACTCGGTGGCATAGGACAGCAGCCAGATCGGCACCACGGCCAACAGCATCAGGATGAAGAACACCGGCCGGCCGCCGTAACGGTCGGTCCAGATGCCCAGCGGCACCCGCACCAGCGAACCGGTCAGCACCGGCATGGCGGCCAGCAGGCCGAACTCGGTTTCGGACAGGCCCAACTGCTGCTTGATGGGTATGCCCAGCACCGCGAAGATCATCCACACCGCGAAACAGATGGTGAAGGCGAATGTGCTTGAAATCAGGACCCGCATCGGCGCGCCTGCCGAGGAATGACTTGCTGCCATGGTTACTCTCGCTTTACTCACGAAGACATGTGGCTAGCCTAGGCATCGCGAGCCTTGCGGACCATTCGCCAGCCGACCAGAAGCCCCTTGCCGATGTGACTAGTCACCCCTTTCTTGCCGGCCCGGCTTGCGCTGGATCAAGCCGCCGCGCTGGCGGCGACGCGTTGGACGCATTAATATGTATTTCAAATACACCTTTAAACGCATGCCGAAACGGCACCGCACAGACCTCATGAGCACGCTGCTTAGCATCGAAGAACCCGCCGCTGCACCGCCCCGTCCGCGCCCCCAATGGCGCTCCTTCACGGAAATGGGCTTCCGGCCGCTGTACCTGGCCGGCTGTTTCTGGGCGCTGGCGTCCGTGCTGTTGTGGGTGCATGCCCCTGCCCGCCTGACGGGCGTGTTGAATGGCATGTTCTGGCATGCGCACGAGATGTTGTGGGGCTTCGTCGCCACCATCGCCGTGGGATTCCTGCTGACGGCGGGCGCCAACTGGACCGGCAAGAACCCCTTGCGGGGCACGCCCCTGGCGGCGCTGTGCGCGGTCTGGATCGTGGCGCGCGCGGGCTATCTCGTGCCCGGACGCACGGCCTTCGTGGTGGCCGCTGCGGCGGACCTGCTGTTCTTCCTGTGGGCCGCGGGCGCGCTGGGCCGCGCCGTTGCCGTCACGCGCAACCAGCGCAATTACGGCATTCCCTTTCTGCTGCTGGGCCTGGCCGCGACCAACGCGCTCTATCTCTGGGCCTCGGTCCAGGGCGACTACTTCGCGCTGATGCGCTACTTCAATGCCGGCCTGCTGTGCATGGCGGTGCTGACGCTGCTGATCGCGCGCCGCGTCATCCCCTTCTTCGCCAAGCGCGCGGTGGCCGGGCTGGACATTCCGCCCCACACCCGCAGCGGCCATTGGCAGTTGGGTACCGGCATAGTCGCCATCGCCTGCCTGCTGGCGGGCCAGCCGCAGGCGGCCGCGCTGGCGCTGGCCGCCACCGGACTGATCGCCCTGGCGCAATGGATATCGTGGAAGCCCTGGGCGGTGCGAAAGGTGCCGCTGCTATGGATCCTGTACGCGGGTTATGGCGGCCTGGGCATAGGCCTCTTGGTGGGCGCGGCGCAACTGGCCGGCTATGTGCTGCGGCCGGCCTGGCCCGCGCACGTGATCGGCGTGGCCGGTTTCTCGGTGTTGATCCTGGGCATGGTCACGCGCACCGCGCTCGGCCACCTGGGGCGGCCGCTGCAGACTGACCGCAGCATGGTCTTGAGCTATGCGCTGATGATATTGGCGGCGTTGCTGCGCCTGGCCGCCCTGCTCCCGACCGCCGCCACCATCGGCTTGCTACATGCCTCGGCGACGGCCTGGGCGCTGGCGTTCGGGCTATACCTGTGGCGCTTCTTCCCGATGATGATCCGGCCGCGCGCCGATGCGGGCAAGAGCGCGGCGCCTGTCATGAAGGTGGTGCCCGTCGCGCGGCGTCCGGCGGCCTGATCCTTACTTTAGCCGCGCCCTTCGCGGCGACGCGTGGCGGCGAGCTGCTGCTTCATGGCCTTGAGCCAGGCCTTGACCTGCTGCATGTCCGCGAACTGCGATAGTTCGAATTCGAGTTCGCCTATGTATTCCTGGGCGTCGGCGATCTCCGCGTCCAGGTCTTCCATCAGGTCCGCCGGGTCGATGGATTGCGCGGGATCGAAGTGGTACCGGGCTTTGAAGCCATCTTCCTCGGCCGCGATGTCGCCGGCCAGGATGGCGAGCTGCGCTTCCAGCGCCTGGTTGTACTGCGCGTAGCGGTCCTCACCGATGTCGGCCAGCCGATCGGGGCCGGCAGCCACCAGCGCCTCGATTTCCGCGAGCGCCTCGGGAGACGGTGCGACTCCCGGCAGCGCCGCTTCGTCTGCTTCCCCGTCCTCATCGTCCTCCAGCCCGGCGTCGTAGTCCGAGCCGCCATGCTTGAGATACAGGGCCTTCAACCTCTCCACGTCGCATTCCGCCGGCGTGCCGTCCAGCACGATGGCGTCGAGCGTCTCCTCTGCCAGCTGCGCCGCGATCTCGGACGCCAGGGCGCGTTCCGCCTTGGTCAGTTCCTTCTGTTTGCAGGCATGGTCAAAGCAGGCCACCAGCCTGGCCTTCAGTTCGACCTCGTCCGTCTCCAGCGGCGCCAGCGCGTCCTCGTACTTCTTCTGGTATTCCGGCTGTACGGTCTGCCACCGGCGCAGGCGGGCGCGCTGCGCCTCCAGCGTCTGCGTGAGCGACTCGAATCTCTGGCGTTGCGGCGTTCCGGATGCCGACGGCGCGGCGGACGTGTTTTCTTGCATGGGGAACCTGGGCAGGCGGCGCCATGGGCGCCTTGAAATGATCGGAGCGCCATTTTAGACGCGGCAGCGCCTGCCGAGGCCTCGATGCCTCGTTGCCTTGGCCCGGGCATGCGCCCTCGCGACTTGCTGCCGCTCCTGCGCGCCGGCTTTGCGCGGGCGCGCAGTCCGGGTCTCGAGGCTATCGGTCAGCCGAGCCTTCGGCGGCGTTGTCCTCGGACGTCGTGTCGGCGGGCTCGATGTCCTCGTCTGGCACTTCGTCGCCCTGAGCGCTGTCGCTGGCATCGTCCGGGTTCACCGGCGGCGGACGATGGGCCGCAGTCCCGGGTGGCGGCACGGACGCCATCGTTATCGGATGCAAGGCCAACTCGAATTGGATCTGGGGCATCGCAGCACCTATCAGGAAGTGCGGCGAAATCCGCCGCAGCCGGGAATCAGCAAGCGCCATGCCACCAAGCCAGCGCAAGAGGCTTCAGAAGCGCGGATTCTTGCCGAACGGCACTTCCGTATCCGTCGGTTTTTCGAACGCCGCCGTGTCGCCATTCAGATCCGCGACGTGGATCTGGGCCAGCCGTGTCGCCTCATCGATGGCCACCTGGGCCGAAACGAAACGTTCCTCGATGGCTATCCGCTCTTGCGGCGCACCTGCGAGCGGTGGCACCAGCACGTATCCTATGCTCCAACTGCCCTGGTCCTCGATCGGACGCTCAAGCTCGAAATCCCATTTGGCGTTTTCCATGGGGCCTCCTGTCGAATCCTGCTTTCATGCTACTGCGGTTTACTTGGGCCGGGGATTGCGTATGCCCTGGTCCTGCGCCGCGAATTCGCCACGGCGCAAGCGCGGCAGGAAATTGGCCATGGCCCGAGCCACATTGCGCACTTCCTGCTGTACCGCCAGATCCTGGTCCAGATCGTCGTGGCTGGTGGCGTACGGGCGGTAGTAGCTGATGTAGCGGTCCAGCCGCGAAGCCGCGCCCGCGTCGATCAGCCCCATCCAGTCCAGCCAGTCGGCCAGCCCGCGCCGCTGCGATTCGATCCCGGCCACGTCCCCATGCACCACCAGGCCGTAGGCGCGGCCGGCCAGATGCTTGGGGTACGGCCAGCCGGCCAATTCGACCTGCTTGGCCTTCAGCGGATCCTTGCCGCCGGTCAGCGTGGGATCGGGATTGCCGCCATCCGCGCAGACCAGCCTGTCTATCATCAGCTTCAAGGGGCTGGGCGATTGATACCAGTAGGTGGGCGCAATCAGGATCACGCCGTGGGCCGCGACCCACTGCTCATAGATGCCGGCCATGGCGTCGTTGTCCTGCCCCAGCGAGTGGTTCGGGTAACAGCTGCACGGCCAATGGCATAAAGGCATAGCGGTCGACACGCAGCCTTTGCAGGGATGGATCTGGTATTGGTACTCGGACGTCAGGCGGCTGAGGTCCAGCATGTCGGTCTGCATGCCAGCCGTCTGCAATTCGCTCAGGACGATGCCCGCCAGCCGCCAGCTCTTGGAGACTTCGCCCGGACAGGTGCCGTCATTGCGCGCGGCGCCTACGACGACCAGGACTCGCGATGCCGCGCCCGGATCCCGCTGCGCCACGGCGGCGCGCTCCAGCCGGTCGCGCGTTTCCTTCCATTCGACCGACAAGTCGTAGTCGGGATCAGCGTAGCCCGCCCCGGCCTTGACGGTGACGGGCGACTTGCGGCCCTCTTCGTAGGCGTTCCAGGCGATCGCTTCCAGGCGTTCCAGCGCCTCGCGCTCAACCAGGAAGGCGGGATCGTAGAAGCGCCGCATGAAGCGCAAGCGGAACTCCTCGCGCGTAAGCGGGCCTGCGTATTGCCCCTTGCGCACCATCGGTTTGGTTTCGGTCATGGCTTTCTCCGGCTATGCATGCGCTGGCGTCGTTCCTTCCTGGCGCGCGCCGTGCAGGCGGCGGCCAGGGCCAGCAGCTTGTCTTCGTCCAGGCGCTCGGCGTCGACCAGTCGTTCGTCCGCGCCCTTGAGCGCGATCAGCAGTTCATCCAATTTCAGATGCAGCGCCTCGCTGTCCTTGTTCTGGCTTTGCTGGATAAGGAAAACCATCAGGAAGGTCACAATGGTCGTCCCCGTATTGATCACCAACTGCCAGACTTCAGAATAGGCAAAGGCCGGCCCGGACGCGCCCCAGATGATCACCGTGATGAGCGCCAGCCCGAACGCGATCGGCGACCCCGCCCACCTTGTCACATGGGCGGCGAAATGATCGAAAAAGCGGGATATTGGATTGGTGCGGCCGGCTGAGGTGCGGCCGGCTGAGGCGCGGCGGGCTACGGCTCGGCGGGCTTTGCCACTGCCGACTTTGGCACTGCCGGCTTTGGCGCGGCCGGCTGCGGCATGGCCGGCTGAAGCTCGAGCAATACCTTCGGCGCGGTCCGATCGCTTACCGGGTGACTGCCGTTTGAAAATGCGGGTGCTCGGCATGGTGGTGTTCCAGTCCAACCGGACATGACACTCAGCAAGCCGCGTGCCCGCGGTCCCCTTCAGACGCGATACAGGCTGCCGAAGCCCATTTCCTCTTCCACCGATACATCCAAACCGCCGGGCATCGGCAAGTCTTGAGCCCATCCTCGCGCCAGGGCTTGCGCGTCGCGCACGGGATCGGACGCCTTGGCGCGCTCGTCCCGCATGCGGCAGGTTGCGGGATCGGTGGCGAACAGGCCGCGCGCAACCCCCCGCGCCTGTTCGATCAACTGCGTGGTCTTGGGAACGCGTATCTGGGCAAAGTCCCGCAGGGCTGCATCCAGCCCCGGGTCCGCGCCGTCCAGGCATCGGGCCAGATGCCAGGCATCCTCCAGCGCCTGGCACGCGCCCTGCCCCGATGTCGGCAAGGGCGCATGCGCCGCATCGCCCACCAGCAGCACATTGGCCCGGCTCCAGGTTTTCAGGGGCTCCAGATCATGCACGGCGATCAGGTGGATGGCGTGCGCCGGCGTTGCGCGGATGATGCGGCCGACAGGCTCGGGCCAGCCGCCGAACAAGGTCTCGACCTCCTGGCGCAGGTCGGCGGCAGAAGCCGCCGCGAGCAAGGGCCGCGCCTGCGCCCCCGCCCAATAGACCAGCCCCGGCCGCACCGCCACGGCGCCGAAGCGCTCGCCCGCGCCCCAAGAGTCCTGGATGGCGATTTCATCGACCAGCGCGCTGTCCGCCTGCGCCACGCCTATCCAGTTCACGAAGCCCTGATACACCGGCTTGCTATCGCCCGCAACGAATCGGCGAGCCACCGAATCCATGCGGCCATCGGCGCCGATGAGCAGGTCCGGACGGATACTCAGGCCATTCTCGAACCGCGCCACGGCCCGGCCATCGTCGCCCAGATGGATCGCCAGCGCCCGATGCCCATATTCCACCGGAATGCCGGCGCGCGACACGTGGTCCAACAGCACTGCCAGCAGGTCCCGGCGCAGTATCGTGTGGCTGGGATATCCCATTATCCGATCCAGCAACGCGATATCAAGGCCGCCCAAGGGATTGCCTGCGGCATCCTGGCGGCGCATCGCAACCGGCCGCCCGCCCACCGCCGCGATGTCCTGCAGCAACCCCAGTTCCTCCAACACAAAGCCGGCATTGGGCCAGAGCGTCACGCCAGCCCCCATGGTCGCCGGCCCTGCCCGGCGCTCGTAGACCCGCGGCTTGTGCCCCTGCTTGCGCAAAGCCAGCGCCACGCTCAAGCCCGCAATGCCGCCCCCCAACATTCCGATTTCCACGCTGCAGCGCTCCAGTAAAGACCGCCCGCACGCACCACCGGCGGCGGCACGTCAAACGATGACAACATCTTAGGTTTCGCCACTGAAGAGAACTAGCGTGTAAAAATGGGGCGGTTTAATACCTCAAATGGGATAATCATGCGCGACGCCCTGGACCTGAACACCGTCCGCGTCTATGCCGCGGTCGTCGACGAACAGAGCTTCGCCGGCGCAGCCCGGCTGCTGGCCTTGCCTTCGTCCAACGTCAGCCGCCACGTCGCCTCCCTGGAACGCAAGCTGGGCGTGCGCCTGCTGGAACGCAGCACCCGCCATCTGCGCATGACCGAGGCCGGCAGGCTGCTGTACGAACGCGCCAAGCCCTTGCTCGACGTCCTGCTCGCCACCGAGGAAGAACTGGGTGCGGCGCAACGCGAGCTGCGCGGCCCCCTGAAGATGTGCATGCCCGGCGAAGCTCCAAGACTCTTGGCTCCCATCCTGGCCGAATTCTGCAGCCTGCACCCCGGCGTGGAACTGGAATGCGACACGCGCATGAACGGCCTGGAGGCGCTGCGGGAGGAAGACGTGGATCTCGCCATCGTTTTCCATCGGGGCCGCCAGGACGACAGCGCCTTCATCACCCGCGAATTGGCCACCCTGCCCAGCGTCGTCGTCGCCGCGCCTGGCTTGCTGGCCAAGACCGGCACGCCGCGCCACGCGCGGGAACTCAAGTCGCTGCCTTGCATCACCACGCTGAACGCGCTAAAAGGCCAGCCCTGGCAATTTGTCGACGCCGCCGGCGCGATCATCAAGGTGCCGGTCCGCAGCCGCTATCGCGTCAATAGCGGCGAACTCGCGGGCGCTGGCGCGCGGCAAGGCATAGGCTTCGCCATACTGGCGGCCTTTGGCTGCCAGGAAGACCTTGCAGCAGGCCGCCTGGTAGAAGTGCCGCTGGACCTGCGGCCGGCTCCGCTGCAATTGCTGGGGGCTTATAGCCACCGGCATTCAGCCACCGCGCGGGTGCGCGGGCTGCTCGAGCTGATGCAGGCGCGATTGAGAGGGACAGGAAACGATTCCTGACCTCTCCCCCTTCCGGGTTGCGGATAGAGCCATTCGTCTCTATGCGCGCAGACCGAGCACGACCACACCAGACATCAGGCAAGCCACGGCGATCAGCGTCCACGCTCGTCCCGCGCTACGGGCGCCGAACACGCCCACCCCGATCGCGGTGTACACGACAAAGCTCAAAAGCGTTGCAGCCAGCACGCCGACGGCCGGCGATGCGCCAGCCACGGCCGGCCACGTCAGCGCCAGCGCCGACATGGCCAGGGCGGACAGCAGATAGCCGCCTGCGGCTGCCGCCAGCACGCGGCTGACGATCCCCCATCGATGCGCCGCGGCGGCGCCGCTGGCGGCCTGCGCCTTTCGTGACGGCTGCGCGACACCTGCCGGCGCATCCTTCCAGTGCCGCCGCAACGCGCGGACCATGTATGCCAGCAGCAGGCCGGATGCGAGCGCGGTGAGTTCCACTGCCGCCGGCAGTTGCTCTCCGCTGGCGGCATAAGTCCACAAATGACGGCCCGTCGTAGCCCAGTTCAATATCGGCAACCCCAGGCAGAGCACGGCCGCCGCGGCCAGTTGCTCGATCCAGGCCAGGCGCGGCGCGCGCCAGAAGGCGTGGACCAAGGTGGCCGCCCACACGGCAAAGAAGAAGCGGATCTCCCAGGCGCTGCGGTCCGGCCAAGCCGCCGGGATCAGCCGGTTGCCATAAAAGTATGCAATGCTAGCCAAAGCAATGCCCGCCAGCGCCGCAACGTTCAAGGCCTCGACGCAGCGGTAGACCCGCGCCGTGGCCGCGCCGAACTCGTGCTCGCTCTTCTTGCGCCGCTTGATGGAAAACAGCAGCGTACCGATGGCGATCATGGCGGTGCCCATCAGGCCGCTGAAGAAATACAGCCACTTGATGGTCCATCCGCCGAAGTCCGCCTTGTGCAGCGCTTCGATCGTTTCGTGGACCTGCTTCGCCGCCAGCTCCTCGTGATAGGCGGGCACCAACTGCAAGACCGCACCGCTGTCCGCATCGAATGCGACCCGGCTGCTCTCGGTGAGCAGGCGCGGCGCCGCGCCGGCCAAGGGCTTGCGGCCGGACACCAAGACGACGCTGCGCGCGTCGCCCGGATGATCGATGGTGATCCGCGCCGCGTCCTGTCCCGTCAGCTCGCGTGCCCTCGACAACAAGAGGTAGAGATCCGGAACTGCGCCAACGCCCTGCCCTGCGATGCGAGGCGCAGGCGGGGTGGGCGCAAGCTCCGCCTGGTAGCGGCGATAGGCGCCGGCGTCACCGCCATATGCCGCATGCAGCGGCCAAGGCATGTAGCTGGTGTAGAAGAATGCCAGCCCGGTGTAGCCGATCATGAACAGGAACGGCAGCGTGAGCACCGCCGTGGCATTGTGCGCGTCGAGCCAGCTGCGCAGTCCCTTGCCCGGCCGGAAGGTGAAAAAGTCCTTGAAGATGCGCTTGTGCACCACCACGCCGGAGACCAGTGCGACCAGCATGCACATGGATATCCAGCCCACCAGCCAGTAGCCCGGGAGGCCGCCGTGCAGGGTGTAGTGGAAGGACATGAAATGCCGGCCGCCCTCCGTCTCGCGCACCTGGGGCGCAGGCTGCACCGCGCCCGTCCGCGAGTCCAGCCAGACCTCATGACGAACGCCATCGCCCGTGCGCCAGGACAGCTGCACGGACCAGCCTGGCTGAGCCGGCAAAGAGATATCCCAGGCGGAAGCCGCCGCTGCCCGGGATGACAGCTCCTGCGTAGCCCGCGCCAGCCACTGTCGCGCGTCGGCGGCCCCGGCGGCGGGAGCCGGCGGCGGCCCCGCTTCCATCCAGCGCGTGATGGGCTCCCGGAACACGCTGAGCGTGCCGGTCAGGAAAATCGCGCACAGCAGCCAGCCACAGGTCAGGCCGCACCAGGTGTGCAGCCAGGACATGCTCTGGCGGAATCCCCCCTTCACGCCGACGCCCGCTGGCCGCTGCAATCACCGGCCCGCGCATGGCCGGTCACAGCGTACCCCGCAAGGTCAGCATCACGTTGCGAGGTTCGCCATAATGGTTGCCGCGACGGATCTGGCTGACCATGCCGTAATAGTCCTTGTCGAACGCGTTCGCCACGTTCAGGCTGGCGGACCAATGCTTGTTGATGCGATAGCCCGCGCGCAGATCCCATACGGCGCGGCCGGGCGCGCCCATCCGCACCGACTCGTCGTCGTAGGCATCGTATGAGTAGCCGCTTTGCGCCGACACGCCGCCGCCGACGCTGAAGGCATTCCAGCGGCCCGGCAGTTGGTACGTGGTGGACAGGCGGAACAGATGGCGCGGAGTCTCCGCGCTGATCGTCCCGCCCTCGTCGTCGCGGCTGGTGACGTAGGTGTAGCCGGCCATTACCTGCCAGCCCGGCGACAGTTCGCCGCTGGCTTCCAATTCAAAGCCCTTGCTGCGCAACGTGCCGCCGTTGCGATAGCAATTGGGCGAAGCCAGCGAGCCCGGGCAGCTGCCCGTGGCCGCCATGTCTTCCACCGCAATGCCGGACTTCTTCACAGCGAACACCGCCGCGGACACGTTCAGGCGTCCGTCGTAGAGTTCGCCCTTCACGCCCGCCTCGTAGTTGGCGCCGATCGACGGGTCCAGCGGCTTGCCCGAAGACGTTACGTAGGTGCTCTGCGGCTGGTAGGTGTCCGCATAGCTGGTGTAGACGGACCATTGCTGGTCCAGGTCATAGACCAGTCCGGCGTAGGGCGTAAATTCATGCTTCTGCTCATAGTCCCGGGTCATCCTGCCCGTCAGCCCATCGTTGGACCGGTACTTCAGCCAGCTGAACTTGCCGCCCAGCAGCAAGTGCAGCGGGTCCGCCAGTTGCAACCGCATGCTGCCGTACACGCTGGTCTGCTCCAGACGCGACGTTTCCTTGCTGTCCCAGGCCGGACGCGTCGGTTCGGGGATGGAGGAATGGTCAGGATCGTACACGTTGATGGGCGTATCTGTGTCCAGATTCGCCGTCTTCTGGTTGACGCGCTGGCGCGACCAGCTGGTGCCGAGCAGGATCTGGTGCGTGCCGCCCAACGCCCGGAAACTGCCCGTGGTGTTCAGGTCCATGCCATCGTTCTTGACGCGCGCATTGTTGAAATAGATGGTGTAGAAGCGCGAGCCCACGCCGGTCGCCCGATCCACGCCGCCGATCGGAATGGCCACGCGTTGATCCAGGTCGACCTCGGTATGGTTGAGCGACAGGCGCGCCTTCCAGTCCTGGTTGAACCGGTGCTCGGCTTCGGCGAACACTTCATTCACCTGGCCCTTCTGCCGGTTCCAGTCCTGGAGCAACGAAGTCGAACGCGAAACGTCCAGCGCGCCGCCGTCGGTATAACGCGGCAAGCCGAAAATCCAGTAGCCATCCGTGTCGGTGGCTTGGTGGCGGGCGCCGAGCGTCAGCGTCGTGTCGCTCCCGAGATCGGCGTCGATCACGCCGTAGACCAGGGGCGATTTCGACTTGGTGCCGTCGTAGAAGTAATGGCGGTCCTGATAGGCGGTGACCAGGCGGCCGCGCACCGTGCCGGACTCGTTAAGCGGGCCGCCGCCGTCGAGTTCCATGCGGTAGTTATCCCAGGAACCCACCGTCGTGAATCCCTCGAAATGGCCTTCGCCGCGCGGACGCTTGCGCACCATGTTGATCGCGCCGCTGGGATCTGCCGAGCCCAGCATCAAGCCCGCCGCGCCGCGCAACACTTCCACCCGGTCGAAAACGGCGGTATCGATGGGCAGCCAGCCCACCGGGGCGTAGACCACGCCAGCCACGCCGTCGACCAGGTAGTTGTTGTCGTCTACCGTGAACCCGCGTATCGAGAACTTGTGGTTGCCAAAGTTTCTTGCGGACTTCGTTACGCCAGTCGTCTGCGCCAGCGCCTCGTCCAGCGTGGTCAGGTTTTTATCGGTGAGCAACTGGCGCGTGAGCACGCTGACCGACTGCGGCGTCTCCCTGACCGACTGCGTCATCTTGCTGATCGTGATGGCATCGCTGGTGTACGAGCCGGTTCCTTCGGTGGTCGGACCACCCATGCCGCTGCCGGTGACCGTCACCGATTGCAGCATCACCGCGTCGGACGAGGATTGCCCGACCACCGTCAAGGTGTACACGTTCGGCCTGGCGCTATTGACGCGCACATTCGTGCCGGCCAGCAGTTGGTCGAGCGCTTCCCGCGGCGTGTAGCGGCCATTGACCGCAGGGGCGCGCTTGCCCGCCACCACCGCCTCGTCGAACAGCACCTGATGCCGGGATTGCTCGGAGAACAGTCTCAAGGCATGCTCCAGCGGCTGCGCCGGAATGCTGAAATCCGCCTGCGCCTGCTGCGCCTGCACTGCGACGGGCGACGCCAGAACGGCAAGCGCGCACGCCACCATCACCGGCATGGCCCTGAGCTGCATGCCCGCCGTCAACGCGCCGCCAGCAAGCGCGTCTTTCAACAATCCCCGTCCCATTCCCACTCCCATTGTTGTTGGCCGCTACCGGCCTTGCGGGAGTAAACGGATTCCGGGACGGGATTGGGAACCCGCGCACCGCATATAAACAAAAATAATTTTCAGCTAGATTTCCGGACGCTCAGCGGTCCAGGATGAGATAGCCGCCGTCAGGCGCGCGCTTGACCTGCACCGGCAGCAAATCCGGCAAGGCTTCCAGGAATGCGGCGGGCGCGTTGGTCGCGGCGAAGCCCGAGACGGGCAGGGATTTCAGGCCCGGGCTGGCCAGCGCAACCGGCTTGCCCAGGTACTGCGCGACTTCCTGGGCCACCTCGCCCAAGGGCGTGCGCCGGTACACCAGACGGCCATTGCGCCATCCGCCGACGCCGTCCGGCACCGCGGCCACCGCCTGATAGGTGGCGTTTCGCGCATCCACGGTCACGCCTTGCTCCGCGCCCAGCGACAACTCCGACCCAGCCTTGCCGCGATCGGGCTGCACCCGCACACGGCCGTGCGACACCTTGACGATGACTTCATCGGGCGTGTTGCGCACATTGAAGGCCGTGCCCACCACGGTGATCCGGCTCTGGCGCGCATCGACGGTAAATGGCCGGCCTGTGTCCGGCGCCACGTCAAAGAACCCTTCGCCCTGGTTCAGCACCAGTTCGCGGCGCCGCGGATAGTAGCGGACCTCGAGCGTGCTGCCGAAATTCAGCGCGACATGGGAGCCGTCGGGCAGGTCCAGCTGACGCACCTCTCCCGCCGCCGTGCTCACGCTCAGCACATAGCCGGGCGTGTTGTCCCAGCGATACCAGCCGTAGCCGCCGCCCACGACCAGCGCCGCACAGGCGGCGGCGAAAGCCTTCGAGAAGACGGGTTGCCCCAGCAACGCCCCCCAGAATTCTGGCTGGACGGCTCGGCGGCCGGACGCATTTCCCGGCGCTTTTCGCGGCGAGGATCTGGTTGGACTTGCGGTGGCCTGCCCGTCGGAGGCCAGCGCAGGCCGCGGCGCCTGCGACAAGTCCTGCCAGGTTCGCGACACCCGCGAATACGCCTGCCGATGCGCGGGACGGGCGGCAAGCCAGGCATGCAGTTCCTGCTCATCCGCGTCCGACCAGCTGGCGTCCTGGCGACGCACCAGCCACTCGGCGGCCGCCTCATGCAAGGCGAGCCTATCCGGCGAGGCTGAGGAAGACGTATCGGTCATGACGAGGCGGAGTCGCTATTGTTGTTATTGTCCAGGCCGGCGTCATCGCCGACGGGCCGATGCAATTGCTGCATTTGCGCAACCGTAGCATAGTGCACCCGGACCTCGCAGTAGGCGATGGCGCGCGCCAGATGCTTGACCACCATGCGCCGCGAAATCTGCATGCGGGCGGCGACTTCGTCCTGGGTCAGCCCATCGAAACGGCTCAGCACAAAGGCTTCGCGCTGGCGCTCGGGGAGTTCCTGCAAGGCAGCGCCCAGCCGCTCCAGACGCTGTTGATGCGCCGCCGCGCGCATGGGACATGAGGCATCGCCCGCCGCCAGCGCCTGCACGCCCACTTCGGCCTCGTCGAACGACACCGTCTGCAGCCGCCGACCCGCCTTGCGTTCGCGGAACTCGTCGGCCACGCCGTTCAACACCGTCCTGCGCAAGTAGGCGCCCTGCTCATCCGTGGAGTCCAACGCGGGACTGGCCGCCACCCATTTGACGACCCCATCGTGCAGCGCATCTTCGGCGCTGCCAATGCTGCCCTTGAACCGGGCCAGGCCACGCATGAGCGGCAGCCGCCAGCGCGCGTAGGCTTTGGCGATCGCGCTGGCGTTCCCGTTCGTGTCGTCGGCGGATGCGGGCGTCGTGTTGGACGCCAGCAAAGGGTTGCGGCTCATGCGGCGCAGGTCGTTTGAAAGTGGCCGAATTGTACTGAGATCTATTCTCAATCGCAACTCAAAGCCGCCCCGCGCCGTTCATCGGTCAGCCCTGCAACCCTCGCGGATCACGGCGCCACTTGATACCCGCGCTGCTGCATGCAAGTGCTATACGTGGAGGCGGCTGCCGAATTCTGCTGCGACGCTTCAGCTCGATCCTGACGGCGGTCCTGGCGTTGCCGCGAACCGCCCACGACCATCCCTGCCGCCGCCGCGTCCTTGGCCTGGTTCTGCCGGTATTGCTGCTTGGCGTCATCGCTCATCCGATCGTAGACCTCCTCGTGCTGATTGCCTCGCGCGCCGGCTACCGCCGCACCCGCTGCCGCGCCGGCTGCTGCGCCACGGACGCGCCCGCCGGATTTAGGATCGTCCGTGCTGGCGCTGGCGCCGCTACCTGCTAGAGCCTGGCATGCGCTGATGTCTTGCTGGGTGGTTTGGGGCGACTGCCCTTTGAGCGGAGTGACGGTCTGTGCGGCGGCGCACAGGCAGAACAGGGAAAGAAGCGTCGCGGTACAGGGGTGTATGGACTTTTTCATGAAAAACTCCATCGGTGGCGAGAGACCCCGGAGCTTGCAGTGTAGCGCCGTGTCCCTCGCCTGAACCACCTGTCTTTGCCTGTTGAGGCGTAATTACATAAGGCCCGCATTACGCGACAGCAGGCCATGCTACAGGCGCAATCCACGCCCGAGAGTCGCCAGAAGGCCTCCCTCAGTTGGCCTTCTCGTCCTCGCCCTTGTACCCGCTGATATATGCGCGCCCCGAGCAGCGCACGAAGGCCACGCAGGTCAGGCCGCCGCTCTTGGCGTTGCAAGTGGCGCGCGCTTCGTTGCGCGCGGCCACGGGGTCCGGGTTCTTCGCGGTGAAGCTGGTGCCGCGGCCCTCGCTGCCCTTGCCCCAGGCCATGCCGACGCAGGTATCGGTGTAGGTGAGCACCGTGCGGCAGCCGACGCAGTCTTCCCACTTGAGCAAGGCGTCGACCGCTTCCTTCTCGCTCGGATAGCCGTCGGCGTAGGTCAGTTGGCCCGACTCCTTCTCGGCCACCGAGCCCCAGTAGCCACGCGAATCCAGCTTGGCCGACAGGGCTTCGAGCTGGGCGGGCGTGGCGGTGTCGGGCGCCTTCAGTTCGGCTTCGCTGTAGCCGGGACCGGCGCACAAGGGCATGACGGCAAGCTTGCACTTGCCGTCGGCGCTGTCGTTGGTGCAGGTGCGGATCGCCTTCTTCGCGGCAACTTCCGACGACACGCTGGTGCCCCAGAAAAGGTCATTGCGCGAATTGCGCGAGAACGCCACGCAGCTGTCCGAAAACGAGGTGACGCTCTTGCAACCCTTGCCGCCAGCTTTGTTGCACTTGGCCAGCGCGGCGTCCTGCGCTTCCTTGGTGGAGGTTTCGGGCATGACCCAATACAGCTTGGCGTGCGCTTCGTCGGTGGCCACGGCGCCGTACAGCGTATCGGCATGCGCTGCGGGCGCGGCGGGCGCGGCGGCGAGGCCCAGTGCCAGCGCGCCTGCGCCGGCCAGTGCGGCCACTGTGGAACGGAACTGAAGCAGCAATCGCGCGAGCATCATGGGTGTGCAATATCCAGTGGTTTGGGCGCCGCGCAGCCCCGCGATGCCTGATCGCCAAGGCGCCCCGGGGCGCAGAACGCGCGGATCGTAGCACGTTACAGTTTGTCTTCCGTGAGCCGGTTTGGCGCGTTTCCAGGTATTACGTAACCAATTTTGCCGCGCCTGAAAACTGATGTGCCACTATTTTTTCGGTAACATCGGCCCCTTCCGGCGCAGCGTTGCGCGGGCGCTTGCAGGTTCTCCGCTGCCTTGTCAGCGTTGCGGCCGAACGATACGACTCGTCACGAAACGAAACCAAAACAAGACAAAATCTTGCGGTCGCTGAATTATGTTGCGGCACGCCGGATCTTTGAGGGAGCTTGGGCTCAGCATGAATACATCGCGACTCCGTTCGACCTGGTGGCTGGGCCGCGCCCTGCCGGTGTCGCTGGCCCTGGCTGCCTTGGGCGGCTGCGCGCCGATGCCCACCGGAGGCAGCTCGACGCTGCCGTCGCTGACCAATATCTTCTCGTCGGGGCTCTCGCTATCGCCCAGCGTGAACGTGGCCAAGAACATGAAGGGCCATCCGGTGGCCGATGCCATCACGGCGCTGGGCGAACCGTCGAAAAAGCGCGGGGTGGGCAACACGATGGAGCTGATCTGGTCGGACTACCAGACCGCACCCTATACCGAATGGGTTTCGACCGGCACCTCGCAGCAGGTGGTCGGCATGATCCCGGCCACCTCGACCAGCGCCGCCACGCCAGTGTTCCAGAATACCAACCACGGCTACTACAGCGGCCGCACGAAGGTCTATGAATGCAGCGTGGTGATGCGCATGCAAAACAGCATCATCATCGACAGCCAGGTGGACGGCAACGTCTGCCCCGAGTTCATCGCCGCGCTGCGCAAATGGGCCGGTGAGCGCGAAGCCAACAACTACCGCAGCAAGTAAGGCGCAGACCCCCTTGTCGACCAAACCCGGAGCACGCCGCTTCCTCGCAGCGACGGCTGGCGCCATCCGCCTGCACGGCCGCGCCATGCTGGCCGCCGCGCCCTGGTCCTTGGCGGTATTCACCCTGTCGCTGCCCTTCGCCTTGTTGATTGCCAACCTGTTTCCGTATGGAGGCTGGTTGTTTCTCGCCTTGGCGCTGATCAATCTGATCGCCTTGGCGCGCATGACCTTCGCCTGGCATTGCGTCGTCGCTCTGCCAGCCTCGCCAGGCGCCGCCGCCGCCCGCGGCGGCGCGGCGCAAGCCCGCCATCTGGCGCTGCTCGGCATACTGGTCATCGCGGTGACGGCTGTGGCCCGCGCCACCGGGGACCTGCCCTATGTGATCTACATGGTGCTGGGCGGGTCGAACGACAATCTGTTCTGGGGCGCCCTGTTCGCCTCGCTGGCGCTGATCTGGCTGCCGGTGCTGTACGCGCTTGCGGTGTACGGTCTGGGACTGCCGCGCTCGGCGGCGACTGGCGAATACGGTTTTCGCGGAGCGCGGGGCGCGATGCCTTACAAGCGCTGGCCGCTGATGCTCGCGCTCTTGCTGCTGGTCGCGATGGCGGGCCACGCCGGCTCCAGCTTGCGCATGCTCGCGTATGACTACACGGCCACCGAGCTGGCGCAGAGCGCGGTGAGCGTGCTGCTTTGCATTCCGATCACGTTCGCGGTGGCAACGATGTATGCCGTCGCGTATCGCGATTCGGTCAAGAGGTAGGCACAAGGCGCCAGGGCGAGGCCCCGCCACCACATGGTCGATCACTCGCCGTCCACGGCAACCTGACGATCTCCTGACGCAAAAACGCGAATAGTTTTTATTCATATAGAATTCCGACTGTCCGTAACCCCCACGCTTGGCAGTCCTGATGTCCCAGCCCCCCTCCGCGGGCCCCGCTTCCCCACGTCAACGCCTGGTCCTGATTGCCGCTGCATTCGCGCTGGCAATCCTGGCCACCCTGGCGTTCTGGTACGCCGGACCCAAGGGTTCCCCCGCCGCGCGCCCCCCCGAGTACGGCCAGATTCCGGTTGCCGTCGCGATCGAGGCAGCCACCGCCGGTCCGCTGCAGCGCGATCTGCATGCGCTCGGAACCATTACACCGTTGGCGCAGGTGACGCTGCGCAGCCAGATCGATGGCGAACTGCTGAAGCTGCATTTCACCGAAGGCGAGGCCGTTGCGCGCGGCCAGTTGCTGGCCGAGATCGACGCGCGCCCCTACCTTGCGGCGCTGGCCGCGGCCGAAGGCGAACTGGCGCGGACCCAGGCGCTGCTGGATAACGCCGAGGCCGACCTGCAACGCTACCGCAAGCTGGCGCGGCAGGAAGCGGTGGCGGGCCAGCAACTCGATACCGCCGAAGCTCAGGTGCGCGCCTACGCGGCCCAGCGGCAACGCAACCAGGCCCAGGTGGCCGACGCCCGCCGGCTGCTGGATCACACGCGCATCGTCGCGCCGCACGACGGCCGCATCGGGCTACGCCGTGTCGATGCCGGCAACCACGTCCGCGCCGACGACGCCAACGGTCTGACCACGCTGGTCCAGACCCAGCCGACCTCGGCCCTCTTCAGCATTTCGGAAACGCGCCTGGACATCCTGCGCCAGGCCCAGGCGCGCGACGCCGCGCTACGAGTCCAGGCCTGGGATGCGGATGACCGCCGCCTGTTGGCCGAGGGCACGCTGGAAGCGCTGGACAATCGCATCCAGGCCGCCAGCGGCACGGTCAAGCTGCGCGCGCGCTTTCCCAATGCCGACGAATCGCTGTTTCCGAACCAGTTCGTGAACATCCGCCTGGCGGTGGTGCAGCAGGACCACGTCATCACCATTCCCACGGCGGCCATCCAATATGGATCCGAAGGCGCCTTTGTGTTCGTCATCGGCGAAGACAGTCGCGCCAGCCGCCGCGTGCTGGAGCTGGGCCCCGCCAACGCCGGCCGCATCGTCGTGCAATCCGGCCTGACCGAGAATGAGCGCGTGGTGGTCGAAGGCGTGGACCGCCTGCATGACGGCCGCGACGTGCAGATAGTCGAACCGCAGAAATCATGAGCCTGTCGCGCCCCTTCATCCTGCGCCCTGTCGCCACGTCCTTCCTGATGATCGCCCTGCTGCTGTCGGGCATCCTGGCGTGGCGCATGCTGCCCGTAGCGGCGCTGCCGCAGGTGGACTACCCCATCATCCAGGTGACCACGCAGTATCCCGGGGCCAGTCCGAACGTGACGGCGCGCACCGTCACCGCGCCGCTGGAGCGGCGCTTCGGGCAGATACCGGGCCTGAAGCAGATGTCCTCCACCAGCGGCAGCGGCATCTCGGTGATCACGCTGCAATTCTCGCTGGACGTGTCGCTGGGCGTGGCCGAGCAGGAAGTCCAGGCGGCCATCAGCGCCAGCGGCGCACTGCTGCCCAATGACCTGCCGACGCCCCCCGTGTACCGCAAGGTCAACCCCGCCGACGTGCCCATCCTGACGCTGGCGGTCACGTCCGATTCTCTGCCCCTGCCCCAGGTCTACGACTTGGTCGACACCCGCATGACACAACGCCTGTCGCAGTTGTCCGGCGTGGGCATGGTCAGCCTGGCCGGCGGCCAGCGGCCGGCGGTGCGGGTGCAGGTCAATCCCATGGCGCTGGCCGCGCGCGGACTGCAGCTGGCCGACGTGCAGGAAGCCATCTCCAAGGCCAATTCGAACCAGCCCAAGGGCAGCTTCGACGGGCCGGTGCGCTCGGTCATCATGGACGCCAACGACCAATTGCAGAGCGCCGAGGAGTACCGCGAGCTGATCGTGGCCTGGCGCAACGGCGCGCCGGTGCGGCTGGGCCAGGTCGCCACCGTCGAGGACGGAGCGGAAGACCGATACCTGGCCGCCTGGGTCGACAAGCAGCCGGCCGTGCTGGTCAACATCCAGCGCCAGCCGGGCGCCAACGTCATCGCCGTGGCCGACCAGGTCAAGGCCCTGCTGCCGCAGTTGACGGCCAGCCTGCCGGCCGCCGCCCAGGTCCGCGTGCTGACGGACCGCACCGAAAGCATCCGCGCGTCGGTGCGCGGCGTGCAATGGGAGCTGGCCTTCGCCGTGGGCCTGGTGGTGCTCGTGACCTTCCTGTTCCTGCGCAACCTGCCCGCCACGCTGATCCCCAGCCTGGCGGTGCCGCTGTCCCTGATAGGCACCTTCGGCTTCATGCACCTGGCAGGGTTCTCCACCAACAACCTGACCTTGATGGCGCTGACCATAGGCGCGGGCTTCGTGGTGGACGATGCCATCGTGATGCTGGAGAACATTGCGCGCTACCGCGAGCAGGGCCACAGCCCCATGGCGGCGGCGCTCAAGGGCGCCGGCCAGATCGGCTTCACGCTGGTGTCCCTGACGCTGTCGCTGATCGCGGTGCTGATCCCGCTGCTGTTCATGGAAGACGTGGTGGGCCGGCTGTTCCGCGAGTTCGCGGTCACGCTGGCGGTCGCCATCCTGATATCGCTGGCGGTATCGCTGACGTTGACGCCCATGATGTGCGCGCGGCTGCTGCCGGCGCATGAGCCGACGCGCCCCGGCCTGCTGGACCGCGTCCAGGCGCGCTACGCCGGCTGGCTGGACCTGACCTTGCGCCACCAGCGGCTGACCCTGGCGGTGATGCTGGCGACGGTGGCGCTGACCGGCCTGCTGTACCTGGCCGTGCCCAAGGGATTCTTCCCGCCCCAGGATGGCGGCACGCTGCAAGGCGTCACGCAATCGTCCCAAAGCACCTCGTTCGACGCCATGTCGCGGCGTCAGCAGGCGGTGGCCGCGGCGCTGCTGGCGGACCCGGACGTGGCCAGCCTGTCGTCCTTCATCGGCATCGACAGCATGAATACCACCCTGAACACCGGGCGGCTGCTGATCAACTTGAAACCCTGGTCGGAGCGCAGCGCGCCGCTGGCGGACATCATGGCGCGGCTGGATGCGCGCGCCCGCGAAGTCCACGGCATCTCGCTATTCCTGCAGCCGGTGCAGGAACTCAATATCGAGGACCGCGTCAGCCGCGGCCAATACCAGTTCACGCTGACCTCGCCGGACAGCGAATTGCTGGCGCGCTGGAGCAATGCGCTGACGGCGCGCCTGGCGCAGGCGCCCGAGCTGGCCGACGTCTCCACCGACCTGCAAGGCGACGGCCGCCAGGCCTATCTGCAGGTCTCGCGCGACGCCGCGGCCCGCCTGGGCGTGACGATGGACGACGTGGCGCAGACGCTTTACAACGCCTTCGGCCAGCGCCAGGTGGCCACGCTGTTCACGCAATCCAACCAGTACCGGGTCGTGCTGGAAGTGGATCGCAAGCTGGCGCTGAACCCGGACGCGCTGGAACGTATCCATCTGCAGACGGAAGACGGGCAGGCGATCCCCCTTTCGGCGCTGGCCACCATCAGCGAACGCGCGGTGCCGCTGGCCGTGAACCACTTGTCGCAGTTCCCCGCGGTCAACCTGTCCTTCAATCTGCCGGAGGACGGGTCGCTGGGCGAAGCCATCGCCGCGATCGAGTCGGCGCAGCAGGAAATCGGCATGCCGCTAAGCGTGGAGCTGCGGCTGCAGGGCGCGGCGGCGGCCTTCCAGGCCTCGCTGTCGAACACGCTGTGGCTGATGCTGGCGGCGGTGGTCACCATGTACCTGGTGCTGGGCATGCTGTATGAAAGCGCCATTCATCCGGTGACCATCCTGTCCACCCTGCCCTCGGCCGCGGTGGGCGCCTTCCTGGCGCTGCTGCTTACCGGGCGTCCATTGGACCTGATCGCGGTCATCGGCATCATCCTGCTGATCGGGCTGGTGAAGAAGAACGGCATCATGATGGTGGACTTCGCGCTGGAGGCCGAACGCTCGCGCGGCCTGGCGCCGCAGGCCGCGATCCGCGAGGCCGCCCTGCTGCGTCTGCGGCCCATCCTGATGACCACGCTGGCCGCGCTGTTCGGCGCGCTGCCGCTGATGCTGGCCACGGGTTCGGGCGCGGAGCTGCGCCAGCCGCTGGGCTGGGTCATGGTGGGCGGGCTGCTGGTCAGCCAGGTGCTGACCCTGTTCACCACGCCCGCCGTGTACCTGTTCTTCCATCGCCTGGGCCAGCGCCGCGGCGCCGCGGCCGCCAAGCCCGGGGTTGAAGGCCCGGCGCCATGATCCGCGCCTTGCTGCATCGCCCGACCGCCTGCATCTTCCTGGCGATCGCGCTGACCCTGCTGGGCGCGGTCGCGTGGCGGCTGCTGCCGGTGGCGCCGTTGCCCCAGGTCGACTTCCCCACCATCGAAGTACGGGCCGAGCTGCCGGGCGCCAGCCCCGAAAGCATGGCCAGCACCGTGGCCGCGCCGCTGGAACGCGCACTGGGCAGCATCGCGGGCGTCAGTTCGATGAGCTCGTCCAGCAACCAGGGCGCCACCCGCGTGCAGCTGCAGTTCGACCTGGACCGCGACATCAACGAAGCCGCCCGCGACGTGCAGGCCGCCATCAACGCCGCCCGCGCCGAACTGCCTTCGGGCATGCCCGGCAATCCCAGCTACCGCAAAGTCAATCCGTCCCAGGCGCCCATCATGGCGCTGGCGCTCAGTTCGTCCACCCGCCCCGCGGGCGAGCTCTACGATCTGGGCTCGACGGTGCTGGCGCAGAAGATCTCGCAGATCAACGGCGTGGGCGAAGTGACCATGGGCGGCAGTTCCCTGCCCGCGGTGCGGGTGCAGGTCAATTCCAACGCCCTGGCCCACTACGGCGTGGCGCTGGACGAAGTGCGCCAGGCCATCGCCGACGCCGCGCCCATGCGGCCGCAGGGCCAGCTGGATTCCGCCAGCCAGCGCTGGGAGGTCGGCACGCCCGAACAGCCCCGGGCCGCGCGCGACTACGAAAGCCTGATCGTGCGCCACCAGGACGGCGCCGTGATCCGGCTGTCGCAGATCGCGCGCGTCAGCGACTCGGTCGAGAACCGCTACAGCAGCGGCTTTCACAACCGCAACCCGGCCGTGGTCCTGACCATCAGCCGCCAGCCGGGCTCGAACATCATCGAGACCATAGGCGCCATCAACCAGGCCCTGCCCGGGCTGCGTGCGCTGATGCCGGCCGACGTGGACCTGACCGTGGCGCTGGACCGCTCGCCCGGCATCAACGCCACCCTGCGCGAAGCGCACATCACGCTGGCGCTGGCCACGGCGCTGGTGATCCTGGTGGTGTGGGCGTTCCTGGGCAATGCCCGGGCCGCCGCGATACCAAGCGTGGCGATTCCGGTGTGCCTGATCGCCACCTTCGCCGTCATGTACCTGTGGGGCTTCTCGCTGAACAACCTGTCGCTGATGGCGCTGATCGTCGCGGCCGGCCTGGTGGTCGACGACGCCATCGTGGTGCTGGAGAACATCTCGCGCCACATCGAGCGCGGCCTGTCGCCGCGCAAGGCCGCGCTGCGCGGCGTGCGCGAGGTGGGTTTCACGCTGGTGGCCATGACGGTGGCGCTGAGCGTGGTCTTCGTGTCCATCCTGTTCATGGGTGGTCTGGTCGAGCGGCTGTTCCGCGAGTTCTCCATCACCCTGGTCGCCGCCACCGTCATCTCGCTGGTGGTCTCGGTGGCCATCATCCCCAGCCTGTGCGCACGCTGGCTCAAGCCCGCCAGTCCGGCGGCGTCCGGCGCAGACATACGCCCGTCGCGCATGCAGGCGGCCTTCGCGCGCATCCACGCCTGGTACGGCAGCACCCTGTGGCGGGTGCTGGGCCACGCCAGGCTGACGCTATTGCTGCTGGCCGGCGTGGTGGGGCTCAATGTCTATTTGTACGTGCAAGCGCCCAAGGGCTTCCTGCCGGTGCAGGACACAGGACAGTTGGTGGGCTTCGTGCGCGGCGACGACGGCTTTTCGTTCCAGGTCATGCAGCCCAAGATCGACATGTACCGCCAACTGGTGCTCAAGCATCCGGCGGTGCAGGACGTCATCGGCTACAACGGCGGCAGCCTGGGGATCAGCAATTCCCTGTTCCTGATCCGCCTGAAGCCCGCCGCCGAACGCAAGGAATCGTCGACCGAGGTCATCAACTGGCTGCGCACCAACGCCCCGGCGGTGCCGGGCGGCATGTTCTTCCTGAACGTGGACCAGGACCTGCGCATGCCCGGCGGCTTCGGCAACTCCGGCGACCATGAGCTGGCCATCATGGCCAGCGACGTGCCGGCCTTGCGGCAATGGTCGCGCAAGATCTCCAAGGCCATGCAGGAAATACCCGAGCTGCGCGACGTGGACGCGCAAGGCGATGGCGCCACCCAGCAGGTCGTGATCGACATCGACCGCGCGGCCGCGCAGCGCCTGGGCGTGGACATGGGCACCATCAGCAGCGTGCTCAGCAACTCCTTCAGCCAGCGCCAGGTCGCGACTTTGTATGACGCCATGAATCAGTACCGCGTGGTGCTGGAGCTGGACCCGCGCTACACCGAGGATCCCGAGGTGCTGGAACAGGTGCAGGTGGTGGCGGCGGACGGCACCCGCGTGCCGCTGACGGCCTTCGCCACCTACGACTACGGGCTGGTGAACGACCGCGTGTTCCATGACGGCCTGTTCGCGGCCGTGGGCGTGGGCTTTTCGCTGGCCGAGGGCGTGTCGCTGGAGCAGGCCCTGGTGGCCATCGACGCCGCCATGGCCAAGCTGATGGTGCCCTCTTACATCCAGACCCGTCTGGGCGGCGACGCGCGCAACTTCCAGCAAAGCCTGCAGGACCAGCCCTGGCTGATCCTGGCGGTGCTGGTGGCGATCTACCTGGTACTGGGCATCCTGTATGAAAGCCCGCTGCATCCGCTCACCATCCTGTCGACCCTGCCCTCGGCCGGCGTGGGCGCGCTGCTGGCGCTGCGTCTGGCGGGCATCGAATTCACGCTGATTGCGCTGTTGGGGCTGTTCCTGCTGGTGGGCATCGTCATGAAGAACGCAATCCTGATGATCGACTTCGCGCTCAGCCTGGAACGGCGCGAAGGACTGACGCCCGAGCAGGCCATCCATCGCGCCGCCATGCTGCGGCTGAGGCCCATCGTCATGACCAACCTGGCGGGGCTGCTGGGCGCCCTGCCCTTGGTGCTGGGCATGGGCGAAGGCTCGGAGCTGCGCCGCCCGCTGGGCATCGCCATCGTCGGCGGCCTGCTGATCAGCCAGTTCCTGACGCTGTACACCACGCCCATCGTGTATCTGGCGCTGGAACGGCTGCGGCTGAAATGGAAGGCTGGCCGGCTGCGTCCTGGCCCCGAGGCCTGAAGCACGGGCCAGCCTGCAGGTTCAGTCCGGCAGTATTCCCGCCGCCTTGATGACCTGCGCCCACTTGCGCTGCTCGGCCTGCTGGAAATCCGCCAGCTCGCCCGGCGTGCCGCCCGCCGGAATCGCGCCCAGCTCGGCCAGCCGCTGCTTCACCGCCGCGTCGCCCAGCGCCTGGTTGATGGCCAAGGACAACTTCTGCTGCACCGCCTGCGGCGTGCCTGCGGGCGCATACATCGCAAACCAGGACGAGGCCTCGAAATCCGGCGCGCCCAAGGCCTCGGCCATGGTCGGCACCTGCGGATAGTCCGGCAGGCGCTGCGCCGTCGTGACGGCCAGCATGCGCAGTTTTCCGGCCTTCACGAAGGGCGTGCTGGTCAACAGCGTGTCGAACATGACCTGGACCTGGCCGGCCACCAGATCGGTCACGGCGGGACTGGAGCCCTTGTAGGGGATGTGGGTCATGGAGGTACCGGTCTTGTACTTGAAGTACTCCGGTACCAGATGGGAAGAACCGCCATTCCCTGCCGAGCCGTAGTTCACGCGGTCGGGGTGGGCCTTCAGATAGTCCACCAGCTCGCCCACGGTCTGCACCGGCATCTGCTGCGGATTGACCACGACCGCGATGGGCACGGTGAGGACCAGTGCCAAGGGCGTGAAGTCTTTGTTCACGTCGTAGGGAATGTCGGGATACAGGCCAGGATTGATCGCCATGGTGCCGATGCTGGCCATCATCAGCGTGTATCCGTCCGGCTTGCTGCGCGCGACGTCGCTGGCGCCGATGAAGCCGTGCGCGCCGGCCTTGTTCTCGATGACGAAGGGCGTGCCCAAACGGTCGGAAAGCGCCTTGCCGACCACGCGCGCGGCGATGTCGGTCGGACCGCCGGCGGGGAACGGAACAACCAGCCGGATGGAACGTTCGGGCCATTGCGAGCCGGTATTGCCCAGGGCAGGCTGCGCCGCGGCAGCGCAGGCGAGCGCGGCGACTCCTAGAAGATGCTTCATGAATTTGTCTCCTGGCATGTTTTTCGGGGCGCGTCAGGCGGCGGTCTGGATGCCGGCTTCGCGTATCAGGCGCGCCCACTTCTTCTGTTCTTCCTGGATGTAGCGCTGCGCGGCCTCCGGCGAGCCGCCCATGGCGGTGCTGCCCTCGGCGGTGAACATGGCCACGGTGGCCGGATCGGCCAGCACCTTCTCCACGACCGCATTGACGGCCTTGACGACCTCGGGCGGCGTGCCGGCCGGCGCGACCAGCGCCTTCCAGTCCAACGCCTCGAATCCCTCGTAGCCGGACTCGGCCACGGTAGGCACATCGGGCAGGATCGCCAGCCGCGCGCGGGAACTGACGGCCAGCGGCCGCAGCACCTTGCCCTTGAGCATTTCCTGGGCAGCCTGCGGCGTGGCGAACATGTAGTCGGTATTGCCCCCCAACAGGTCGTTGAGCGCCGGCGCAGCGCCGCGGTACGGCACGTTCAACACCTGGAACTTGCCCTGATAGGCAAGCAGTTCGCCGGCCAGATGCCCCACCGTGCCCGAGCCCGCCAGGGCTTGCTTGATGGCGCCGGGCTCGGCGCGCGCGTCCTTGATCAGGTCGGCCAGGGTCTGCCAGCGCGCGTTGGCCTTGACCACCAGCACCACCGGCAGCGAGGCGATCAGGGAGACGGCCGCGAAGTCCTTTTCCGCGTCGAAGGGAATCTGCGGCATCAGGGCGGGATTGATGGCCAGATTGGCCGTCTGGCCCAGGCCCAGCATATAGCCGTCGGGCTTGGCCTTGGCCACGAAGTCCATACCGATGTTGCCGCCGGCGCCAGGACGGTTTTCCACCACCACCGACCAGCCGGCCATCGCCGTGACCTTGGCCGCGATGGCGCGCGCCACCGAGTCCGTGCCGCCGCCCGGCGTGTAGGGAACGATTAGGCGCACGGGCCGGCCGTTGGGATAGCCGCCCGCGCTCTGGGCGCGCAGCGGCAAGGCGGCGGCGCAAAGCGCGGCGCCCAGGAAGGCGCGGCGAGATAGCGTGAACATGGTTAGTCTCCTTGTGTGATTTGCCTTGCTTTCAAGGCCGCGATTTCATCGTCGCGATAGCCGACGCCGCGCAGCAGCGCGTCGGTGTGTTCGCCCACCGCAGGCGGCTGCAGGCGTATTCCGGGCTGGGCGCCGCCCAGCGTGAAGGGCGCCAGCGGCACTCGCGATTCCCGGCCGTCTTCCAGCACGATGGGCGCCAAGCCGCCGGTGGCCGCCAGGTGGGGATCCTCGAACAGCTGCTCGGGCCGCGTGATCGGCGCGTAGGGCAGGCCTTCGCGCTCGAACACTTCCGCCAGCTCCGCCGCGCTGCGCTCCGCCAGATGCGAGCGCAACTGCGGCATCAACCAATCGCGTGCCTGCACGCGATCGTTGTTGCTGGCCAGGCGGGGATCGGCCAGCAGCTCGCCCAGCCCGAAGGCGCGGCAGAAAATGCCCCATTGCTTGTCGCTGACCACGGCCAGGAAGATCTGTTCGCCGCCCTTGACGGTGAATACGTCGTAGATGGCCCAGGCCGAAATGCGGCTGGGCATGGGCGCGGCGGCCCGGCCGGTGACGGCGTACTGCATCATGTGCTGGCCCACCAGGAAGACGTTGTTCTCGAACAGCGATGCCTGCACTTCGGTGCCCTCGCCCGTCTGTTCGCGCTGAGCCAGCGCCGCCATGGCGCCGATGGCGCCGAACATGCCGCCCATGATGTCGTTGACGCTGGCGCCCGCGCGCAGCGGATCGCCTGGACGCCCCGTCATGTAGGCCAGGCCGCCCATCATCTGCACCACTTCGTCCAGCGCCGTCCG
Source organism: Achromobacter sp. FW305-C-30-7 (assembly GCF_058783105.1). Taxonomy (NCBI): domain Bacteria; kingdom Pseudomonadati; phylum Pseudomonadota; class Betaproteobacteria; order Burkholderiales; family Alcaligenaceae; genus Achromobacter; species Achromobacter sp. FW305-C-30-7. Next base: position 2,671 of record NZ_JBYSYI010000003.1, on the reverse strand, counting down.
GTGTTCGTAGGGACCGGGCAGGAAGCCCTTGTGGCTGACGTAGATGAGGCGGGGATTGCGCTGCTTGAGCGTGGCGTAGTCCAGGCCCAGCTTCTCCATCACGCCGGCCTTGAAGTTCTCGCTGACGATGTCGGCCGAGTCGATCAGGCGCAGCGCGGCTTCGATTCCCTCGGGCTGCTTCAGGTCCAGGGCGATGCTCTTCTTGTTGCGGTTGAACATAGGGAAGAAGCCCGCGCCCGACCCGAGCAAGCGGCGCGTGCTGTCGCCGCCCACGGGTTCAACCTTGATGACTTCGGCCCCCAGGTCCGCCAGCAGCATGCCGCAGGTGGGACCCATGACCATGTGGGTGAATTCGACGACGCGGATGTGTTCGTACGGAAGGCGCGGATGGGCGTGGCTGGACATGGGCGTGGATCTTCTGCAAGTCGCGGCGGTTCCGGCACAGGCCGGTCTAGCCGCATGTTTCTCGTGTGTAGGGCCGCAGGGGCATGGGCGATCAAGCCCGCCGGACGAATCCTTTGGGCAAGCCGGCGTCGGGGGTCATGCCGTACAGCGGCTCGCCAGGCAGGCCGGCGGCCAGCGGCGCGCGCGCGGCGACGATTCCATCCAGGTCGATGCCGGTGCGCACGCCCATGGCCTCGAACATGAAGACCAGGTCCTCCGTCACGACATTGCCGGACGCACCGGGCGCGTACGGGCATCCGCCCAATCCGCCGAGGGAACTGTCGAACGTGCGCACGCCCTCCTCCCAGGCCGCCAGGCAGTTGGCCAGGCCCAGGCCGCGCGTGTTGTGCATGTGGGCCGCGCCGGCCTTTTCCCCGAGTTCGGCGCGCAGGCGGCGGAACAGCCGGCGCACTTGCGCGGGGTTGGCGTAACCCACGGTGTCCGACAGTCCCGACTCATCGGCGCCCGCCGCCACGCACAGCGCGGCGAGGCGGATGACCTCGTCTTCGGGCACGCTGCCCTGCAAGGTGCAACCGAAGGCCGTCGAGATCCCGGCCTCCAGCTTGACCGCGGGAGCCAGCTCGTCGCGCAGCCGTGCGATGGCGCGCACTTCCTCCACCATGTCCTCGGGTGTTTTGCGCACGTTGGCCAACGAATGTTCGCGGCTCGCCGAGACCGGCATGGTCAGCTTGTGGACGCCGGCCCGCAGCGCCGCCTCGGCGCCGCGCGCATTGGGGACCAGGGCCATGACCGTGATGCCGGCATGCCCCGCCGCATGGCGCACCACTTCTGCGGCATCGGCCATCTGCGGCAGCAGGCGCGCCGGCACGAAGGAAGCGACTTCGATCTCGCGCACGCCGGCCGCAACCAAGGCGTCGATCCAACGCAACTTATCCGCCGTGGCCATCGTTGCCTTGACGGACTGCAAGCCATCGCGCGGGCCGACCTCGCTGATCAGGACGTCGGGGGTGCGGGCGTTGAATTGAGCCATGGTTTGATTTCCAAATAATTCTATCTAATAGAACGATATTCCTTAAGATAGAATTATTGAGTACACAGCTTTCCGCTGTCAAGCGCCACGCGCCCAGGGAAAACCACGAATCCAGCGCCAGACGCCGCCTACAATGCGGATGATTCGTTCTAAAGGATGGAATATGGTCCCGCCCATGATTCGACACGCCGGAGCGCAGGATGCCGCGTAAAGCCGCCACGGAATCGCTCGCCGACGCCGACGCCGCCGCAGGCGGCGTGGCGGCGGTGGATCGCGCGTTGAGCTTGATGTCGGTGTTTACGCCCCGCGACAAGGCCCTGTCCCTGGGCGAGCTGGCCGAGCGCACGCGCCTGTACAAGAGCACCGTCCTGCGGCTGCTGGCGTCGCTGGAACACGCCGGGTGGATCCAACGCCTGGATGACGGCCGATATGCCCTGGGCGGGGAAGTCGCGCGCCTGCACGGCATCTACGCTTCCTCGTTTTCGCTGGAGCACGCCGTCCTGCCGGTGCTGCGCGACCTGGTCGCGGCCACCGGCGAAAGCGCCGCCTACCACGTGCGCCAGGGCGATGCGCGCCTGTGCCTGTACCGTGTGGATTCACCGCATCCCGTGCGCGACCATATCCGCGCGGGCGATCTGCTGCCGCTGGATCGCGGCAGCGGCGGACGCGTGTTGACGGCCTACGACCCGGTGCTGGGCCACGCGCCCGGGCCTGAACAGGAGTTGTACGCCCGCATCCGCGCCGACGGCTATTTCGCCGCTATGGGCGACCGCCTGGCGGAAGTGGCGGGCATATCCGCGCCCGTCTTTTTGCTCAATGGCGAAATCGCTGCCGCAGTAACGCTGACTGCGCCTGTGCATCGTTATGTCCCCGCCCATCTGGCGGCGGTGCAGGAAGCGGCGCGGCGCCTGACGGGGAAAGTCGGTTAGCGGAACCGGGAATGGCGCAGGGCAGCCTCGGCGACTAAAGAACCCTGACATCCGCGAACTCGAAGCCCTGCGCCTCGCACTTCGGTTTTGTGAGGCAGGGTTCTTGAGTCGCCGGCGTCCGGACTGCGGGATTCCGATGATCGCCCCGCTGGGGCTGCGCTTCGGATCCCTCCGCCCGGCCACCGGCTCAAGGCATCTGCCCATGAGCAAGATCCAAAACCACCGCATTGGGCGACTACCAGCCGAGGACCCCGGAGCCATCCGAAGCGCAGCCCCACCGGGGCGAGCATCGGAATGGCGCAGGGCA